>JALFLB010000054.1 GCA_022775045.1 Agathobacter sp. | reverse complement strand
CGGAAAATGATACAATGGATCCAATTATTGTTCCCGATTGTCAAATTCTCGGTAAGGTGTTTGGTGTGTTTCGATTCTTCCGCTAAGAAACTGATCAATAAAAACTCCATGAGAGTAATTTTTGTAATTACTTTCATGGAGTCTTTTATGTTTATACTTCAATAATTTTCCCATCTCTCCAAATCCGTTCCAAATCATAGAACAGGCGATCTTCTTTTGAAAAGAGATGAACAATAATATCCTGATAATCCATCAAAATCCAGGTTGATTGATTGTTTCCTTCCACTTGTTTTGCATGCAGCCCTGCCTTGTATAATGCTTCATCAACAGCATCCTGCATGGCTGTCAATTGATTTTGATTGCTGCCATTGGCAATAATAAAATAATCTGCAATGGAGGAAATTTCGGTAATATCAATTACAGTAACATCCTCTGCTTTTTTATCTCTCAGTGCCTCGACGGCGGTTTTAACAATATCTAATGTTTCCATGGCTGCTCCTTTCCATAATGTTCATAAAATTCATAAGTCAGCTGTGTAGCTGGATCAATACTGCCCTTTCGTCCATTCAAGTAATGCAGAGTGTCATAAAGAATTTCTGCCATACACTGATTCAGATCTTGAAAAGCAATCTGGCGAATAGTATCCAAATGAGGGGCTTCACAACGATTCGGTTCCATGTAATCAGCAATATAAATAATTTTATCCAGAACATTCATATCAGGTTCTCCTGTTGTATGCACTTTAATTGCATGAAGAACTTCCGGATCTTTGATTTTGTATTTTTCTTCTGCCAGAACCATTCCGGCTTTCGCATGGAGAAGTCCGGGGTTTTCCTTTTCTATATTGGAAATCAGGATATCATGTTTTTGGCATAGCTCCAGCTTCTCTGAAGTTGGCAGACATTTTGCACAATCATGCAGTAATCCGGCAAGCATTGCTTTTTTGTAATCACATCCATAAGACATGGCAAGACAACCGGCAGTGTACATGACTCCCATCGTATGTTCATATCGGTCCTTATCCAAATCTTTTTTGAGTTTCTTGCGTATTTCTTGAAATTCCATGATTATTATACCTCATTATCTGCAATACATTTGATTTTTCCTTATATATGCCAAAACACCAGGAGGAAAATCTTCTTCATGAGATTGTCCTTCATAAAGTCTTTTGCGAATTTCTGTAGAAGAAATCGGATACTCTGCGCATGGTACAATACGAATATCGCAGTCAAAATGTCTTTGTAACACCTGAATTTTTTCTTTAAGTTGTGAGGTATCAAACTGATCTCTCGGAATGACCAGAATGGTACTCAGTCTGGCAATGATGTCCGGATGACTCCATTTTTCAAAATAATCAAGGGAATCTCCTCCCATAAGGAAGAAAAAACGATGCATGGGGTAATCCGCTGTAAGCTTTTGCATAGTACGAAATGTATAGCTGCGTTCTTTTGAATTTATTTCTAAAGAACTAACATAAAGCCAGTCATAAGATTGGGCCGCAATCTCACACATACGAAAACGTTCCGCAGCAGGTGTCATTACCGTTTCATCCTTATTGGGAGAATGTCCGGCAGGCATCAGCCAGACCTGGTCCAGAGGAAACGCCTGATGTGCACAGACTGCCATATGAAGATGACCATTGTGGATGGGATCAAAGGATCCTCCTAAAATACCAATATTCATATGGTTTATTCCGGCAGCTTAATCTTCGGATTTTTTTTTGCTTTACGGTAAAAGATCATTTTTTTGCCAATAACCTTAACTACGGTAGAGTGTGTGCGTTCTCCGATAACAGCAGCAATTTCTTTCGGGTTATCAATGCAATTTTTGAGAACAGATACCTTAATCAGCTCACGTTTTTCAAGTGCGGCATCTAATGCCTCAATAATTTCCGGTGTCAGAGATGCTTTACCGATCTGAAAAATCGGATCAATCGAACTTGCAAGACTGCCAAGATATGCTCTTTGTCTACTGTTCATAATCTGCTCCTTTACTGTGATATTTTCATTTGAGAATATTATTTATAGTAATCAAATTCATTATAATACATTCTAACGGTGTCGCCGTCTTCAATTCCCATCTCTTCGAGCTCTTTAAGGATTCCCTGCTCTCGCATGAATTTCTGGAAGAAAAGGAATCCTTTTTCCGAATCCATATTGGTATAACCGAGCATTTTCTCAATCTTTGGTCCCTCAACAACAAAGGCACCATCCTCCGCCCTTGTGATAGTATATGGCTCATCCTTGAAAAAGCCAAGTGCCGGATCAAATTCCGGTTCATAGACGATAGCCTCCTTCGGACATTTGGACAGAAGTTCCCGCACATGGAATAATAATTCCCGTACGCCTTTACCACTGACAGCCGAAATCGGGTAAACACGGATTCCATCCCTCTCAAACTCATTCCGGAGGGAATCAATGATTTCGTTTTCATCCCCATAAATGGCATCGATCTTGTTTGCAGCAATTACCTGCGGCTTCTTCAAAAGTTCCGGATTATAGGCACTTAGCTCCTTGTTGATGGCGTGAATATCCGCAATCGGATCCCTTCCTTCCGTTCCGGCAGCATCCACAATATGGACAATCACTTTGGTTCGTTCAATGTGACGCAAAAACTCATGTCCAAGCCCGATTCCGTCCGAGGCACCCTCAATCAATCCCGGAATATCTGCAATGACAAAGCCATTTCCATCTTCCATATCTACCACTCCGAGATTCGGCTGCAATGTGGTAAAGTGATAGTTGGCAATCTTCGGCTGCGCATTGGTGACACGAGATAAAAAGGTGGACTTTCCAACATTTGGAAAACCAACAAGTCCGACATCCGCAATCACTTTTAATTCCAACAGAACTTCTATCTCGATTGCTTCCTGCCCGGGTTGTGCATACTTAGGTGCCTGCATGGTGGATGTTGCAAAATGTTGATTGCCAAGTCCTCCTCTTCCACCGCGAAGAACCACCATACGGCGGTTCTCACCGGACATGTCTGCGATAATTTTACCGGAATCTGCGTCCTTGATCACCGTTCCTTCCGGTACCTTTAGGATTAGATCTTCTCCGTTTTTGCCGTGACAATTCTTTTTTCCGCCTTCCTGTCCTGGTTCGGCAGCAAATTTGCGGCGATGTCGATAATCAGTAAGAGTATTTAATCCTTCATCGACAACAAAAATAACGTCTCCGCCCTTTCCACCGTCTCCACCATCCGGACCGCCATCCGGAACATATTTTTCGCGGCGGAAGGATACATGACCATCTCCGCCTCTTCCTGATTTGATGATAATTTTTGCACGGTCTGCGAACATAATACTTCTCCTGCAATACTAAATGATTTGAAAAAACCCCGGCTAAAAAGTCGGGGTTTTCTTACTACTCGTTATCTACTGGATATACAGAAGCCTGCTTCTTATCTCTTCCAACTCTCTCGAAACGAAGAACACCATCTACCTTAGCAAATAATGTGTCGTCTCCACCGATACCAACATTCACACCCGGGTGAATTCTTGTACCACGCTGTCTGTAGAGAATATTGCCAGCCTTTACGAACTGTCCGTCTGCTCTCTTTGCTCCTAATCTCTTGGACTCGGAATCACGGCCGTTCTTTGTAGAACCAACTCCCTTTTTATGAGCAAAAAACTGAAGGTTCATATTCAACATGTCCTACACCTCCTTGAAATCAAGAATGATATACTCATTCCCATAATCATTTTGTATTCCTTGTAAGCCCAGAACCATGGACTTCATCAGAAGCTGTGTATCATGACCGGCTTTCTGATCAAGTCTGAAATCAATCAGCCCGGATGTCTCTTCTGTATCAATATGATAAGAATCCTCTGTGAAAGTCTCTATGGAATTGATCGTATTTATCACAAGTGCCGAAACACCTGCGCAGATAATATCACTTCCTGCTTCCGCATATCCGGAATGACCGATGCAGTGAAATCCCACTGCATCTTCATGATCCTGTAAAATCGTTATAGTAATCATATAACAATTCCTATCGATTATCCATTAATCTTTACAATCTTAACCTGGGTGAACGACTGTCTGTGTCCGTTCTTCTTGTGATAACCGGTTTTTCTCTTGTACTTGTAA
>JALFLB010000053.1 GCA_022775045.1 Agathobacter sp. | reverse complement strand
CGGAAGAACTGGACCGGCTGCTCCCATGGTCAGATGATCTGCCGGATGAATTCAGGACGAAAAATCAAGGATAAATTAAGCCACCTGATCAACAGGTGGCTCTTTTTGAAAAAACAAGGTACAGATGATTACCTACTTACGATTAGAATTTTTACTTGTAAAGGTCTTCCAGCGTTATCAGCCGAACTTCACCTCGCTCTTGTGCCTGAAGAAGTCCATCTGTGAATCCGCCTTTCGAGAAGATATAGTAGTGATAGTTGTTGCCCTTTCCAAAAACTGAGGCATAATCCCGAATCAAATCGAGTTCATCCACACCGATTTTCTCATTCCGGTATTTGCATGAACCGATGATATAGTCTTTGCCCTCAACAGGAGTTCCGACGATATCAATCTGTATCTGCTTTTTCTTCTTCGGGTCTGTCCCCCACCACTGGCCGATTTCACTCAGCTCAATAGGAAGGCTATCCGAATAATAGAGCAGGTAATCCTGACACATCTTCTCATAAATTAGACCCATGTAATCAGGAAGATACTGCTTTACAGCGTGTGGATAGGTCTTTGCAATTCTGCCAGAGTCAATGGCACTCATATTGATTGGCACAAACCGATACCAGAAACGGAAGAAGTTATCAGCCAGCAGATAGATGGTTTTCTTACCCGGTTTTTCTGTAATCGGTGTTTCTTTCTTCGCAATGCCAAGGTCGATCAGCGTTTTCAGGTACTTCGATACGACCGAGTTTTCCTCGCCGACCTTCATCTTGATATCGTTCATTCGGGAAGCACCTTCTGCAATCGCTTTAATGATTGCATTATAAATGGCTGGCTCCCGGAGTTCCTGCTTCAGTAAGTTCCCCGGTTCCTCATACAGATAGCTGGAGCGGTCAAAGAAATTATCCAACAGAGCTTCATCCACACTATCTCGCACATCCAACTTATTGATATAGTGGGGAACTCCTCCCGTGATTCCATAAATCAGGGAATTGTCTTCTGCAGACAGATTTGGGTGGAACACAGCGGTTTCTTTATAGTCTAGCGGCTCAATCTTAAACTGGCCAGTACGTCTGCCATACAGCGGACTTTCCTTTCCAAGCACCTGACTCTCCATGAAGCTCATAGAGGAGCCGCAAAGAATCAGGTACATCTTGGACTCTGTCCATTTGTGGTCGATGATGTGCTGCAGCATCGCTGAAATAGCTGGTTTTGCTTTTGCAAGATAAGGATACTCATCAATGACAAAGACAATCCTCTTTTCCTTTGAAAGTGCTGTCAGCTCATCCAAAGCTGCATCATAGGACCTGAACTCCGGTGCAGACTCCATATCCGGCCGCTCAAAACTCATAATCGACTTTGAGAGAGCTTCCAGATTTTCCTTTCCTGTCGTGTTCAATGCAGAAAAGAAAATGGTAGGCTTATCTTTGCAGAACTCGTTGATCAGTGCCGTTTTACCTACACGCCGTCTGCCGTAGATGACAATGCACTCAAACTTATCACCTGCATACCGTTTATTCAGTTTCCGCAGCTCATCCTCACGGCAATAGAATTGACTCATCTGCTCGCCTCCAATAATTATACTCGTGAGTTAGTAACTCGTAAGTTACTTCTTTACGAGTATAATAAATCAGATAGTCTGCAAAGTCAAGTAAAATAAGCCGAACCTTTAGAATCGATCGAAGTCCGACTGAGCATTAACTACATAACGCTACTGCTTTCTACATATCCTTCATATCCTCCAATCCCGCTTACACCCCTACACTACTCCACCCGCAGCTTCGGCTGCAATTCTTTGAGAGGGCGAAAATTGGGAGGCAAAATAAGGCGATAATTGGGAGGTTGGTGACGGCCTGTGTTAAATTTACTTCACCGTAGCAATAAATGCTCCGGCATCCTTTGTGATTGCAAAACCACGATCTGTTTTTTTCTTCACGAAATTATAAAAATCATGATACTTATCAACAATGTATCGATTCTGATTTCCATGGCATGACAGAATGTATGCAATTAAAGGCTCTGGCTTTGTTACCGTCAGACTGTCTTCAAATTGCTGCCAGCTCACCTCTGAGAAATACTGTGATAACTGCGCCCCGCCATTCTCTTTTCCAAATTTATCAAAGAGTACATCGGCAGATAAAATAATCCTGTCATCGAACTCCCGCACCAATTTGCTGACCTCCTGCATGTGCCTGCTACTGTAGGTACTGCAAATCATTCTTCCACCAGGCTTCAATACACGTCGAATTTCAGAAAAAACCTTCTCTAAATTCTCGCAATAGAACAGCATATGATTGGCGATCACAACATCAAAGCTTCCGTCTTCCGCATATATATGATGGGCATCCATCACCTGGCACTGAATGTCATGATTCAGCTCCGCCAGCTTTTTACCGGTTTCTCTGACGATACCATCGGAGATATCTGTTAATATTATAGAAGCATTATCTGGAATCAGATTCACATTCTGGGTCCAGAGCGATCCGTCACCGCACCCCAGTTCCAGTACCCTCTCGCCGGGCTTAATACCCGCCATCCGGTAAAGCCAGGGAAACCATCCCTCTTTGTTTTCAGAGTATGCACTATGCAGATGGATGCGTGCGGAAATATTGGAAGAATTAACATATTGTGTTTTTAGCTTCTGCTCTAATTCATTCGCATTGGAAAGTCTCAGCATTTCACTCCAGTTTACTTCCCTGCTTTCCAGAATCGCTTCTCTTGCTTCCTGAATTGATTTTTTCATCAGAATCATCTGTTCAATGTGCTCATCCAGCAAACTCGTCTGCATCTGTAAAGATTCCAGCCAAAAACCCTGGTCTGTTCCTCTGACTGTCAGCTCCTTAATATCAGAGAGAGGGAAGGAAAGATATTTCAAGAACAATATCTGCTGCAATTTTGCAAAATCATTATCCGTATAATATCTCGTTCCATTCTCTGCCACATAGGAGGGCTTCAGGATATTCTGATCATCATAATAGCGCAATGTTTTCTTCGTCACATGAGCCATTTCAGCAAACTTACCGCTGGCATAATAACCATCTTTTTTCATCTGTACCCTCCTTTCATTCCGTCAGTTTTTTACAGTTTTGCCTCCTCTAGGTATCTTCTCACTGCATCCTGCCAGGTGGGCAGCGGCTGGAAGCCTTTCTCTACCAGCTTGCTCTTGTCAAGTCTACTGTTGAATGGGCGCGCGGCCTTACTCAAGCCGTATTCCTCCGTGGTCACCGGGATAACCTTCGTTTTTAATCCATACTGCCGGTAGAACTCACAGCAGAAGTCATACCAGGAAATATACCCGCCCTCATTCGTGGCGTGGTAGTATCCGTACTTCTCTGTCTCGCACATATCTACCAGCAGACGAGCTAGGTCATAGCAATAGGTGGGTGTACCGATCTGGTCATTGACCACTCGAACTTCCTCATGGGTCTTGCCCACATTGATCATTGTCTTGATGAAGTTCTTGCCGTTCAGACCGAATACCCACGCAATACGAACGATGAAGTACTTCTCCAGCGTGTTCGCAACCGCAAGCTCGCCTTCTAATTTGGTCTGGCCATAGACGTTCAGCGGCTTATAGTCCTTGCAATCCGGCTGCCACGGCTCCGTTCCCTGACCATCGAACACATAGTCGGTGGACAGATAAAGCATCTTGCAATTCAGTTTCTTGCAGGTATCAGCAATGTTCTGGGTACCGCCTGCATTAACTTTTCTAACAGCTTCTACCTTATCGTCATCTTCTGCCATATCCACAGCAGTCCATGCAGCACAGTGGATCACAGCATCCGGTTTGACAGCTTCAATCACCTTGGAAACCGCATCTTTATCTGTGATGTCCAGCTTTACGTAGTCCATTCTGGTAACCGCGCTACCATCTGCGACACCTGCATAGGTATCTGCCATATCAGAACCGATGCCCTGATGACCTCTTTTATTCAATTCATTCATGACATCATGGCCCAGCTGACCATTAACGCCTGTTACGAAGAACTTCATATCAATTTCTCTCCTTGTAGTTCTTCTCAATCCAGTTGAGGTATTCTCCACTCGTGCATTCTTCAGTCCACTTTCTACCTTCTTCAGACAGATACCAATCGATGGTCAGCACAATACCATCCTTGAACATGGTGGTCGGTCCCCAACCAAGCTCCTTATTTGCCTTTGCAGGATCAATTGCATATCTCTGATCATGTCCATGACGGTCACCAACATGTGTAATCAGACTTTCAGGTTTACCCAGCTTGTCCAAGATAATCTTTACGATTTCGATATTTGCTTTCTCATTGTGGCCACCGAGGTTATAAACCTCGCCAACACGGCCCTTTTCAATGACAGCGAGAATTCCGTAGCAGTGATCCTTTACATACAGCCAGTCACGGACATTCAGACCTTCGCCGTAAACCGGGAGCGGCTTGTCATGAGTGGCATTGTGAATCATCAGCGGAATCAGCTTCTCCGGGAACTGATATGGTCCATAGTTATTGGAACAGCGGCTGATCGTCACAGGGAGACCGTAGGTACGGTGATATGCAAGTACCAACAGGTCTGCAGATGCCTTACTGGTGGAATAAGGAGAACTTGTATGCAGAGGAGTATCTTCATGGAAGAACAGGTCAGGACGATCTAATGGAAGATCACCATAAACCTCATCTGTGGAAACCTGATGGTATCTCTCAATTCCATACTTACGGCAAGCATCCATCAATACAGCAGTACCAAGGATATTGGTCTCCAGGAAAATCTGAGGATTTGTGATGGAACGGTCAACATGAGATTCTGCTGCGAAGTTCACAACGATATCTGGCTTTTCCTCTTCAAAAATCTTCTCGATTGCTTCTCTGTCTCTAATATCTGTCTTAAAAAACTTGTAGTTAGGGTTTTTCAGCTCTTCTTCAATGGTGGAAGGGTTTGCAGCATAAGTGCAGACATCCACATTCAGGACTCTATATTCAGGTCTTTCTGCCAGCAGAAGTTTGCAGAAGCAGTTTCCAATAAAACCAGTACCACCGGTTACTAAAATAGTCTTACTCATATCTCTATCTCCCATTAACAATTCTCGTTGTAAATAAACTGATTATCAGAAGTATCAAGTGTTGGGCCAATCATGTCCTTTTCGCTTAATATCGGCTCAATGCCGTTCAGTAAACTGCCCCAGTCCACATTGACCTCAGGTGCATCGTATCTCATGCCGCCCTCTGCTGGTTTGTTATAGACATTGTCACATTTGTAGCGGAACTCAACGTCATCTGTGAGTGTCAGAAATCCGTGGGCAAATCCACGAGGAATAAAGAACTGTCTGTGGTTCTCCGCTGATAATTCAACAGATACCCACTGTCCAAAGGTCGGACTGCCTTTACGAATATCTACAGCAACATCGATGACAGTACCTTTCGTGCAAGACACTAATTTCGCCTGAGCGTAAGGAGGATTCTGCCAGTGAAGACCACGAAGGGTTCCTTTTTGCGCCGAGAAGCTCATATTGTCCTGGACAAATTCTGTGGTGATACCGAGTGCCTCATACTTCGGTTTATTGTATGTTTCAGTAAAATATCCACGGTGGTCACCAAACACATCTGTTTCGATGATGAGAACACCTGGAATTTTTGTCTCGATTGCTTTCATTACCCTCTTACCTTTCCTTCTGCTACAGCCTGCAGATGCTTTCCATATGGACTCTTCCCATAACGTGCAGCGGACTCCAGCAGTTTTTCTTTATCAATCCACTCATAACGGAATGCGATTTCCTCCGGCGCGGAAATCTTGATACCCTGTCTCTTTTCTACCATCTGGACAAAATCAGCTGCTTCCACAAGGCTATCCATTGTACCGGTATCGAGCCATGCAAAGCCACGACCAAGAATCTGAACATCAAGACGACCTTCGTTCAGATACATCTCATTCAGCGTTGTGATTTCCAATTCTCCTCTTGCGCTAGGCTTCACTTCATTCGCCTTAGCACTTACACCTGCAGGATAGAAATACAGACCTGTTACAGCATAGTTAGATTTCGGATTGAGCGGCTTTTCTTCAATACTGGTAGCCTGTCCATTCTCATCAAAGGCAACAACACCGAATCTCTCCGGGTCTGGAACGTAATAGCCAAACACGGTAGCACGGTTGTTTTCCTCAGCATCAACTACAGCTTCTTTCAAAATCTTACTGAAGCCATTACCATAGAAAATGTTGTCACCAAGAACCATTGCTCCGGCTTCTCCATTAAGGAACTCCTCGCCAAGGATAAATGCCTGTGCCAGTCCATCAGGACTTGGCTGAACCTTGTACGAAAGTTTGATGCCATACTGAGATCCGTCTCCAAGCAGAGCCTCAAAACGAGGTGTGTCGGTAGGCGTAGAAATAATAAGAATATCCTTGATACCCGCAAGCATCAATGTGGACAGTGGATAATAGATCATCGGCTTATCGTAAACAGGCAGCAGCTGTTTACTGGTAACCATGGTGAGAGGATAAAGTCTGGTGCCGGAGCCTCCGGCAAGAATGATACCTTTCATAGTGTTGATGCTCCTTTATATATGTTGATTTCTAATGTACTCATTCGTTACACTTATCACATATACATCATACACTATGCCCCAAGGTCACACTCAACACTTATTTTTCAAAAAATTATACAAAAATTTAGTAAGCCTTTTTCCCGCTTATTGTCATATCACACACATAACTACGGCAAGTATCAAACCAATAATACGAGAAAAGTAGCGTCCGGATTATCGGCAATGAGGTAAGTAGGTAATCACCCGTATCTGTTCCCCACCAAATCATTCTGATACAATACCATCAAAACATTGGAGGTACTGTATTTTATGAGCAAAGAAGAAAAATCCAGTCTCTGGTCCCAGAGGATCCGGGAATTCCGTTCCAG
>JALFLB010000042.1 GCA_022775045.1 Agathobacter sp. | reverse complement strand
CTGACTTTGCCTGAGAGCTTGTTGTGATACCTAACTGACGGTTAGCGTTCATCGCTGTGAGATTGTGTTGTACTACCATTGCCATAATATTTTCCTCCTTGAATTAAGTGCAGCATCCATGCTGCAATTGATTTGATTGTGTGACTTCTCTCTTCCCGGCCGTACGCTCCGTTTAGATCACTGTCACGGGTTCAAGTAACAATTGTTATCTTGTTTACTTGTAACATATATCGGAGAAAATCTCCGATACTTTATAGCAAATTGGAAAAATTTTTAATTTTTCCAAGCTATTTCTTATTGTCCATATATAAAGGATCCGTGTAGGCAGATGGCCGCATCGTGCGGCTATAACCCTCAATCGCTTTACTGTTGACCCGTACACCTTTGGCATGTTTCTTAACCCCGGAAAACTTATGCATCATCAAATCCTTATTGCGAGCTTCCTGCGCCTGAATCTTCACGCTCTTGTCAGTCACACTGCGGATATATTCCTGCATCTGGCGAATCTGGTCTGCATACACCTCCCGGTTCTCTTCCAATTCCCGGGCAACCTCCGCGTACAACTTTTCAAATCCGCTGTCCAACTGCTCCAACTGCTCGATACAGGCGCTTTTGTCCTCCACAGTCTTATCGAATTCATCTACCGGGCACTCCGGATTGGTCAACTGATTTTTCTGCAGATCGTCCAGTCGAATGATTTCATTCAATATCTGTTCCTTTTTCCTCAAGCTCTGCAGCATGATTGCTATGTATGTATCTGGCATACCGTCTACCCCTGTCTCTATGACACCTGCACGGTGTCAATCTTAGTCCCGTTTGCTGTCTTCACCATAACTTCCTTCCAGGTATCCCGCATTGTGCGAAGATGTCCCAGAACCTCTTCGAGAATCTCCTTATCCTTCTTCAAGTTCGCATCGCGCAATCGCTGAAGCAGATATGTATACACGGTATCAAAATCCTTTGCCACCGGATACTTGTGATCCAATGTAGACTGAAATTCGATAATAATATTTTCAGCTTTCATGATATTATTGTGGGCTTTCTCAACATCCTTTTTCTCAGTCGCAGCAATCGCAATATTGACGAACTTGATTGCGCCATCATAAAGCATCAGCGTAAGTTCTGCCGGTGAAGCTGTCAGTATCTTACTGTTGCCGTATGCTGCATATCCCTGATTCTGTATCATTCTGTTTCCTCCCAATTTATACACAACGTATTAGTTGCCGAATAGTCCTGTCAGAGAACTTGTCTGGCTCTGCAGATTTCCCAATGCAGTTTCCATAGCAGAGAACTTCTTATAATAGTAATCCTCTTTATCCGATACCTTCTGTTCCCATTCCTTAATGGTCTTAGTATAATTGGTATACTGCGTATCCAGTTCCTTATCGTTGTAAATGCAATACTTCGAGCGAAGCGATGTACTCTTCATCTGGTCGTCAATCGCCTTGTAGAGATTACTGGTCAGCTGTGTCATAAAATTTACAACCGTATCCGGATCCTCTGTGATAGCTGCCATTAGTTTGTCAGTGTTCCCGGACGTGTTCTCGTCATCCTCATCGCCGTCAATATGGTACGCATTCTGCTCATTCTCTGCAGCGTTGAGTGTTCCCAATGTTTTGATTCCAAAGCTTGACAATGCATAACTCTTGCCATCAATGGTAATGCTTTGACTCATCGCAGATGTCATAGCACTCATGACCGTACTGAGCGAATTGTCCCTTCGAAGCAGGGAATCCTTGATCTTAGTCTCCCACTTCTCAATCTCCGTATCGGACATCTCATCCTTTTCTTCATCGGTCAGTGGTTCGTAACTGCCTGCAGATTTTGCATTGTACAGTTTGGTCATCTCATTGATGATATTGTTATAGTTGGTCAGGAAATCCTTAATCTTGTCATAGATTCCCTGTACATCAGTTGATGTCGTAATGGTAATTGCAGTATCATCACTCATATTAGCGATCTTAGACTGATCCAGCACGCCATCTGTCATATAATCATTCGCATCGTCCGTCACACCGTTAACTGCAATACTTAAGCCATTAATTGAGAAATTGTTGCTGGAGTTGGTATACAAAACGCCATTGAGCACAATGGAAGCATCGCTTCCCTCAATTTTTGTTGCCTTATCTCCATATGCAGAAGTACTTGTATCCAGTCCCAGGAATCCAAGAACCTTCTTTGCATTCTCATCAGATGCCCCGGTCGGAGCCAGCGTAAAATCCGAGTTGGCTCCAGTATCCTTGGCACTTAAAAAGATTCTGCCATTACCCGCATCAAAGCTCGCATTCAATCCCGCATCCTTCAACTGTGAAACCACATCGTTGATGGTACTGTCCTTGGTAATGCTGATATCCTTTTCCACATTCTGCCCATTCTTGTCCTTGGTGGAAAGACGAATCGAGGCACTGTCCCCATCAAAACCAAGCTCGCTCAGTTTAGTGTCGGATGTCACTTTCCCATCTACAGTTTCATAACCGATGGTTCCATCATCTCTGGTAACGGCCTTTTTGAGAGAAATCTTTCCGCCCGTCAGATACCCTGCCTGTGCCGTAGACAGAATATGGAGTTTCTGCGTTCCCGAGACAGCACCACTCTTGGCGCTGACGGTTGCCTTTACCGTATCGGAAGATGTCGTCTTCTTTGTGTTATATCCACCGGAAAAACGCACGCTATCCAGACTCTTATAAAAAGTGTTTACCTTTTTATTCAAATCCTTCCAGATTTCCTGCTTCCAGCCCAGCTTGGTCTGTGCCTTCTCATATTTTTCTGTCTTCTTGCTATATGCAGACACCAGTTCCTGTACAATGGAATCGGTATCCAAACCGGAATTCAATCCCGATATTCTGATTGCCATAACTTCCTGCCTCCTTTATCTTTTCTCGTCCACCATGAGTCCTGCCAATTCCCAGACCTTGGCGATCATGTCCAGAGTCTTCTCCGGCGGCATCTCTTTGATTACTTTCTTGGTGTCCTTATCTACAATCTTAATCGTCACACGATTTGTCGCCTCATGAATACCGAAAATCGCTTCTGAATTGTTCATCTTCTTGTTAATGTCGTCGACTGCCTTGCGGATTTGCGCGTTGCGCTGCTCCTGGGTCTGACCGTTCTGTGTGCTTCCTTCCTCGCCATCCATCTGCTTGGTATCAAGTGCTGTCGTCTTTGCGGCAATCGTCTCTGAGGTATTCACATTCTCTGCCTGTTCTACCTTTGCACGACTCTCCTCTTTGACTTCTGCAGTTGACACACTTCCCTGATACGTCATTCCTGCACCTTTTACTGCTTCAACCGCCATGATGAGTCCCTCCTTGTCTTCATCCTGCATCCATGTGTTTAGTTATCCTTTTCTAATAAGAATATCGGAGGGTGCCCTGCAAAAGTTAACACCCTCCGATGAATTTATCCTATGATTCCCTTCAACGCATCCAGTCCATCTACATTCAGTGCCTCCTGATTCTCTTTCTGAATCTGGAGATAAACTTCCTTACGGTATACCGGAACATCCTTCGGCGCTGTAATGCCAATCTTAATCTGATCACCGCGGATTTCAAGTACGGTGATCTCGATATTGTTGTTTATGACTAACGCCTCGCCCTTCTTTCTGGTCAACGCCAACATATCTTATTCACCTGCCTTTTCCTTTTTATTTTTGAGGATCTCATATACCTTGTATTTCACCGGGTAATCATCCTCAACTATCAGCTGCACGCCCTTACGGTTATCCATGTTGATCACAATCGGCGCCTTCAGATTAACCGAAAAATCCTCAATATTCTTCGGAACCGTTACCGTCACCAGCAAATAAGTATTGTCAGGTGTCAGTTCTCCAAGGGGAGCGATCACCTCCTCGCTCACCTTCGGGTCGTAATCTTCCTTCACAAGATGAGGCATCATAACCGGAAATGCAATATCCGGCTCGTCCATGGATTGCAACCACATAATTGTTGATGTATCATTTCCCTTCTCCTCATCGTAAATCAATGCAAAATGATTCAGATCCGGGAATCCAATCATTCCCTGCTCCAATGTGATAATCTTATCATCTGCGATCTCAACATCGCCAAAAATTCTCGTCTTTGCCTTCATAGTATTTGCTCCTTGTTTACAGGTAATTCAAAAGTGTCTGTTGTCCAACCTTGGATGCTGCCATAAGACTTGCGGTATACGCATTGTACGCAGCATAATAATCAATGATGATATCCGAAATATCACGGTTATCGTTGTTGGATTTCAATTCTTCCACAGTGGACTGCTGATTCTCCATCCGGTTCTTGGTCAGCGCAAGGCGTTTCTGCAAGCTTCCGACATTTGTTGTGGCAACGTTCACTTTTTCCAGATAGCCACCAAAGTTTGTGATGTACTGCTGATAGGTTTTCTTCAGATTATCATCCGCATAATCAGCTTCCTTCTTCGCAGAATCCAGATATCCCTGCAATACTTTCTGACTCTCCGGATCCGCATACTCCTCTCTTGCCATCATCTGTTCCAGCTTTTCCACTTTATCGTGGGCATTAATCGCTGTCTGAACAATATCGATCATCTCTCCAACATCTCTTCCGATACTGGTATCCAGCACCTCACTCGCCTGTGTGTTGGCCGGTATCGTAATACCGTTGGAAATGGTGTAGTTGATCTGCTGGTTCTCTTTGGTATAGGTAACCGGTTCAGCCATATCCGGGGTCTGCATGGTACAGTTATAATAGTATTCCGGTCTGGCTTCCCCTGCGTCAAAGCCTGTCTTCACATAAGAAACGTTGATTGCAGACTTATTCTGTGCTAAAGTGTGGGCAATTTTATCTCCGAAAATCAACTCTCCGGTTTCTTTGATAAAAATCACTTCATCCTCACCCAATGTCTTACCATCAGCGCCATTTTGAGTCGCCTGATACCACGCATCCTCATTCTCATATGTTTTAACAGCTGTCGCCGTTCCATCGATAAAGATCTTATCCTCTACGAATGACGGATTGGGATCTGCATCCGTTGCAGCCGGCTGATAACCAATTTTATCAATCCCATTATACGCCAGCCGAATCCGGTTATAGGTATTGGTTCCGATTTCAGCATTGCAAGCTGTAGCGGCATCTGCAGGCACTTCGGTCTCCCCATAATAGTAACGCTTTTCCTTCAAATCCTCATAGGTAAAATTCTGGGCAATCTGATAAACGGTATCTTTCTCGTCCGTCTTGAATGTCAGCTGGGAGGAAGTCCGGTATCCGGTAAATACGGTACGCCCCGCATAATCCGCATTTCCTTCACTATATACCTGATCCGCCATCTGTGTCAGCTGCTGCAAGATAGTATGGCGGTCATCCTGTGTGAGGGTGTCGGTTGATCCATTCACACACTGGGTCCGGATATCCGTAAGAATCTTGGTCATATTATACAATGCAGTATTAGTAACCTCCAGCCATGACTCCACATCTGCGATATTATTGTCCAGATACTGATTAATATGGCTCAGATTCGTCTGCATACGCAGGGAACGGATTGCGATTACCGGATCATCGGACGGTCGGTTAATTTTCTTCTGCGTTGTCATCTGTGTATTATATTTGTCCACAAGCACCTTGTTGGAATTAATATTCCCTTTGGTATTACTTGTGATCATATTATTTGTTACTCGCATATGTCTGCCCCCTTAAGTTATGCCTTATGTCCTGTTTTAGGTTACTCCCATCTCATTAATCAGTTTATTGTAGACTTCTGACATTACAGTAATTAATTTTGCCGCCAGATTATAGCAATTCTGGAACTTGACCAGATTTAATCCCTCTTCATCCTCATCGACACCGGAAATGGATGTTCTCTGATTCCCGATAATCGTTGCCAGATTTGCATAATTTTTGGAACTGATCTCTGTTTTATTCACATCGACTGTAATGTCGGACAGCAATGTTTCCAGAAATGACTCGGCCGAATCGCCGCGGAACATTTTCACGTCCTTCTGAAGCTTCAAAAGTTCCTCTGCAATATCGTATTTTGCCTCACCATTTATGATCTCACTGGATGTGGAGAAATAGTTCGGATCCTTTAAGGATTTGTCGTTGACGCATACCGTCTCTGCTGTAATATTATAATAGCTATCCCCATGGGAACTAAACGTAAATGAATAATCCCCACCGTTGTGCTTTCTCTCTTCCGCATCCGCCAGTTCTTTGTCCCACTCATCAACA
Organism: Agathobacter sp.; assembly: GCA_022775045.1. Taxonomy (GTDB): domain Bacteria; phylum Bacillota; class Clostridia; order Lachnospirales; family Lachnospiraceae; genus Roseburia. The sequence continues at coordinate 26,406 of JALFLB010000042.1, read as the reverse complement.
TCAAAGATTACGCCGGTCGCGCTCTCCCCAACAAAGAACGAACCCATCGGGTTCCCTTCCAGATCAACACCCTTTTTCTCTATATCATTAAATGCCTGTGTAAAATTGCGCAGGAACTCATTGATCTGGGACTGATAATACGGGATTCCCATAGCGTCCACCGATACACCGCAAATCAACTGATTGTCCGGCAGGCGGTTTGCCTCATCCTCACTCATCGCCGTCGTCAATTGAAAGGTAATACTGGTGATTCCATCCTCACCTACGGTTGCCTCCCATCCTTCGTATGTGTAATGCTTGTTATTGACCGTAATCTGACCTCTTTCCGGGAGGTTCAGTTCATTCATACTGGTCTGTGTTGGATTCTTCATGGTAATTGTCTTCCGATCATTTCCCACACTTTCCACTACACCGCGCATGTTTTCTTTATTGTTGCCATCTCTCACGCAAAAGAGTGCATCCAGGCTTCCCTGCTTTGTTCCTCCTGTGGTTGCAAAATCCATTCCGGTATCAGACCAAACCAGAGAATACATTCCCTCTATATCCATCTGGCTGTATTTGTACTCCGTGGAAATGCAGTCAAGCGTGCGGTATTCGTTACCATCTACCAGAATCTGCCCGTTAATATATACACGATAGTTAGTTCCTCCGAGCGCCTGGCCGTTGGAATTGGTCACCTCAAATTCTTTTGTCTCTACATCCACAAGCTCTGACAATTCATCGATCAGATTGGCTCTCTGATCGCGAAGCTCATTGGCATGACCACCCCGAACCTCAATATTATTAATCTGTTTATTCAGGATTGCGAGTTTCTGCGCATAAGAATTAATTTTGTTGGCGCTGGTCTTAATCTCATTGTTACAATCCGCCTGCATTTTTTTGAGATTGTTGGACAGGTCATTAAAATAACTGCACAATTGCTGCGCCTCATGTATAAACTGGTTACGAACAGACTTATCCTCGCCCTTGGTTTTTAAGGTATCCAGTCCGTTGTCAAACATCTGTGTAAAAATGGTCGTAAATCCCTTCTGGGAATCCTCATCATCTTTCAGAATGGTCTGTACCTGATCCAGATAGTAGAGCTTCTGCTCGAAATATCCCTTGCTGGATGCATTGCCCCAATATTTGGTATCATAGTAAAGATTGCGCTCCTGGGTGATCTCTGTTGCAACAACACCGGTGCCCACACAACCATAGCGAGTATACACACGAAGCGGATGTCCAGCCTCCAGAACTGTTGTCTGTCTGGTATAGCCGGTTGTCTTCACATTCGCAATATTGTTGGCCGTAGTATTAAGAGAGGCCTGATATGCTGCCAGGGCACTCGCTCCAATATTCAGTCCAAAAAATTGTGATGGCATATCACTCACCTCCCTACTAAATCAAACCAGTCACGATCAATTCCGTCATCTCGCTGATGACTGTCATAAAACGACTGGACGCATTGAACGCAGACTGGAATTTAATCATGGTGGTCAGTTCCTCATCGGAGGAAACTCCTGTCACCTGTTGCCGCTTATTATCGATAGAGGAAACAGCTCCTTCGAGTGTCTCCGATGCGGATTTGTATGTGTTGCCTTCTACTCCAAGTGAATCCATGATCTTGTCATAATATTCTTCAAATGTACAAGGTTTCTGATCATACGGATTGATCTTCATGCCTGCGTTTTCCCATGCCTCTGCAAGCTTTGCGCCCATATCATAGTCCACATCCCCATTTTCTTTGTATGCCGGCATCAGCGTAATCTGCTTTTTCAGTTCCTGATTGACCGAAACATTTCCAAGGCCATAACGAGTGGCATTCACATCCGGATCCGGCTCGTTATAAACATAATACACTGCTCCATCATCCCCGGTCACCGTGGTGTATCGGTCCATTCCGATTCTGGTAAAAAGCTCACGTGGCGGCAGTTCTCCATCCACGCCTCTTGCACAGTTCTCCACATCGAGAATCTTCGTACCTGCCGGATAGGTTACTGCGGTTCCATCAGCCGTTATTCCTGTAATTTCAGTTGCTGCCTCTTTATTCGGACAGTAAATATCGTTCATTGCAGTTACTATTCGGGAGAAGAGTTCATCAATCTGTGCCTCCGTCTGCATCATAGTGCTGTTTGCAATCTTATCATAGGATTCCTCTGTCTCAAGGTCTTCATACCTTCCATACCGGTCTCCTCTCAAAATCAGTTTTGACTTAATACTTCCAATATCAGTATTCATCTCGGATGAAATGATGCCATCCGTGCGAAAAACCTTCGTATACTGATTCTTGGTCTCATCCGACAAATGTGTCCAGTACGGCGTATAGAATCCGGTTCCACGCTCTGTCTTTAAACCAATCTGATAACTGCGATGGTCATCTATGAAACGGGTGCTCTCAAAATCCACATAGACAAATCCGGTCGCATCCTCGGAAATCGTCACTTCTCCGTAACCACCCAGTTCATCGAGAAGATTGTCCCTCTCATCACGCAATGTCATTGCGGTCTCGATTCCGCCGGCCTCGATTTTCTGGATATCGAGATTCAACTGGTAAATTCTTTCCCCAATCTCGTTGACACGGTTTACATCATCTTTAATTTGTTCGTTGATATTGGATTGATAAGTCTGAAGATCCGAATAGAGAGCCTGTGCCCGGTTGACCAGAAGGTCCGCTTTCTCCAATACCAGATTCTGGTAAATGGAGATGTCTGTCTTGGTGGACACCTCCTGAACCGCCTGCCACAAGTCACTGACGCTCTGCTTAAACTGTTCTCCGTTCAGTTCCTGAAACAGATCCTCCACATAAGTAGAGACCTCATAGCGGGCTGCATAGAATTCCTTGCGTCCAGCCTCCTGCCGGTAAGTCTTATCTAAGAATATGTCTCTCGCGTGAACGACATCTCCGATCGACACGCCCAGTCCATACTGCTGCAAATTGATATTGCAGGATGGCTGTTTTAAAAGATTATATGTTTTATCTGCGTAACGAACCTGTTGGCGGACATACCCCTTGGTTTCCACATTTGCCAGGTTGTTGGCAGTTGTATTTAGTCCATTCTGTGCGTTCTGAACTCCAGACGCTCCGATATACAGGCTTCCGAATCCGTTTGCCATGTGCTTGCTCCTCCTTCGCTCTCTCCTTAACTGGTCGCATCAAAACCACTACTGCCCAACAGAGAGCCTGTATTGGAGGCACTCTTGTCGTAATTGGCTGTCTCAGGGGCCTGACGCAAACTCTTGAACAAAGTAAGATCGAACTCATTTAATTCGATTGCCTGCTGAATCAAAACAGTATTCTGTTCGTTCAGACTCTGCAGCTTATTTGCCGCATTAATCAGGTTATCTCTGGCTGTGGTCAGGCGGGTCTGCACTTGCGGCTGTGAATCAAGGAGACCGATGAGCAGTGTAACTGTCATCTTCTCCTGTGTCTTGCCAAGTACCGTTGCAATATCCTTCAGCAGCTGAATCTGCTGGTTGCTCTGCACAATCAGCTCATCGCTCGCCAACTGTTCCAAGCTTGTAAGCTTTTCCAGTCCCGGTACATCTCCGTTAATCAGAATGTCCGTCTTCTGTTCTGCGTACCCGATTAAGTTCTCATAGATCTTTTTTTCTTTTTCGAGCACTGATACAAGCTCTTCTACTAAACTAGCCACACCAAAACCTCACTAACTACTGATATTTTTCCAATAATTTGCTGGCAAAGCTTCCCACCTCAACGGAATAGGTTCCCGCGCCAATCTGTGACTTAAGCTGGGCAACTTTATCTTCCCTGATGTCTGAAGCTTCTGATACTGCATTCTTTGCGACCTGATAATCGCGTCCGGCCTGGGAAATGGAAACCTGATCTCTAAGTCTGCTCGTGCTCTGTGCTTTCTGAGTCTTAGAAACCTTCTGCACTCCATATACCTGCGCGATCTGGTTATATGCATCTATACGCATAACAGCATCTCCTTTCTTCCTTGAAATAAGCTTTCTAAATAATCTATCGGATGTTTGGGCAGATACTTTAGCATGAATTTTTATTTTCTTGGAAACCTTGACAATCCTGTATCTGATGAATTATACTTATATTTCCGAGTAGCCGGGGTGGTAGCGGTACCTTGAACCAACAATCCGCTATAGTTGGGGTGATATCTCGTAGAGGGTTCTGGCGGTGGAGCTGCCCTCTGTAAGTGGCGTTGACGTCTGGGTCTTACGCAATGGGAATCTGCGAACCGGGTCAGGGTAGGAATACAGCAGCCCTAAGCAGAAGCTCTCATGTGTCGTAAGGGCGCCTGGAGGGAGTTAACTGCAGAGGTAACGTCCATTACTTTGAATTCGAAGCGAGATACTCGGGTAATGTAATGTCTAGGACAGCTTCCGCATCCAGTTCCGTCTGTGGAACACAATCAGTGAGATTGCAAATCGCACACACTCCTCCAAAGACAACAAAAAATACACATATGGAATGGAAAGCCCAAACACAAAGGCTGTGATCAGTCCGATTGGCACGCCGAAGATCCATGTCCCAATCAAATCAATCATCATGACTGCCCGGGTCTGCCCGCCACTTCGGAGGATGCCTCCACCGACAATCATATTCTGTACTTTAAATGGTGCAACAAGCGCATAGGCAATTAGTATCTGTATTGTTAAAGCCTTTACGGCATCCTCCACCTGATAAATCTGTACATACAATCCCGCCGTCATAACAATCAGCACGGACAGACAGATGGATCCGACAAAACCATATAGCATCAATTTTTTTGATGCGCGGTACGCCTCTTTATACTCTTCCTTCCCCAGCATTTTACCAATGATAACTCCTGCTGCCTGAGAAAGACCACACAAAGCTCCGATCATCAGTCCCTGAATTGGATTGATCAACGTCATTGCTGCACAGGAGTCTGTTCCGAGATGCCCGTAAATTGCAGCATACACATTCTCACCAAGACTCCACATAAATTCACAGACAAGAAGCGGAAGGAGCATGGAAAAATACTGCCTCCAGTCGAAGTTCCAGATTGATTCTGCCTCTGAACTACACTCGGGACTGGTAATCCTGCTACCAGTGGTATCAGCAAGTGTGTTGGCGGCACCACTGACATTAGTAATTTTGCAGCTAACAGCGTTACGGAATTTCCAGAAAAATGCAAACATAATCAGCACATTGACAATCTGCGACGCCACGGTTGCGAGAGCCGCTCCGGTCACACCCATCGGCTTCAGCCCACATTTTCCAAAAATCAGAATATAGTTTAATCCGGTATTACACAAAGCAGCTGCAACACTTGCAATCAGCGGCAGAACCGCCTTCTCCATACAACGCAACAAGGTGGACAGCAGGGTTGCAATTGCAATCGGAAAAAAGGTTGCTGCTGTAATCATCAGATAGCCAGCTGCGGCCTCCACTGTCGTTCCTTCTTCCATATATAAATGCATGATTGGCTTCGGGAAAAAGACACACAGTACAGTAAACAATCCTGCCAGTGCACAGCCAAGAATGAGGTTAACCCAAAAGCTTCGTCTTACTTCCGGCTGATTTTTTTGTCCCAGATATTGGGAAATCATTATGCCCGCAACCGCTCCTATTGCAGAAACTACCACTGTATAGATAGAAGAGAATTTCCCCGCAAGACCAACACCAGCAACACTTACACTGCCAAGCTGACCGATCATAATCTGATCGATCATCCCAAAGGACGCCTGAAGCATGGACTGTAGCGCAACGGGTATCGCGAGACTACATACATTTTTAAAAAAAGCATGATTTTGCTTCATATCAGAATACTCCTTTCGCTTTACTAATTAAAGTATACTGTGAAATCCTCTATTCTTCAAAGGTTAAACGCATAACCCGTCACAAAATAAAGAGGTAAGAATTGTGTGATTTGCACAATTCTTACCTCTTTTCATCTGCACACAAGCGTTTTCCATTGGGCCTGCCCATGCCAAACCTATTCCCTTGTCTATGCGTGCGTCTTAATTATTCGTACGTATGTTTAGGCCTGTCTATCTCTATATCCGTGCCCTCGTACTCTCCCGCACCACCAGCGTTACCGGAAGCATGATGCCCGGTTCCACCTCTTCCTTGTCCCGTAGCGCAGCAAGCTTTTCCATGGCAATCCTTGCCCGCAGCGATACATCCTGCTGCACGGAGGTCAGCGTCGGCGAGATCAAACAGCACATGGGAATATCATCAAAGCCTGCAACCGAAATATCCTCCGGAACCCGGACTCCATTTGCCTGCAGGAACTGAATGAGTTCTATTGCATAGAAGTCTGATACGGCAAAGACTGCCGTATAGCTTTTTAACAAATCCAGCTTTTCCTTATAAAAGGAAAGGCGTTTCTCCTTCTGCATGGGAATCATCAGAAAATCCGCATTTTCCCTGCCGATTCCCTCCGCAAATCCCTCATAGCGGTCTTTATCCAGACAGATGCAGTTATCGGAAATACAAAGCCCGCGTGTATGTCCGCCCTTCCGGAAATATTCCCCCACCTGAAAACCACCGTTGTAATTGTCGATTGTGATGTTATAGATTCGCTTTGCGTCCACATCGTAACCATCATAAACCACAAAAGGGATCCTCATATGCGTCCTCAGATATTCATAATCCTGATCGCAGAATCCCATCAGAACCATCCCGTCCAGATTCCACATGGAGGCAAAACGGATAATGTCCTCCGGATCGGTAGTTTTTTTGACCATCATAAAAAGCCCGCTTTTCTCAATTTCTGTGGACAACTCGTTGAGAGAGGAGGCAATGTAGACGTCCTCCAGCGTGCGGGATTCATATTTTTCATGGTCGTTGATGACAACGCCGATAATGCGGGAGGAGTTCTGTGCCAGAAGGATTCCCGCCATGCTGGGAATATACTGCCGTTCCTCCAAAAGAGCCTGCACGCGGCGCACTGTCTCATCCGATATTTTCTTTGTCTTGCCGTGCAGGACATTTGATACGGTTGCCGTACTCAAGCCCAGTTCCTCGGCGATGTCACTGATTCTTACTCTTCGTTCTTCCATAATTTCCTTCCTGACATGAACCCTTTCCTAGTGTACTGGCTCACCGAATAATAAGTTACTGCAGCACACTCAGATCAAGGGAGTAAATCATACCTGCCAGATCTTCCTCTTTCTTCAGCAATCCTGCCAAATATACCGGACAGTAAAAAATACCTTTCCCCATATGAATATTCTCGTTGCAGAATACAATAGCTTCATCAATTTCATACTGGTCACTGGTCAGCACATGGTCGAGAGCCTGATGCCTTGTGTATGCCTTTCCTGATTTCACCTCAATTGGCAGCACTTTTCCATGATATTCGATAACAAAGTCAAGTTCCCCCTGCTTTTTGCTCTGAAAGTAGTACAAATCGAATCCCTGTGCTTTAAGCTCCTGCGCAATCGCATTTTCATATACGGAACCAAAGTTGATATCTTTTTCTTTATTCAGTATTTTTAATTGCAGCCCGTCTGCGTACATGGATGCCAAAAGCCCAACATCCGACGCGAAAAGCTTAAATAGATTGGTAGACTTTGACAATAAGAGGGGAATCACCGGTTCCTGTACGCAAAACACCGGAAGCGCCACTCCAGCCTCCTTGAGCCAGATAAAACTATTCTGATATCGGGAGAATTTAAAATTCTCATTGAGATTTTTCAGAATAAACCGTTTATTTTTGCTGTTCAGTTCGCTGGGAATCAATTCAAAAATATCTTTCAGATACAGTTTATCCTCCGGATCATACTTTGCTATATCCTGAATATAGAGTTTAACAATTCCACTCTGAATCTCAGCAACAGCTCCAAGATTGTTTGTTTTCAGATAGGTTGCAACCGCCGCGGGCATTCCGCCCACCATCAGATACAGGTGGAATAGATCCAGCATTTTCTCGTGAATCACTGGATCAACCGCTTCTCTTCTCTCAAAGCAGTTTGTCAAATGGCTAAATACACGATCGGAGACCTTGTTTGCCTTGCAGAATTCAAAGAAATTCAGCGGGTACATCTCCATTATCTGCATATAGCCAACCGGAACTGAACGGATATCTTTCAGTTCAACTCCAAGGAGAGAGCCACTTAAAATATACTGATAACTGCTCTCTTCCACCAGGAACTTAATTGCGGTAACCAATTCCTTGCATTCCTGCACCTCGTCAAAGAAAATCAATGTTTTTCCCGGCACCATCGGAACATCTGTCAGGCCTGAAATCCGCAACAATATATCTTCGCTGGATTTTGCCTGCTGCAGGATGGAACGTGCATCAATATTTTCCAGAAAGTTAAACTCAATCACATATTCAAAATTTTTTTTGGCAAATTCACGGATGATATAAGTCTTCCCTACCTGTCTGGCCCCTGTGATCATCAGTGCCCGCCCTGATTTCTGCTCAAAAAACTGCTTTATTTGTTTTTCAATCTCTCTGTACACAGCATTCCAGTCTCCTTTTCATAATATAGTATGCCACATTTTGTCCGTTTTTCCAACATTTATATATTAATTTTTGTCCGTTTTTCCAACATTAATTCATTTGTTTTTGTCCGTTTTTCCAATTTATCTATCCTCAAATTGTTGTACTAATCAAGAAAAATTATGATTAAGATTTTCATTTGAGGAATGGCTTCTAATATAAAATGGGGTACAACATGTAAATAGACAATTGCGAAACATGTAAAGAAAGCGAGGAAATCAGATGACCAAAAACCGGCCAGACTATCGTGATCAGGATTTTGCGGATGCTCTCGAAACCGTATTTATGGAATTGATCGGAAGAAAGTTTGATGCCTAGAAACTCCGACTATACGCGCTCGAATCTTTGGATTTCTCCTTCCAGTTCCTGCGATATAGCCTGATTTTCCTCGGTCTGCGCCTGTATGCCGGAAATTGCATTTACCAACTGTGTCGCATTCTCAGCAACTCCCAATACGCCCTTTGCACTCTTATCCACAGTTACAGAAATGTCGTTAATTCCCGCACTCATACTTTGCATTGTCTCTGTCATCATAGATGCTTTTTCACCAAACTCCGTGAAAATAACATCCATTTCATTTGCATCCGTCTCATACTGATCAACAATTTTTACAAAGCGGTCATAATCCCGCACCACATCGGAATTGACAAACGCCAGCAGCTGGGACGCTGCATCTGCCAGCTTATTAACCGCCGAAGTTACCTGACCACTGATTTCCTGAATGTTACTTGCTGTCTCACGGCTGTTATCTGCAAGAACACGAATCTCATCTGCAACCACGGCAAAGCCCTTTCCAGCTTCACCCGCTCTGGCTGCCTCAATGGATGCGTTTAATGCCAAAAGGTTTGTCTGGCTGGCAATGTCCAGAATATTTCCGGTAAGAGAATTAATTTGCTCTACGCTCCGGCTTTCCTCCACAGCTTTCCCAAGTGCAGCACCAACATTCGTAAACATTCCGGTCGCTGCATTCTTACTTTTCTCCGTCTCTGCCTTCATGCTTACTGCATGCTTTTTGATATCTGAAGCTGTCTCGCTTCCATTTTGAGCCTTTTGATCCATCTGCTCAACCTGTACATAGATATCATTGCTGCTTGTGGCTATCTGGCCTATCGTTGCAGCAATCTCCTCCATCCCGGAAGCTAACTGCTCCATTGCGGAAGATACAAGCATCGCACTCTGATTGGATTCATCGACCTTTCCACTGACCTCACCGGAAGAAAGTGAAATTTTTGCTGATGCATCACGAATTTTCTTCATCAGCTCCTGAAGCTGATCCATAAATCCATTGATTCCATTTACCAGCTGACCAATCTCATCCTTGGATTTTGTCTGAATACGTTCAGTCAGATCTCCGTGATTATGCTCAATTTTATCTACAATCTCTGACAGGTGACGGCTTGCGTCTCTCGCCGGATTTGCAATACTCTTTCTCACCGTAATCGTTGCAACGGTCATCAGGATCAGAATAACAACAATTAAAACAATGTCAAAAACTTCAGTTCCCGACACACGGATATTGCTTCTTTCCACTATGTACGCATAATTCTCCTGAGCCTGCGCAATGGCAGCTTCATCCTCTGCCTGAACTGCCTGATTATAACTGTCAAAACATTCTCCCAGCTGTGTATTATACTTTTCAATATTTGACAAGGCTGCCAAATTCAGAAAACAGATCAACACCAGAAAAATCCCCAATACCCCAAGCAACAGCAAAACTTTTTTCCCAATACTTTTCATTCCTTTTCCCTCCATGATTCTCCTAATTCAAATACTAATACCCCTATATTTTATTATCCTTTGTACAGCTTCCGCTGACAATAGCTTTCTATGTACTCATCAAAGTCTCAAATTGTGAAGCCGGCATCGGGCGTGCAAACAAAAATCCCTGAATATCATCACAGTTTAATTTCTGCAGATATTTCAGCTGCATAGTATTCTCTACTCCCTCTGCTGTAATGTGAAGTCCAAGCTGCTGTCCCATACAAATAACATGGTACAGGAGTGTTTCCCCGTTCTCCTCACCGATATGGTCAATCAGGCTTTTATCCAGTTTCAGGGTATCAAAGCAGCGCATACTTAAAATAGCAAGAGATGAATATCCGGTTCCAAAATCGTCCATAAGAATATGTACGCCCATTTCCCGGAACCTTCCAAGTACTTTTAAGATATCCGCCTTTCCCTCCATAGCACTCTCCGTCACTTCGATCTGAATATATCTGGCATCCAACTGATATTCTTTTAAAATATTCTCATATTTCTCCACAAGATCCGAATAATACAGAGATGCCCTGCTCAAATTTACAGAAACCGGCATGATCTGATACCCCTGCCTCAACCACGCAACCTGCTGACGGCATACACTTCGGAACATATACTCGTCCAGCCTTGCAATCATTCCATTTTTCTCAAAAAGCGGAATAAAGCGTCCCGGTGAAATTAAGTTGCCATCCTTATCACGCCATCGTACAAGTGCCTCACTTCCTACGATCTGTTCTCCGTTTGCACTGTATTTCGGCTGATACCAGACTTCAAACTCCCTTTCTGCCAGTGCCTCGTCAAAGCCTTCCTCTAATTTCTGTTCTTCCAACAATTCATCATGATTGATTTCTCTGAAGAATACATAATGCTTCGCACGATCTCCATTCACAAAATCACACGCCGTCTTGGCCTTAACGTATCCATCTTCAACTGATTCATTTTCCCGGAGTGCATAGATACCATAATGCAGATATACCCCCGGAACCTGAATCTGTTTCGCAAGCGCGTGTATTTTATCGGAAATTGCCTCTGTCCGCTCCAGCAATTTCTGTTCATCTGATTCTACCATAAACAAGGCAAATTGATCTTCCCTCACTCTGGCAGCCATCTCATTTGTCCCAATTGCATCTTTTAACACTTCCCAGATACTCATAATCATGGAATCACCGGCCGCTCTTCCGGCTGCAATATTGATATTGCTGAAATTCTGGACATCCATGGAAATAAGGTATCCCTGTCTGTTGCGCATACCATCCACAACCAGACAGAACTGGGCATAATTTGCGCCTCCCGTAAGCGGATCCGTATAGGCAAGGCGCATTGTTTCTTTGTGCTGTTTCCCGAATATCCGCACAACAAACAGCACTCCCACCATAATAAACAGAATTACCAAAGAATCCATCCTGTAAAGCTCCTTACGGATTGTAGCAAAACGCTGATTAAAATAATCCTTCGGAACCACAGTAAACATATACCAGGTCACTTCTCCATCCATAAGTGGAACCGGCGTTGCATAAAAACATTCCTCTTTTGCAAGAAACATGGTTCCGCTAATGTTTTCTTCATTCTTGATCTTCTCCTGTAAGGTCTGCAGTATATCCCTGTTTTCCGGTCTCTTCTCTAGAATCTCAGAGAAATTCTGTGCCAGTTCCAGTTCCTCGTTTCCCATGCTGACCATAATCTCACCGTCTTCATTCACGGCGAAGCTGTAACCCTGTCCTTCAAAACTCTGCATCTGCAAGGCTTCATTAAAATCATCCGAATCGTATGTCATACATACCACACCCTGCACATCACCCGAATCGTCCTTCATCGGCATACTCATGACAGTGACATTGCCATGCTCTTCGCTCATTTTATCCTGAAGGACTCCAGAAATCGTGTACTTGCCTTCCATCCCCCGCTTGAAAAACTCTCTCTGGGAAAGGTCTGCCTCAGCTCCGTCCGTGGAAACCGTCATTCCATCGGGCCGGCAGTAGCCCAGCCTCTTCAAACCATATTTTTCCACAAAATTCTGATACTGCATAACAGATTGCGTCTGATCTTCGTCTTCCATAAGTTCTGAAGTCAAACCCTCCAGCAGCAGTTCATTACTGTGAATATGGTTTTGAAGTGCTATTACATTCTGATTCGCAACGTCCATAAGATTCTGCTCCAGCTGTGAGCGCATCTCTTTCTCCAGCTTTTTCGTGCAGAAAAGAATGGTAACCAGTACCAGACCTGCAACCAATACTGTAATCAATGCGGTAATCAAAAATTTTGCTTCTTTTCCGACTCTTTCTTTCATAAACTATCCTCATATGATGACTACGCCTTACAAACCATGTCAAATATAGAATAGTTTATTTTACCTATAATTGCAAGTTGAAAACAAGCCTGGTCAGATCGAATCCGCTTCTCTGTTGGGCGGGTTCCCAATAAAGAGAAAAGAGCTGGAAGTGCATAAATGCCCTCCAGCTCTTTTCTCTTTTATGCTTACTCAGCTTGCAGCTTAGCCAAAGTATCTCTTTAACAGACCTGCAAATGCCTTACCATGTCTGGCCTCATCTCTAGCCATCTCATGAACGGTATCATGGATTGCGTCAAGGTTAGCTGCCTTTGCTCTCTTGGCAAGATCAGTCTTACCGGCAGTTGCACCGTTCTCAGCCTCAACTCTCATCTCAAGGTTCTTCTTTGTAGAATCAGTAACAACCTCACCGAGCAACTCGGCAAACTTAGCAGCGTGCTCTGCTTCTTCGTAAGCAGCCTTCTCATAGTACATACCAATCTCCGGATATCCCTCACGATGAGCCACACGAGCCATTGCAAGATACATACCAACCTCAGAGCACTCCCCCTCGAAGTTTGCACGAAGATCAGCGATGATATCCTCGCTGACACCCTGAGCAACACCTACAACATGCTCAGAAGCCCATGTCATGTCGCCCTCCTGCTTCTTGAACTTCTCTGCCGGAGCCTTACAAACCGGGCACTGCTCCGGAGCTGCATCTCCTTCATAAACATAACCACATACTGTACATACAAACTTTGCCATTTTAAAATATCCTCCTTAAAATTAAATTATGAATGAACTACTTTATGTTCTTGCAACCCGGACAGATTCCGGTAAACAGGATTGAATGGGATTCAATGATTCCCGGAAACTTCTCTGCCGCAAGTTTATCCAGATTATTCTGTGGCGCCAGATCCAGATCCATCACACATCCACACTTCCTGCAAGAAAAGTGATAATGCGGGGCAGGATTGCCATCGAACCGGTCCGGTCCACCACTGACTGTAATCTTCTGAATCTCTCCCAAATCAGAAAGAAGAGAGAGATTCCGATAAACAGTTCCCAAACTGATATTGGGGAATTCGTCTTTGATGCTCATATATACCATCTCAGCTGTCGGATGATCATACCGGCCGATAAGACATTTTTGAATTGCTTCTCGCTGACGACTCCTCTTTATCATAATACTCACCCTCATAACAATAATAGGAACTGTTCTTGATATCTAGTATATTACCTTAGTACTATTTTGTCAATATCTTTTTTCAATTACTTATATTTTCCATTTTTTCTTCATATGATTCTACAAACATTATAGGAGAAAATTGGAAATTGAAAAGATTTGTAACTTACATTTATGAATACGACCGGGGAATCCGCGGCAGAAATGTCGGTTTTATCCGCACCGATATACGGGAAAACCTTTGCCGGATGGAATTACATATTCGCGGGCTTGACCGCGTCAAAGGAAAGGGCAAAGTATATTTTACCGTCTACGACGACATTCCCATTGGTGTTCCCGCAGCAGACATTCTGTTGTCGCAGGGGATTGGAAATCTGACATTGGCCTGCCCAAAGAATCTATTGGGACAAAGTGGATATACGGTAGATGACATTCAGGCGGTTGTCATCCAGTACGGAAATGGGAAATTGCTTGCGGGCAGTTTTGTGAATGAACCTGCTTCAGAGATTCTGCATGGTGAATTTACAGAGTGGTCCAGGAATTCTGTCCAAGTAAAATCTAAACCATCCGATGTGATGACTTCCACACCAGCCGAACCCCTGCCTGCAGATCCTGCAACTTCCGCTCCAGACAATCCGCTGTCTGCTCCCGCAGCGGCAGCTACTAAAACAGAGCCAGAAAGCTCTAACACCGATGCTCCTGCTCAGATGAAATCAGCCACTATCGAATCCGAGGCACCTCAGGCTTCCTACCGCAAAATTGAAATTACGGATATTCGCAGTCTGCCACGCCGCAACTGGTATCTGTGTAACAACAGTTTTCTTGTACATGGTTTCTTTAATTATCATTATCTTATGCTGAAAACAGTAGAAACGGGCAATAAAAAACAGCGTTTTCTCGGTGTACCGGGAATCTACGAACAGCCCGAGCGTATGATGGCCCTGCTGTTCGGATTTCCTGAATTTGAAGCTTCGGAAGAATCGAAATATTCCCGACCTCAATCGGAAAAGGACGCCAGCGGCGTTTTCGGCTACTGGATGTGCCCATTGGCGGAAGAATAATCATCTGAAAGCAAGCTGTATTGGGCATGATCCCTCCATTTTCCCTGAAGGAGAAGGTAATCACGACAGATTCCCTCAAACTGAAATCCCAACCTGCCCAGCAGACGGATGCTCGGCACATTGTCCGGAAGTACCCATGCCGTAATCCGATGTAGTTTCAGTTCTCCGAAGGCGATTGCAATGATCCGCTGCATCGACTCTGTCGCATATCCCATATGATGGCAGGCGCTGGAAAACTTGTAGCCAATCTCACAGGATGAGAAGAAACCTCGATTAATATGATGAATACAGATTGTTCCGATAATCCTGTCCGGATTGTGCTTTTCATAAACATAAAATCGAAATAAAGATCCCTGTGCTGTCATGTTGCCTTCAAATGACAGCACTTTTTTTTGAAAGTTACTTGTATAAAAATTTTCCATCCGCTCCGGCTCAAACTGTTCAAACAGTTTCTTGTCGCGCAGATAGAAATCCAGAACCTGATCTGCCTGCTGTGGTTTTATGATTTTTAGCAGCAAACGCTGCGTACTGTATTCAAATAACATTACTGCTTCCTTCATTTTATATAACGTGTTATATTATGATATATAAGGGTCAAAATTCAATCCTATGAAATCATCATAATTAATTTGAGGGAGAAAGTCCATGACTACCGATGAAAAATTTATGAAAGCGGCGATCAAGCAGGCGAAAAAAGCATACGCAATCGACGAGGTCCCAATCGGCTGCGTAATTGTTCAGGATGGAAAAATTATTGCACGGGGCTATAACCGTCGGAATACCGATAAGAATGCCCTCGCACACGCAGAACTTGCCGCCATCCGTAAGGCCAGCAAAAAGACGGGCGATTGGCGGCTGGAGGACTGCACCCTGTATGTCACTCTGGAACCGTGCCAGATGTGTGCCGGAGCGATTGTCCAGTCCCGGATGCAACGCGTTGTCATCGCCACAATGAATGCCAAGGCCGGCTGTGCCGGTTCCATCTTGAATCTCCTGCAGATGCAGGAATTTAATCATCAGGTAGCAATCACCCGCGGTGTGATGGAGGAGGAATGCTCCACCATGCTCTCCCAGTTTTTCCGGGAACTGCGCAAACGCAAAAAGGACTGTCACAAAGATTTCCATGATACATGACGCAATGAAAAGAGCCATCAGCAAGGATGGCTCTAAGCAGTTTTACATTTTAAAGAAATTAATTGCCTCTTCCAGAAGCTGTGCCTGCCCTTTTACCGCAGTTGCCTGTTCTGCAACAAAATTAATGGTTGCAGTCAATTCTTCGATGGAAGCAGTTGTCTCCTGTGTGCTTGCCGCATTCTGTTCTGATATGGAACTGAGATTCGAAATAATATCAATCACACCGGTTCTTGAAGCATCACAGTCTTTTGCCTGCAAATCAACCATGCCGCTTTGATTTCTTGTGTCCTGAATACCAACACTTACATTTGCAAACTCTTTCTGCGTGTTCTTCAGATTGTTCTGCTGTTCCTGCAAATGAGTCTTAACTTCTTCCATTTTCTCAATGGAACGCTTCGAGTCTGATACTAATACTGCCAAAATTGATTCAATCTGTTTTGCAGACTCACTGGATTGATCCGCAAGTGTAGAAATTTCATTTGCTACAACAGCAAATCCTCTTCCTGCCTCGCCTGCACGTGCAGCTTCGATGGAAGCATTCAGAGACAAAAGGTTTGTCTGCTGTGCTATTGATGTAATAAAGTTAACTGCTGCAGTGATTTCCTCCACGGATTTGTCTGTTGCTTCCACATTCTGCGCTACAATTTCAATTGCTTCTACCGTCTTATTATTCGAATCATCAAGCATCTGGATGATATCCATTGCCTTCTTGCCTGCCGAATCCATTCCACTGGCAACATGGTCAAGATCATTAATACCACCCACAATCCCTTCGATCTTGCCTCCCATATCCTTAACCTTAACGGTTGCATTCTCGATATCGGCAGCCATCGTAACAGCTCCCCTTGACATCTCTTCAACGGCACGGGAAATATCGTCCGCATTGTTTGAGGTAGTAGCTGCAACATTCTGCAGTTCGCTTCCGCTTTCAAGAAGATCTTTCGAAGCATTCTGCACTTTCAAAACGATATCCTGAAGCGTTGCTGACAGAGTCTTACGGGATTGAATGATGGAATCAATCTCTGTAATCCTGCTCTTGGCAGTCTTATACGGCTTTAATTCTCCCTCAGTTAAAAGCTGCAGATTCTTTGTAATGATTTCAAGCGGCTCCTTTATCTTTCTTGCAACCAGCAGAACTACTGCACTGCAAATAACAACAATGATTATCGTCGCCATAATAAACTTCATCGCTGTTGCGTTTATTTCGCTATTAACAAGAGCTTCCTTTTTTCCGGCAAAAGCCATTCCGACTACTTTTCCTGCTCCATCTTCAACCGGAATATAAGCAACATAATAATCTTCCCCATTGACCGGAACGCCCTTATCTTCATATTTGTTTCCTGCAGATACAATTTTCCAGATCTCCGGATCAGCAGTCGTCCCCTCATTTCTGCCACTCTCATTATTCGGGTCTTTAATTGAGGTTATATACCGCACGTCCTCTGTAAATAAAGTTAACTCGATCCCATCATCGAGAAACGCATCAACATAATCATGCTCATATGTAGGCTGATGGTCTTCCGCATTCATAATGTCCCATTCATAGTACTCCTTTAACCCTTCGGCAGTCACATACAATTCATGGTAGATGTCCTTCTCCATGGAATCTGCCAAGGATACGCACCCTACCCCGGCAACTACTACCGCGGCAATCGTTGTTGGCAGCAATGCCGTAACAAGTAATGCGGCCATCATAGATATTGTTTTCTTCTTTTTTCCCATTACACAATCCCTCCAATGATTAAATAAATAATAGAACTCTCACCACTCATATTTCATGTAGAATTAAGTAATTATATAATAACATCTGGCCACATAAAATTCAACAATCATGCGCTCTCTCATTGTATAAATTTTGTCACTTTTACCATAACCCAAAAAAGCGCACCCTTTCGGGTGCGCCCTTGTTTCTGGAACCTTATCCTTCAATTGCAATATAATGTTTATCGTCAATCTGCTTCTTAGCCTCTTCCTTCGGCACAACAAACTTCACGGTTCCGTTCTCAAACTTCGCCTTGATATCCTCCTGCCTTACGGACTCCCCAACATAGAAGCTTCGGCTTGCACTGCCGGAATACCGCTCGCGGCGGATGTAATTGCCCTGCTCATCCTTCTCATCCTTGCTGTTGTTGACGGATGCACTTACGGTAAGGTAACCATCTTTCAGTTCCGCGTGGACATCTTCTTTCTTAACTCCCGGAATATCCATTGTCAGTTCATAGTGTCCATCCTTCTCTTTAACATCAGTGTTCATGAGCGATCCAACGGAATAATTTCTTGTTGGGAAACCACCAAATGAATCCATAAAATCGTCTAACAAATTCTCTCTAAAAATACTCGGCATCAACATAAGTCATCTCTCCTTCCATTCATTAAAACTATCAAACTTCTTTAAGTGATGTCATTTGCTGAACCCGGATCGTTTAGGAACCTTGGTTCCTTTTCCTTTGTTCTGATTGTATTATAGCACCAAATTAGCACTCGTCAATAGAGAGTGCTAATAATTTATAAATTCTTTATAATTTTAATACAATTGTCAAAATTTTTCTTGTTTCTTATAACAAACGAATAATCACCATATAAACCAGCGTTCCGGCCACGAACTCCCTTCCTCAATTCCCTGCTCCGTGAGCCAGTCGTCCTCCACGGTGAGCTGCTTCATGTCTCCTGCCTCGTTTTCCAATTCAACGAGACACTTTAGCGGCTCACCGGGCAGGCGCTCTTCACAGCCATAATCTGCTTCCCAGATATTCTTCACTTTCCACACCATTCTATTCTCCCTTCCGCTTCCTCTTGCTCTTTCTTTTCTCCTCCAGAAACCATGCCGGGAAATAAGTATTGAACATCACGTTGATTTCCGCCGACATCATCATGATATACATGCAAAAATAGAGCCATAACATAATGAGGGCGATGGTAGTCAAACTTCCGTACATGGAAAATCCATTAAAATAATCCACATAGATGGAGAGTCCAAAGGAGAAAAGATACCATGCCACGGCACAGATAACCGCCCCCGGAAGCTGACTTCTTAAGGTGAGCTTCCTGTTCGGCAGCGCGGTAAAGACAATATCAAAAAAGAGTATCAGAAACGCCAGCATCCAAAGCCCACGAAATTTATCCAGCAGACTGACTGCACTCTCGATTAGAGGAAAATATTTCGACACAAACTGGTGCAGAGAATTACCGAATACCAGTATCACAAGTGTAAAGACAATTGCAATCAAAAACACGACTGTATAGACTACCGCCCAGAATCGCAGTACAAACCAGTTCCTTGTCTCCTCCAGATCATTGGCAGAATTCAGTCCATCTGCCATATACTGCACCCCCTTTGCCGCAGACCATACCGCAACTACTGCTGTAACCGAAATAATTCCCATGGATCGGGAATAAACCTCCTCCACAAGAGAAATCAAAAATGGTGCTACATACGGCGGCATAATCCGCTGCATGATTTCCACCAACATTTCCTCTGTTATATTCGTGTAGCGTAACAATGACGAGAACAACATCAAAAAGGGAATAATGGATAAAATAATAAAAAAGGCAGACTGCGCCGAATACGCATTAATCTTATCTTTTTTACATTTATCCGTAAATGCTTTCACGTTTGCAATTACTCTCCAGATCATAGGCGTCCTTTCTATCTTTGATTTTATCAACTTTTCCGGATTCTATGTATGTGAAATTAAAAAGCTTAACCGGGTGGTGAGTATCTTCACCATCGCGATTAAGCTCCTCTGAAATCAGGATTTTATTCCCCTCGTATCTTAAAGCACTTTTGAGAGGAAATCGCACAATCTCGGATTCTTCGGATGATCGAAGAACTCCTTCGGTGTATTTTCCTCCTGAATATTGCCCTCATTGATAAACATTACGCGACTAGCCACTTCTCTTGCAAATCCCATTTCATGGGTGACAACAACCATTGTCATGCCGTCAGCGGCAAGCTCACGCATCAGTTCCAGTACCTCACCAACCATCTCCGGATCCAGTGCGGAGGTTGGCTCGTCAAAAAGCATCACATCCGGATTCATCGCCAGCGAACGTGCGATGGCAATACGCTGCTTCTGTCCACCGGAAAGCATGGCTGGATAGGAATCTGCCTTTTCCGGAAGACCGACACGCTCTAAAAGCTCCATTGCCTTCCTGTCAGCTTCCGCCTTCGTCATCAGACCAAGAGTTACCGGTGCAAGCGCAATGTTATCCTTAATCGTATGATTCGGAAACAGATTAAACTGCTGGAACACCATTCCAATCTTCTGGCGTACCTTGTTTATATCCACACTCTTATCTGTCAGATCTGTCCCCTCAAACAAAATCTGCCCCGATGTCGGCACCTCCAGCAGATTCAGGGAACGCAAAAAGGTTGACTTTCCACAGCCAGACGGTCCAATGATTGCAACAACCTCACCCTCACAGATTTCTGTTGTAATACCATTTAGAACCATCTGTTCGTCAAAAGACTTGGTCAGGTTCTTCACTTCAATTAATGTTTTCCCTTTATCGCTCACTGCTTCTTAATCTCCCTTCGAGCTTATGTAATCCTGCCGTCAGAATCATGACAAGAATCAGATAAATTGCTGCACATCCCAGAAGAGGCATCAATGGCTCGTATGTCTGACTCCGGATAATATCCGCTCCCTTCGTCAGATCCATCGTTCCGATGTAACCGCCGACAGAAGTCTCCTTCAGCAGTGTAATCATCTCATTGCCGAGTGCCGGGAGTACATTCTTAAATGCCTGCGGTAAAATAATCAGTCGCATGGTCTGGGAATAGTTCAAACCAAGACTTCTTCCCGCCTCAAACTGCCCCTCATCAACCGACATGATTCCTGAGCGCACAATCTCCGCCACATATGCTGCAGAGTTCAACCCGAAAGCAATCACTGCCACCAGAATCTTATTATTTACCGTAGCCAGAACAATATAATACATAATCATCAGCTGCACTACGGTCGGCGTACCACGCCAGACTGTCAGGTAAATCTTACAGAGGGCATTCAAAAAATTAAGTCCCCCGTGTTTATCATGGGTGGAACGAATAATCGCCACCAGAAATCCCACAATCACACCTATGATCAGTGCAAACGCCGTGATAATAAGCGTGTATCCTAGTCCTCGCACCAGATACATATATCTTTGATTCTCTATAAAGTTCTGTGTAAATTTCTGTATCAGCGTATCCACGTTCTACTCTCCTTTATGTATTACTTCTTACGTACGATAATAACCTGACGCGCAGTCGTATAAGTATCCGTAAAATCAATGTTCTTCAAACGATCCTCGGTCACTGTCATACCTGCTGCACCAAAATCAGCCTTACCAGTGGAAACAGCAGTAATAATGGAATCAAACTCCATATCATCCACTTCAAGAGCATAGCCGAGCTTATCACAGATAGCCGTTGCCAGATCCACATCAATTCCCGTTACCGTCTCTCCGTCATAGTATTCATATGGTTCAAATGCTGCATTTGTTGCCATACGTAAAGTTCCCTTGGAGTGATCTGCATCTGCCGGAGATGTATAAGGGGTCTTCCCTTTCGTGTCATCGCCGATATAATTGCTGATGATGGAATCCAGTGTTCCCTCCGACTTCAGCTCCGCAATAGCCTGATTAAATGCCTCTGTCAGTTCTGTATTATTCTTTGCAATGCAGATTGCATACTCCTCATCGGCAAATACATCATCCAAAATCTTCAGATCATCATTTTTTTCTACAAATGCCTTTGCCGGCTGCTCATCAATGATCACACAGTCAATCTTACCCTGCTTTAAGGCCTGAACTGCATCGGTTCCCTTGTTATAACGCTCGATTGTTGTTCCTGCCTCATCACCCTCATAATCCGATGCATAAATATCACCGGTTGTTCCGAGCTGTACACCAATCTTCTTTCCCTCAATGTCATCTACCGAATTAACAGAATTGGCCGGAACAGAACTTCCACATCCTGCCATTACAATTGTCATTGCAGCCGCAAGTGACAACGCAGCAAATTTCTTCATCTTTTTCATCTTACATAACTCCTCTCTTCAGCGTATTATCTGTATCATTATATCAGCTTTGGGGCAAATTACAAGTACACTTTCGTATTATCTCTACATTTCCAAACCACAATACACGATTCTGGCATAAAAAGTAATTTTATGCATATACAAATAAGGAATACCCCTGCGAAAATGTGTTAGGAGAATTTTATGTGTGGAATTGCCGGTTTTTGTGATTTCGGAAAAAAATTGAAAGAAGAAGCCCCTTATTGGAAAAACATTCTGCGAAATATGCAAAGAAGCGTTGCCCATCGGGGGGGCGATGCCGCGGGCAGCTATCTGCGATCTCATGCGGGACTGTCGCATGCGCGGCTGTCCATCCGGGATATTGAAGGTGGCGCACAGCCAATGGTGCGAAGTATAGGTGGTCGTGAATTCGCAATTGTCTACAATGGCGAAATCTATAATACCAATGAACTGGAGACGGAGCTGAAAGAAGCCGGTTACCTTTTTGAGACAACATCCGATACTGAGGTAATCCTTTACGCCTTTATCCACTATGGTCCCTCATTTGTGACAAAATTAAACGGTATCTTTGCTTTTGCCATCTGGGAAAATACCAAAGAGCAGTTGTTTTTATACCGGGACCGCGTCGGTGTAAAACCCCTGTTTTATACTTGTGAAACTGAAGAAGTTGTCTTCGGTTCAGAACCCAAAGCGCTCTTCTGTCATCCGGATGTAACACCTGCAATAGACCTTGACAGCCTGCGTGAAATACTTGCAATTGGTCCCGCCCGCACAATGGGAAACGGCATTTTCACAGGCATGCATGAAGTCCTTCCCGGACATTTTCTGTGCTTCTCACGGGATGGGCTCCGGGATCTGACTTATTGGGATTTAACCAGCAAACCACATTTGGAAAATTATCAAAAAACAGTGGAAAAAGTGTCTTTTCTCGTGCGGGATGCGGTGAGACGGCAGATGGTGTCGGATGTGCCCGTGTGCACCTTCCTTTCCGGAGGAATTGACTCCTCCATCGTGACCGCGCTTGCCGCACACTATATGCAGGAACATGGGGAAGTTCTCAATACCTTTTCATTTGACTTTAAAGGAAATGACCGCTATTTCCAATCGAACTCCTTTCAACCTGAACGGGATCTGCCCTATGTGGATATTATGCTGCAATCCTGCCACACGAATCACACCTACCTGGAATGTGATGAGACGCTGCTGGTGGATATGCTCTACAAAGCAGTGGATGCAAAGGATATGCCCGGCATGACGGATGTCGATGCCTCTCTCCTCTATTTCTGTTCCGAGGTTAAAAAACACAACAAAGTTGCCCTGACCGGAGAATGCGCCGACGAAATTTTTGGCGGCTATCCATGGTTCTACCGCGAGGAATTAATGAATCGCGATGGTTTCCCATGGTCTGCCGACACCTCTGCCCGGACAGCGTTTCTTGCAGATGACGTTATCCGTTGTCTGGATCTGGCAAACTACTCCCATGACCGCTATCTGACTTCCCTTTCACAGGCTCCTCTTCTGGATGGTGAAAATGCTGAGCAGAAAAAACGCCGGCAGATTGGCTACCTGAACATCAAGTGGTTTATGCAGACACTGCTGGACCGCATGGATCGCACGAGCATGTACTCCGGGCTGGAGGCAAGAGTTCCCTTTGCCGATCACCGGATTATTGAATATGTATTCAATGTACCATGGGAAATGAAATACCAGAATGGCGTAGAAAAAACCCTGCTGCGGGATGCCACAGCCGATCTTCTTCCGGATGCACTGCTTCACCGCAAGAAGAGCCCTTACCCGAAAACCTATCATCCGGGCTATGAAAAGCTGCTGGTGGAACGCCTTTCCGAGATTGTGGATAATCCAAATGCTCCGATTGCACCGCTCATTGACCGACAGAAAGCAAAGCAGTTCATGACCGCACATAAGGAGCTTGGGAAACCCTGGTTCGGGCAGCTCATGGCAGGTCCACAGCTTATGGCGTACTTCATCCAGATCAATTACTGGATGGAATCCTACCACTTGTCAATATAATTTCATATAAAATCAAATATGACACGCGGCAATCCCGCAAATGGGCACCGCGTGTCATAGCTTCTGAATCTTTCGTTTTTTAAAGCAGTTCCAATCGTTTCAACACATCCTCACAGGTATGTACAGGAATAATTTCCAGCTTATCCTTCACCTCGTCTGCTACATCCTCCAGATCATCTACATTTTCCTCCGGAATAAATACACGGGTCACCCCGGCACGCACTGCCGCCATCAGCTTCTCCGGCAGACCACCGATCGGCATCACATTTCCCTGCAGGGACACCTCTCCCGTCATGGCAACCTTCGGATTTACCGGCTTTCCTGTAACCAGTGAACTGATTGCAGTGGTAAGTGTGATTCCGGCCGATGGTCCGTCCTTCGGAACCGCCCCGGCAGGCACATGGATATGCAGATCATTTTCAGCAAACTTTTCTGCCAGATTTGGATACTTGGACTTCGCAAGGCTGACGGCGATCTGTACAGACTCCTTCATTACATCTCCCAGCTGTCCGGTGATGATGACCTTACCTTCGCCCTTTGTAAACAGTGCTTCGATAAAGAGAATATCGCCTCCTGCCTGCGTCCACGCAAGTCCCGTCACAACACCCGGATTCTTTTTCCCGCTTACCTTATCATGGCGGATCGGTTTACAATCCAGATATTCTTTCAAATTCTTGTCGGTTACGGAAATCTTGTCGGACTCTCCCCGGACAAGTTTTACTGCTGCCTGCCGGCACAGGGTATCCAGCCTCTTTTTCAAGCCTCTGACACCGGCTTCCATAGTATAATCTGCAATCAGTTTATGGTATGCCTTGTCGGAAAGCTTTAAGTTTGCCTTTTTAATTCCCGCACTATCAAGCGCCTTTGGCAGCAGATGCTTCTTGGCAATCTGCATCTTCTCACTCTCCGTATATCCCTGAAATTCAATAACCTCCATACGGTTCAACAGCGGCTCCGGTATTGTGTCTGTGCTGTTTGCGGTACAAATGAACAGAACATCGGAAAGATCGTATGGCACATTCATATAGTGGTCTGTAAAGGTCGCGTTCTGCTCCGGATCCAAAACTTCAAGCAATGCGCTGGACGGATCCCCGTCAAAGCCCTTGACCAGCTTGTCAACCTCATCCAATACCATGACCGGATTGGACACGCCACTCCGCTTGATTCCTTCCATGATCCGTCCCGGCATCGCGCCTACATAGGTTCTCCGATGTCCACGGATTTCCGCCTCATCACGGATTCCTCCGAGACTGACCCGGACATACTCTCTTCCAAGAGCATCTGCCACACTTTTTCCAATACTTGTTTTACCGGTTCCTGGCGGTCCCACAAACAAAATAATTGAGCCTGACTGTTTTTGTTTCAATGCCATCACAGCAATCTGCTGTATGATGCGCTCCTTTGGCTTTTTCAATCCGAAGTGATCTTTATCAAGAATCTCTTCTGCCTTTTTCAGATCTATCGGAGTATAATCTTCTTTTTTCCATGACAGGTTCGTAACAAAATCAAGGTAGTCATAAAGCATTCCGTACTCGTGGCTGTTCTCGCCTTCCTGTTTCATACGGTTTAAAATCTTCTCCGCCTCTCTTTTCGCCGTATCATTCATTCCAGCGTCCGCAATCGCTAATTCAAATTTGCGGATGTCCGTCAGACTCTCGGGATGCATCTCATCCAATTCCTTCTGAAGGACTTCAATCTGTTTTTTTATTGCTTCTTCCCGGTACAGTTTCTCGTGGTTATCGGTCTGCTTTTGCTTTGCCTCCTCCGATACGTTCGCCACTTCAATCAGCTCATAAATCGCATTTTTCATCAGCTCATGACGCTTCGAATGTTCATTGGTTTCAAGAATTTTGTACTTTTCCTCATTGCTCAGATACAAATATCTTGACATAGATGCAACCATCTCATCGAGAGTATCCCAATGCATAATGTAATTACGCGCCACGATTCCCCACTGGTAACGGTTCACAAACTTTACCAGTCTCGACCTGATTTCCTGATACTGCTCCTTGACAGCCTCCTCATCCTCATCCAGGATTTCTTCCCTCTTCGAATATTCCAGTGTAAATTCCCCGTCCTGAATCTGTATCTGATCAAACTCAATCCGTTCCGTCACCTTCACTGCCACATTTCCGGACTCATCAATCTCATGCACATATCCGACGGCACCCACCGGATAGAAATCCCCCTCGGATACTTCAGCGAGCTTTTTATCTTCCTTAAGCATGACGAAAACAATCTCTTCATTGGTTTCCGCAGTCTTGCTTGAGATCTCATTAAAATATTCTTTTTGAAAATAGTAGGTAACATCCGGTACAATGACCAGACCATAAAAAGGTACTGTGATCATGATTCTACCTCCGTTTCTATAACATTCGCCCATGCAAAATTTCCCTTCGGGAAATGGCTCAGCATCTTGTTAGCACTATACTCATGTGAGTGCTAATTCATATGAACCAATTATAAAGGAACCAGACAGAAAGTCAACCGACTTTATATATTTTTAATAAATGAA
>JALFLB010000022.1 GCA_022775045.1 Agathobacter sp. | reverse complement strand
AATACGATCAATTTTTCCAAGAGTATGCATTATAACCCGTTCCACTATATCCATTCAGAAAAAGATATTCTGAAACTGGTGAATACTATCATGGTAAACACCAAAGGGGAAGGGGAGAAGTCCAGTGAGGATTTCTGGACGAAGGCAGAAAGGCTTCTGTACTGTGCATTGATTGGCTATATCTGGTATGAAGCACCGGAGGAGGAACAGAACTTTGCAACGCTGCTTGAATTTATCAACGCATCGGAAACAAGGGAAGATGATGAGACATTTAAAAATGCAGTAGATATGCTGTTTGAGGAACTGGAGAAAGAAGAACCGGAACACTTTGCAGTACGTCAGTATAAGAAATATAAATTAGCCGCCGGTGTTATAAGCTTGAAGAGACTTCTTAATCATCATTTTTTAAGAAATTGGAGCTCCAAAATGATTAAAAAGTCTCTTGAGGCTTATTTTTTGCCCAAAATACAAAATTGTACTTTTTTAAAAACATTCTCAAAGGATGGCAACATTTTGCCTCGCCAGTCTGGATATAGTGTAAGGAGTTTTTCAAACCGACACAAAAATCCAGAGAAATTTAAAAAAGTTACGTTACTACCTTGTAAAACAGCGTCCGAAAGATGGGTTAAGTGAGAGGAACTTTTTTGAAGATCCTTACACGAACCTTGACAACGGAGCAGCCTGTCCATAGTGATACCAGATTTGAATGTGCATCCAGCATGTCTTTTCTGGCAAATACGTTCCGGAAACATCGGAACCCGGTACAGGAACGGATATGGAATGAAAACAGGCAATGAAAAATGAAAGGAAGGAGGAAAACGGATGCAGGAAAAACTTACCGCATTGTATGAGCGTCTCAGCCATGATGATGACCTTATGGGCGAGAGCAACAGTATATCGAACCAGAAGCAGATGCTTTCAGAATATGCAGAATCCCATGGACTTACCCCATATATCCATTTTACGGATGATGGAATATCCGGCACAAGGTTTGACCGCCCGGGATTTGTCAGCATGATGGATGCCATCAAAGCCGGGCAGATCGGGACGGTGATCATAAAGGATATGAGCCGGTTGGGACGTGATTATCTGATGGTCGGTCAGATTCAGGAAATGCTGCGCCAGAAGCAGGTTAGGCTGATCGCTATCAATGATGGTCATGACAGTCTGAATGGGGATGATGATTTTCTTCCTTTCCGAAACATTATGAATGAGTGGTATGCGAAAGACACGAGCAAAAAGATCCGGTCTACCTTTAAGGCAAAAGGCAATTCCGGGAAGCACGTTGCAAGCACCACACCATACGGATATCTGAAAGACCCGGAAAATAAGGAACACTGGATCGTGGATGAAGAGGCTGCACAGGTTGTCCGCAGGATTTTTCAGATGACAATGGACGGATATGGTCCTTACCAGATCGCAAAGAAGCTGAAAGAAGATCAGGTGGAGATCCCGGCAGTACACATGGCAAGGCATGGGGCAGGATTATGGCAGGGAAGAGTGGACGAGATCAAAGACCCCTATGCGTGGGGTTCGTCGACGGTGGCAGGGATCCTGAAAAAGCGGGAATATCTTGGTCACACTGTTAATTTCAAGACCAGAAAGCATTTTAAGGACAAAAAGAGCCATTATGTGTCAGAAGATAACTGGACAGTATTTGAGGACACGCAGGAAGCGATCATTGATCAGGAAACCTTTGATAATGTCCAGAGAATCCGGAAGAATGTCCGCAGATACCCGGACGGATGGGGAGAAGCACATCCACTGACAGGGCTGATGTATTGTGCCGATTGCGGGGCAAAAATGTATGTGCACCGGGTAAATAATGGGAAAAGAATCCCACAATATACCTGTTCTGCATATAGCAAGGTTCCGGTTGGAACACTCTGCCCGACACAGCACAGGATTAATGCGGATATTGTGATGGAGCTGATAAAAGACCTGCTGAAAGCTATCGCAGAATATTCCCATCTGAACCGGGAAGAGTTCATTGAGACAGTGAAGACAACACAGAATTCCCAGCAGTCCAGTGAAATCGTGAGACTGAAAAACAGGATAGCAGAAGCGAAAAAGCGTCTGCAGGAACTGGAAAAACTGATCTGCCGAATATATGAGGATAATATCCTCGGTAAGCTGCCGGACGAACGTTACGCAGTCCTTGATGGGCAGTATTCCAAAGAACAGAAAGAACTGACAGCGGAAATTTCAGAATTGGAAGCAGAGGTAGCCGGATATGAAAATGGCAGACGGTCTGCGGAAAGATTTATTGCACTGGTGGACAAATATCAGAATTTTGATGAACTGACCACATATATGCTGAATGAGTTCGTGGAAAAGATTCTGGTGCATGAGAGGGACAGGAAAGGAAGCCAGCAGACCACACAGGAGATTGAGATTTATTTTAATTTTGTGGGAAGGTATCTTCCACCGCATTTTGGAGAAGTCCAGCTGACGACGGAAGAGGAAGAAGAATTACGAAAGCGAGAAGCCAGGAAGGACAGGCTGCACCAGAATTATCTGAGGCGGAAGGCAAATGGAAAACAGAAAGAATACGAAGACAAAGTAAAAGAAAAAAGAAAAGCCGAGATCGAGGCGAAGAAGGAAGCAATCCGGCAGGAAGATATT
>JALFLB010000036.1 GCA_022775045.1 Agathobacter sp. | reverse complement strand
AATATCCATCTACATAATCCACAATTCCAGACGCACCATAATATGGATACGGTCCAGGAGTTCGCTTGGCACCCTCTAACGGTTTTCTCATTGTATCAAGGAATTCAACAACATCTTCCAACTTACGCTGTTCCCAATCGTCTGTAAATCCCGCAAACCGTATCTTCGGTTTTCTCTTCTTTTCATTCATTGACATCACCACCTAACAATACTCTCAGTTCCCGGATGCCTTCCATGTCATAATCATCACCAACGAGTTCGTCAAGCATCTTGGTCAAGGATGCCTCTGTTGTCCGGATTTCCTGCTCAAGATCTGCTAATGTATCCGCATATTTATCAGCAAGTGCCTGCAATGCTGATGTCAGTTTATCTACCTGTATTTCCGGCAACTTCGTAAATGCCGAAATCATTGGTGTAATCCATTTCTCCTTCAAAAGGACTTGTACTGCATCCTCTGATAAACCTTCGATGGTTTCCTTTGTCATTATATGCAGAGTTTCGGCATCTGTCTTAATTGCAGCTTTCAGCTGCTTCTCTTCTCTGCTGAGTGATTCCACCTTTGCTAACTGTTGTATCAATTCTCTATTTTCTTCTGAAGAATCAGATTTTAGTGTTTTCATCACCACGCTGATGTTTTTAATCACAAATGCATCATTAGAATCATTCAAAGCATCATTTGCCGCCTGTTTATCGTCCTCCGAAAAAGAATCTAATATCTCTTCATACTCAGACGCAATCTCGGATAAACGCTCTGACTTTTTCTGTAACTGCGCACTCTCTTCTTTTAAGCATATCTTTTGAACCAAATCAAATGGAAGGATATGACCTTTCCAGCCTTCCTGTACTTCCTCTTCCTTTCCATTTTTCTTTTTTAAAACCATATTGGGATCGACCTGCGTAACTGCTCCAATCCCCTCTGTCTGTATCATTTCCAGATCTACCGCAATATGCTTCCACTCTTCATCCAGAATCTGATATGCCTCATATTTATCAACGAGTGGGATATTCTCCAATCGTCTGAAAATATCTTCACTGATCCGATCCTCTTCTTTCGGAATTTCAACGTGCTCTGCATTCCCAATCAAATCGCATTCCAACAATGTTTGTAAAGTCTCAAATTCTTTTGTGAAATGAGCTTTGAAATTCGACACATCGATGGATTCCCGAATTGCGCTTTTTAAATCCGATACTTTCAACTGCATATACGGTCCATTTTTCGGTTCCAGTATTTCGTTTTTCAAATTTGGGAAAGCCTTCCAGTATTCAGAAAGTGCCTCCAGCTCATTTACCGGAATCCCCCCATACATGGATGCATAGATATCCCAGTTTTCAGGTGCTTCGGAAGAATCCACATATCTTGGAATATTCAGATTATATTCATTTTCCCGAATCTCTTCGCGGCTGATTTTCCGTGAATATTTCGGCTGATTCCCTCTTTGAATATAAGTATCAACAATCTTTCTGATGTCACATGCACGCAGGTGATTATTCTTTCCAACTTTTTCAAAATCTTTTGATGCATCAATGATCAACACATCGGTATTTTCTCTCTTCTGCCGCAACACCATAATAATGGTCGGAATGCCTGTCCCAAAAAATATATTAGCCGGCAATCCAATAATCGCATCAATATGATTATTTTCCACAAGATTTTTACGGATTTCACCTTCTTCCCCTCCTCGGAAAAGTACGCCGTGGGGAAGAACGATTGTCATAATTCCATCCGGCTTTAAATGATACAAATCGTGTAAAAGGAATGCATAATCCGCTTTTGATTTCGGTGCCAGTCCAAATCTCGCATATCGAGGATCCGTATCCTTCCCTGTTGGATCCCAGTTCTGCGAATATGGTGGATTGCTGACTACTGCATCCACATAAAGGGGATGGTAAGTTCCAACCGGATCATTCTCATCAAAATATGGCCAGTCTTCCTCCAAAGTATCTCCATTTCTTGTAACAATATTATCGGGAAGAATCCCTCGCATAACAAGATTCATTCTGGTCAGGTTATAAGTATTCTGTTTTAATTCCTGCGCGTAATATTTAATCTTATCTGCATCAGGCATATGTTTGGCCGTTGCATGCCCGATATTGATCAGTAACGAGCCAGACCCGCTTGTCGGATCATAAATTTTTATTTCCGTTCGGTCCTTTAAATGATAAGCAACAATTTCTGACATCAATACGGATACTTCATGCGGTGTATAGAATTCTCCTGCCTTTTTCCCCGCATTGGCCGCATACATACTGATGAGATATTCATATATGAAACCAAGAACATCATAATCCTGCTTTCCATCCATAGGAATGTCCTTAATTAAATGTATCAGATTGCTGATTGCCTTGGTTTGTGTTCCGGAACTGTCCCCCAATTTGCTTAGTCCGGTTTCCAATGTATTAAATATGCCATCAAACACTCTCTTATGTGATGGGTTAATGAGACGACTAAATGCAGACAACGCCGTTCGAACATTATCCACACTGAAATCGGCTCCCATACGAATCCATGTTGAGAAGAGATCCTGATATGCAATAAAATATCCCATATTTGTGCGGATATATTCCATTGTATCAACATCGTCTTCTGAAAGAGTCTTGATTTCTTCTTCTGAAAACTCTTCTTTTTTCAGAAAACGTTCTTCCTGATCTGACAAATACTTATAAAAAATAAAGCCAAGTATATAATCTTTATATTCATTTGCCTCAATCTTGGACCTCATTTTATTGGCAGATTCCCAGATTTTATTAGCCAATTGCTGCTTATTCATTCCCTGTAGTCTCCTTTTGTCTCACACTCTTTTACAGCGTAAGTATTCCTCCTACAGTATAGCAATTTAAGCCCTTTTTCTCAATGGAAAAATCAACATCGGGGCAGGTATCACCTGCCCCGATGCTTCTCTTTCTTTTTCTGCTGCTTCAGTTCAAACTGCCTCTGCTTTTCCTCTTCCCGCCGAATGCGGCTCGTGGTTCTGCGCTCCGTTTTCATCTGTTCCTGCTGCAGCTTCAAAGCCTGTTGTGCCTTTGTACCGATTCCGGTACTCTGCACCTGTTTGCGTATTTCTCTCTGCACCCGCTTTGGATTGTGCCCGGTCTGCTTTACTTCCGTTGACACAGCCGGACTGAACCGTAGTCTCACATAATTTTTCAAAATGAAATCATAGATTTCATAGTCCTTCGGCTCCGCGCCAAACGTCACCTTACAGACAGACAATTTTCCATCTGATATCCGTTCAAAAACGCCTACCCAAAATGGGGCTTCAAAAAATACCGTTAGTTTGCCGGATTGTTCTTCCATGCAAAATCCCTCCTTATTATGCCTTTCGGCTGGTATGACACAGAGAACGGACGACCCAAGGAGGGAGGGTTACTTACACCAAGAGGTGCGGCCGGACTACCTACCGGCTCTACAGGAATGATCCTGCGTTGTGTTTTTATCTCTGTAATCTCATCTTAGCACAACTGTAATTGTTTTTCCACGGAATTAGAACTCTCTTATTTCAACATTCTATACAGACAAAACTCAATCTTTTCTCATTTCTGTAGCCTATTGTTTCTTACAGTAAAACGCAATCGCCCTTGCGGCAAACTCCGCAGTCCCTTTGCCTCCGGCAGAATCAATATTGTCAGTCATCTCTCCGCCTGCTACATACATCTGTCCCAGCCCCGCAAGAATCTCATCGGTGCAGGTATAATAGTTGTCGGTTATAAACTGTTGCAGCTTTCTGACCTGTGCCTGCACATTCTCGTCCTCAGGTTTGCAGTCCATCATGCTTCCAAATTCTGTAAAAAGTCCCATTAAATCCATGGTATTCACTCCTATCGTTTTCATTCCTTTTGCAAAGATAATAAGATTCTCGATATGCTCCTTCTTCATGGTAAGCAGCTGAATCTGCTGCTCCAGTGCCTCCTGTTGATCAAAGGCCGGGCTGTCAATGATTCTCTTAATATCCTTAAGAGGAAATTCCAATTCTTTGAACAGCATAATGCTTTGCAGACGCTTCAGGCTTGTATTGTCATACATTCTGTATCCCGCCTCAGTCGTCACTGGGGGATGCAGAAGCCCGATCTGGTCGTAGTAATGCAGAGTACATATACTTGAAAAATTTTTTAAAAAAATAGGAATCCCCCATCCGCAGTGCTATAATGAATGTAACGTTCCAAAATAGGACAGCATAACAACAGAAAATATACGGAGGTCATCAAATGAATTCGATTTTTGAAGCTGCAAATGAATTGAAAGAAGAACTGGTCGAAATCCGCCGGACCATCCACCAGTGTCCGGAAGTTGGTCCCATTCTCCCTAAGACAAAGGAATTTGTCATGAATAAATTAAAGGAATTGGGCTACGAGCCGGAAGAAATCTGTGAGAGCGGCATCGTTGCTACAATCGAAGGCGGCAAGCCGGGAAAGACCTTTTTGCTGCGGGCTGATATGGATGCCCTTGCAATCAAAGAGGAAGCACCGGTGCCTTTCGCATCGAAAAATAATTCCATGCATGCCTGCGGTCATGATATGCACACCACCATGCTTCTCGGTGCAGCAAAGCTGTTAAAAGAGCACCAGGATGAAATTGCCGGCAAAATCAAACTTGTGTTCCAGCCGGATGAGGAGGGCTTTACCGGTGCAAAGACCATGCTGAATGCCGGCGTATTAGAAAATCCAAAAGTAGATGCGGGAATGGCACTTCATGTCAATTCCGGCACCCCGTCAGGAATGGTTCTCTGCGGTCTTGGAACCTGCATGGCAGGATGCACGCTGTTTCGCATTCAGGTAAAGGGCAAAGGCTGTCACGGTGCCATGCCGGAAAACGGTGTTGACCCGATTAACATCGCTGCCCACGTTTATCTGTCCCTGCAGGAAATCATCGCAAGAGAGATTGCCCCAACCCAGCCGGCGGTCGTAACCATTGGCAAATTTGTGGGTGGACAGGCCCCAAATATTATTCCGGAGGAAGTCATTCTCGAGGGAACCATCCGAACCTTCGACCGGGATCTTTCTGCACAGATTTACAAGAGAATCGAAGAGATCTCCACACAGACTGCTGCCCTGTTCCGTGGACAGGCAACCGTCACTGAGATTGCTTCCGCGCCACCTCTCCACAACGATGAAGAAATGACCCAAACCATCGCCGACTATATCAAGGATGTTTACGATCCTGACAAGGTTTATGTCTTTGAGCAGGGCGGTATGGGTTCTGAAGATTTCGCTTCCTACACCTATGAGATTCCTTGCAGCTACCTGCTTCTCGGTGCCGGGATCCCGCAGGAAAATGAGCTCTACGGAAAACCGATGCACAATGACCACGTAGTCTTCAACGAGGACATCCTTCCAATCGGAAGCGCACTGCTTGTCACCAGTGCACTCCGCTGGCTGGAAGAACACGCGTAAAGGAACTTTTTCATGCATTTTTTGGTGGGAATTTCCGGTGGATTACCGGAGATTCCCTTTTAAAATAATCATTCAACCGTCGTGTAAAGATACTCCTGTGCATTCTCTATTACCCACACGGAAACCGATCCGTTATCCACAACAAATTCACCCCAGCCGTCTTCTCCTATGTCAACTGTTTCCGACCGTTTTCCCATGGCATCCACCATCCGCTGTCCCGCAAGGCTGGTGCCAACATACATCCGCTTGCTTCCACCCACGCTGTCTGTCAGCAAAACAGCAATTCCGGAGTCAGCATGTTCGGCATCACCTTCCCGGGTAAAGCCTACAAGTGATCCATCATCAAAATACAGATGCTCCTCGCCATATGCATAACACTCCCTGATTTTAAGGAGAGTCGTAAGGCCGCCAACCGGATCGATCCTGTCATGGGGAATCCCATAGTAATCACCATAAAAGACACACGGTGTCCCCACTGCCCGAAGAAGAATCATCGCGTAGGCGTGGGGCTTGAACCATGCCGGAATGAACGAATACAGTGCCTGTCCCGGCTGCGTGTCATGATTATCTACAAATGTCACCGCATGCTCCGGGTCTGCCGCAGTCAGCGTATTATCATAAATTGTACGCATATCGAAATTGCCGTCTGAAGTTGCGGCCTCCAGGAACTTAAAGTGAAGCGGCACATCAAAAAGACTTAGGTTCCGTTCTGTCACATCCAGATAATGTGTCAGTTTTCCAAGCTCTTTCGACCAGTATTCCCCAACGATAAACAAATCCTTCTTTGCGTATTCACGCATGTCCCTGATCCAATCACGATAAAAATCAAAGCCAATATGCTTGACTGCATCCAGCCTGAGGCCATCCATATGTACCGTGTCCTGATACCATCTTCCCCAGTCGTGCGTCTCCTTAATCACTTCCGGCTGGTCGGTATCCAGATCCGCTCCCATCAGATAATCATAATTGCCGTTCTCCGTGTCTGTCTCACGATTCCATGTCTTACCTGCAAAACGAAAAATACCTCCGCGCTGCCCGGCATCATCCCAGTCCGTTCCGCTGAAATGGGAAGCATTCCATTGGAAATCCGAATACTTCCCGGCTCTTCCCGGAAACGTGAACTTGGTCCACGCCCGGATCTGCTGCTGATCGCCGATATCCTGATTACGGTCTGTGCTAAGCTCCTCCTCAACCATGACATCCTCTGTGCCATCTGCACCCATACGGTGATTAAGCACCACATCGCAGATGACCGCAACTTTATTCTTCTGCAACATCTTTATGGCTTGCAGATAATCCTCTTTTGTCCCGTACTTTGTTGCAACCGTTTCCTTCTGATCAAACTCTCCGAGATCATACATATCATATACATCATAGCCGACACTGCTTTTTCCCGCTGCTCCCTTGTAAGCAGGCGGCAGCCATACCATATTGATTCCTGCTTTCTTCAGCGCCGGTGCCTGCTTGGCAAGCCTTTTCCAGTGCAGTCCGTTGTCCGGAAGATACCACTCAAAATACTGCATCATTGTACGATTATTACTCATTCTGCTTCGCCATCACTTTCCTTACATAATCTCTATTACAACGACTCAAGAATAGTACAAATTCGGGGCAAAATCAAGACACACCCTCACTTCGTATTGAAACGTGCTATTTTTCTCAAAATATGGTAAAATATAGAAAAAATAAAGGACGGAATATACGAATGAAAACAAAGTACACCATCCATGATGTTGCCGCCCTGCTGGGCATATCTGCAGATGCAATTCGCCTGTATGAAAAAGAGGGACTGGTCTCGCCTCTGCGTGACCCTAAGAACGGCTACCGCTATTATGAATATGACCAGATCCACCGGATTATGGGGATTTCCCTGTACCGGCAGCTGGATGTGGGCATTGCGGAAATCCGGGAACTCCTTAATGACCAGACATTCCCGGAGGTATGCACTCATTTTGAAGATTATATTGCCCAGAGCGAGCAGGAAATTATCCGGCTGAAGAACCGTATGGAAAAGCTGAAATTTATGAAAACACATCTGGAAAGCCTGAATGAAGGACTGAATACCTATGAACTGAAAACACTGCCGGAATGCTACATTCTATATCATCAGGATCATACGGAACGCCTTTACCGGGAGATTCAAAAGCTGATCACCTCTCCTGTATTCTCTTTTGGAAATTTCTGCTACGTTCTGCAACAGGAAGAGGATAAAAACTTTACCAGCCACGAACTGGAATTTGTCATTCGCGAGCCGATGATCGGACTGACTCCCTGGGGAAAGGATGCCTCATCCTTTCCCGTACGTGAAAGCTGCCGTTGTCTCTATACTGTAAAGTGTACACTGGACCACACCTCATGGAATATTCAGGAGATGCTGCACTATGCCAAAGAAAAAGGTCTGAAATGCAGCAATAAAGCATATGCCTTTTACGTATACAGTATGCTTCATGAAGATTCTTTGGGCGATTATTATGAAATATATCTGCCATTGGAAGGAAATTGCTAAAAATGAAATTTACCACTTGACCTTAGACCTACTCCACCCCTTATTCTTAGTATATCAATAGAGAATCTTATGTATCTGTTTTTCATAAGAATGGGGGTAGCAATATGGAAAATACAACTCTAACATTTGAAGAAAAATCTTTAAAACGAGCAAATTACGCACTTGTTTCCGCGATTACATTTGTAGGCAGTCTGCTGGGTCTGATGTATCTGGGGCAGATTTTACTGGGCGTGGGGATCAGACGCTGTCTGATCATCGTTATGGTAATTGCCGCTCCAGTCATTGTTTCACTCATTCTGTACCGGCGAAACCCGATATCCGTGAATTTCCGTTACATTGCCTTCGGAATCTTTCTAATTGCCTATGAATTTGCATGCTTATCGTCAGAAATATTTATTTACACCCTGTTTATCTATCCGATTCTGATCAACATGATCATGTATTTTGACATGCGTATGGAAATCCAGCTGAGTATACTGGCACTGATTTTATGCATTTTGAACGGCTTACATTCTTACTTCATTTTAGGCTGTCAGGAACTCCAGCAGAAGAATGAGATCATTATGACATGCTCACTCGCTTTTCTCCTTGGAATCTGTGTCAGTCTTGCCGCAAAAGTAGCATGGCTCCATAACCAGGAGGAGCTTGCTGAATTTGCAGCCCACCGAAAAACACAGGAAGACATGATGGGATCCATCGTAACCGTCGGACATTCCGTCAATGCATCTACGCAATCGATTCACGCTCTGGTAGAAGAACTGACAGAGTCCACCAACTCCGTCAATACCGCCATGTCCGACGTTGCCATCAGCATGGAAAGCACCTCGGCAAGCATTCAGGAACAGGCAAAAGTTGCCGGACAGATTCAGGATATTATTCACGAGACCGTAGAGATGACCGATGAGCTTGAAAAAATCTCCCGTGAAACACGCGCAAGCGTTAAATCCGGACAGGCACTGGTCAGTGATATCGTGGCTCAGACAGAGCAGATTGAACAGGAAAACACTATGGTGAAAGACAATATGTCTCAACTCCACACCCACACAAAGGACATGCAGAAGATCATCGGCATTATCCAGCAGATTTCCGCCCAGACCAATCTTCTGGCACTGAACGCTTCCATCGAAGCCGCCCGCGCCGGAGACGCCGGAAAAGGTTTTGCTGTCGTTGCAGAAGAGATTCGCGTTCTCTCTGAACAGACCAAGCAGTCCACAGAAAATATCGAAGATATTATTTCCAAACTTGACCTGAATGCCGCAGACACCATTACATCCATGGACAATGTCATGAACAAGATCAGCGAACAGGTAACCATGATCCATAACATTGAATCCGGGTTTGAGGAAATCCGTTCCGGCATGTCAGATCTGAAGCAGAATTCCATTCATATGAGCGAGAATATCCGCACCCTGAAGGAGTCCAACGATGCACTGGTGGACAGCACAAACAACCTTTCCTCCACCAGCGAAGAGGTCAGTGCCTCTGCGGAGGAGACAACCGCTATGTGCGCAGACAATGCAGAACGGTTTAAAGTCATTAACAATGTCCTCACAGAACTTACCACAGAGACCTCACGGATGGATGGATTTATCGATGAATATAACCGGATTCATGACGCTGTTGAACAGAGCGAAGCGTCTGTGCCGGCTCTCTCAGCAGGTGCTATGGCACACTAAACTTTTTGCAGATTCACCCCTGCGTTTTTAATAAAAAGACTTGATAAACACCTCCGTCTCTTATTATAATGATATAAAGGGTCAAAAGAACCAGGAGGAGGAGATTGCACTATGAGACTGATTACAAGATCTGATTTTGACGGACTTGCCTGTGGTGCCCTGTTAAAGGAAGCAGGCATTATCGATAGCTGGAAATTCGCACATCCGAAAGATTTACAAGATGGACTGGTCGAGGTAAATGAGAATGACTGTCTGGCGAACGTTCCATTTGTGGAAGGCTGTGGATTATGGTTCGACCATCACTCCAGCGAGCATGAGCGTCTGCAGCTCGAGGGCAAGTACAAGGGAGAGAGCCGTATTACACCGTCCTGCGCCCGGATTATCTATGAATATTATGGCGGCAAAGAGCGTTTCCCGCAGTTTGACGATATGATGGAGGCTGTCGACAAGGTTGATTCCGGCAACCTTACCATCGATGAAGTACAGCACCCGACCGGCTGGATTCTCATCGGCTTTCTGATGGATCCACGCACCGGACTGGGACGCTGGCGCAACTTCACCATTTCCAATTATCAGCTGATGGAACGTTTGATTGACGCCTGCCGCACGATGACAACCGATGAAATTCTGGCACTCCCGGATGTACAGGAGCGTATTGATACATATTTTGAACAGACTGAAAAATTTGTCGAACTGGTAAAGGCACACACCGTTGTTGACGGTAACCTGCTGATCTCCGATCTACGTGGTGTCGATCCAATCTATTCCGGCAACCGCTTTATGATCTACAGCATGTACCCGGAGCAGAATATCTCTGCATGGATTGTCAGCGGACGCGGCGGCAAGGGCTGCTCAGCAGCTGTCGGCTACAGTGTATTAAACCGAACCGCTACACTCGATGTCGGAAGCCTGATGCTCAAGTACCATGGCGGTGGTCACAAAAAGGTGGGGACCTGCCAGTTCAGCGATGACAACATGGACACCGAACTTCCGAAATTATTAAAAGAATTATCAGCGATGGCAAACGCATAATGGTTTGCCGGCAGACTGAAAAAGCACAGCTTGCGTAATTCCACAAGCTGTGCTTTTTCTCTATTCTATATTACATCTCTTACATGCCATCAAGCTTAAACTTCTTTATGCTCTCCTCAAGAACCTCCGCAATATTCTTAAGATCCTCTGCATTTTCAT
The DNA here is from genome assembly GCA_022775045.1 of Agathobacter sp. GTDB lineage: Bacteria > Bacillota > Clostridia > Lachnospirales > Lachnospiraceae > Roseburia. The sequence goes on along the minus strand of JALFLB010000036.1, from coordinate 6,869 downwards.
TAATATTATGCACAACTGATCCTATTTCCATCATGGATGCAGAAGTCTCCTCTGTGCTGGCTGCATTCTCCTGCGCAATCGCAGATAAGCTCTGCACGGTATCAACGATACTGCTGCGTGTTGCGTCCAACTGATTTGTCTGCCGGGCAACTGCGCTCATACCGTTAATAGATTCCTCAATTCCAATACTTACCTTGTCGAATATCTCCTGTGTCTGCGCCACTTTCTCGCTCTGCTGATTCATAATTTCGCGTACTTCTTCCATTGTATGAACCGCCATCTGTGAATCTGCCAGCAATGTCTGAATAATTTCATCAATCTGCTTGGTGGATGCGTTGGACTGCTCAGCCAATTTCTGAATCTGTGAAGCAACCACTGCAAAACCTTTTCCTGCCTCTCCTGCACGGGCCGCCTCAATAGACGCATTCAAAGACAACAGATTGGTCTCATCCGCAATCGATGCAATCAGCGTTGTGGCATCTTTGATCTTCATCGCCGACTCATTGGTTGTATTAGTCTGCTCATAAATGATTCCAACCGAGTCAATTGCTTTCTTGTTGATCACATTCAGTTCCTGCAGCGCCGACTTGGCAATCTGACTGGAATCACTGATGGCACCTGCTGTCTCGTTGAGGGAATTGACATATGCACTGGCATCCTCAATCATGGTTCCCATCGCAACAATATCATCCGTTGCTTTCTGAGTCTCATCAGCCTGACTTGTTGCTCCGGTTGCAATCTCATCTACAGCAAGCTCAACGTTATTCACATTTCCGGAGGTCTTGGCAGCATTCTTATTCAGCACCTCCGCTGCCGCATACAACTGCTCGCTCTGCTGCCGGATCTTGTTTACCATAGCAAAAAGTTCTTTCTTCATATGAAGAACAGAGCGGGCAATTGAGCCAACTTCTCCCTTATTTTCCGCATGCTTATCGAGAATCGGATCATCCCGCAGATCCATATGTGCAATCTTTTCGACAGTATCTGTAATTCCCAGAAGTGGCTTCGTAAGACGTCGCGCAAAGAGAAGCGCAACCACAGCTCCAAGAATCAACAAGAATACCGAAATCCCGATTCCCCGCCGTTCCAGCATCGTAGCCGGTGCAAGCAGATCCGAATCGTCAGCCGTCACAACCAATATGTACTGGTTCTGACTCGTATAGCAGGCTGCAAATTTCTTTGCTCCCTTGAATACATATTGCACCGTTTCCGGTTCCGGAATCGTTCCGGACTGAATCTGACTAAGCATTTTCATGACCGCATCATTCTCTACCGTTTGTCCAATCTTCTCCGGTGTCGGATGATAAAGCATCGTTCCATCAAAAGAAACCAGATACGCATACGCCGACTCTTTTCCTTCAATTCCAATTTCCTGCAGCATATTTTTGAGTTCTTCCGAATTGCTCAGCAGGTTTGGATCATTTCCCGCAATCGTGTTGTCCAGTTCCTTACCGTAGGAGATGGAAAGGTCCAACAGATAATCCGCATAGATTTCGCGGATATTATTCTTGACCTTCGGCATGATCAAAATTGTGTACAGTGTAACAATGATGACTGCAACCGCCAAAACCACAGCAAGAAGCTGTGCTTTCATAGAATGCAGCCACGATACTTTTTGTTTATGTGCTTTTCTCTCCATAATTGTGCTCACTCCTTTAACAAATATTATAACTCTTCCATTTAATTTTTTCAAGCTTTTGTGCAATATTTACAATTTTTTTCGCTATATTTCGGTTGTGCATCCATTTGAATCTATTGACAGTTATAGGTCAAAAGTGCTAGCATGGAGACAGAGTTTGACAAGTTTCAACACCATGAGGAGGAGGGATTTCTATGAAACTTAGAACAAAAATTGTTTTGCTGGCTTTACTGCCCGCAATTGTAATCAGTCTCTGCCAGTATTCATCTTCCACATATCAGATGGACAAGGGGATCACAAGCGAAGCATATCAAGGAATGCAGGCAACTGCAGTCATGGGCACTGCCCTTTTGGATACTCTCGGGAACGGAGAATATCAGGTGAAGGATGGTTCATTATATAAGGGAGAGTTCAACCTTTCAGAAAATGAAGATTTCTTCGACACGTTGAAGGAAAAATCCGGCTATGATGCCACACTTTTCTTTGGTGACACACGCTATCTTACCACACTGACAGATGCAAGCGGCAACCGCCAGATCGGCACGCAAGCATCCGGTACCGTGGTAGACGAAGTCCTTGGAAAAGGAAATGAATACCAAAATAACAACGTCGATGTGCTGGGTGTCCGCTACGTGGGCTATTATGTCCCAGTATACCAGACCGGTACAAGCGATGTGGCCGGAATGCTCTTTGTTGGCAAGAACTATGATGATGTACATGAAATCGTTCATGACACGAAGATATATACCGGAATTTTTACACTTTTTCTGACAATTATCATCGCCATCTTTGTGTATGCAATTGCATACCAACTGGTAAAGAATATTTCAAAGGGCATTTCTTATGTTTCCATGATTGAAGAGGGACATCTTGGATTTAAAATGGAACCAAAACTTTTGACCCGAAAAGATGTCATCGGTGATTTATGCAGAAGTATCAAGGGATTGGAGAAGCGACTCGGCAGCATTGTAGAGGGCGTACAGAAACAGTGTCAGGTCCTTGAAGAGACTACCAACTACTCCTGCAAACAGACAGAGGATGCTATCTCTTCTGTTATGCAGATTGACAAAACCATTCAGGGTATTGCCAGCACCTCCAACTCACAGGCACAAAACGCTGCATCGGCAGGTGACAGTGTATCCGAGATGGGAAATATGATTGAGAGAACCGGCGAGCAGGTAGATTCCCTGACAGATACCACCAACACCATGTCTGAGGCATCCAACCAGGCAAAAGAAATCTTAAATGAGCTGAACGAAAACATGAGAAGAGTTCAGGAGGCAGTACGTACCGTTTCCGACCAGACAACCCAGACCCATGATTCCGTACAGGAAGTCGGCAAGATGACCAACGTCATCACCGATATCGCCAACCAGACCAACCTCTTATCCCTGAATGCCAGCATTGAGGCAGCCCGGGCAGGAGAACAGGGAAAAGGGTTTGCCGTTGTTGCGTCTGAAATCCAGCAGCTTGCAGAGCAAAGCAATCGTGCGGCAACGGAAATTCAGGCAACACTCCAAAAGCTCTGGGAGGATTCCGATTCCTCCGTTGCTACCATGAATGAAGTTGAGAAGATTATTCAGGAACAGGATGAAAAAATTACCAATACCAACCATATCTTCCAAACAGTTGAAGACAATATCGCGCACTCGATTAACGGCATTCAGGAAATCAAGACCAAGACCCATGCGTTAAATGAGACCCGAGAGAAAACAGTACAAGTTGTGCAGGATGTTGCTTCCTCCGCACAGGAAAATGCAGCCAGCACCCAGGAAACCTCTGCCTTTACCGACGTGGTAACCGAAAAGGTATCCGGTATTGAGACAGCCATGAACAATATCCAGAACGTAATACAGGAGCTTGAGAAGAGCATTGAAGTGTTCTCGTTGAATGATTAACTGAAGAACGGGCATATCAAGAATGATATGCCCGTTTTTAAAAATGTATTCACATTAACTCTCCCCAAAATCCGGTTCTTTCAATACCGGCATTCTGAATATCTGTACCACAAGCGGTATCACCATGATAAACCACACAAGTGGTTCTGCCAGAATTACGCCGGTATACCCCAGCCATGGCACAAGTGTCGCCGCAATTATCATTTTCCCAATCATCTCCAGTGAGCTGGACACCAGCGGCGTCACATGATCGCCAAGCCCCTGCATAGCGTTGCGCAACACACAGATTACCGCCGTAACATAGTAAAAAAGCGTATCAAACTTCAAATAATTGGTCGCGTTTTTGATGACAACCGGGTTGTCACTTCCCGTCACAAGATGAACAAGCCACGGACCGATAATATAGCTGGCAACGATTGTCAGCGTACACCAGATACAGGTATAGAAAATTGCAAGGCGGATTCCCTTTTTCACACGATCAATACGTCCCGCCCCCATGTTCTGTCCGCAGTAAGTTGCCATCGTCTGTCCAAACACGCTGAACATAATCATAAAAATCTCAGAGATTTTCCGGGCGGCGGTATGTGCGACAATAATCGATTGCCCCAGCTTATTGATTGCGGTCTGCAAAGTCAGGGATCCAATGTTAACCAGCGAACTCATAAATCCCATGGAAAGTCCGGAGCTTATCATGTTCCGAAGCATCTGTGAATTCAGATTCCTGAAGTTCTCTCTGCTTAGACGAAGCAACGGATACCTCTTTACCATGTAAATCCCGCAGATTACAAACGCAAGAAGCTGCGCCAGTACCGTGGCAATCGCAGCCCCACGCACACCAGTCCTTAATCCCAGAACAAAAAACAGATCTCCCGCAATATTGAATACGACTGAAATCAATAAAATTACCAACGGTGTAACGGAATCTCCCAGCGCCCGAAGTGCCGCCGCACATGCATCATAGAGAAAGGTTGCCAACAGCCCTGCAATAATAATTACAATATACGAGCCTGCCATTTTAAACAAATGCTCCGGGACATTCAAAAACTCAAGTATCTGCCTTATAAAAATCAATCCCACCGCTGTCAGACCTATAGAAACCCCGGTTCCCATCATGAAGGATGCCGCAAAGGATTTTTTCACCCCTTCCTCATCCTTTGCACCGAAACGCTGTGACGTAATGATGGCAAATCCATTGGAAAGGCCCATTAAAAATCCAATGATCAGATTGCTGAGTGTCGTGGTTGCACCGACGGCCGCAAGGGCGTCCTCTCCCAGACAGGAACCGACAATCCGCGTGTCCACAATGCTATAGGTAAGCTGCAGCAAATTTCCCAGAAAGATGGGAATTGCAAATGATAAAATTAATGATGATGGTTTTCCTTTTGTTAAATCTCTCATAGTACTTTTCTCATTACTTCCTCATGTTTAGTCCTTTGCTTCATTTTACCATTGAACCACTGCAATTGCACGATAAATATTACGTTTCTTTTTCATGAAAATTATGATACACTCTATAGCAAAAGAGAGGATGTTCGTATGAATTTAAAGAGAACCAGTTTAGAAATTGCAAATATCAAAAAGGAAGGTGTGGAATCCTTCCTCGCCGCGGTCAGTCGACGCGGAATTGAACTTCACGATTTTATGCTGCTACGCGGATCTTACGTGTGCTACGAAGCAGAATGGACGCCTTACCGGAAAGAGGATCTTCATATGCTTTATTCCCTTAGCAAAGCATTTACCGCTATTGGCATAGGCTTTGCAGTACAGGAGGGACTACTAAAAACAGAAGACTACGTATACCCGTTTTTTCAGGAGGAACTGGAACAAAAGGGGTATGCAAACACCATCGGCGAGAAGGCGAAGAAAATAAAGATTGAACATCTTCTTACCATGAGCACCGGACAGACAGAAGAACCGCCGATTTTAAATTATGAATTTGAGGGGAACTGGGCTGCACAATTTTTACAGATTGAACCCGTGTATGAGCCTGGAACTGCTTTCTTCTACGATACCACAGCAACCTACATACTTTCTGCGATTCTGACGAAATTAACCGGTGAGAAATTGGTGGATTATCTGAAACCGCGTTTCTTCGAACCGTTGGGAATCGATTCATATGTCTGGGACACCTCCCCACAGGGAAATTCCCTGGGCGGAATTGGATTGAATGTAACGATCGAGACTATCGCGAAGCTCGGTGTATTTTTGCTGCAGGAAGGGAAATGGCAGGATCGGCAGCTTCTCGATTCTTCCTGGATAAAGCGTATGACTTCCCGTCTGGTTCGATCTGCCGGCGGAGATGTCTACGACGATGGGGACAACTGGGGATATGGATACGGATACCAGATCTGGCAGTGTATTCCGGAAGGTACCTACCGTGGAGACGGCGCTTACGGTCAGCTTGTCATTGTCGCACCAAACGAAAATGTGGTGATTGCGACTCTCGCCGGAACCGAAGATATGGGCGGTCTGATGGATGAAATGTGGGAACATCTTCTCCCTGCATGTCTTCCTGTGGAAAATGAGTGTTTAAAAGAGGCAGCTTCTGAAAAAAAGACCTTTTCGGTTTCTTTTCCTGAAGGAAATAACTGGATCCCTGCATCCATTTTCGGCACCTATGAACTTGCTGAAAATGAGGAAGGCATCCAAAAAATTCAAATACAAAATACAGCTGAAGACGAACTGTCCATCACCTGCTTTTACCAGGACACTCGTGTCTGCTGCTTAAAATATGGCTACGAAAACTGGATGGATAACCGCATTTCAGGGGTAAGCTATGCCCCTTATTATACCTGCGGTGACATCTGCACTGCGCAGACCGCCGGTTCCTGGGCATGGGAAAAAGACCATTTAAACTTAAAATTATGTTACCTGAATGGTCCTCTGGGTGTGACAGCAAAATTCGTTTTTTCGAATCAGACCCTCAGCGTGACAGCCTGCAAGCATCGAAGTATGGCATTAAAAACATCGTTCGAATTCTTTGGAAGTGCTCCATCTCATCCAGCCACTGCATAAAGAAACGTTCCCGGATGTGATTGCAGATGTTGTCTGTGGGGCCAATATATTTGCCATGTTGATGCTCCTTTACATTTTTATCCCTTTTACTGCGCGTTTTTAAAGGATGGTATACTGCATCAGCTCGTACTTAAGCTGTGTCCCTTCCATGATTTCCGCCGGAAGCAATGCCCTTGCTACAAGCTTCAGATCGTCTGATTCAATGTCTGTCCTTTTCAAATTCGCATAATCTCCGTCAATATTGACTACTTCATAATACCATGTTTCCATTACTTTCTTTCCTCCTTAATCGCTTCCTTATCCGGTCTTATGCCTAA
>JALFLB010000017.1 GCA_022775045.1 Agathobacter sp. | reverse complement strand
AAAATCCCGGAAAACACCGGCAAAATCTCCAAAAACAAGCGTAAGGATGTCACTTACATCGAATACACTTACGATAGAAAATATATTCCTGAGAAGAAATACAACGTCCCTTTGCGTACTACCATCGGAAAGATGGATCCTTCTGATCCAACCATGATGTATCCAAATCCAAACTTCGAAAAATATTTTCCGGATGTTGTACTTCCTGATACAGAGAAGGATGCTTCCAGAAGTTCCTGTATTCGTGTCGGAGCTTTTCTTGTAATCAAAAAGATCATTGACGATTATAAACTTCAGAACTACCTGAGCAGCTGGGACGACCGTGGAAAAGGACTGCTCCTTGATCTGGCAGCATATTCCATTATCAGTGAGAACAATGCAGCCCAGTATTATCCTGATTATGCATACAATCATCCGGTGTTGACACCTAATCATAAGATATACAGTGATTCAACCATCTCCAGATTTCTGTCTGAAATCAGTGAAGATGAACGAATTGCTTTTCTTAATGACTGGAATGAAAAAAGAAATCATCGTGAGAAAATTTATATCTCCTACGATTCTACGAATAAGAACTGCAAGGCTGGCGACGTGGAGAAGGCAGAATACGGTCATCCAAAGGAAGATGTCGGGGCTCCAATCGTTAATTATGCGATAGCTTATGACCTTAAGAACCAGGAACCGTTGTTATACGAAAGCTACCCTGGAAGTGTTGTGGATGTTTCGCAGCTACAGTATGTATTGGAGAAATTTCAGGGATACGGATATAAAAACATTGGATTTGTTCTGGACAGAGGCTATTTCAGCAGAGATAACATCGCCTTTATGGATAAATGCAAGTATGACTTTGTAATCATGGTGAAGGGACGCGGTTCCTTTGTAAATCAGCTGATTCTTGATAAGAAAGGCACATTTGAGATCAAAAGAGCTTGTTATATCGATGAATACGAAACATACGGCATAACACTTCAGTCAAAACTGTATGCGGATGATGAAGTTGAACGATGGTTCCACCTGTACCACAGCATCAGGCGTGAAAGTGCTGAACGTACCCAGCTGGAAAACGAACTCCGCCGCATGGAAGAAGCCATGAATAAATGTAAAGGGAAAGAGGCTACGCTTCCAAAGAAGTATACTCATTATTACGAATTGACCTATCATGAAAAAAACGGAAAGCAGATCCTGTATGGTTATAAGGAGAAGGTGGATGTAATCGAACGAGAACTGAAGCTCTGTGGCTACTTCGCCATAGTAACATCCAGGAAGATGACAGCAAAAGATGCTCTGCTTCTGTATAAGAGCCGTGATACTTCTGAAAAACTGTTCTGCAGCGATAAATCTTTCCTGGGTAACCGTACACTCAGAGTATCAGGCAGCAATACATTTGAGGGAAAAGTATTTGTAGCTTTCATTGCCTTGATCATACGCTGCAAGATTTACACACAGCTTAGAAAAAGAAAAGCTGAGATGATCAACCGTCCGAACTTCATGACAGTTCCAGCTGCTTTGAGAGAACTGGAAAAGATTGAGTTAATAAGGCAGCCTGGTGGAAACTATAAGCTGGATCATGCAATCACAGCTACACAGAAAACGATACTCGGATCTTTCGGAATTGACGAGGCAGATGCAAAAGCACGAGCTCTGGCAATTGGTAAAGAATTAATGCATGCCGAAGAACCTGAAAAGGAGGAAGATGAATATGGCACGATTGAAGACGACGAAATCGATTGATGATAAGATTCTCGAATGCGAGGAAAAACTGAGAAAACTGAAAGAAAGATGCGATAGACTGACCGATGAACTCGATGGCCTCTATGCTGAGAAGAAAGAGCTGGAAGCCAAAGAGCTGTTAGAAGCCATCGCAAAAAGTTCAAAAACCAGAGCCGAAATCCTGGCGTTTCTTGAGAGTGCATAAACAGTTAGCGCCATCATTCACAGCATGTGATTGATGGCGCGTTTTGGTTTGAGTAGGAAAAACATGGGAAGTTAGCACTAAAGTATCTCCGTACATGGGACCAGCACAGGGATCTTTTGATGTCCGGCACAGTATCATAACCGGAGTAGGCATCCGTGATCAGGCATCCATCAAAACCCTTAAGCAGTTTCCGGGCATTCTCACCGCTCCGGCTGCGGGAATAAAAGAAAAATGCTGCCTGGATTTCTTCGCTTTCTGCACTGCGCATGACCCACATAAAGGATTCGCTGCTTGGAAGTTTCCCTTCTTCCTTATTGCACTGAGTCATGATCCCTAGGGTCAGACACCATGAAGTACCTATAAAATGATTAAACAAACTCTAAAAGTTCGGTAAAGAAAGTATAAATATCTTGCAGAGGAATATCATTCGTGATATAATTTGCTTAAAATTATGTTGAGCAA
>JALFLB010000002.1 GCA_022775045.1 Agathobacter sp. | reverse complement strand
TTCTCCGGTACGATTGCAAGCAATCTTCGTTTTGGAGCAGAGGATGCCACTGACGAACAGATTCATGAGGCTGCAGAGATTGCGCAGGCCAGTGAATTTATTGAAGAGAAAAATGATGGATATGAAAGCCATATCGCACAGGGCGGAAGCAATGTGTCCGGCGGACAGAAGCAGAGACTTGCCATTGCCCGGGCGATTGCAAAGAATCCGAAAATCTATGTTTTTGATGACAGTTTTTCTGCGCTTGATATGAAGACGGATGCGGCACTTCGGAGGGCGCTTGAGAGCAAAACAGGGGAGGCAACGGTATTGATTGTTGCACAGAGAATCAGCACGATTCTGCATGCAGATCAGATCCTCGTTCTGGATGAAGGCAGGATTGTGGGAAAAGGAACACACGAAGAGCTGTTAAGGAGCTGTGATGTGTATGGGCAGATTGCGAGAAGTCAGTTGTCCGCAAAGGAACTGGGGCTTGCTGAGGAGGTGAATTAAGATGGCACATGGACACGGACCGGGGAAAGGTATGATGCCGGGGGAAAAACCTAAGAATTTTAAAGGTGCAATCAGTAAGCTGATCCGGTATCTGGGCAGATACTGGATCGCGATTGTGGCAGTCATGATTTTTGCCGCAATCTCTACGGTTTTTTCTGTTGCAGGACCAAAGGTTATGGCGCGTGCAACAAATGCATTGGTGGATGGTCTTGGGAAGAAGATTGCAGGAACAGGTGCAATTGATTTTTCCTATATTGCAAAGGTGCTTCTGTTTACTTTGGCTTTGTATTTGTGCAGTGCGGTATTTAGTTTCATTCAGGGAATGATTATGACCGGTATTACACAGAAGACCTGCTATCGTATGCGACAGGATATTTCGAAAAAGATTAACCGGATGCCAATGAAATATTTTGAGAGCCGGACATATGGGGAAGTGCTTTCGCGCATTACCAATGATGTAGATACACTTGGACAAAGTCTGAACCAGAGTATTACCATGATTATTACAAGTGTTGCAACACTGATTGGTACACTTGCAATGATGATTTCAATATCGGGAATTATGACGGTTATATCACTTGTGATTCTTCCTATTTCTGTGTTGCTTATTTCCTTTGTAGCGAAGCATTCACAAAAGTACTTCCGGCAACAGCAGGAATACCTGGGGCATATTAACGGACAGGTGGAAGAGGTGTATGGCGGTCACCTTGTGGTACAGGCGTACAATAAGGAGGAGGAGACAATCAAAACCTTCGAGGATACCAATAATATTCTGTACCGGTCAGCCTGGAAATCCCAGTTTCTTTCCGGACTGATGCAGCCGATCATGCAGTTTGTCGGAAATCTTGGCTATGTGGGAGTTGCAATCTCTGGTGGAATTCTTGCCATCCGCGGTACGATTGGGGTTGGTGAGATTCAGGCATTTATCCAGTATGTGAAGAACTTTACCCAGCCGATCCAGCAGATTGCTCAGGTGGCAAACCAACTGCAGTCCATGACCGCTGCATCGGAGCGTGTGTTTGATTTTCTGGATGAGGAAGAAGAGGAGATTACCGTGGAGAATCCGGTTCATTTAGAAAAGGTTGAGGGCAGGGTTGAGTTTTCCCATGTCTCTTTTGGTTATCAGCCTGATCAGACGATTATCCATAATTTTTCCGCAAATGTCCGGAGCGGGCAAAAGATTGCAATTGTCGGTCCGACTGGTGCCGGTAAGACTACCATGGTAAAGCTTTTAATGCGATTCTATGATGTCACAGGCGGTTCAATTATGGTGGACGGACATGATGTGCGACAGTTTAACAGGCATGAGCTGAGGGATGCGTTTGGTATGGTGCTGCAGGATACCTGGCTGTTTCAGGGAACAATCATGGAAAACATCCGATATGGAAGGCTGGATGCGACGGACGAAGAGGTCATTGCTGCTGCTAAGGCTGCCCATGCCCATCACTTTATCCAGACTCTGCCGGGCGGATATCAGATGGAATTGAATGAGGATGCAAGCAATGTTTCACAAGGACAGAAGCAGCTGCTCACGATTGCCCGTGCCATTCTTGCAGATAATCCGATTCTGATTCTCGATGAGGCGACCTCTTCCGTTGATACCCGAACGGAAGAACGGATTCAGAAGGCACTGGATAATCTGATGCGAGGACGAACAAGTTTTATCATTGCACATCGTTTGTCGACAATCCGTGATGCAGATTTGATTTTAGTAATGAAGGACGGAGATATTGTCGAGCAGGGAAATCATGAACAGCTGCTTGCTAAGAACGGTTTTTATGCAGATTTGTATAATTCACAGTTTGAACAGGCAGTTTAAAGGAAAATTTCTTCAATAAATTTGTCAAATTGCTTTCAATGTGGTATATTTTATTTAGTATTTATCGACAAAATTTGGCAGAATCTTCCTGAGTTTTGCGTTTATAGTGTTTATGACTGAATTTGACATCTAGGAGGCCTGTTATGGGAAAACTAAATGTCGCAATTGCAGATGATAATGAGATTATGCGGGAGTTATTGGGGGAAATTGTTTCCAGCGATGACGAACTTCAGCTAATCGGAACCGCAAAAGATGGAGAAGAAGCATACCAGTTGATTAAGGAGAAGGAACCTGACGTTGTTTTGTTGGATATTATTATGCCGAAGCTTGATGGACTCGGCGTGCTCGACAAGATTCGTGAGGATCATACCCTTAATAACCGACCGTCTTTTTTGATGGTAAGCGCAGTTATTAATGAGCGGATCACAGAGGATGCATTTGCAAAAGGAGCTGATTATTACATTATGAAGCCTTTTGACCATAGCATTATCTTAGATCGAATCAAGACGGTGATCAGACGCAGAAATGCGAAGGATATACGTAGAATCGAAGGCTTTGACAAGGCCGAACTCTACAGCATGCAGACTTTGGAAGAGGATGTTACAGACATTATTCACGAGGTGGGTGTTCCAGCACATATCAAGGGTTACCAGTACTTAAGGGAAGCAATTATTATGTGTGTCAACAATATGGACATGCTCAATTCGATTACCAAAATCCTTTATCCGGGTATTGCCAAAAAGTTTCAGACAACACCAAGTCGTGTGGAACGTGCAATCCGGCATGCTATTGAGGTCGCATGGAGCAGAGGTAAGATGGATACCTTAGATGAATTATTTGGATATACCATCAGCAATGGAAAAGGTAAGCCCACCAATTCGGAATTTATTGCTCTGATTACGGATAAGATACGTTTACAGATGAAGAGTAAATAGGAAATTCCTATTTGTGGGAGGTGCTTATTATGAAAAAGGTTCTGCTTGTCTCATCAGAGGCGGTGCCATATATGAAAACAGGAGGACTTGCTGATGTGGTTGGTTCTCTTCCGAAGTATATGAATCGGGAAGAGTATGACGTGCGGGTAATTATTCCAAAATATGCCTGCATGGATGCATCTTTTCTTCCGCAGCTTCGTTTTGTCTGCCATTTTTATGTGAACTTAAACTGGCGGAGACAGTATGTTGGAATTTTTGAATCAGAGTACAAAGGGATTCATTTCTATTTTGTTGACAATGAATTCTATTTTGCAGGACCGTCTCCATATGATAAGATTTATGAGGATGTGGAGAAGTTCGCTTACTTCTCCAAGGCTGTTCTTGCCTGCCTTCCGTATATTGATTTCGCTCCGGATATTATACATTGCAATGATTGGCAGACTGGACTTGTTCCGGTGTATTTAAGAACCTCTTTTGGGGATGATAATTTTTATGCTGGCATCAAGACTGTCTTCTCCATTCACAATATGCAGTTTCAGGGAAGATGGCGCATTCGTGAGGTCATGGATATCACGGGCCTTCCGGCGCATATTTTTAATGCAAGTGAGCTTGAGTCATATGGAGAGGCAAATTATTTAAAGGGCGGTGTGGTATATGCGGATGCGGTTACCACGGTCAGTCCGAGCTATGCACGGGATATTACCACAGTTGAGGGTGGTGAGGGGCTGAGCGGGCTCATGAGTGCAACAAGATACAAGCTTTATGGAATCCTCAACGGAATTGATTATGAAGAGTATAACCCACAGACGGATCCATACATTCATGCGAATTTTACACGTAAAGATGCGCTGGTGGGAAAGAAGAGAAACAAGGCGGCACTCCAGAAGGAATTGGGACTTCCGGTAAAGGAAGATGCGTTTATGGTGGGGATTGTGTCCCGTATGACAAACCAGAAGGGCTTCGACCTGATTGCTTATGCGTTGGATGAATTGCTGCCATCAATGGATATACAACTGGTGGTACTGGGAACTGGTGAGAGCCAGTATGAGAAAATGTTCCATCATTTTCAGAATAAGTATCCGGATAAGATTAGTGCGTATATTGGCTATTCAGAGGAGCAGGCACATAAGATTTTTGCATCCAGTGATGCGTTGCTCATGCCCTCTATGTTTGAGCCGTGCGGTCTCTGTCAGATGATGGCAATGCGTTACGGAACACTGCCGATCGTGAGAGAGACGGGAGGCCTAAAGGATACCGTCGAACCATATAATGAATATGAAAATACCGGTACAGGTTTTTCGTTTATGAATTTTAATGCACATGAGATGATGCTGATTATTCGTTATGCGTACAACGTATACAGTGAACATAAAGCAGAATGGAATGACATGCAGATGCGTGCAATGGACAAGAATTTTTCATGGAATTCTTCAGTGCATGAATATGAGAAACTGTACGATAAAATTTGTGAACAATAAATAGTATAGATCAGGGAGCTGTCCGGAATGGGCAGCTCCGTTTCTATAAGGATTTTTAAATTTTTTTATTTTGCACTTGCAGCTTTTGGCTCATAGGACAGTTGTCCGGTGATCCGACTGAAATAATAGGCATGGTCACTTAAAATCTCATCATCAGCGAGCTGTGTTTCATTTACTTCCTGGACCATCCGGGTATATCGGGAAAGATCTTCAGAATCCGCTGAGTCAACAGGAATCAGTAGAACCTCATGGATACTGCTTGGAAGAAGGAGAAAATCCTGCTGAAATTTTTCTGCCAGCTGTCGGAGCAGGTCCTCGTAGAGGATGACAGTTGCCCCGTTGGTGCGGTAATGATTGGTGAGAATATAGATGGTGACTTCACAATCTTCGATTTCTTTTATAAAGTCTGGATGGTGTTCGCTGAGGAATGACTGCATGGAAATCAATTCATAGGGTAAAAGTTTTGGTGTGTTGATAAGTGCCGCATGATAGAGAGAATCTGCTGTAACATTCCAAAGAGAAAGGTGCTCGTTGTGGATCAGAATATTTGCCTGATTGTATTGGTCGGCACTAAGAAGGCAGTAGAAAATAATTGCAAGGTCCTGATAGCGGTAATGCGGTATATCCTTAAGTAATTCTTCGTTGCACTTGTAGCTTACAAGTCGCATAACGATACGGGATGCTGCCTTTTTATAATCGGTAAATATGCTGGTGTCAAAGTCTTCTTTTGGGAGATTGGCATGATAGGTTGCCAGAATATCTTCATAGATATCTTCCAGACAGACTCCCTCCAGATACCGATGGTAATATGGCATCAGATAGATTGTCGGGGAGACATTAAGGTTGGGCTGCATAATCACCAGACCGTCATAGTGTGTTCCGTTGTTCTTGGTAAATGTCTGGATATCTAATGTGAGATCTGTGTCAATGCGGGAAGACAACTGTGTCTTAATATTTGTTAAAAATTCCTGATAGTTCATGTTACTCCTTTGCATAAAAGGAATACCGTAAAACATGAGATGGGATGGAATAAAAAACCACGATGTTAGCCGGACATCGTGGTTTTACTTTAGCATGTTTTGTAATGAAATGCAATCATTTTTTAGTCAGATAATAATTCCTGCCACAGCTTGGTATACAAAGCTGCTTCCTCATCGCTTAGGGCAGTGTAGATTTCACAGCGGCTGATGGTTTCCTTACTCGGGTTAATTGCCTCATTTTCTTTTACTTCCGAGTCCTGATTCTCGACAACGGAAGTGATTGGAGAAGCATACTCAACGTATTCAAAATTCTTCTGGGCAATGTCTTCCTTGCAGAGAAAATTCAAAAATTTTAATGCGTTTGTCTGGTTGGTACAGGACTTTGGAACGAACCAGGAGTCAATCCACAGATTAGAGCCTTCTTTTGGAACAGAGTAGGCAAGGTTCTCGTTTTCATCCATAGCGACAGCTGCCTCACCGGAGTAGCAGAGTGCAATCAGTGCCTCCTCGCCGATCATGGCATCGGCGGTTTCATCTACATAATATCCATATACAATTTTGTCTTTCTTCTGCTTTTTCAGTATCTCTAAAGCTTCGTTAAGATGATCTTCGTTTGTTTCGTTCAGAGAATAGCCTAGATCGATGAGTGCCGGAGCAAAGGTGTCTCTTACGGAATTCTCCATGATGATTTCATCCTCGTAGGTTGGATCCCAAAGGCAGTCCCATGTGGATACGGTCTCTGCATCAAGTTCCGTCTTGTTGTAGAGAAGACCAAGGGTTCCGTAAAAATATGGTACAGAATAGTTGTGATCCTTGTCATAGGAGGAAGCCATTTCAAGAATTGATGGATCCAGGTTTTTGTAGTTGTCCATTGATTCATAATCCATTGAAAGAACTTCGCCTTCATTGATCAGCTTTTCGACCATGTATTCGGAGGAACAGATGACATCATAATCAATGGAGCCGGCTTTGTATTTGGTGTACATTTCCTCCGGACTTTCATATTCCTCGTATTTGATGGTAATACCGGTTTCTTCTTCAAATTGCTTAATGACACTTTCATCCATATATTTCCCATAGTTTAAGACGGTCAGAGTCTCTCCGCTGCCCTTGGACGAGGAACTCTTGCCACAGCCGGCAAGGGAGGAGACAGCAAGTGCCAGAATAAGTGTTGCGGATAACATTCTTTTTTTGATCATGATATTAACTCCTTTTTTATTTATTAATGATTTTCGATGGTCTGTTTTTTAGCTGGACGGACATTGCCAAGCAGCAGAATGAGCAGTACAGCGAAAAAAAGGATCGTGGAAAGCGCGTATAATTCGGGCTTGATTCCTTTGCGAAGCTCTGTGTAGAGCATTGTGGAGAGGGTGTTAACGCCGGCTCCTTTGGTGAAGTAAGTGATGCTGAAATCATCCAGTGACATGGTCACTGCCATCATAAATCCGGAAAAAACACCGGGACGAATCTCCGGCCAGGTGACTTTATAAAAGGCCAGGAGTGGGGAAGCACCGAGATCCAGCGCAGCCTCATAGGTGCTTAGATTTGCCTGCTTAAGCTTTGGAAGCACATTCAGGATCACATAGGGGATGCTGAATGTAATATGAGCAATCAGCACGGTGACAAAACCCAGATCCATAAATTTGACAAATAGCAGCATCATGGAGATTCCGGTAACAATATCTGCATTTAAAAGAGGAATATTGGTGGCTCCGAGATAAATTGTCTGGCTGCGTTTTTTCATCGCCGCGATACCGATTGCTGCCAGTGTTCCAATTAGTGTGGAAATAATGGCGGACAGAAAAGTAATCTGCAGAGTTGTTGCAAACGCAGACATTATTTTCTCGTCCTGAAAGCAGCTGGTGTACCAGTGCAGGGTGAAGCCTCCCCACTTTACTTTCGACCGGGAGTTGTTGAAGGACAGTACGATCAACACAATGATCGGAAGATAAAGGAATGCAAATATCAAAAACATATAGAACCTGGAAGCACATTTTTTTACCATATTGCGGTTCCCTCCCCTTCTTTATCAAATGAATTTACAAGTGCCATGCTTGCAATGACAAAGATCATCAGTACAAACGATAAACCACTTCCGGCGTTCCACTGCATGCCCTGCATAAAATCCTGCTCAATAACATTGCCGATTAAAAGGACATGACCGCCGCCGAGTACCTGTGAAATCGCGAAGGATGTCAGGGATGGAACAAACACCATGACGATGCCGCTGATGATGCCGGACACGGTCAATGGAAGAATAATCTTGAAAAAGATGGTTATGCTGCCTGCACCTAAATCACGTGCTGCCTCAATCCAGTCTTTGCGGATTCTGGTCATGGAATTGTAGATTGGCATGAGCATAAACGGCAGGAAATCATAGACCATACCAAGAACTACAGCGACAGGTGTGTTGATGATATTGATCTTGGATAATCCCAGACCTATTAAAATAGTATTGATTACTCCGTTTTTAGAGAGCAGAAGCTTCCACGCAAGGATTCGAAGCATAAAGTTCATCCACATCGGAAGCATAAATACGAATACAACGAGCCCCTGATTTTTGATCTGCATACTATTTAGGATCATGGCAAGCGGATAGGCAATGATCAGACAAATCAAGGTGCAGA
This sequence comes from Agathobacter sp., assembly GCA_022775045.1. Taxonomy (GTDB): domain Bacteria; phylum Bacillota; class Clostridia; order Lachnospirales; family Lachnospiraceae; genus Roseburia. The sequence continues at coordinate 109,118 of JALFLB010000002.1, read as the reverse complement.
TGATCCCCAGTTCCAAAGACAGTCCAAGTGCTTTCCGGTTTGTCTCGTTTGCGATGGAAGTAATGTATTCAAGGGTAAGGTTTCCATCGCTGCCGGAAAAAGCGTAGCCGACAATCATAATCATCGGAAGAATGATAAATCCGATAATCCAGATCAGATACGGCCCGGCAAGAAACTGCTGTTTAAATTTATTCATCGATCTCCACCGCCTTTTCATCGGATGATTCTGGTTTGTGCATGATCTGAATGTTAAATGGGATGACGCGGATGCCTACATGGGTTCCGACCGGAATATACTTTGTGGTGTGAACCAGCCATTCGTAACCGTTTGCCATCACATCCAGCTCGTAGTGGACTCCCTTGAAGATCAGGGATGTTACTTCGCCTTCCATAGATCCTTCGGATGGGTCTACCAACTCGACATCTTCCGGGCGAATGACCACATCTACAGGAGTGTTGATGCCAAAACCGGTGTCAACACAAGGCATTTTTACTCCGAGAATTTCCACCAGCTCATCTTTGATCATGATTCCGTCAATGATGTTGCTGTGTCCGATAAAATCAGCAACAAATGCATTTTCAGGCTCGTTATAGATATTCTCAGGGGTGCCGATCTGTTGAATGTAACCCTGATTCATGACAACAATGGTATCAGACATCGTAAGAGCTTCCTCCTGATCATGGGTAACATACACGAAAGTGATGCCTAATTCCTCTTTTAAACGGATCAGTTCGTACTGCATGTTCTGGCGAAGCTTTAAGTCCAGCGCGCCAAGCGGCTCGTCGAGAAGGAGTACCTTCGGCTCATTGACGATCGCCCGGGCAATGGCAATTCGTTGCTGCTGACCTCCGGAGAGGGAATCGACGGAACGGTTTTCGAATCCTTCCAGATTAACAAGCTTCAATGCGTATTTGATCTTATCGTTAATGTAAGCTTTGCTTTTCTTGCTGATCTTCAGCCCAAAGGCAATGTTTTCTGCGATGGACATGTGAGGGAAAAGCGAATATTTTTGAAAGACGGTATTGAGTTTTCGTTCATTAGCAGGGAGGTTGGTGATATCTGCACCGTCAAAAAGAATCTGTCCCTGATCCGGTTTCTCGAAGCCTCCAAGGAGGCGCAGGGTTGTTGTTTTGCCACAGCCGGATGGACCGAGGAGTGTCAGAAATTCATTTTCCCGGATGTAGAGATTCAACTCGTCGAGGACGAGGTTGTTATCATATGATTTGGAAATATTTATAAAATCGATTAAATGTTTGCTCATATTGTTATGTCCTTTGTTTTTATCTTAAAAATTGGGCGGTGTAGTGACCCAGATCAGAACCGCATCTCTAGAACCGGTATTCTCGACATAATGCTTTTTCCCGGCTTTAAAATAGAAGGATTCACCGGCACGTACCATCTGTGTTTTGCCGCCAAAATTGATTCGGATGGTCCCCTTGATCACATAGCCGAAATCTTCACCTTCATGGGGAAGATAGATTTCCGAGGTCCCCCCGGCATGCAGAGTCAGCCGGACGGGTTCCATGGCATTCTTCTGTGCATTGGGGACAATCCATTCGATAAGGCAATGTTTTTCGTCGTCTGCTTTCTCAAAGTAATCATCGGATTTGAATACAATCTGTTCGGGTTCTTCGTCCGCAAAAAATTCGGCTGGCGTTGTTCCAAGACACTGAATAATGTCCAAAAGGGTCCCAATCGAAGGAGAGTTTTGATTACGCTCCAACTGCGATATAAAGCCTTTGGTCAGTTCCGCTCGATCGGCCAGTTCCTGCTGTGTTAATCCATATTGGATACGCAGCTCTTTCATTCGATGTCCGATATCCATTGTAATGCTCCTAATAATTGATTTTTTGTTTACTAAAAATAAACTCAATAAATCCATTCTATCCAACTAAAATGGAATGTCAATAGATTTTTAAAAAAATAGTTGATTTTATAAAAAAGTTTTGGTAGTATAGTTAAGTACTTTTTTGCCAATATGGCTCAGTTGGTAGAGCGACGCATTCGTAATGCGTAGGTCAGGGGTTCGAGCCCCCTTATTGGCTTGAAATCAACCCGCAGAACCGGAGAACGGTTTTGCGGGTTTTTTGTGATAAAATTTTATTATAAGGTTGTCCTTTGTGACGGAAATTGGTATAATGGGCGCATATGAGTCAACAATATTTTTAAACGAGGTAAGAGATGAACAAGGATAAGAAAACACTTTTTACGCTGTTGATGTTTGTCGTTGTGGCGGCAGCTATGATTGTGATCGGAATCTGTGCATGTAACGTGCCGGTGGTTCCGATGTGTGTGCTGGTGATTCTCGAAGTGGGAATTGCTGTGATGCTGCATCATGTTGAACTTTGGATTCACGGAGTACTTCTGTTGGCGGAGCTGCTGGTCGGAGTGCTTGCCGGCAAGGTTGTTTTAGTGATCCTGTGCGTTCTTGTGTATGCAGCGGCAACGATTGTGCTTCAGATGCTCGACAGAGGAGAACAGCAGAATGGATAATAGTTATTGCAGGCAGCAACTGGATGATCTGTACCTTAGGATGATAGCCTATTTTTCAGGAGATCCGAAGCGGATTCAACATTTTATCAAGGTTCACAGTCTGGCGCGATTGATTGGCGTCAAAGAGGGATTGGATGAACCTTCACTTTTTATTCTGGAGGCGGCAGCGTATACTCATGATATTGGAATCCGCCCGGCAGAGGAAAAGTATGGTTGCTGTGATGGAAAGCTTCAGGAGCAGGAGGGACCGATAGTTGCCCAGAAGATGTTATCTGAGCTTGGGGTAGAAAACTATATGGTGGAACGGATCTGTTATCTGATCGGTCACCATCATACTTATAATAATGTAGATGGTTTGGATTATCAGATTCTGATAGAGGCTGATTTCCTTGTTAACCTGTATGAAGATGGGGTTAACCATCAAGGAATTGATCAGGCTTATCAGAATATTTTTAAAACGGAGACCGGGAAGAATATTTTTTCCCAGATGTTTGCGTCTTTTGCCGATTCATAAGGAGATCATATGAATGCCGTCAATTATCAGAATGTGATGGAGGAACTCATTCGTGCTCATTGTACCGATGCCAGTGTGCCTAAGCTTTTGCTACACAGCTGCTGTGCTCCATGCAGTTCCTACTGTATCGCATATCTTGCAGAGTATTTTCAAGTGACCGTGTTTTATTACAATCCCAATATTTACCCGCCAGAGGAGTATCATATGCGCGCAAAGGAGCAGGAGCGCTTCGTACGGGAATTTCCAACCCGGTATCCGGTCTCTTTTGTGGAGGGAAGATATGACAGCGAACGATTCTATCAGATGGCGGCGGGGATGGAAGATCTGCCGGAGGGGGATCGGCGCTGTTTTTCCTGTTATGAACTCAGGCTTCGGGAGGCGGCAGAGTATGCAAAGGCACACGATTATGCGTTTTTTACAACGACGTTGTCAATCAGCCCGCTTAAGAATGCGGCAAAGCTTAATGAAATCGGTGCGGCTTTGGAGAAGGAATATGGTGTCCGCTATCTGTTCTCCGATTTTAAGAAGAAGGACGGATATAAAAAGTCAATCGAAATTTCAAAAGAATATCATATGTATCGTCAATATTACTGCGGGTGTGTCTTTTCCAAAAGGGATCGTGACGCACAGATTGCAGCTCAGAAAACAGAAGAAAGAGAGGAATGATTATGGCTCAGTTATGGGGTGGAAGATTTACCAAGGAGACAGATCAGTTAGTTTACAATTTTAATGCGTCAATCTCATTTGACCAGAAGTTCTATAAGCAGGATATTGCAGGTTCGATCGCCCATGTCACTATGCTTGGGAAGCAGGGAATTCTCACTCAGGAGGAGACTCAGGCAATTGTGAAATGTTTAAATGAAATTAAAGAGGATGTGGAGAGCGGAAAGCTCGTCATTACCTCCGAATACGAGGATATTCATAGTTTTGTTGAGGCGAATCTGATTGATCGTCTGGGGGATACCGGCAAAAAGCTGCATACCGGCCGGAGCAGAAATGATCAGGTTGCATTGGATATGCGTCTTTATACCAGAACGCAGGTCCTTGAGACGGATGCATTGTTGAAGGAGCTGCTGCAGGTACTGCTTCGGATTATGAAGGAGAACACAGAGACGATTATGCCGGGATTTACCCACTTGCAAAAGGCGCAGCCAATCACGCTGGCACATCATATGGGGGCATACTTTGAGATGTTTAAGCGTGACCGTCTTCGTATGAAAGACATTTATGAGCGTATGAATTATTGTCCGCTTGGGTCAGGAGCGCTTGCGGGGACGACATACCCGCTGGATCGTGAATATTCGGCACAGCTTCTTGATTTTTACGGACCGACGCTTAACAGTATGGATGGCGTGTCGGACCGCGATTATTTGATTGAGTTTTTATCTGCGCTTTCTACTATTATGATGCACCTGAGCCGTTTCAGTGAGGAAATCATTATTTGGAATTCCAATGAGTATCAGTTTGTGGAGATTGATGACGCTTACAGTACCGGAAGCAGCATTATGCCGCAGAAAAAGAATCCGGATATTGCAGAGCTGGTACGAGGTAAGACAGGGCGTGTGTATGGTGCGTTGATGGCGCTGCTTACTACAATGAAGGGAATTCCGCTTGCTTACAATAAGGATATGCAGGAGGATAAGGAGCTTTCTTTTGATGCGATGGATACTACAAAGGGATGTATCGCGTTGTTTACCGGAATGCTTGATACATTGCGGTTTAATAAAGGTGTTATGAGGAAGAGCGCAAACCATGGATTTACAAATGCGACAGATGCAGCGGATTATCTGGTAAATCATGGAGTACCGTTCCGGGATGCTCATGGTATTATCGGTCGTATTGTACTTTACTGTATTGATAAGAATATCCCAATCGATGATATGAGTCTTGAAGAACTGAAATCTTTTAGTCCTGTGTTTGAGGAGGATGTTTATGAAGCTATTTCGATGGAGACATGTGTGAATAAACGTCTGACCATTGGTGCTCCGGGGAAGGAAGCGATGGAGCGTGTGATTGCAGCCAATGAGGATTATCTTTCCAATGACTGGCAGGAAGAACTTTGATTGTGCATATTTCACATAAAAACCTTGAAATATTTATATATTTAAGATAGTTTGTTCCTTGTAATTTGTTGCCGATTCAAGTAATATATTTGCTATGAAGACAAATGTTCGCCAAGCACGGACATAAGAAGAACAGAGGAGATTAGAATAAAATGAGTGAAAAGTTGAAAGTTGGTATCCTTGGTGGAACAGGAATGGTAGGACAGAGATTTATTTCTTTATTAGAGAATCATCCGTGGTTTGAGGTTACTACAATCGCAGCAAGCCCGAGAAGCGCAGGAAAGACTTACGAGCAGGCTGTTGGAGATCGTTGGAAGATGGATACTCCAATGCCGGAAGCTGTTAAGAATATTGTAGTTATGAACGTAAACGAAGTTGAACAGGTTGCGTCTCAGGTTGATTTTGTTTTTTCCGCAGTGGATATGACCAAGGAAGAAATCAAGAAGATTGAGGAAGAGTACGCAAAGACAGAGACTCCTGTTGTCTCAAATAACAGCGCACATCGCTGGACACCGGATGTTCCAATGGTTGTGCCGGAGATTAATCCGCAGCATATGGAAGTAATCAAGTATCAGAAGGAGCGTCTTGGCACAACACGCGGTTTCGTCGCAGTAAAGCCGAACTGTTCAATCCAGAGTTATGCTCCGGTACTTACTGCATGGAAGGAGTTTGAGCCTTATGAGGTTGTTGCGACTACTTATCAGGCAATTTCCGGTGCAGGCAAGACCTTTAAGGATTGGCCGGAGATGGTTGGAAATATTATTCCATATATCGGTGGAGAGGAAGAAAAGTCTGAGAAAGAGCCGTTGCGTATCTGGGGACATGTAGATGATGAGAAAAAGCAGATTGTTCCGGCAGAGTCTCCGGTAATTACCTGTCAGTGTATTCGTGTCCCGGTTCTGAACGGACATACAGCTGCTGTATTCGTTAAGTTTAAGAAGAAGCCAACCAAGGAACAGTTGATTGAGGCTCTGGTAAATTATAGTGGAGTTCCGCAGGAACTGAATCTTCCAAGTGCTCCGAAGCAGTTCATTCAGTATCTGGAGGAGGATAACCGTCCACAGGTTGGTATGGATGTGAATTTTGAGCATGGAATGGGAATCTCAGTTGGTCGTCTGAGAGAAGATACCGTATACGATTGGAAGTTTGTCGGTTTATCTCACAATACAGTTCGTGGTGCTGCAGGTGGTGCTGTGCTGTGTGCAGAGCTTCTTAAGGCACAGGGATATATCACAAAAAAATAAAGATTATTCAAAAAAGTTGCCGTATCTCTGAGTGAGTTCAGGGATGCGGCTTTTGTTATGCTTTTGACAAATAAGTTGCGGGTAAAATTAAGGTGTGATATAATTTCTGATAGTGTGATTTCGGTTCGACAACGGAGGAAGTATTATGAACGAACTTGCGAATTATTATGCACAGCCGGGCAGTCAGCTGGTTGTTTTATATGGGCGAAGGGATTGCAGAAAAGAAGCACGGATTAAGGAATTTATCGCTGACAAGAAATGCTTCTATTATCGTTGCCGGCAGGTGTCTGCACAGGAACAGCTTCGAATGATGGGAGAGGAGATTGGCAGTCAGTTTCAGGTAAAGCCCCAGATGAATACTTATGATGCGTATTTTAGCAGTATCGAGAGTGAGGATGCCTCCAAGCTGGTAATTGTCATTGATGAGGCGCAGTTTGTTTTGAAACGCGATGAAGCATTTTTAAAAAGCATTTTGAAGCTCAAAGCAGAGCGTCTTTATCAGGGGCATGTCTTTATTATTCTTGCGTCATCCTCTATTGTATGGGTGGAACAGGAGCTTGGATGTACTTTTGGGGAGGCTGCTAAGAAGATTGACGGGATGATTAAAATCGGGGATTTCAAGTTTCTCGAGGTTGTCCGTGCATTCCCTTCCCTGCCGGTCAGTGAATGCATCAAGATTTATGGCGCAATCGGTGGAGTGCCGGGATATATGCAAGCCTGGAATCCGCGGATATCTTTCAAGGAGAATATCTGCAATCTGGTATTGACAGAGGGCGGTTATCTGTTTGATATGGCACAGAGACTGATTTCGTCCGAATTGCGGGAGTTGTCCGTTTATAATACGATTTTGTCTGCTATCGCGCAGGGATATAATAAGCTTAATGATTTATTTCTTTATACCGGATTTTCAAGGGCTAAGATCAGTGTGTACATGAAAAATTTAAGTCATTTTGACATTGTTGAGAAGGTTGTATCCTTTGAAACCGGAGGATGGGACAATGCAAAGAAGGGAATTTATCAGATTAAGGATACGTTTGTTAATTTCTGGTATAAGTTTGTGTTCCCACATCTTTCGAATCTCTATCTTTTGAGTGCAACGGAATTTTATGATCGTTATATTGCCGGGGGACTGGATACGTATCTGAACCGCTATTTCCGGGATGTCTGTATGGAATATTTATATCTTCTCAATCAGCTGGGGCGTGTACCATTCCCAATTCATAAGATGGGAACATGGGTTGGAAAAACCGGAAATATTGATATTATTGCGCAGAGCAGTGACCGTAGAAATATTGTCTGTCTTTGTAATTGGGATAAGCCGCAATTGACAATGCAGATGTATGAAGATATGTATGAAACAATGCAGAAAGCCAAGATTAAATCGGATCATTTTTATTTGTTTTCTGCCAAGGCCTTTGAGCCGGATCTGTTGCAGCGTGCGGCAGAGGATACACGGTTTGAACTGATTGATATGAATGAGTTGTAATTGTTGGGGAGAATATGGGAAAATCATTAATCATAACGGAGAAACCTTCTGTTGCGCAGGAGTTTGCCAAAGTGCTTGGCGTCAGTGGACGAAAGGATGGTTATATAGAAAATCAGGAATATGTAATTACCTGGTGTGTGGGGCATCTGGTTGGTCTGGTTTATCCGGAAAGCTATGATATGAAATATAAGAAATGGCGGTTGGAGGATCTGCCTTTTCTGCCGGAAGAATATAAATATGATGTGATCAAGGATGTGAGCCGACAATATGAGGTGGTTCACGGAATGCTGATGCGGGAAGATATTGATCGCGTTTATTGGGCTGGTGATGCCGGAAAAGAAGGACAGACCATCGAGGAGAATATCCGAAATTTTGGAGGTGTCCGAGAGGGAATGGAGGAGCTTCGGGTGTGGATTGACTCCCAGACGGAGGAGGAGATTCTGCGTGGAATCCGCGAGGCAAAGCCGATGTCGGATTATGCCAATCTAGGGAAGTCCGGTATTATGCGAACTATCGAGGATTACGCAATGGGAATCAATTTTTCCCGTGTGATGTCGGTGAAGTATGGAAGCCTTCTGAATAATGCGGCGGGAACGAATACTTATACACCAATCGCAGTTGGGCGTGTGATGACCTGCGTGCTCGGAATGGTTGTAATCCGGGAGCGGGAGATTCGGAATTTTAAAGAGACACCGTTTTACCGCGTGGTTGGCAGATTCTCAGATGCAAAGATTGAAGGGGAATGGAAGGCTGTGGAGCAGTCCGCTTATTTTGAATCGCCTCTTCTATATAAGGAGAATGGGTTCAGGGAGGAGAAGGATGCGCTTGCGCTGATCGAACGCCTGAACGGTCGACAGGCAACGGTTCAATCGATCGAGAAAACGATGACTAAGAAGAGGGCCCCTCTTCTGTTTAATCTTGCAGAGCTGCAGGCGGAGTGTGCCAAGCGTTTTAAAATCAGTCCGGATGAGACGCTGCAGGTGGCGCAGGAACTTTATGAGAAAAAGCTGACTACCTATCCGAGAACGGATGCGCGTGTTCTTTCGAGTGCGGTTGCAAAGGAGATTTACAAGAATATCAGTCGGCTGCGGGGATATGAGCCAACCGTTGCTTTTGTAGAAAAAATTATGGAGAAAAAGCTTTTTGCCAATATTGCGAAGACGCAGTACACGGATGATAGCAAAGTGACGGATCACTATGCGATTATTCCTACAGGACAGCTGACAGAGTTGAATTCTTTGAATTCTCTGCAAAAGGCGGTATTTGAGCTTATTGTCCGTCGGTTTTTAAGTATTTTTTATCCACCGGCAGAGTATCAGAATGTTAAGATTATTGTTGCGGTGGCAGCAGAGCAAAAAACAGAACAGTTTTTTGCTTCGGCGAAGCTGTTAAAGTCTCCAGGATATTTAGAAATTGCAGGAATTCCAAAGAAGAAGGACAAAAATGATCCGAATAATTCCGAGCGTGGCATTGATCGTGTGACGGGCGGAGCATACAATAAAGATGAGGAAGAACAGGAGGTGACAACAGATCCACAGGCACTGATTGCACTTGCCGATACAATAAAGAACGGAGATGATATTCCGGTTTATGGATATGGTGTAAAAGAAGGAAAAACATCTCCGCCAAAGCGTTACACCTCCGGTTCTATGGTCCTGGCAATGGAGAATGCAGGGCAACTCATTGAGGACGAGGAACTGCGGGAACAGATTAAAGGTTCCGGCATCGGAACATCGGCAACCCGTGCGGAGATTATCAAAAAGCTGGTACGTATTCACTATCTGAATCTAAACAAGAAAACTCAGATTCTTACTCCGGAAAATCTTGGGGAGATGGTGTTCGAAGTGGTGAGTATGACGGTCCCGGCGCTACTGAATCCGAAGATGACAGCCTCATGGGAAAAGGGACTGGATGGTATCACACAGGGAACCGTGGATTTCTGGGATTATCGCCATAAGCTGGAGGCGTTCATCCGAACGGAGACGCAGAAGATGATCGAACAAAATATTCGTCCACAGCTGGCAGAACACATCAGCGATTTTGCAGGAAAAAACGCGCGTGGTGCTGGTGCAAGACGCAAGATTGGAGTGGTCTGTCCCGTTTGTGGAGGACAGATGGTGACAACGCCATTCGGTTATGGCTGCAGCAATTATAAAAATGATAAGTCAGGATGTAATTTTAATATTGGTGAGATTGCTGGGGTTCAGCTGTCAGAGGAACAGGTCAAAGAATTACTTGAGAGTGGTCATACCAAGACAATTCGCGGATTCAAATCAAAAGCGGGGAAAAAGTTTGATGCCTGTCTGAAACTTCAGAAAGAAGAGGGTGGACGTACAACGGTGGGGTTTGATTTTTCTGAGGTGGAGCCGGAACTGATTGCAGATGTTGTGTGTCCGGTCTGCGGTGGGAAAATGAAGAAGACTTCATTTGGTTACGGCTGTATGAATTTCAATCCGGAAGATGAGAAGAGCTGTCGGTTTTCGGTGGGAACTATTGCCGGGAAGATGATCTCTGTGGCACAGTTGAAGCAGCTTTTGACAGACGGTAAAACGGATACGATTCGCGGATTCAAATCGAAGACCGGGAAGAAATTTGATGCCTGCCTGGTATTGGAGAAAGATGAAGCCGGGAAGGTTTCTGTGCAGTTTGATTTTGAGCATGTAGAGCAGAAGGTTGTTAAAGATGTAAAGTGCCCGATTTGCGGAGGGGCGATTGTCGCGACTTCTTTTGGTTATGGCTGTGCAAATTATAAGCCGGGGGATGAACAGAGCTGTCGATTTTCTATTGGAAAGATGGCGGACAAGTCATTCTCCGAGACGCAGGTGCGTCAATTGCTGACAGATGGTATCACGGAGACAATGCGGGGATTTAAGTCGAAGAACGGAAAGCGATTTGATGCTCGTGTAGCATTGGCTAAAGATGAGTTGGGAAAAGTCACTGGACTGAAATTTGATTTTAATAATGTGGAACCGAAGAAAGTCAAGGATGTCACCTGTCCAAAGTGTGGTGGTGCTATTGTGGTCACACCATTTGGCTTTGCATGTGAAAATCATCGCAAGGATGATAAGGAAAGCTGCAACTTTATGGTTGGGAAGATTGCAAGTGTCAAAATTAAGGAGGCGCAGCTGAAAGAACTTCTGATTCGTAGAAAGACGGATGTAATAGAAGGCTTTGTCGCCAAGACAGGAATGAAATTTGATGCTCCACTCAAACTGACGGAGGATGGCGATATTACTTTTGACTTTCCGGAAAAGCCCAAGCCGGTTCCGACAAAAGTCGTTTGTCCAAAATGTGGAAAGTTACTGATGAAGAGTCAGTGGCGCTATGAATGTGAGTGCGGATTTCAGGTGTGGCACACAGTCGCAAAGGTGGAGTTGTCCGAGAAAATCATGCAGGAGCTTTTGACGACAGGAAAGACAAAGAACAAGGTGATTGGTTTTACCTCTAAAGCTGGCAATGTTTTTGATGCCTGCTTGAAGTACGAGAATGAACAGATTTCTTTTGATTTTGACAATCCAGGGGAGACGTCAAAAAAGCAGGAGGAGCGGCCGTTCTATGAGGAACTTGAAGAGATGCCGATCCAACTGGAAGCGGCAGAGCCACAAAGCAAGAGAAATCAAGGGAACGGATACGTTTAATAAGAAAAATATATAAAAAGCAGATTTATAAAAGGAGATTAATGATGGATAATGCGAAGATTGTAAATATGTATGACCTGACACAGACCATTGCGGGAGAGTACCTCGCTCAGTTTACTTATCCGTGGGAAGCGCTTAAAGGAATCAGTGATTTTATTCGTACGTTGGGACCTACGCTTGATCAGGAGCGTTTTGAACAGCGTGGTGAGGAAATCTGGGTGGCAAAGACTGCAAAGATTGCCCCGACCGCCTGTTTAAATGGACCTTTAATTATTGACGAGGATGCAGAAATTCGCCATTGCGCTTTTATTCGTGGAAGTGCAATTATTGGAAAGAGTTCTGTAATCGGAAATTCCACAGAAATTAAAAATGATATTATTTTTAATAATGTGCAGGTACCGCATTATAATTATGTGGGAGATTCGATTCTTGGTTATAAATCCCATATGGGGGCCGGTTCTATTACTTCCAACGTAAAGTCTGATAAAACACTTGTTGTTGTGAAGGATAAGCGGGACTCTGGAGAAGAAATTGAAACTGGACTTAAAAAATTTGGAGCAATGCTTGGTGATTATGTTGAGGTGGGATGTAATTCGGTTCTCAATCCGGGAACGGTAATCGGACGCGGTTGCAGTGTTTATCCCCTTTCTTCTGTCAGGGGGGTGATTCCTGCCGGACATATCTATAAGGATGCGCAGCATGTGGTCCTGAAAGAGCAATAATATAAGGAAAATGAAAAAAAACCGAATTTACTCTAGACTTATTAAAAAAAATATGCAAAAATATTAGCGGTATGTCGGAATGATAACGAAGTTTATCATATACAATTCACATGCGAAAGGAGTCTTAAGATGATTTACACAAAGGAAGTTGAAAACATGTGTCCAGTTGCTAAGGGCGCAAAGCATGAGCCAGCTCCTATCCCGGAAGAGGGAAAGTGGGTTCATTCCAAGAAAATTGAGGATATTTCAGGATTTACACACGGTGTCGGCTGGTGTGCACCACAGCAGGGTGCGTGCAAGCTCTCTCTCAATGTTAAGAATGGTGTCATTGAGGAGGCACTGGTTGAGACCATCGGCTGCTCTGGTATGACACATTCCGCAGCAATGGCAGCTGAGATCTTACAGGGTAAGACAATTCTGGAAGCTTTAAATACAGACTTAGTTTGTGATGCAATCAACACAGCTATGAGAGAACTTTTCTTACAGATCGTATACGGACGTACACAGTCTGCATTCTCTGATGATGGACTTGCTGTTGGTGCAGGTCTTGAGGATTTGGGAAAGGGACTTCGTTCTCAGGTTGGTACAATGTATGCAACCAAGGAGAAGGGTGTTCGTTATCTCGAGATGGCTGAGGGATATGTAACAGGTATCGCTCTTGACGAGAATAATGAGGTAATTGGTTACCAGTTCGTTTCTCTTGGAAAGATGACTGACTTTATCAAGAAGGGTGATGATCCAAACACCGCTTGGGAGAAGGCAAAAGGTCAGTACGGTCGCGTGGATGATGCAGTTAAGATTATCGATCCACGTGAGGAGTAGAAGGAGCAAATCCCGTGAGAGTGCGCTTCGCACAGGGATTTACGTAGGTAATGTTCTGAAAACAGAACATTACATTAGAAAGGAGAATCAAGAAAATGGCATTATTTGAATCATATGAAAGAAGAATTGACCAGATTAACGCTGTTTTGAACAGCTATGGAATCAGCTCCATTGAAGAAGCTGAGAAGATTACAAAGGACGCTGGACTGAATGTTTACGATCAGGTTAAGAAGATCCAGCCAATTTGTTTTGAGAACGCATGTTGGGCTTATACAGTAGGTGCAGCGATTGCAATCAAGAAGGGTTGCAGACGTGCTGCAGATGCTGCTGCTGCAATCGGAGAGGGACTTCAGGCATTTTGTATTCCTGGATCTGTAGCAGATCACCGTAAGGTAGGTCTTGGACATGGAAACCTTGGCAAGATGCTCCTCGAAGAGGAGACAGAGTGCTTCTGTTTCCTGGCTGGACATGAGTCATTCGCAGCTGCTGAGGGTGCAATCGGTATTGCAGAGAAGGCAAACAAGGTTCGTAAGCAGCCGCTTCGTGTTATCTTAAACGGTCTTGGAAAGGACGCAGCACAGATTATTTCCCGTATCAACGGATTTACTTTTGTCGAGACAAAGTATGATTACAAGGAAGCAAAGCTTAATATTGTATATGAGAAACCATATTCTAACGGAATCCGTGCTACTGTAAAGTGCTATGGTGCAGATGATGTTCAGGAAGGTGTTGCAATCATGCATTATGAGAATGTTGGTGTATCCATCACTGGTAACTCCACTAACCCGACACGTTTCCAGCATCCGGTTGCAGGTACATACAAGAAGGAGTGCATCGAGCAGGGTAAGAAGTACTTCTCCGTTGCATCCGGCGGTGGTACAGGACGTACACTTCATCCGGACAATATGGCTGCAGGACCAGCTTCTTATGGTATGACTGATACATTAGGACGTATGCATTCTGATGCTCAGTTCGCTGGATCTTCTTCCGTACCGGCTCACGTAGAGATGATGGGTCTGATTGGTATGGGTAACAACCCAATGGTAGGCGCTACCGTTGCTGTGGCAGTATCCGTAGAGGAGGCAGCTAACGCTGGTAAGTTTTAATTAAAAAACCTAGTAATATCAAGGCTTTCGGGGCTTCTGGGATGATTTTCCCGGAAGCCTCTTTTTGTCTGAAAATATGAATAATAATCCAAGGAAATCAGACAGCTTGGGTAAAACCGTTGACGGACGAAAAAATATTTGTTAAAACGTTGACGTGAAAACTATTAGTTGCTGAATAGATCGCTGTGTGTGCCAGTACGGGAAAGTGTCAGTACAAGTACCTCGTCTTCAATTCGATATACTAATAGCCAATCCGGTAATATATGGCATTCACGATGACCAATCCAATCGCCGGAAAGAGGATGGTCTTTGTGTTTCTCATCCAAAGGTTCTCCATTGGCTAGTTTGGTAACAATATCTTTTAGAAGGTCAAGATTCATGTTACGACGTTTGGCTAGTTTATAGTCCTTCTTGAATTGTGTGGTGTGTTTAATGGTATATTTTGTCATGCATCAAGGTCTGCAAATAATTCGTCTACATCATGGTAACCTTTGACGGAAGAATCTTTTGCAATCCTTTCTGCCTCAAGCATAGCAGAGACGGTTTCTTTGCTTGGATTCCCTTCGGTAATCATAAAGGGAATACCTCTTACCCTTAATGATTGGCGTACAAAAATGTTGAAAGCTGTACTTAAATTCATGCCGAGTTCTTCGTATAATGCCTCAGCGGCAGCTTTCAATTCGCTATCCATGCGGATACTGATGTTGCTGGTAGATGTTTTAGACATAATATCACTTCCTTCCTTGTATTAATAATATTATATGTAAAATGCACGAAAATATCAATATATTGCACAAAAATAGCATAGATTGATTTGGGGATGCTTTTGTGTTTGTTTTGTTGTAAAATATAAGCATCTGGAACAGGAGGGGCAGTGTTATGATTATTACGAATATGCGAAAAATTCCCCATTGGTTTATCTGACAAGATTTGGAGATTCACCCTCATCCTATAGCCGGAAAAAGCAAGGCAGTACAGATATTTTACCGCTCAATCACATACGTTGTATTTCATGGGAAGATGATATTTGTTGCTGGCTGACGAAGTTGTTGGAAAAACTGGATAAACCCATGAAATCAATCGTTATGCAGTATATAGACAACATTCATGTTTTTTCAGATGAAGGGGACAAAAGGTTTATGGAAAGAAGCTTAGAAGTATTATATGAATCGCCGGACTATTTTGGTGCAGGCATTGAAATTGAGAGGTCTATGAAAACAGCTAAGCTGGGCCTTATGAGACTTGTTTTTGATGACTTCAAGGAGGAAATGGAAATCATTGCCCCCCAATATGGGCTGGAACTTGAGAAAGAAGCCGTTTATTATTCGTATGAAGAAAAACAACATGACAAATTTTATGACACTTATAGTACATACCCTGGATTAAATTATGTAGTAAAGAAAGCAAAGTTCAAAGAAGGCAGTCTGCAGATGTGGTTTCGTATTGAAGTCGAGCATAATCTATATGCCGGAATCACTCTGTTTGATACTGAGTTATTATCACAGGACGGAAAACAAAAAGGATATCAGGTTGACAATATAACGGAAAATCTCATAGATGAAGCAACCCAGTATCTTGACAGAGATGTTATGACGTCTTCAGACTGGTGGTTTACATGGTGTTATCCGAACGGGAAACATCAAGATGATTATTATGATGACGTGCCGGATTTTAGGCACATGAATCAGTGTGCCATCAACCTAGTTGACCGTCAGTATAGAAAGAATTTCGTGAGAAATGCTGTGAAAGTATTTGAGGAACATATTCTGAAATATTTGAGATAGGAAGAAGGCAGAGTGGGTACATTCTATTTATATAAATTGGATTTGAGGTTTTCTATACATAAATAGCAGAACAGCAAGAAAAGATTACAGCAGTGTGATAGATGCAAATTCGTTACTGCACCACTCCGGAAGATATGCACTATAAGATATTGGCGGATAAGACCAGATATTTTAAGGCAGATGAGAAGGGAGTGGCGGCAATGTGCAAGTTGGTAGAAGATTTATGCAATGATGCGAAGATAGAAGAAAAAAAGAAAGTGCAATTCGATTATTAAGACAGGGAAAACTTTCAGATGAAGAAATTGCTGAAGGATTGGGACTTGAGGTGGAAGTGGTTAAGGCACTTGAAGAGGAACAGAAAACAGTCGCCTTCTAGAAATCAACTATATAAAAAGAGACATTGTTAGGACAGTTATAAACCAGACAGTTTATTGCTGTCCCTTTTGTTTACGTGATGGACCCTTGCCCGCGGCAGGTATTTGCCGCGGTGCTGGCAGTATCCCTTGTGCTCGGCGGAAAGATACGTCAGCTCATAAGGCACCGTAATGCCTTCTTCCAGCAGCTGTGTTTATGGAAAAATCATCAAACTTCTAGTTGAATCTAGTTCATTATAGCTGGATGGAATGACAGATAATATCATTATGGTAAAAATATTTAAAAAATAGATTTGGACACATTTCATCATAATATTTCTGAAATTGGATACATTTCCTTGAATCTGAGTCGGTAAAGGGATAAAATATGGACAGAAATCATCAAAAAAGAAGGCGAATCTATCATGAACAAATCTAAATTAACGAAACTTCGGATTCTCGCATTTATTGTTTTAATCACGATTTCTGCGGCATTTGTGCAGCTTTCGGTTCCAAAAGACAGCGGAAAGTCCGCACAATCAGTGGGTGTTACGGTTCAGGCCGCTACAAAGAAGCAGAAGAGCTTTTCCATTAAGCAGGTTCCAAAGTATAAAGGTGAAGCTTCTGTCCAGGTGAATGGAAATAAGCCCTATTTCACCAAGCGGGAAAAAGAAAAGACGAATACTTTTGAATCCTATCATAAGTTAGATAAACTGGGCAGATGCGGTGTCTGTTATGCCAATGTCAGCAAAGACACCATGCCGACGCAGGAACGTGGCAATATTGGTATGGTAAAGCCCTCCGGATGGCATACCGTGAAATACAACGGTGTTGTCGATGGCAATTATCTTTATAATAGATGCCATCTGATCGCGTACTGCCTGACGGCGGAGAATGCCAACAAGAAAAATCTGATCACGGGTACCCGGTACATGAATACCGAAGGGATGCTTCCCTACGAGGAGAAAACAGCCCGGTATGTAGACCGCACCGGAAACCATGTTCTGTATCGTGTGACTCCGATTTTCGAGGAAAACAATCTTGTGGCATCCGGTGTCCTGATGGAAGCTTACTCGGTGGAGGACAAGGGAAAAGGGCTTTCTTTCTGTGTGTACTGTTACAATGTGCAGCCGGGAGTAACAATCGACTATAAAACCGGAGAAAGTCATCTTTCCGGTAAGGCAGATAAGAACCAAAATTAGAATTCTTCTGAGTCCGTTAAGCAGATGAGCGAGAGGAATAAGCTGGGACGCTACGGATCCGGATCTGGTTCGGATGACGGAAGTCTGTAGGCCATAAATCACTTGCCTTTTTATTGTAGGAATGATAGGATAAAGATGTCGAATGAAGGAGAAAAATAAAGAAAATATGGGATATATTTTGGAATTGCGTAGAATTGTCGGACAGCGTCCTCTGATTATGACCTGTGCAGGCGTGTTGATTGTGAATGAGAAGAATCAGCTTTTGCTGCAGCGGCGAAAAGACAATGGATTGTGGGGGTATCCCGGTGGTTCTATGGAATTGGGAGAGCGGTTTGAAGATTGTGCCGTGCGTGAAGTATTAGAAGAGACTGGATTGACGTGTTTGGAATTGGAACATTTTATGAATGTTTCGGGAGAGTGTGTGCATTACATATATCCAAATGGAGATGAAATCTATGCGGCGGAGGAAGTTTTTCTCTGCCGTAGATTTTCGGGGGAGTTGCAAAAACAGGTATCGGAGGTTATGGAACTCCGCTTTTTTGATGTGGACAGGCTACCTGAAAAAAGGGAGATTACTCCAAATAATTTTCCGGCAATTGACTATTATCGGAATGAATACCAGGCAAATGAAATAACGAAGGAGAAGAAAAATGTTTTGTAGTAAATGTGGAAAAGAAATTGCGGATAATTCTCAGGTTTGCGGTTATTGTGGGACACCGGTAACAGCTCGGACATCTTACGGTCAGCAAAATACCCAGAATACACAGCAGAGTGTGTATGGAGAGCCGAAACCGTCCTATACAGGACAGTCGCAGAATCAGTCATATTCTTATCAGAATGGACAATATCAGAATACAGGATACGGAGCACCGCAAAATATGGACGGAGGAGCAACGGGACTTGGAATTGCATCAATGGTTCTCGGAATTGTCTCTCTTTTGATTTCCTGCTGTGCAAGTACCTGGTGGCTTACTTTGCTTGCTGCAGTACTTAGTATTGTTTTTGGTATTCTGTCTATTCAGAAGAACAGCGGAGGTAAAGGAATGGCAATTGCAGGTATTATCTGCAGTATTATTTCCCTTGTAATCGGAATTATAGTTTTGATTGTTGGAGCTGCATTGATTACGTTTTTGGCAGCGCTGTTCGGTGGAACTTATTAATAGGTTTCGGTTATTTGTAGTATAACTGAAAGTTATAGCAAATATATTGCTTGACAAAAAACAATTATAGTATTATTATCTAGTAAACACAAAGAAAGAAGTAGGTTTTCTGAAAATGAGAAGACAGGCATTATCTCTTTTAGTAGAGAATAATCCAGGTGTGACCAGCCGGATTTCCGGTCTGTTTAGTCGCAGGGGATACAATATTGACAGTTTTTCTTCCGGTGTGACTGCTGATCCGAAGTATACGAGAATTACGATCGTTGCCAGTGGCGATGAGCAGATTTTAGAGCAGATTGAAAAGCAGCTTGAAAAGCTGGAGGATGTGCTGGATATAAAGAAACTGGAACCAGGGTTTTCCGTTACGCGGGAATTGATTTTGGTGAAAATCCGTGCAAAAGATACACAGCGGCAGCCGATTATGAATGTGACTGAGATTTTCCATGGTAAGATTGTGGATGTGACACATGATTCGATGGTGATTGAGCTGGTGGGACATCAGGATAAGCTGGATGCCTTCCTTGATCTGTTGGATGGATATGAGATTCTGGAATTGGCAAGAACCGGAATCACAGGCTTGACACGTGGTTCTTCCGACGTCAGGTTTCTGGATTAAGCTACTTATATTATTTAATAATTTTAGGAGGACAATAAAATGTCAGAAGCAAGAATTTTTTATCAGGAAGATTGTAACCTTTCTTTATTAGAGGGTAAGACAATCGCAGTTATCGGCTATGGTAGCCAGGGACATGCTCACGCGTTGAACTTAAAGGACAGCGGATGTCATGTTGTCATTGGTCTGTACGAGGGCAGCAAGTCTTGGAAGAGAGCAGAGGAGCAGGGCTTTGAGGTTTATGTTGCTGCAGAGGCTGCTAAGAAGGCTGATATAATCATGATCCTGATTAACGATGAGTTACAGGCTGATATGTATAAGAAAGATATCGAGCCAAACCTTGAGCCGGGCAATATGTTAATGTTCGCTCATGGTTTCAATATTCACTATGGATGCATTAAGCCGCCAAAGGATGTCGATGTTACCATGATCGCACCTAAGGCTCCGGGACATACCGTTCGTTCTGAGTATCAGGCTGGCAAGGGAACTCCTTGTCTGGTAGCTGTAGAGCAGGATGCAACCGGTAAGGCTCTTGACCTTGCTTTGGCTTATGGTCTTGGAATTGGTGGAGCAAGAGCTGGACTTCTTGAGACCACCTTCCGTACCGAGACAGAGACTGACCTCTTCGGTGAGCAGGCTGTATTATGCGGTGGTGTATGTGCTCTGATGCAGGCTGGTTTCGAGACTCTCTGCGAGGCTGGTTATGATCCGAGAAATGCATACTTTGAGTGTATCCATGAGATGAAGCTGATCGTAGATCTGATTTACCAGTCAGGCTTTGCAGGAATGAGATACTCTATTTCTAATACGGCAGAGTATGGTGATTATGTAACAGGACCTAAAATTGTTACAGAGGATACCAAGAAGGCTATGAAGAAGGTTCTTTCTGATATCCAGGATGGTACCTTTGCTAAGGAGTTCTTACTCGATATGTCTCCGGCAGGTCGTCAGGTTCACTTCAAGGCTATGAGAAAACTTGCTTCTGAGCATCCTTCAGAGAAGGTGGGTGAGGAAATCCGTAAGCTGTATAGCTGGAATAATGAGGATGATAAACTCATCAACAACTAATTGTGTCATACATATTCCCCCGACGTATATCCGTCGGGGGTTTTTGGGTTCTACCGTGTGCAGGAATTGACAAAAGAATGTCGAATGTGTAGAATGAATGTATTGTGAAAAAATTTTAGAAAAATGAAGAGGCGAAAACATGGCAGAAGTATATAACCACAAGGTGATTGAGAAAAAGTGGCAGAAATATTGGGAAGAGCATGAGACATTCAAGACAGATGTCTGGGATTTCAGTAAACCAAAATATTATGCATTGGATATGTTCCCGTATCCGTCAGGAGTAGGTCTTCACGCAGGACATCCAGAAGGCTATACAGCGACAGATATTATGTCACGTATGAAGAGAATGCAGGGATATAATGTTCTTCATCCGATGGGATATGATTCTTTTGGACTGCCGGCAGAGCAGTATGCTGTCAGCACTGGAAATCATCCGGCTGAATTTACACAGAAAAATATTCAGACATTTTCCAAGCAGCTGAAGGAACTTGGTTTTGACTATGACTGGTCAAAAATGATTGCAACAAGTGATCCAAAGTTTTATAAATGGACTCAGTGGATTTTTAAGAAATTATATGAGGCAGGTTATGCCAAATATATTGATATGCCTGTAAACTGGTGCGAGGAACTGGGAACCGTTCTTTCCAATGATGAGGTGATTGACGGTAAGTCGGAGCGCGGCGGATATCCTGTTGTTAGAAAGAACATGAAGCAGTGGGTAATTGATCAGCCGGCATTTGCTGAAAAACTTTTGGAAGGACTTGATGAGATTGACTGGCCGGCTTCTACGAAGGAGATTCAGAGAAACTGGATTGGAAAGAGCACTGGTGTGGAGGTTGATTTTCAGATTGTAGGCGGTGGCAGCTTTTCTATTTTTACTACATGTATTGAAACTATTTATGGTATTACATTTATGGTTTTAGCTCCGGATGGAGATATTGTGAAGGGGCTTATGGACCGTGTTGAGAATAGGGATGAGGTTCAAGCTTATATTGATGAGACCTTAAAGAAGAATGACATGGACCGTACGGAGCTGAATAAGACGAAGTCCGGTTGTATCTTGAAAGGACTGTATGCAATTAATCCGGTCAACGGAAAAGAGGTTCCGCTCTTTATTGGTGATTTTGTTCTGGCAAGCTATGGAACCGGTGCAGTTATGGCAGTACCGAGTCATGATCAGAGGGATTTTGAGTATGCCAAGGCACATGGAATTGATATGATTCAGGTCATTGACGGTGCGGATGTATCAGAGCACGCTTTTGAGAAGGCGGATTATCTTGGGAAAGGCTGCAAGCTGATCAACTCGGAGGAGTTTACAGGTCTTACGGTTGAAGAGGCCAAGGAGGCAATTACATCAAAGCTTGAGAAGATGAAGGTTGCCAGACGAAAAGTAAACTATCACTTCCGTGAATGGATTTTTGCGCGCCAGAGATACTGGGGGGAGCCGGTTCCTTGTGTCTACAAAGAGGATGGGGAAATCTATTTTCTCCCAGACGATGAGCTACCATTGATTTTACCGGAATTGGAAGATTATAAAGGCAAGAACGGAAAGGCTCCTTTGGAGAATGCAACAGAGTGGAAACAGTATGATCACAACGGAATCAAAGGGGTGCGTGAGACTTCAACAATGCCGGGGTCTGCGGGATCATCCTGGTATTATATGCGTTATATTGATCCGGATAACGATGAGGAATTTGCCAATCAGGAACTGTTAAAGCACTGGCTTCCGGTTGATCTGTATGTGGGTGGACCGGAGCATGCGGTAGGACATCTGATGTATTCCCGCATTTGGAATAGATTCCTTTATGATCAAGGATTATCTCCGGTAAAGGAGCCGTTCAAGAAGTTGGTTCACCAGGGAATGATTCTTGGTGAGAACGGTATTAAGATGGGAAAGCGATTTCCGGAATATGTTGTAAATCCTAGTGATATTGTTGAAGAATATGGTGCTGATACCCTTCGTCTTTATGAGATGTTTATGGGACCGCTTGAGGTATCAAAGCCATGGAGTTCGAGTGGTGTTCAGGGAGCAAGAAAGTTTATTACAAGAGTGTGGAATTTCTTTACCAACCCGGACAATATCGTAGAAGAAAATGATAAAACGCTGGAAAAGGTATATCATCAGACAGTTAAGAAGGTTACTCATGATTTTGAGGAGCTTGGCTTTAATACCGCAATCAGCCAGATGATGATTTTTGTGAATGAGACTTATAAGGCTGGCAAGTGTCCAAGAGAATATGCGGAAGGATTGATCAAGATGCTTTCCTGTATCTGCCCTCATGTTGGAGAAGAAATATGGCAGAAGCTGGGGCATGATTCCACGATAGCCTATGAGAGCTGGCCGGAGTATGACGAAGCAAAGACGGTTGAAACTTCTGTTGAAATTGCGGTACAGATTAATGGAAAAACTAAGGGAACATTAAATATTCAGAAAGATGATCCAAAGGATGAAGTGCTTGCAAGAGCGAAGGAATGCATCGCAGATAAACTGACGGGTAATATTGTAAAAGAGATTTATGTTCCGGGTAGAATTGTGAATATTGTAATGAAATAAAGAAAAGGGAGGAGCCTGTTTTGCGGGTTCCTCTTTTGGTTATAAAAGGAGATGGAAAAGGGCATACTTATTCTGAACAAAGGAAAGGAATGTCTGTGTAATGAAAGTATCTTATCTGCAATATTTTTTTACATATGAAACAGAAATTCCGGATGGTATAGGATTTGCTCTGTTTGGCTTCTGGCATCTTTTGTGGCTGGCTGCAATTGCTTTGATCTCAATCCTTTTTTTGTATGCGTATGCGAAAGGAACCGGGAAAAAAAGAAGAATATTTGAGTATCTGATTTCGTTCTCCATGATAGGCTGGATTGTTGTCCGTGCGATTTATATTGCTTTGATCGGTGAGGATTTTTTGTATGAACTTCCGTTACATTTGTGCAGTATGGCTGGGATTCTGTGTGCGATTCATTGTGTGACGGGCTGGAAATGGCTGGGACAGGTGCTTTATGCGATTTGTCTGCCTGGGACCACACTGGCATTATTGTTTCCTAACTGGAATTTTTATCCGGTCGTTCACTTTATTACGATAGAAGGATTTTTATTTCATGTGGGAATTGTAATGTATGTGATTGCACTTCTGTATGCACATAAGATTATTCCGGCTATGAGAAAATTATGGCAGGTGATTCTGTTTTTGGTGGTTGTTGTGACACCAGTCTATTTTTTTGACCGGCACTTTGGAGTGAATTATATGTTTGTGAACCAGCCATCGGCCGGATCGCCGCTGGAGTGGCTTGAAAGTTTTATGGGCAATCCGGGTTATCTTGCTGGCTATGCGTTGTTGATCTTACTATGTATTTTTTTGATGGATCTTGGCTATGTATTGGTCGTAAAAAGGCGGAATCGGAATTCTATTTCTTGAGTATATGTGGCGGAAGAGAAGGATCACTTCCACGGAGTTTCTGCATTCCACGCTGAATGGCGTCTTTTGAAGTCTTCCAGTCGGCATCCCTGTTTTTATAATCATATTTTTCGATAAACCATGCTATGTCATCGTATACCCGACTGACATTTTCCCGCATAAGAGGAAGCATAATAGCATAAAACTCATTTCGTTCCTGATCGGAAAGCATTTCGTCAGCACCCTCACAGAGAACCTTGAAATGGTCGAGGCAGAAGCCCTTGGTATTTACAACCTGAGTGCGGAAATCAGCGTCTTTTTTATACATGGTAAAAAAGGTTTTCATATATGCCTGAAAAGTATTTTGTACGCTGGAACAAATGAAGCAGGAGGATTCTCTGCGGTTAATCCAGTCTACAATGGAATTACTGCTGCTAGTGCCTTTTTTGTTGAAAATTCCACCTTTTCTTGCAGAAGATTCAGGCTTAAAGTTTTTGAATTCCTTGTCCATTTCTTCGAGATGGCGTTGATAGAGTGTTTTTAAAATCCATGCATTTCCCAGAGAGTTGCCGTAATCAAACATTTTCTTAAAGTGGGCTCGGCAGAAACCTTCGCGGTCTGTCATGTCACGAATATCGGATTCCATGTATGAAGCTCCGTGTCCTAAGACAAAGTCCATCATATGTTCTTCCGTTTTGCGCTCAATGTAGCAGAAGGGACATTCACCGGCATTTGCCATGGCGTCTGAAATTGGTATTGTATGAATTTGTTCTTTCATGTGTTTTCCTCCGGTTTGTAGTTGTTAAAGAAATCAATAAAGGTTTGAAGTGATTTGGAAGGCTTGATGTTTTCCTTGTAGGCAAAGCCCACTTCCCGTTGGTGAATCGGGATTCCAAGGGGAATTTGTACCAGACTTCCATCTTGTAATTCCTGCGAAACAAAACTCTTGATGACGCAGGCGACACCGACACCGATTTTGGCAAAATCAATGAGCAGGTCCATGTTGGAAATATCAATGGAGTCTGCTACAGTAATATGGTTGTTCTGAAGATAGTCATCGATATACTGTCTTGTCATGTTGTTTTTGTCAAGCAGCATCAGAGTAGAGTTCCCAAGAATGGCATTCTCCGGGATTCCACGTTTTTTCAAGTTGGTGAGATAATCCGGGTTGGCAACAAAGATATCTTCTATATTATCCAGGTAATAGAAATGAATGTTTTTTAAGTTCTCCGGCTTTCCAATTAATCCGATATCGATTTTATTCTCGTCAAGCAGACGAAGAGTTTCGTTGGTGGACTGGCAATTGATCGATATACTGATATGTGGGTTGCGGCGTATAAACTCTTTGAGGTATGGCAGCAGCATATATTTACACAGAGTTGCACTGACACCTATCTGCAGATGACCGACACCAAGTTCGATGGAACGTTTGAGCTTGTCCTCTCCATGGTTTAAGGTTTCAAAGGCTTCTTTTACATGTCCGTAGAGGAGTTGCCCTTCTTCTGTGAGAAGAACACCGCGCGAACTTCTGGAAAAAAGTTTGCATCCCAGATTTTCTTCCAACTTCTGGATGGATTTGCTGATCGCAGGCTGGCTGATATAAAGTTCCTTAGCAGCGCGGGAAATATTTCCGGCGTTGGCAACGGTATAGAAAATCCAGTAAGATGACAGGTTTTGATTCATGGATTGATCCTCCGTTTGTATACTAATGATAATGTTAGTATACCATGAAAATTAGTTATGGTAAATATGTTTATTATGTATTTTGATTATGATATAATCTATGCTAGAATCCATATAGGTAAAAGATATTGAAGGAGGAAAAAGCCATGGGAATGACAATGACTCAGAAAATTCTCGCAGCACATGCGGGACTTCCGTCTGTTAGTGCAGGACAGCTGATTGAGGCGGAATTGGATTTGGTTCTCGGTAACGATATTACATCTCCGGTTGCAATTCATGAGATTGAGAAAATGAAGGTGGACGGAGTTTTTCACAAAGATAAGATTGCATTGGTTATGGATCATTTTGCACCAAACAAGGATATCAAGTCAGCGGAACATTGTAAATGTGTCAGGGAGTTTGCCTGTAGAAATGAGATTACCAATTATTTTGATGTCGGAGAGATGGGGATTGAGCACGCACTGCTTCCGGAAAAAGGACTGACGGTGGCAGGAGATGTGATTATCGGTGCAGATTCGCACACTTGTACATATGGAGCGCTGGGGGCATTTTCTACCGGTGTTGGAAGTACGGATATGGCCGCTGGTATGGCTACTGGAAAGGCATGGTTTAAGGTGCCGTCTGCAATTAAATTCAACATCACAGGAAAACCGGCAAAGTGGATTAGCGGTAAGGATGTCATCCTTCATATTATTGGAATGATTGGTGTTGATGGGGCACTTTACAAGTCCATGGAGTTTGTTGGGGATGGAATCAAGTATCTGACAATGGATGACCGTTTTACAATTGCCAATATGGCTATTGAGGCAGGTGGAAAGAACGGAATTTTCCCGGTTGACGATTTGACGAGAGCCTATATGAAGGAGCATTCCGAGCGTCCGTTTACGGAATATGAGGCAGATGCCGATGCGGAGTATGAGCAAGAGTATACGATTGATCTTAGTACTTTGAAACCAACGGTTTCTTTCCCACATTTGCCGGAAAACACAAAGACAATTGATGAGGTTGGTGATGTGAAGATTGATCAGGTTGTCATTGGCTCCTGTACCAATGGACGTATGGATGATCTTCGTATTGCAGCCAAGATTCTTGAAGGAAAGAAAGTGGCAAAGGGGCTTCGCGTAATTGTGATTCCGGCTACCCAGCAGATTTATCTGGATGCGATGGAAGAGGGACTTTTACGCACATTTATTGAAGCGGGGGCAATTGTCAGTACGCCGACCTGCGGTCCGTGTCTTGGTGGATACATGGGTGTCTTGGCTGAAGGTGAACGCTGTGTATCAACAACGAACCGTAACTTTGTTGGACGTATGGGACATGTGGAGTCTGAGGTATACCTTGCAAGTCCGGCTGTGGCAGCGGCAAGTGCAATTACCGGTAAAATCTCAGGTCCGGATGAAGTAGTATAAGGAGGCGTGGATATGAAGGCAGCACATGGTAGTGTTTTTAAATATGGTGATAATGTAGATACTGATGTTATCATCCCGGCAAGGTATTTGAATTCCTCAGATCCAAAGGAACTTGCCACACATTGTATGGAGGATATTGATAAGGAATTTGTCAATAAAGTTCAGGTAGGGGATATTATTGTTGCAAACAAGAACTTCGGATGCGGCTCTTCCAGAGAGCATGCACCGATAGCTATTAAGGCATCCGGCGTGAGCTGTGTTATTGCCGAAACGTTTGCACGGATTTTCTATCGTAATGCAATCAATATCGGTCTTCCGATTATTGAGTGCCCGGATGCAGCAAGGGAAATCATTGCAGGGGATGAGGTCGAAGTTGATTTTGATTCCGGTGTGATCACGGATGTGACAACAGGAAAGAAGTTTCAGGGACAGGCATTTCCACCGTTTATGCAAAAGATTATTGACTGCGAGGGACTTGTGAATTATATCAATCAGAAATAGGCTGAGAAAGGACTTCCTAACAGGGAAGTCCTTTTAAATAGTCTAAGTATTTGGTGGAAATTTTGACTTTTGTGTAGATGTCTGCGTAAGCGGAAGCAGAGAGGGCTTCGATATAATTCTGGGGAAAATCCTTTTGAATGCCGGCCTGTTTTGCCAGATCGACAGCTTTGTTATAGGCAATCGCAGCCCGTGTCTCGTCACGATAGGTGCCAATCGTGTAATTGCCGTTGATGTGGATGCGGGTCCGGTAGCGAATCTGTCCATCTTTTTCAAAGCGGGTGACTCCGAAATAAGGATTGATGACTTCAATGTTGGAATAGCGAAAATCGTTGGTGTCACCGTTCACAAAGCGATAATCTTTCCCACAGACAGCATGGCTTTTGATTCCATAGCGGCTGAGGATGGTGACCTGCATGCCATAGTCATTGACATAGAGATGTCCCTGCCTCTGCAGAATTTTATGTTCACTGTAGTAGAAGAGATCGTCAATATCAAATTTGAGTTCCCGGTGGATCCCCAGATAGTAGATGAAATAATTTTTTTGAAGATAAATCGGAGTGGGAATATACATGTGGTTATCACGAAAATTGATCAGTGAAACCAGTTTATCAAAAGCAAGGTGCCTTGTAAGGTAAAAGGAGTCATAGATAGAAAGCCGACTGTTCAAAAGCTGGGAAGCACTTGAGTATGCCTGGTGAGCTTCCTCTTCCGTGTCAAAGCTGCCAAGACTGATATGCTTGCCCTGGTAGGTGATGCTTGAACGAAAGTAGGGCTTTCCGTCTTTTTTTGTGGCTGGGTAAACTCCTGTTAACATAGGTTCTCCTTTGTATAACTTTACTTTCCTACAGTATAACACACAAATTTCATTGACACCACTTGCTTTTTTTTCTATAATGAACGGGAAACATATCGGATTATAATACTGAAAATGAGGATAAAAAATGGATTTAATGTATTCAAGTACCAGAAATGATAAAGTGAAGTTTACGGCATCTCAGGCAATCTTAAAAGGATTGGCGGATGACGGTGGTTTATTTGTACCGGAAAGTATTCCGGCTTTGGATGTTAGTATAGAGGAACTTGCTGACATGAACTATAAGGAGACGGCTTATGCAGTAATGAGTAAGTTTTTTACCGATTTTACGGAGGAGGAACTGAAGAACTGCATTGAGAAAGCATATGACAGCAAGTTTGATACCGAGGAGATTGCTCCGCTTGTTGATGCGGATGGTGCATATTATTTAGAGTTGTTCCACGGACCGACGATTGCATTTAAGGACATGGCTCTTTCGATTCTGCCTCATCTTCTCATAACTTCTGCCAGAAAAAATAATGTTAAAAATGATATTGTCATTTTGACTGCTACTTCCGGGGACACTGGTAAGGCAGCCCTTGCGGGATTTGCAGATGTTGAGGGAACCAAGATCATCGTATTTTATCCGAAGAATGGGGTAAGCCCGATTCAGGAGAAGCAGATGGTTACCCAGAAGGGAGATAATACCTTTGTTGTGGGAATCAACGGTAACTTTGATCAGGCCCAGACTGGTGTGAAGAAGATGTTCAATGATACAGCACTGGAAGCAGAACTGGATGCAGCCGGATATCAGTTTTCTTCTGCGAACTCCATCAATATCGGACGTCTTATTCCACAAGTCGCGTACTATGTTTATGCATATGCAAAGCTCTATAAGAATGGTGTGATTGCAAAAGACGAGAAAATCAATGTTGTTGTGCCGACTGGAAACTTTGGCAATATTTTAGCTGCTTTTTATGCAAAGAACATGGGACTTCCGATCGCAAAATTAATTTGTGCTTCCAATGAGAATAAAGTTTTGTTTGATTTCTTCTCCAGCGGAACCTATGATAAGAATCGTGATTTTATTCTGACCAGTTCACCATCCATGGATATTCTGATTTCTTCGAATCTGGAGCGGTTGATTTACCGGATTGCCGGAAATGATGTTGCAAAGAATACAAAGCTGATGTCAGATCTTGCTTCGGAAGGAAGATATGCTATTACCGATGAGATGAGAGCAGGTCTTGTTGATTTTTACGGTAATTATACCAGTGAGGCAGAGACTGCTGCTGTGATACGGAAACTATATGAAGATACAGGATATGTAATTGATACGCATACTGCTGTTGCGGCCGGTGTTTACAATAAGTATAAGACTGAAACCGGTGATACAGAGACAAAGACGGTGATCGCCAGTACAGCAAGTCCATTCAAATTTACAAGAAGTGTCATGAATGCTATTGATACAAAGTATGACGCAATGTCAGATTTTGAATTGGTAGATGAATTGTCTAAGATTGGTAATGTGGCAGTTCCACAGGCAATTGAGGATATCCGAAATGCAAAAGTACTTCACGATACAGTTTGCGAAGTAGAAGAGATGCCACAGGTTGTGAAAAAATTTCTTGGAGTATAGAAAAATCCCACCGGAAAATCCGGTGGGATCTTTTTATTATTCATTGGATTTAATCAATTCCATGTAGAAATAGATTGTACCGAATGGATAAAGAATTTCAAACTGAAGAGTCTTCTTCTCAAACGATAATTCGGTTGTATCAACGTGCTCCGGTACACCAAGAGTCAGCTCGGTGGAGGAATCATTTGAGACATTGACGATAAACAGACCGTTCTGAAGATTTAGGAAGTCTTCCAGAGAAGCCTGAACATATTCGTCATATTCGCTGAATTGTTCATGGACATAACGGGACGCAAAAGCAATTGCTGTCGGCTGATCCATGGAAATATAGGTGTTGATGGAATAGTCACCATGTACTTCCTGCTTTACACAACAATTAATGGGAGCCCCTTTCACTTCTTTGACATTCATCGGAGTAAAATCATCTCCGATAAAGCGAAGAAAATCGTTGAAGAGAAGTTCTACAAACATATAACCATTATGAGAGACGCTGGTATCTGATTTTTGGAAAAAGCTGTTAAGGAGATTATGAATTGCTTCCGGCATTTCTGTGATTGCATCCAATCCCTGAATTCCATTTTTGGAACTGTAATCATTCATGATGATTTCAAAATCGGAATTAGTAAGGATGCCATCATCCAAAAGAACCTGTCCAAGTGAAAGGTAGGCAGGGTTCTGCTGCTTTAAAAGAGAGAGTACCTGATCATCGGTCAGGTAGCCCAGTTCAACGGCCAGTTCACCAAATTTACGATCCTGATGTGTCTGCTGAATCACGGTCTCGTCAACCTGGGATGCATTCATATAGCCCGCGTGCATGGCAAGTGTACCAAGTTTCATATGCTGCGTGGCTTCGCGCTGCATTGCTGAAAAGAGCTGTTCTTTGGTTACATAGCCGTTCGATAGCAAATAATTTCCAAAAAATTGTGTGTACATAACTATCTCCCTTCCAGGAATTTATTGATAACGTTAATTACCTGTCCTTTGTCGAGTGGTTTCTGGATAAAATCTTTTGCCCCGGATGAAATCGCAAGTTTAAGCTGGGATTGTGTTCCAACGGAGGAGGCAATGATGATTGTGGCATCTGGATCAAAGCTCATAATTTCTTCAATTGCCATATTACCGTCTTTTTTTGGCATAACAATGTCTAAGAAAACAAGATCAGGTTTCGTTTCTTTATACTTGTCAATTGCACTCTGTCCGTCTGTTGCCTCAATAAAAGTTGGAGAGCCGAGCGTAGAGATGATATCTTTGAGCTGCTTCCTTGCGAGGATGGAATCATCGGTAATTAAAATTTTGATGTCGTCAATACTCATAATTTGTATCTCCTTTTTAAAATTTAAGTACATATTACTATAAAAAGGACTATATAGCAACTGTTTTTGAATAATTTTGACGAAAAAGCAACTGTTTAAAATTTTTATTTGTAATGATACAATAAGAAAGGAGGGAGAAATCATGAAGACAATTTTACTTATGGATATTGTAATTACATTTTTTGGAATTTATCTGGGTGTCAATGCTGTTAAAATGAAAAGTTCAGGTAAAATCAGCAGTCTTGTTGTACCGGAAGAGGAGATTGGAAGATGCAGGAATGTAACAGCATATATTGCTGAAATTTTTCCATTTATGATATTCTTTGCAATTATTGCAACTGTTGTGGGTGCGATTGGGATTCTGTATGATGTAAAGCTGATCCATCCGGGAAGGCTGTGGAGTTTTATGGAACTTGGGCTTTTTCTGATTGCGCTTGCTGTGTTTGTATATGGGATGAGACATACGAAAAGTAAATATTTTTAGTGAAAAAAGATTGACAAAAAAATAACATAGTGTATGATGTTTATGTATAAATATAGTAGTTATAAATTGATATTGTAAGTCCTGTTATCACAGGCTGGTATCATGCCGCCAAGCGGCAGCAATATACACATTATGAAAGAAAAGAGGTTAAATGTAAGATGGCAGAAATCAATTTAAGCAAGTATGGCATTACCGGAACTACGGAAATTGTGTACAATCCTTCTTATGAACTTTTATTCGAAGAGGAAACAAAGTCTGATCTTGAGGGCTATGAGAAGGGACAGGAGAGTGAACTTGGTGCAGTTAATGTAATGACTGGAATTTATACAGGTCGTTCACCAAAAGACAAGTTTATCGTAATGGATGAGAATTCAAAGGATACCGTATGGTGGACTTCTGATGAATATCCAAATGACAACCAT
The DNA here is from genome assembly GCA_022775045.1 of Agathobacter sp. Lineage (GTDB taxonomy): Bacteria > Bacillota > Clostridia > Lachnospirales > Lachnospiraceae > Roseburia. Next base: position 77,210 of record JALFLB010000002.1, on the reverse strand, counting down.
CCGGCTACACAGGAAGCGTGGAATTCTGTAAAGGAACTTGCTTTAAAGGAGCTTTCTAATAAGAAACTTTATGTAGTGGATGCATTCTGTGGTGCAAACCATGACACTCGTATGGCTATTCGTTTTATCGTTGAGGTAGCATGGCAGGCACATTTTGTTAAAAATATGTTCATTCAGCCTTCTGAGGAAGAACTGAAGAATTTTGAGCCGGATTTCGTTGTTTACAATGCATCTAAAGCAAAGGTAGAGAACTATAAGGAGTTAGGTCTGAATTCTGAGACTGCTGTAATGTTTAACATTACCAGCCGCGAGCAGGTTATCGTTAATACATGGTACGGCGGAGAGATGAAGAAGGGTATGTTCTCTATGATGAACTACTATCTGCCGCTTAAGGGTATTGCTTCTATGCACTGCTCAGCAAACACAGATATGAACGGTGAGAATACAGCAATCTTCTTCGGTCTTTCCGGAACAGGTAAGACAACACTTTCAACTGATCCAAAGCGTCTTCTGATTGGTGATGATGAGCATGGTTGGGATGACAACGGTGTATTCAACTTTGAGGGTGGCTGTTATGCAAAGGTTATCAATCTGGATAAGGATTCTGAGCCTGATATCTACAATGCGATCAAGCGTAACGCACTTCTTGAGAACGTAACATTAGATGCTGAAGGAAAGATTGATTTTGATGATAAGAGTGTAACAGAGAATACCCGTGTATCTTATCCGATTGATCATATTCAGAATATTGTTCGCCCGGTTTCCGCAGCTCCTGCAGCTAAGAATGTAATCTTCCTGTCTGCAGATGCTTTTGGAGTACTTCCTCCAGTATCTATTCTGACACCGGAGCAGACAAAGTATTACTTCCTTTCTGGTTTTACTGCAAAGCTTGCAGGAACCGAGCGTGGAATTACTGAGCCGACACCTACTTTCTCTGCTTGCTTCGGACAGGCATTTCTGGAGCTGCATCCAACAAAGTATGCAGAGGAGCTTGTTAAGAAGATGGAAGAGAGCGGAGCAAAGGCATATCTGGTAAATACCGGATGGAATGGTACAGGAAAGCGTATTTCTATTAAGGATACCCGTGGTATCATTGATGCAATCTTAAATGGTGATATTGCAAAGGCTCCAACAAAGAAAATCCCATACTTCAACTTTGAAGTTCCGACAGAGCTTACAGGTGTTGATACAGGTATTCTGGATCCTCGTGATACTTATGCAGATGCTTCCGAGTGGGAGACAAAGGCTAAGGATCTTGCAGCAAGATTCATTAAGAATTTCGCAAAATACGAAGGTAATGAGGCTGGAAAGGCTTTAGTAGCAGCTGGTCCTCAGTTATAAGATTCAAATCTCCAATCACTTATCGTGATTGGAGATTTTTTTGGTAAAATGTAACTTGAATTTATGATTGAATTTTAAGAGATAATAAAGTATAATAAAAGCAACTACAAAAGATAAAGTTGCATCCTGGAATGTTCGACAACTCCTACTATTTAGAACCTACATTTACTTTAAACGGGATTCCTATATGATTTTGCTGGATGTCAGGCCGCCTCGGTTCAGCGGAAGGCAGAAGGTAAGCTGCGGTAACCCACCTAGCGTTTGCTAGGAGTCTAAATTGTAGGAACCGGCATTTTGGGTGTCTTTACAAAAGAGAAATCAATTTAGAGCACACAGGAAGAATATGATAGAACACCAAGGATAAAAGGAGCTGCTGTATTAGGCAGCTCCTTAATTGTTTGAAAGAAAAGCATGGGAGCCTGGTTTATGAATAAAAAAAACAAAATGAAATTAATGGGAATCATATTGCTGATCATTACCATAATTACTGTAATTATGACATTTATAATTGTTTCACGTTTATCACATCAGGTAGATGTGGAAAGTGAACAGGATGCGGTATTTGATGATTCTTTTAGTGGAACTATTCCTAATGCATATATTCTCTCAAATCATCAGGGGGAAATTATCGTGTTGTATCAGGGCACAAATTATATTGCGAAGGAGACTGCTGAATCGGATTATACAGGGGTGGCTGATATCGAAATTTCTCATGGGAAGCTTGTGCAAATTTATGCCAAGCCCGCAAATATTACGGGAATTTTGGATAGTTATACAGATAAAACGGTACAGATTGAGGGCTATGAACCTTTAGATTGTGATGGTACTATTCCAGTATACGTAGTTTCTGATAAGAAAACGATACAGCCTGACGTAAGGCAGGGAAGCGTATCGGACTTGCTGATCGGTAATTCCCAGGTAGAACTTGTAGTGGCAGAGGGAAAGGCATGTGCTATTGTCTGTCACCAGAAAAATCAGGTTGACAATATCCGGGTTCTTCTCAAGAACGGAGATGATGTACTGTATTCGGATATTTATGTGAAGAGCAATAAGGCATGCACCGTGGATGGAACAAAGGTGAATGCAAAAGAACTGATTTGTGCCAAGAAATTGTTGAAGGGATGCAAACGAGGAAAAGAGGTACGAATTAAAACGGAGGATGGCAAGTTGTATCTGTGTGATACAGATGGCAAAAAGAAAACAGATGGTTATGAAGGAGACTTTATTCTGAGAAAAGAGAAGGGGGGTTATGTTCTCATTAACGAACTTCCAATTGAAGATTATGTGCGCTATGTCCTGCCTTCGGAAATGCCTGTTTATTTTTCTTATGAAGCGCTAAAAGCGCAGGCAGTCTGCGCTCGGACATTTGCCTATTCACAGATGAAAAATAATACATATGCAGAGTATGGGGCGAATCTGGATGACACAACAGCTTATCAGGTGTATCATGCAACAAAATCCTGCGAAGTAACAGACCGGGCGGTTGCAGATACACAGGGAATGGTGCTTACCTATGAGGGAAAACTGATTGATTGTTATTATTACTCTACTTCTGCCGGCTATTCAGAGAATCTTGAGGTGTGGGATGCGGAGTCTCCGGGGTATCTGGCAGCAGAAAACCATACGAAGGCAGGAGACCGAAATCTGTCAAAAAAGAAAACATTTCATAAATTTATTACAAAATCGGTGACGTCCTATGATTTGGATTCCCCGTATTACCGTTGGACGGCAACCCTGTCTGCCAAGCTTGGGATGGATCCTGAATTTGGCAGACTGAAAAAACTGAAGGTTGAGGAGCGAAGCGAATCCGGTTATATTTTGGCACTGACCGTTGTCTTTGAAAAAGGAGAGCGCACTTATGAAAAAGAGAACGAGATTCGTTATGCATTGGGAAAATATCTTCTGGAGGTCGAGTTGGCGGATGGAACGGTGCGCAATGATTACTCGTCTGTTCCGAGCGCCTGTTTTGAGGTGAAAAGCCAAAAGGATGGAACAATTGTGCTGACAGGCGGAGGATTCGGACATGGAATTGGAATGAGTCAGTATGGTGCGGATGCAATGGGACGGGAAGGAAAGAACTGGCAGGAAATTTTGACCTATTACTATAAGGATGTGGAAATTACAAATGGTGTCGGATTAACCGATTTTTGGGGAAAAGGCTTGCAGAAATAAGCATGCTGTGATACAATGACAAACGTGTTAAAAGCGATGAGCGTGTTCAGTAGGTTCTAATTTACCTTCAGAGAGGGAAGGTCAGCGGCTGTAAGCTTTCCCAGGTTCCGGTTAGAGTTCGAATTTCGCACGGGAGCTGCGCAGGTGAAGGATGCTATTAGCTTGCGACGGAGACTGCACGTTAAGCAGAATGAAGAGCCTGTATTCGGTAAAGAGAAGTACAGGAATCTGGGTGGTAACGCGGAAAATTTTTCGTCCCTTGTAGATACAATGAAAATTGTATTTGCAAGGGATTTTTTGTGGTTTAAAAAATTTATCATACCAGATATAGTAAAATGGTACTAATTTTGAAAGAAAATATCGAAAAGGAGAAAACCATGAAAGAAAAATTGCAGAAAATCAGAGAAAATGCAATCGCTGAGATTGAAAAATCAGACGGACTTGAACGCTTAAATGAAGTCCGTATGGCGATTCTCGGTAAGAAGGGCGAACTGACGGCCGTACTAAAAGGAATGAAGGAGGTTGCACCGGAAGACAGACCGAAGGTTGGACAGTGGGTAAATGAAACCCGTGAGGCAATCGAGAGTATTCTGGAAGAGAAGAAGAAAAAGCTTGAAGCAGAAGCACTTCGTTTGCGTTATGAGTCAGAGAAGATCGATGTCACTATGCCGGCAGAAAAGAATAAGCATGGTAATCTTCATCCGATTACACAGGTGCGCAATCAGCTGATTGATATATTTGGCTCCATGGGATTCGAGGTTTATGAGGGAACTGAGATTGAGACCGATCACTATAACTTTACGGCATTGAATACACCGCAGGATCATCCGGCCCGCGATATGCAGGATACCTTCTATTTGTCTCCGGAGTTTTTACTTCGTACACAGACTTCTGCAGGTCAGATTCATGTGATGGAGGCGAAGAAACCGCCGATTAAAATTATTTCTCCGGGTAAAGTGTTCCGTTCCGATGATGATGCAACCCATTCTCCGATGTTTACACAGATGGAGGGGCTGGTTGTGGATAAGGGAATTACCCTTTGTGATCTGAAGGGAATGCTGGATGAATTTGTAAAGAAGATTTTCGGCAAGGAGACTACAACCCGACTTCGTCCATCCTATTTTCCGTTTACAGAGCCGTCTGTTGAGGTAGATGTAAGCTGTTTCCAGTGTGGAGGAAAAGGCTGCAAGCTTTGCAAGGGTACCGGTTGGATTGAAGTTCTTGGTGCAGGTGTTGTAAACAATAAGGTTCTTGAGGGCTGTAATATTGATACAGAGGAGTACAGTGGTTTTGCCTTCGGTATCGGAATTGAGCGAATTGCAATGCTCAAATATGGAATTAACAATATCAAGCTGCTGTTTGAGTCTGACCTGCGTGTGTTAGATCAGATTGATGATTAATGAAGTAAAGGAGGCCTATTATGTTAGCACCACTGAGTTGGTTAAAGGATTATGTAGATATTGATGTGACACCGAAGGAACTGGAAGAGAAGTTGTTCTCCTGTGGTTTTGAAGTAGAAGAACTGATTGAAGTAGGTAAGGATATCACAAATGTAGTTGTCGGTTATGTGAAGGAGTGTGAGCCGATTCCGGAGACACACTTGAGTCTATGCAAGGTGGACGCGGGAGAGCATGGCGAGTTCCAGATCTGCTGTGGAGCGGACAATGTGCATGCGGGTGGAAAGTATCCGTTGGCACTGGTCGGTGCAACCGTCTATGCAACAGCAAAAGACCATGTGACAATCGAAGGCATTATGACGATTAAGAAGGGCAAGCTTCGCGGTTATGAGTCTTTCGGAATGCTCTGTTCAGGAACAGAACTGGGACTGAATGAGGATCTGTATCCGGGTGCGGGCTATAACGGACTCCTGGTTCTTCCGGAGGACGCACCGGTCGGCGCGGATGTGAAGCCGATTCTCGGAATGGATGACTGGATTTTTGATATTGCGATCACTGCAAACCGCCCCGATTGTCAGAGTATTTACGGAATTGCAAGGGAAGTTGCGGCTGTATTGGGCAAGGAGTGCAAGGAGCCGGCACTGGATTATACTGAGACAGAAGTAAAGAAAGAGGAATTTCAGGTGACAGTAGAGGCACAGGATCTGTGCCCACGCTATATCGCACATTATGTACATGATGTAGAGATTAAGGAGTCTCCAGCATGGATGCGCCGTCGTCTGGCACTGGTGGGCATTAGTTCTATTTCCAATGTGGTGGATATTACCAACTATGTTTTAAAGGAACTTGGTCAGCCGATGCATGCCTTTGACTATTCTTACCTCGAGGGAGATGCCATTCATGTCCGTCGTGCCAAGGATGGTGAGAAAATAACAACTTTGGATGAGAAAGAGTTTACATTGAATTCCAGCAATCTTGTCATCTGTGACGGCAAAAAGCCGGTGGCACTGGCAGGAATTATGGGCGGTCTGAATTCAGAAATTCTGGATACCACAAAGGAAGTGATGTTCGAGGCAGCTAAGTTCGCAAGAGATAATATTCGAAAGAGTTCCCGTGCATTGGGACAGGCTTCTGACTCCAGTGCTATGTATGCAAAGGGTGTGTACGAATACACAACGATTATGGCAATGAAGCGTGCGCTGCACCTGATTGAAGAACTGGGGTGCGGAAAGGTCAGCTCCACACATGTTGAGGTATCTACCGGAAATTCGGTAGAGCCGAAGGAAATGAAGGTCAGCGTGAAGCGTGTCAACGGCGTACTTGGAATTGAAGTTCCGAATGAGGAGATCATCCGCATTCTGACCAATCTCAATTTCGCACCGGAAATTCAAGGCGATGAACTGACAATTCAGGTTCCGGCATATCGTGAAGATATGGATTCCTATCCGGATGTGGCTGAGGAAGTGATTCGTATGTACGGTTATGATCATGTGATTCCGACTTTCATGCCGACTGCAAAGGTAACTCTTGGTGGATTGAATCAGAAACAGAAGACAGAACTTAAGATTAAGAATGCTCTTTGTGCGGCAGGGGCATACGAGGGTATTCATTATTCCTTTTTCTCCCCATCGGATCTGGATCTGTTACGGCTTCCGGAGGATGCACTACAGAGAAGGGCAATCCAGCTGATCAATCCAATCAATATTGATCTTTCTCTGATGCGTACAACATTGGCTCCGCAGATGCTGCACGCAATTGCAAGAAATCAGAAGAAGGGAATCCTTCAGGGGCGGATCTTCGAGCTTGGAAATATTTTCATTCCAAAGGAACTGCCGCTTACGGAATATCCGGATGAGCGGGAGACCATCTGTGTAGGTGTGTTCGGAGAAAAGGAATCTTTCTACACACTGAAAGGCTTTGCCCAGACGGTGGCAGATGCATTGAACCTTACCTTTACCTATGAAGCATCTACGAAGACCTTCCTGCACCCATACCAGACTGCAGAGATTTACTGTGAAGGAGTCAGTGTGGGGTATCTCGGAAAGGTATCTTATGAGATTGCGGATGAACTGGATATGAGAGTGGCAGCCTATGTGATGGAAATCGATCTTCGGGCGTTATCCCAGTGGTATGGTAAGCCGCAGGTATTTGTTCCTCTGCCAAAATATTCTGAGGAGAAGAGAGATTTTGCCTTTGTTGTAGATAAGGATATTACCTGTGCACAGATTGAAAATGGAATCCGGGAAGCCTGCAAGTACGTGACGGATGTGCAATTGTTTGATGTTTATGAGGGAATTCAGCTTGGACCGAATAAGAAGAGCATGGCTTTTTCTGTTGTTTTTACACCAGGCGAGGAGGAGTTTACCAGTGAGATGATTGAGGGGTATGTAAAGAAAATCCTGAAGAATCTGGAGCGGACACTAAATATCTCACTTCGTGCGTAGAGGAAAAGTAATATGAATGTAAAAGATTTTGATTATGATCTTCCGGAGGAACTGATTGCTCAGGATCCGCTGGAGGATCGCTCCAGCTCCCGGCTTATGGTTCTTGACCGCAAAACTGGGGAGGTGGAGCATAAGCATTTTACAGATATTCTTGAATATCTGCATCCGGGTGATTGTCTGGTAATTAATAACACCAAGGTCATTCCGGCAAGATTATTCGGAGTCAAGGAAGAGACACAGGCAAAAATTGAAGTGCTTTTGTTAAAACGCAAGGAAAATGATGTCTGGGAGACGCTGGTAAAGCCAGGGAAAAAGGCAAAACCAGGTACAAAGATTGTATTTGGTGAGGGACTTTTGACTGGTGAAGTAATTGATGTGGTGGATGAAGGAAACCGGCTGATCCAGTTTCACTATGAGGGAATTTTTGAAGAAATCTTAGACCAGCTTGGACAGATGCCACTGCCACCATATATTACACACCAGCTGCAGGACAAGAACCGTTATCAGACTGTGTATGCAAAATATGACGGATCTGCGGCCGCTCCCACAGCGGGACTGCATTTTACAAAGGAACTTCTGGAAAAAGTGAAGCAGATGGGGGTGGAGATTGCGGAGATTACGCTTCATGTAGGTCTTGGAACTTTCAGACCGGTGAAGGTGGAGAATGTTCTCGATCACCATATGCACTCAGAGTTTTATATGGTTTCTGCTGAGGCCGCAGAGAAAATTAATCGGGCGAAGGAAAGCGGGCATCGTGTGATTGCAGTTGGCACCACTAGTACGAGGACTCTTGAGGCAGCGGCTGATAAGAATGGCAGGCTGCGGGAGATCAGTGGCTGGACGGAAATATTTATTTATCCGGGATATCAGTTCAAGGTGATTGATGCGCTGATTACCAACTTCCATCTTCCACAGTCCACACTGGTTATGCTGGTGTCGGCACTGGCGGGAAGAGAGCATGTCTTAAACGCCTACAAGGTTGCGGTACAGGAAAAGTACCGGTTCTTCAGCTTTGGGGATGCCATGTTCATAAAGTAAAACAAAGAGGGTAAAAGTCTTTATTGCATTAAAAATTCTCTTGTCAAATGGTCAATTGTGTAATAAAATAACAATATGTTTTAGTTTATCTTTGGAAATGATGTATATAGGGAGCAAGAGCATGGAAGAAAAAAGAAAGCATAAACGATTAGATCTGGATGTTAAGGTTCAGCTGGAGAGATTGGATGAAGAGGGCGTTACAACACTGAAATATGTGCATGTGGATGTGACGGATATTTCCAGAAGCGGAATCGGATTTACTTGCCAGAAGCAGCTTGAGATAGGTACTTATTATGACACGAAGATTCAGATTTGGACCAAAGAAGTGGTAGATGCTGTAATTGAGATTGTCCGCCGTGAGGACGATTCAGCAAAGGGATATCATTATGGGGCAATCTTTATCGGAATGACGGATACAGATGCACTGAAAATTGATATCTATCAGATTTTTAATGATCTATAAAATAAAAGGGGTTGCTTGCAACCCCTCTTTTTTTGAATTGGTGAAAAAGATTGGAGCAGAGTATGAATTTAGGAGAAAGATATGAGGTAAAGCAGGCTGCGGGGCATCCGATTCAGGTAGAAGTTCCCGGGTCGAAGAGTATTACGAACCGGGCACTTCTCATAGCTGCGCTGGCAGAGGGGACGAGCGTGTTAAAAGGAGTTCTCTTTTCGGATGACAGCAGGCATTTTCTACAGGCTCTCATTGACCTTGGATTTCCGGTTGATGTGGATGAGGCACATTCAATTGTGAGGATTACGGGGTTCGGAGGACAAATTCCAAAGAAACAGGCATCTATTGACGTTGGCAGCGCAGGAACTGCAGCCCGTTTTCTTACCGCTTATCTTGGGCTGTCTAAGGGAGAGTATCATATTTTTTCTTCGGAACAGATGAAGAGACGTCCGATGGAGGAACTGCTTTCTGCTTTGGAGGAACTGGGGACCCGGATTGATTATGATGAGGAGCAGTATCATTTTCCGTTTATCATTGGGAGCAGCGGCGTGAAGAAATATGAGGTTACAATTGATGTGGAAAAGAGCAGTCAGTTCTTAAGTGCACTCTTGATCTCGGCAGTTCTTTTTGAAAAGGATTTTGTGATTCATGTACAGGGACATCATGGGATGGCTTATGTAGACATGACCGTAAAGATGATGGAACAGTTTGGGGTCTGTGTTGTGTGTCCGGAAGAAGATACATTCTGCATTCCGGGCAATGCAGCTTATCGGGCAGGAGAGTATCAGATTGAGCCGGATGTATCGGCGGCAGCATATTTTTACGCAATGTGTCCGGTGCTACGGGTTCCGGCGAAGGTGGCACATGTGCATTGGGACAGTCTTCAGGGGGATACTGCATTTTTGCATGTGTTAGAACAGATGGGATGCAGAAGTGTGGAAGAGGAGGATGGAATCCGGATGATTCCGCCTGAAGATGCATTCGTGGGAGGAATTTTTGATCTATCCGCCTTTTCCGATCAGGCATTGACACTTGCGGCTATTGCCTGCTTTGCAAATACTCCTGTAACGATAACAGGAATCGGGCATATCCGATATCAGGAATGTGACCGTCTGAAGGCGATTGTCACGAATCTGACAGGAATGGGAATTACCTGCAGTCAGCCGGATGAAAGCAGCATTATGATTCAGCCAGGGAAACCCCATGTGTGCACGATTGCGACCTTTGAGGATCACCGTGTTGCCATGTCTTTTGCAATTCCGGGACTTGTGACACCGGGGATTATGATTGAAAATCCGGGATGTTGTAGGAAGACTTTTGAAAACTATTTTGAGGTACTGGAAATTCAGGTGTGCAGATAGAATAAACGCCCCTGTTGGTATATCAGCCTGTTTGCAGAAGAGAATTTTTGCATGGCTGATGTACTGACAGGGGCGCTGTTGTTATGTAAGGAAATGTTTCAGCGTTTATGTATCGTATAATTTTCGGTGGCAAGAATCTCTGCAGCCTGTGTCAGGGAATTTTCATCGGGGAAGACCAGATGCAGAACACCTTCCTCATATTCACGGTTGTTGACAATGCCAATGTTCTTGATGCCGATATTATGATCAGCAAGAATTCGGGAAACAGCGGCAATACCGCCCGGTTCGTCCACCAGATCCACAAAAAATTCATAACAGATAGTTGGGGACTTGACGCTTTTTAGTGTCATGGAATCTCGATAATCCTTAGCACTCTGGAAAAACCGGAGAAGTGCCTGCTCATCCGAGCGGTCAATATATCCTCTTAATTCCTGCAGAAGTTCAATGTATTGATCCATCAGATTCAGAAGCGGCTCTCGGTTTGAAGCACAGATATTCTGCCACATGACGGGAGAGGAGGAAGCAATTCTTGTAATATCCTTAAAGCCTCCCGCTGCAATTATCTTCATGGTTTCTTGATTATCATCAATTTTTTCTATCAGGTTGACAAGAGAGTAGGCAATCATGTGAGGAAGATGACTGATAGCCCCAGTGGAAAAATCGTGTGTCTGATAATCAAGAATCAGAGGTATTGCTCCCAGAGAGAGTACAAAGTCACGGAATTCTTCCACATCTGTCTGTGGTGTTGCCGAAGTAGGTGTGATGATATAATATGCGTTTTCAAGTAAAGATTCGCTGGCACTTGAAATGCCTGTCTTTTCCGAGCCGGTCATGGGATGCCCGCCGATGAAATTTTTTTCCAGACCAAGCCGGATTACTTCCTCATGAATCTCAGTTTTGGTACTTCCCACATCCGTAATATAGCAGTTGGCGGGAATGATGTTCTTAAGTTGTCTTAGGTAATCAATATTGCGTTGTACCGGTGCACACAAAAAAATGCAGTCGCATTTCCTAAAGGCATCAAGAGGAAGCAATGTCTGATTCTCAATGAGTCCTTCGTGGTATGCCTGTTCGATAGTTTCTTTATGGTGAGCGGTTGCAATTATTTTAATATCTGGATTGTTTTTCTTCATTTTTTTGGCAATGGACCCACCGATCAGTCCAAGTCCAATAAAGCCTAAGGTGTTAAAAGTCATGATGGATTCCCTTCTTTTTAAAGATCTTAACAGTTCCATTTTACTATAATCTGCATTTTCGTCAATACAGAGGTTGTACAGAAAAAAATAATTACAACGACTTGCTATCACATCATTATTTTGATATTTTATAATTAGGTATGTTTGAAAAATGGGAGGTGCATGATGAAAAAAAGACAGAAAATATTGTTTTATATTCTGATTATTGTGAGTGTACTTTTCCTGCTCAGCTGTTTAAGTGATCTGTCCAAGGTCAAACGTGACAAGGAGAATTATCAGGAACTTAATGAAGGTTGGCATATTGAAATCAATGATCAGGTTTATGAGAATGTGGCATTGGATGAGTTCCGTTTTCATCCCGTGAATAAAGGGGATGTCATCAGGATGAAATGTACGCTTCCGTCCAGGGCATATGTTGACAATCCGGTCATTAAATTTTATTCCATATTGTCGGACGTAGAGATTCGGTATAATAATCAGATTTATTATAGGTATGGAAAAGAACAATTGGAAAAAGGGCAGCTGTTGGGATATGGGTATCATTTTATACATATTCCACAGTATTATGCCGGAGCTGAGGTGGAAATCATTTTACATATTTCGGAGAATGATGCATTTTCAAGCTTCAAGGTTCCGGAAATATACAACAGTGACATGGTTTTGCGGGATTTTGTGATTCAAAACAGAGTTCCGCTTGCCGTTAATATGTTTTTAATCCTGTTTGGCGTTTTGGTCGTTGTGGTCAGTCTTGTTTTTGTAATTACTTATCACAACTTTTGGAAGCTTGTATGTGTAGGCTTTTTTTCTCTGGGAATTGGCTGCTGGTCACTCTGCAATTATGATTTGATCATTCTGTTTACTTATAATCTGCGTGTAAAGGCCTATTTGGAATATGGGGCTCTCTATATTGCACCTCTGTTTGTTTTGCTTTATTTCTGGGGAGATGCATTTGTGACACGGAATAAAAAGGTTCATGGTGCATATCTTGGACTGTTACTCGTGCAAGCTGTTTTTGATGTGACAGCTTTTACACTGCAGTTTACAAATGTAAGACATTTCCCAACGTTATTGCGGATACAGCATCTGATCCTGTTATTCATCGCTGGAGGTGTGGTTGCGCTAACAATTTATGACCTGGTCAAAAAGCAATTGACCAACAAAGTCTTGATTCTTGGCTTTACAATGTTAATGATCATTGGATTATATGATATGGCTCATTTTTCCTTTGTAAAATATTGTATAGCATCAAAAAATGTGCAGTATTCGAGTATCCTATGTGTGGGTGCATTGATTTTTGTTCTTTCCCAGCTGGCAGATTTCGGTGTGAGCATTGGTCATATTTTTCTTCAGGGAGCAAGAACAAAGCTGTTGGAACACATGGCATATGTGGATGAAATGACAGGACTGGTTAATCGAAGACGCTGTGAAGAAATCTGGGATAGCTTAGATCAGTCGGATTGTGACTATGGAATCTTCGCTTTTGATTTGAATTTTCTGAAGCGAACCAATGATACCAAGGGACATATGATGGGGGATCAGTTGATCAAGAGTCTGGCAGATGTCCTGAAAAAAGTATTTGGATCTTTTGGTGAGGTCGGTCGTATCGGAGGCGATGAGTATATTGTGTTTATTCCGGATCTGACAGGGGTCAGCATTGAGAAACTAACTCAGCAGCTGGAACATGAGATGGAACAGAAAAATTTGGAGAATCCTGATCTGAATCTGAGTGCGGCATATGGATTTTGCCGTCACAGTGACAATCCGGATATGGATGCGAGGCATCTTTACCGTAAGGCGGACGCTGCCATGTATGAGATGAAAGTGGCTATGAAATCCACAAGAGAAATTTGAGGAAACTATGAATTTACTGACGGTTGATAATATTACAAAAACATATACACAACGCAGACTGTTTGAGCAGACATCGTTTTATCTGCAGGAAGGAGAAAAGGTCGGTATTATCGGAATTAATGGTACCGGAAAGTCCACTCTGCTTAAGATCATTGCGGGGCTGGAGGAGCCGGATGAGGGTAAAGTGATCCGGGCGAATCAACTGGTTATACATTATCTGCCACAGATGCCGGAGTTTGACCCCAAAGCCAGTACGCTGGAGAGTGTGCTTTCCTATGCAAGCATGGGGAGTTCCCATGAGAAGCAGCAGAGGGTAGAGCATGAGAAGTGGGAGCTTGAGAGCACGGCAAAATCTATGATGACAAAGCTTGGAATCTACGATTTTGCTGAGGAGACCGGGCATTTATCAGGAGGGCAGAGAAAGCGTCTTGCGCTGGTGGCTGTCCTACTTACCCCCTGCGATGTACTGGTTTTGGATGAGCCAACGAATCATCTGGATTCAGATATGGCAGAGTGGCTGGAAAATTACCTTAAAAGCTATCGTGGAGCAATGGTGATGGTGACGCACGACCGGTATTTTCTGGACAGTGTCTGCAACCGTATTGTGGAAGTGGACAGGGGAAAGATTTACAGTTATGAAACCAATTATTCCGGTTATCTTGCTGCCAAGCAGGAGCGGGAGGATATGGCCCTGGCATCTGAGCGGAAAAGACAGTCAATTCTGCGCAAGGAAATTGAGTGGATGCAGCGCGGTGCTCGGGCACGTTCCACCAAACAGAAAGCCCATATTGAGCGCTATGAAAAGCTGCGCGACCAGAAAGCCCCGGAGATGGACAGAAGGCTTGAGATGAACTCTATTTCTTCACGGATGGGGCGTACAACAGTAGAATTGGATCATATTCATAAAGCTTATGGAGAGAAGGTACTCATTGATGATTTCTCCTACATTTTTCTTAAAAATGACCGAATCGGATTTGTTGGGAAAAATGGTTGTGGAAAGACCACACTGATGAAGATCATTGATGGAAGAATAGAGCCGGATTCCGGAACCGTTACGATTGGACAGACGATAAAGATTGGCTATTATACGCAGGAGATTGAGTACGATGTCTCGGCCGGCATTGCGTATATGGATCCAGATGTCAGGGTTATTGATTATATCCGCAATACCGCGGAGTATGTTCGAACCAGGGATGGACTGGTGTCTGCTTCTGCGATGCTGGATAAATTTTTATTTCCACCGGAAGAACAGTATGGTGTAATCGGAAAGCTCTCCGGTGGAGAGAAGAGGCGTCTGAATCTGTTGCGCGTGCTGATGGAGGCACCGAATGTTCTGATCCTTGATGAGCCGACCAATGATCTTGATATAACAACTCTTGCAATTCTGGAGGATTATCTTGATAATTACGAGGGCATTGTAATTACAGTTTCCCATGACCGCTATTTTCTTGACCGTGTTGTTCGACGAATCTTTACATTCGAAGAGGGCGGTCTTCTGCGCCAGTATGAGGGCGGTTATACGGATTACCGGCTTCGGGCAGAGCGTGAAGGCCGAATTTGCGGGGGAAAGGAAACGGCACCAGTGATCGTTCAAACGGATTCACCATCCGGGGAAAGTGATTCCCGTACAACATGGAGACACGAGCAAAAGCTGAGGTTTACTTACAAAGAACAGAAGGAATATGAGACCATTGAGGATGATATCGCTGCAATGGAAGAGCGGATTACGGAAATCGATGGTGAGATGACAATATGTGCCCGGGATTTTGTGAAGCTGAATGAGCTTACAAAGGAGAAGTTGCAGCTGGAAACGGAGCTTGAGGAAAAAATGGAGCGTTGGACCTACCTCGAGGAGCTTGCTGCCAAAATTAAGGAACAATAACAAATTGAAAAAATTGCATAAAGCGGTTGTAAAATCTCTTGAAAATTAGTACAATATAACCATATCGATTGGGGTGCGGAATGATACTATTCCGGCAATGAAAATAAATATGCAGGAGGTTTTTACTATGAATGTTTACACGACTGACAAGATTCGTAACGTTGTCCTCTTGGGACATGGCGGCTGTGGTAAGACATCTTTGGCAGAGGCGATGGCGTATCTGGCAGGGATGACTAACCGCATGGGGACGGTAGCAGATGGCAATACCATCAGTGATTATGACAAGGAGGAGACGAAGCGGCAGTTTTCGATTCATACATCGGTAATTCCGGTTCCGTGGGGAGATGTCAAGGTAAATATTCTGGATACACCGGGATACTTTGATTTTGTCGGAGAAGCGGAGGAGGCAGTGTCAGTTGCGGATGCTGCAATCATTGTCGTTTCAGGTAAGGCTGGAATTGAATCAGGAACGAAGCGTGCATGGCAGATTTGTGAGAAATATAAGCTGCCGCGAATGATCTTTGTGACTGATATGGACATCGATAATGCAAGTTATCGTCAGGTGGTAGAAGATTTACAGGTTCTGTATGGAAAGAAAATCGCACCGTTTCATCTGCCAATCCGAGAGAACGGACAGTTTGTGGGTTATGTCAATGTGGTTCAGCAGAAAGCAAAGCGCTGGAACGATAAAGGTACGGTCGATAAGTTTGATGTGCCAGAATACTCAAAGGAGAATCTTTCTATCTGTAGGGATGCCCTTCTTGAGGCTGTTGCGGAGACTAGCGAAGAATTTATGGATCGCTATTTTAACGGAGATGAGTTTTCTGAGGATGAGATCCGTCAGGCGCTCCGTGTGAATGTCATTGATGGTTCTATCGTTCCTGTATTGATGGGATCCAATATTATGGCCAGGGGAATGTACACCCTGATGGCAGATATCGTGAAGTATTTTCCAAGTCCGGATAAGAGGGAATGTGCTGGTATTAATACAAAGACAAATGAAGTTTATCAGGCAGATTATGATTTTGCGAAGCCGAAGAGTGCGTATATTTTCAAGACGATTGCAGATCCTTATATTGGAAAATATTCTCTGATCAAGGTAAACTCCGGAGTACTTAAGAGCGATGATACCCTTTACAATTTCCATAGAGATTGTGATGAAAAACTTGGAAAGCTTTATGTGATTCGTGGCAACAAGACGGAGGAGGTAAGTGAGCTGCATGCCGGCGATATCGGAGCCCTTGCAAAGCTTACCAATTCCCTTACAACAGATTCCTTATCCACAAGAAACAATCCGGTGGCATATATCCGTGCCAACATTTCCAAGCCTTATGTTTCCATGCGCTATAAGGCCAAGAATAAGGGGGATGAGGATAAGATTTCCCAGGCATTGCAGAAACTTCTGATGGAGGATTTAACTTTAAAGCATGTGAATGACAGTGAGAATCGTCAGACACTTCTTTACGGTATGGGGGATCAGCATCTTGAAATTGTAGCAAGTATGCTGAAGGAAAAATATAAAGTAGATATTGAATTAATGCGTCCGAAGGTTGCGTTCAGAGAGACAATTCGGGGCAAGTCTGATGTGGAATATAAGTACAAAAAACAGTCTGGCGGACACGGACAGTATGGTCATGTTAAGATGACATTTGAGCCGTCCGGTGATATGGACAGTGCTTATGTATTTGAGCAGTGTGTAGTTGGAGGAGCGGTTCCGAAGAATTTCTTCCCGGCAGTGGAGAAAGGAATTGCAGAGGCAGTGAAAAAAGGACCACTGGCTGCCTATCCGGTCATTGGTGTGAAGGCGGTTCTTTACGATGGCTCCTATCATCCGGTTGATTCCTCTGAGATGGCATTTAAGGTAGCGGCTGCGCAGGCCTTCAAGAAGGGATTCATGGAGGCAAAACCGGTATTGCTGGAGCCGATTGCAACACTTAAGGTTGTGGTGCCGGATGAGTATACAGGGGATGTCATGGGCGATTTGAACAAGCGTCGTGGTCGTGTGATGAATATGAACGCTGACAATGGTTATCAGGAGATTACTGCAGATATTCCGTATCTGGAATTGTATGGATACAATACGCAGCTGCGTTCCATGACCAGCGGTAGTGGAACCTTCTCCTATGAGTTTGCAAGATATGAGCAGGCACCAGAGGATGTGGCAGCAAGAGAGATTGAAGAGAGGGCTGGAAAGCTTGTTGACGTGGAAGAGTAATGCAAAATTCTGTACATTTGCATTATTAGCAGTGATTTTGAATTTCATAATCGTGCCGCAGGCACAGAATCTGGAACTCGAAGGGGCAGTCTATGCTTCTTCGGGTTCTTCTTTTCAGAAGCCGGAAAGGATTTCTTCTGCACATGATAAAATTATTGTTTGTTATTTGCTGGCTGGGGGTGTGCAGAACGCTCATAACAGGGAAATTTTTGACGCGTTTTCCGGTGAACAAAGACTCTATGAACCATATCGCCTTGGATATCGGTTTGCAGGCTGGTATAAAGACCGGGGATTACATAAGCCCGTGAAAACAATTCCAACAGATCAACTGGATCATTATGTTCTTTATGCCAAATGGATTCCGCAGATTGATAACCGGTACAACGTGGAGAATTACAGCTATCATTCGGTGGAGGAAAGGTATGACAAAAACATGCTGCTGTTGAAAGAATTGAATTATGATTTTCTGGATGAAATTGATATCCCGGGGATGCCGGATACGAGAACGGATGATCTGCTGAATAAATATATCTTCAGTGAATCCCAGTGCCCGCAGGGTATCTGTATGACAGATGAGTTTGTGTTGATTACTTCCTATTCCGTTGAAGATGACTGTATGGGTGAACTTATGGTTTTTGACCGGGAAACGGGAGCGTATATGATTACACTCGGTATGGATGAAAACAGTCATCTTGGTGGAATTGCGTATGATGGAGATAATGTGTGGGTCTGCAATTCATATGAAAGTTCGATTGAGCGGATTTCCTATGATTTTATTCAGACCATGGCTTATCAGAATCAGGGAGAGGTCGTTGATGTCCGGGATGTTGTGGATGAGTATCCTGTCCAAAATACCCCATCCTGTATTACTTATTACGGAGGGCGTCTGTGGATTGCAACACATACACTTGTTGTAAATTCTCAGATGGTTGCTTATCATTATGACCATACGAAGGATGAACTGGTTGCACTCAGTGAATTTAAAATCCCCTCGAAAGTACAGGGAATTGCCTTTGATAAGTCTGGAAGTGTTTTTCTGAGCACTTCCTATGGGCGGAAGGAATCTTCTTATCTGTTGAGCTATCCTTCCGTTACGGCATTGTCAACAAGACCGAAGCACCCGTCCTATACCGTTGAGATGCCACCTGGATCCGAGGAGATTGATGTGAATGGGAATATCCTGTATGTTTTGTTTGAATCAGCAGGAGAAAAGTATTTGGAAGGAACAGACGGGAAAGGCCAGAGCCTTTCCCCGATTGACAAACTGCTTATGATTCCGGTTAAGCAGATCAGCTGAGAAGTGTCATTATTTTTTTTACGCGTTCCTGTTCTGCTGGAGGCAGATCTTTTGACAGCAATTCGCAGATGAGCTGGATCTCTGGTTTGGAGAAATCCAGATTCTGTTCTTTGGCCTGCCGCATGTTTGCCAACAAAAAGGGCATCACATCCTTCATGCTGGTGGGCTTATCCTTCTTTGCGAAGGAGAGCAGAAATTCGATTTTTTCCGGACTCATATTGGAAAAAGCCGGATTGTTAAAAAGAGATGAATCCATAAATTCCTCCTACATATTGTTCAGCATATCATAATTATCCAGTACGCAGAACAGATTTAAAATGGTATCAATGGTTTCCTGTTCCTTTGGCGTGCAGTACTGGCGGATTGCTCCAAGAATCGCACTGCGGCGGTCACTTCCATCCGGGAGAGCACAGGCAGCCATGCTGTTATCCTGTCTGGAAAAGACCGTACTGGCATTTTTCAATTCCATATATTGAATGAGCATTGCTGCCGGTTTCTGCGAGCGGAAATCCAGAAAAGGAACAATGGATTTGAGAATTTTAATGTTTCGTGTCTGTACCATGTCATCATAGGTAACATTTGCTTCATTTTCCATATATTCCAATTTGATGTCTTTTTATTCATTTTATGGGAGACAACTTGTCCCTATGCATATATTATAAAAAAAGGATGTTGAAAAATGGGAAAGCTGATTATTGATGGAAACAGTGTTTACGAGGTAGACGAAGAATGTTTAAAGAAAAGGCGTATACCTCCGGAATGCAAGGTGCAGGAGGCTTTGGAGCGTCAGGCATTGCATGAACAAAATGGAAAACAAAAACAAAAAGGGGGTCGGTAAAACCGACTCCCTTTTTGTACTAAGAAGATTAGCAAATGCCGCATCCACCACCGCATCCGTTGTTGCCACAGAGCAAAAGAAGAATGATAATCCAGCAGCAATCATTTCTGCCACCACAACCATCATTGTTGAAGAAGGATCCTCCACCACCACAGCAGCACAGAAGCAGGATAATCCAGATAATAGAATTACATCCACCCTCAGAAGGGCATCCACAGTTTGTTGCAGCTAAATCACTCATAAGTGACCTCCAAAAGAATATTTACAGTATATCATATGGCAATGGAGAAAAAGGGTTCCTTTTTTGCAAAAAATTTCTGGTATGTATTGACTTTCCCCTAAAGTATCGGTAGAATAATTGCAAGACGTAATAATTGTATACAATTATTCATGCATAAAAGGAGTGGACAGTCTATGAAAGAAGTAGTCATGAACGACAAGTCAAATCTGTTGCAGTTAGAGGAGCATTTTTATCAGCTTGTGGATGTGGATGAGCCGAATACATTCCGAAATCTTTTCCCTTATGAGGAGATTCCGAAGATCGCATTTAATGATCGTATTGTTCCGCATAATATGCCGGATGAGATTTGGATTACGGATACAACGTTTCGTGACGGACAGCAGTCGAGAGCACCATATACAACGGAGCAGATAGTAACAATTTATGATTATCTGCATAAACTGGGAGGTCCGAAAGGGAAAATCCGTCAGAGTGAATTTTTCTTATACAGCAAGAAGGACCGAGATGCTGTGTACAAATGTCTGGAGCGAGGTTATCAGTTCCCAGAGGTTACTTCCTGGATTCGTGCAAGTAAACAGGATTTTCAGTTAGTGAAGGATCTTGGCCTTCGTGAGACTGGTATTCTGGTAAGCTGTTCTGATTATCACATATTCTATAAAATGAAGATGACCAGACGGGAGGTTATGAATTTGTATCTGAGTGTAATTCGGGACTGCCTGGAAACCGGAATCAGCCCACGATGCCATCTGGAGGATATTACCCGCTCAGATATCTATGGATTTGTTATTCCGTTCTGCCTTGAATTGATGAAATTGCAGGAGGAATATCAGATCCCGATTAAGATTCGAGCCTGCGATACGATGGGATACGGAGTGAATTTCCCGGGTGCAGTGATACCACGGAGTGTTCCGGGAATCATCTATGGACTTACCACCCATGCGGGAGTTCCTTCTTCACAGATCGAATGGCATGGACACAATGATTTTTATAAAGCGGTCAATAATTCTACAACGGCATGGCTTTATGGGGCAAGCGGTGTGAACTGTTCGCTTTTCGGAATCGGAGAACGTACCGGCAATACACCTCTTGAGGCTATGGTGTTTGAATATGCGCAGCTTCGGGGCACGTTAGATGGAATGGATACAACAGTGATTACCGAACTGTCCGAATATTATGAAAAGGAGCTTGGGTATAAGCAACCAAGCCAGACGCCGTTTGTTGGAAGCAATTTTAATGTGACAAGGGCGGGAATTCATGCGGATGGACTTCTGAAGAACGAAGAAATCTACAATATTTTTGATACAGGAAAATTTTTAAATCGTCCACCACTTGTTGCAGTATCAAATACATCCGGTCTTGCGGGAATCGCTCATTGGATTAACAATTATTATAATCTTCCGGAAGAGCGCAAGGTAGACAAGAATTCCGAACTGGTGAAGCGGATTAAGGAATGGGTTGACGAACAGTACGATGATGGGCGTGTGACGGTTATGACAGATCAGGAATTGGTTGTAAGAATCACAGATGTCTGTAAAGAGCTTGGTATTGTGTTATAACAAAAAATCAGATATTATAGTAAGGTGAAATTATGTCAGATGATCATTATTCATTAAGTGCCAAAGTTTTTCATTCAATCCGTGAAGATATTTTAAGCGGAAAATATCAGGCAAATGAGGAACTGAAGGAAAAGACGATTGGTCAGGAGATGGGTGTGAGCAGAACTCCGGTCAGAGAGGCATTGCGACAGCTGGAACTGGAGGGACTTGTGCGAATAATTCCGAATAAGGGAGCTTTTGTCGAAGGGGTAACACTCAAGGATATCAAAGATATATATGAAATTCGAACTCTGTTAGAGGGTTTGTGTGCAAAGTGGGCTACGGACAATATTACAAGAGAACAGCTTGAAGAGCTGGATGAAACGGTGTTTCTTTCTGATTTTCACTTTTCCAAGGAGAACTGGGATCAGATTCTGGAGTTGGATAATCGGTTTCATGAGATTGTCTATGAGGCTTGTGGAAGCAAAGAACTTACAAGAGTACTTCGAGATTACCATCATTATCTGCAAAGAATCCGTAAGATCACGCTGGAACAAAAGGAACGCGCACGTGCATCCATTGATGAGCATCGTATGATAGCAGATGCGCTCAAGGAGAGAAATGCCGTGGTTGCTGAGGAGAGTGCAAAGCTGCATATTCGTAATACAATAGCCAATATGGATAAAATTGGTTGGGAAAATCTGATGAAATAAAAAGTAAAGGAGAGACGATTATGGACAAGATTAAGATGACAACCCCTTTAGTAGAGATGGACGGAGATGAGATGACACGGATTCTCTGGCAGATGATTAAGGATGAATTACTTCTTCCATTTATTGATTTAAAGACCGAGTATTATGATCTTGGAC
Organism: Agathobacter sp.; assembly: GCA_022775045.1. Classification (GTDB taxonomy): domain Bacteria; phylum Bacillota; class Clostridia; order Lachnospirales; family Lachnospiraceae; genus Roseburia. The sequence continues at coordinate 55,079 of JALFLB010000002.1, read as the reverse complement.
TTGAAGAGCGAAACCGTACGAATGATCAGGTAACGGTTGATTCTGCCAATGCAACGAAAAAATACGGGGTTGCAGTAAAATGTGCGACAATCACACCAAATGCAGCCAGAATGACCGAATACAATCTGAAAGAGATGTGGAAGAGTCCCAACGGAACCATTCGTGCGATGCTGGATGGAACAGTATTTCGTGCCCCGATTGTTGTTAAGGGCATCGAGCCGAATGTTAAGACATGGGAAAAGCCGATTACCATTGCAAGACATGCATATGGTGATGTTTATAAAGCCAGTGAGATGAAGATTCCGGGAGCTGGTAAGGCAGAGCTTGTCTACACTGCTGAAGACGGAACGGAAGTCCGGGAGCTGATCCACAATTTCAGAGGTGCCGGGGTAATCCAGGGACAGCATAATCTTGATGATTCTATCGAAAGCTTTGCCCACAGCTGTTTTAAGTATGCACTGGATACAAAGCAGGATTTGTGGTTTGCTACTAAGGATACCATTTCCAAAAAGTATGATCATACGTTTAAGGATATTTTTCAGGAGATTTTCGAACAGGAATATAAAGAAGCATTTGACGCTGCGGGAATTGAATATTTTTATACCCTTATCGATGATGCCGTGGCTCGGGTCATGAAGTCTAAAGGTGGATTTATATGGGCCTGCAAGAATTATGACGGAGATGTTATGTCGGATATGATCAGTTCGGCTTTTGGTTCTCTTGCCATGATGACTTCCGTATTGGTATCACCGCAGGGATATTATGAGTATGAAGCTGCACATGGAACCGTACAGAGACATTATTACAAGCATCTGAAAGGGGAGGAGACTTCTACGAATTCTGTGGCAACGATTTTTGCGTGGACTGGTGCTCTCAGAAAGAGAGGAGAGCTTGATCATATCGCAGAGCTTTCATCATTTGCAGATAAGCTTGAGGCTGCCTGTTTAAAAACAATTGAATCCGGAAAGATGACTAAGGATTTAGCACTGATTACTTCCATTCAGAATCCAACTGTTTTAAATAGTCAGGATTTCATTAAAGCAATTCGTGCTGAATTGGAGTCATCCCTCTAGAATGATTACCCTAAGTTTATTACTCTGTTAAAATTTTCACACATTGACAGCATCATGTGAAAATCCTATAATAAACTTAGGGTTTTTTCATGAACGTAAAGACGTTTTTGACCCTGGAATGGGAGGATTGGATTTTGGAGAAAGAAATATCGCAAGCTGTCATTCGACGAATGCCAAGATACTATCGCTATCTGGGAGAACTGTTGGAAGAAGGAGTAGAACGGATCTCTTCCAATGATCTGAGTAACCGAATGAAGGTGACCGCATCTCAGATTCGTCAGGATCTTAACAATTTTGGCGGCTTTGGTCAACAGGGGTATGGGTATAATGTTCAGTTTTTATATGATGAGATCGGAAAGATATTAGGCTTGAATGAAACACACAATATTATTGTAATCGGAGCAGGTAATCTTGGACAGGCAATTACAAATTATGTGAAATTTGAAAAATTCGGTTTTATTATCACGGCATTATTTGATGTCAATCCAGACCTTAAGGGTCAGAAAGTCCGTGATATTCCAATTTATATGATGGATCAACTGGAAGATTACTGCAAGAAGCATCAGGTGGACATTGCAGCACTTACGCTTCCGAAGGAAAAGGCAGATGAAACGGCAAAGCATCTTGTTGAGCTGGGGATTCACGCAATCTGGAACTTTGCGCATGTAGATCTGGATTTGATGGACAGCCAGGTAGTTGTGGAGAATGTGCACTTATCAGACAGTCTGATGCAATTGTCGTACAATATTGTTAAGAATTCCAAATAATCTTTTTGAGGTGACATGGATGAAGAGTGATGAAGAGTTTAGGGCAGCGTTGGCGAATAAAAAAGTACCGTTGCTTGTTTTGGATCAGAAATGGCACAGGCTTTTTGCTGTTCATGGTAAGACTGATGAAATCAAAGAGGTGGAAGCTCAACTGAACGCACTGCTGGCAAGACAGGGAAAGCTTAATAATGACCTTAAGGAATATAAAGTACTTAAGAATAAGTTGATGGACAGTATTGTTCAGAATATGGAAGGAACAACAGAAGCTCATCTGGATGCGGCCAGGGAGAAAAAGCTGGATGAAGACAAGCGGCTGATTGATGAAACAAACCAGAAGATTGAAGCGGCGGAGGATGAACTGCTGGATATTCCGGTTCAGATTTGCTCAACCAATGAACAGCTGATGATCTTAAGCATGGAATATTTTTATGCTAAGATCCGTGTGAATCAGGAGGAGTCCCAGGAGATTGATGAATGGATCAAACAGGTCCGTATTGATCTTAAGAAAAAAATTATTAAGAAACAGAACTGTGATATTAATAATCGAGAAATTTATACATATTTACATGATATCCTTGGAGCACAGATCTTAGATTTGTTTGATATCCAGTATGAGGATAAGGAATCTGAGGGTGAAGAACAATAGATAGGGGGAATACCTTGCGTTATCTTGTATCAGGAAAAGAAATGAAGCTTCTTGACCAGAACACATCTGAGTCTTTTCATGTACCGGAATTGGTGCTGATGGAACAGGCGGCGATGGGCTTTGTCCGGAAGCTTTTCTTATTGAAACAACAGATTAGAAGTGCATTGATTGTATGTGGAAGTGGCAATAACGGTGGTGATGGATTAGCCATTTCCCGTCTGCTTCATGAACGGGGCGTCACGGTAAAGCTGGTTCTTGCAGGGGAGTCGAATGGCCATAAGACCAGCAGTTCCTATGACATTCAGAAGCAAATCTGTGATGCCTATCATATTCCAATGACCGATAGTATTTCAGATGAACGTGGACAGGAGTATGATCTGGTGATAGATGCGCTTTTCGGGACAGGGCTGTCAAGAAATATTTGCGGAAAATTAGCAGAACTGATCAATGATTTGAATGGAATGTCCGGCTGGAAAGTTTCTGTAGATATCGCTTCCGGGATTCATGCCGATGACGGATCTGTACTGGGTACTGCGTTTCGTGCACAGGATACAATTACGTTTTCCTTTGGAAAGGTAGGACAGTATTTATGGCCGGGAACTGAATATTCCGGTAATGTTCACGTGGTTCCGATTGGAATTACACAGGCAAGCTGGCTGGACCGTAAACCACGGATAGCGGTATTGGAACAGGAGGATTGTTCCTTGCTGCCGGGGCGGTATGATCATTCCAATAAAGGCACATACGGAAAATTGCTTATAATTGCGGGGAGCGTCAATATGGCAGGGGCGGCCTGCCTTTGTGCAAAAGCGGCATATCGTAGCGGCTGTGGTCTGGTTAAGGTGATGACGGCGGAAGAAAATCGCATGATACTGCAGTCAACGGTGCCGGAGGCGATTCTTAGTACTTATAATTCAAAATTGGATGAACAGCAGGTTATAGATGAATTGAAATGGGCAGATGCAGTTGTGATTGGACCGGGGATTGGAACGGATCGTACCAGTCAGCGTCTGGTTAGAATTGTTTTAAAGAATTGTGTTGTTCCGTTTGTTGTAGACGCAGATGCACTCAATATTATTTCGGAACAGCCGGAACTTCTGCTTCGTCCCCATACAGATATGATTTTAACCCCTCATCTTGGGGAAATGGCCAGACTTACAAAAGACTCGATAGCTTTGATTCAGTCAAGAATGGTAGCATGTGCAGTAGAATTTGCGCAGACTTATGATGTAATCTGTGTATTGAAAGATTTTCATACGGTCACTGCAGTGCCGTATGGCATGACTTATTTAAATCTGTCAGGAAATTTCGGTATGGCGACAGCTGGGAGCGGAGATGTGCTTTCGGGGATGATGGGATCACTTCTGGCACAGGGAATGAAACCGGATCTTGCAGCTCTGGCAGTTTATTTGCATGGACTTGCGGGAGATGCCGCTGCGAGCCTTCATGGAAAGTCTTCTTTGATGGCAACGGATCTCATAGATGGGATAGCGGCGGTTATGTGTGATATGAATCGGTAAATAGCAAAGACAATAGAAAAAGCAGGTGGAAAAATGGAAAAATATCGTGTGTATGCCGGCATAGATTTAAATGCTGTGCGATATAATATGGAGTCAATGCACAAAAATTTAAAAGAAGGTACCAGAATGGCGGCGGTGATCAAAGCAGATGCCTATGGGCACGGAGCTTTAAAAATTGCGGAGGCTATCGAAAATCTTTCTTATCTGTGGGGATATGCGGTTGCAACAGCGGATGAAGCGGAAGCACTGATACAAGACGGACGAAAAAAACCGGTGCTGATTCTTGGTATCAGCTTTCCTACACAGTATGAGCAGATTGTTGCGGATGATATCAGACCAGCGGTGTGTGAATATGCCGTTGCAAAGGAATTGTCCGATATTGCGGTTCGGCAGAATCGTATCTGTCAGATTCATATTAAGATTGACACGGGAATGAGTCGTATCGGATTTCAGGTAACAGAAGAAAGTGCAGATATTATTGCACAGATTGCGTCACTGCCGCATATCAATATAGAAGGTATCTTTACCCACTTCGCGCAGGCTGATGAATGTGATAAAACATCTACGATACAGCAGCTTGCCGCATTTCAGAAAATGATTGCCATGCTCCGTGAACGTGGGGTGGAAATTCCGATTCATCATTGTTCCAACAGTGCGGGAATTGTAGAAATTCCGGATGCCAATCTTGATATGGTGAGGGCTGGAATTACACTCTATGGGTTATGGCCATCGGAAGAGGTTTCAAGAGATATTATTGATTTAAAACCAGTGATGTCTATTAAGAGCCACATTTCTTTTGTCAAGGAATTAGAAGCCGGCAGGAAAATCAGTTATGGTGGAACATATATCACTCCGTCAGCCAGAAGGATTGCAACAATTCCGGTTGGATATGCTGATGGATATGCGAGAGGACTATCCAACAAAGGATATGTATTGATACACGGGGAAAAAGCACCAATCTGTGGAAGAATCTGCATGGATCAGTTTATGGTGGATATCACGGACATTCCGGAAGCGAGTGAGGGAGACTCAGTTACGCTTCTTGGCAGGGATGGGAATGCTCTTATTACAATGGAGGAACTTGGCGAGTGGTCAGGGCGGTTTAATTATGAGTTTGCATGTCTGATTACGCCACGAGTTCCAAGAATCTATTTCGAATAAACAAAAAATATGAATCACTCTCGATAAATTTGGAAATACTATGCGTATAACAATTTTATGGAGTGATGAAATATGGTAATTCAAAGAGGAGACGTTTATTACGCAGATTTAAGACCTGTTATCGGATCGGAGCAGGGAGGTGTCCGTCCGGTACTCATTATACAGAATAATGTCGGAAACCGTCACAGTCCGACTGTGATCTGTGCAGCAATCACTTCCCAGATGCATAAAGCAAAGCTTCCGACTCATGTGGAACTGAATTGTGACAAATATGATCTTGCGAAGGATTCGGTCGTTCTGTTGGAACAGCTGCGCACGATTGATAAAAAAAGACTGAAGGATAAGGTGTGTCATCTGGATAATCAGATTCTTTTAAAAATTGACAAAGCGCTTGAAATCAGCCTGGAACTGTATACATAGCTTGACGGAATGCAGTTCCCATGGTATGATTTTCGGGATTGTTAAGAGAAAGAAGGAGAAACGTATATGGACGAAGGTGCCAGTCCCGGTAGGACTAATATATTAAAAAAAATCATCAATTTTTTAAATCCGTCTTCCCATGAGGAGGATGTAACAGAGGAAGAGATTATTTCCATGGTGAACGAAGGACATGAGCAAGGCGTTCTGCGGGCATCTGAGGCGGAAATGATCAATAATATTTTTGAATTTGGTGATAAAGAGGCAAAGGATATTATGACACACCGGAAAAATCTGATTGCGATTGACGGAGAATTGTCATACAATGATGCGGTTCCGTTTATCATAGATAACAGTAAATCACGTTATCCGGTTTATTTAGATGACATCGATAATGTAATCGGTGTTCTACATATCAAGGATGCCTTTGCTTTTGCACAGAAGAATGAGGTATTTCGAAGTTCCATCAAAGATATTCCGGGATTGATCCGGGAAGTGGATTTTGTTCCGGAAACGTTGAATATTCACACACTTTTTAAAATGATGCAGGCAAAAAAAAGCCATATGGTTATTGTGGTAGATGAATATGGACAGACATCCGGTGCAGTTGCAATGGAGGACATTCTGGAGGAAATCGTTGGAAATATTGAGGACGAGCATGATGAGGAGGAGTCACTCATTCGAAAAAATGCGGATGGCAGTTATACAATGAACGGGCTTGCCAGTTTGTCTGATGTTGTGGATCTTCTCCAAATCCCAGTAGAAGAGGACTCCTTTGAAACATTGAACGGATTACTGGTTTCCCTGCTAGATAAGATTCCAAATGACGGGGAGACGGCAGAGTTGCATGCCTATGGATATGATTTTGTGATCCGCAGGGTGGAGGACAAGACCGTTCGTGAAGTTCTGGTTCGCAAGTCTGGTCAGGGAAAGGATAAGACAGAATCCGAGACTCTTGCATCCATAGATAAAAAATGATAAACTAATATTTAAGAATATACTTTATAGAAAAGAGGATTTAATTATGTCAGGACATTCCAAGTTCGCGAATATTAAGCATAAGAAGGAGAAGAATGACGCTGCCAAAGGTAAAATTTTTACCATGATCGGGCGAGAGATTGCCGTTGCAGTAAAAGAGGGTGGTCCGGATCCTGCCAACAATTTTAAGCTGGCACAGGTAATTGCAAAGGCAAAGGCGAATAATATGCCAAATGATACGATTGATCGTGGAATCAAGAAGGCTGCCGGAGATGGAAATAATGTAAATTATGAGACGGCAACTTATGAAGGCTATGGTCCAAGTGGTACAGCAATCATTGTAAAGTGCCTGACCGACAATAAGAACCGTACAGCAGCTAATGTCCGGAATGCATTTTCGAAGGGACAGGGGAGTATTGGTACTCAGGGCTGCGTTTCTTATATGTTTGATGAGAAGGGACAGATCATTATTGATAAGGAAGCCTGTGATCAGGATGCAGATGATCTGATGATGCTTGCATTGGATGCCGGTGCAGAGGACTTTGCAGATGAGGAAGACAGTTACGAGATTATTACAGCACCAGAGGATTTCGATGCAGTACATAAAGCGTTAGAGGAACAGGGAATTTCCATGGTGTCTGCAGAGGTGAGTATGATTCCGCAGACCTATGTTACACTGACAGATGAGGCTGATATTACCAATATCGGAAGAATTCTTGATCTGTTAGATGATGATGATGATGTTCAGGAAGTATATCACAACTGGGAAGAATCATAAATAAAGGAAAACGTTGTATTGGGTTAAGAATTAGGAGGCTGGTATGAAGAGAATCTTATTTGCAGCATCAGAGTGTGTTCCGTTTATTAAGACGGGAGGACTTGCTGACGTGTGTGGAGCATTGCCAAAGGAATTTGACCGTAAGGATTGGGATGTACGTGTTGTTATTCCGAATTACAGCTGCATCCCCGAGCATTTTCGAAATCAGTTTGAGTACGTGACTCATTTTTACATGGGATCTGGTAATTATATTCAGAATAAGTATGTGGGTGTATTACAGTACAAGCTGGATGGGGTTACATATTATTTTATTGACAATCAGGAGTATTTTAACTGCTTTGTGCCATATGGGGATATCCGCTATGATATTGAGAAGTTTACCTTCTTTGACAAGGCTGTGTTATCAATGCTGCCTCTGATCGGCTTTCGTCCGGATATTATTCACTGTCATGACTGGCAGGCTGGATTGATTCCGGTATTTCTCAAGAATGAATTTCAGGCAGATTCCTTTTTCTGGGGAATTAAGTCGATTATGACAATACATAATCTGAAGTTTCAGGGTGTTTGGGATGTGAAAACGATGCAGGGACTGACTGGTTTTTCTAAGTCACTGTTTACACCGGATAAGCTGGAGTTCAACAAGGATGCCAATATGCTCAAGGGTGGTTTGGTTTATGCAGATTATATTACGACCGTAAGTGATTCTTATGCACAGGAGATACAGACAGAATACTATGGAGAGGGGCTGAATGGTCTTTTATCTGCACGCCATTTTGACATGCAGGGAATTGTGAATGGAATTGACTATCAGGTTTACAATCCGCAGACAGATTCAAAGATTTATATGAATTATGATGCGGAAAGCTTTCGCAAGAAGAAATTTGTCAATAAAGAGCGGCTTCAGGAGCAGCTTGGACTTGCGGTTGATAAGAAAAAATACATGATCGGTTTGATTTCTCGTCTGACAGATCAAAAGGGACTTGATCTGATTAGTGCTGTTATGGACCGACTGGTGGATGATTATACACAGCTGGTTGTGATTGGAACCGGAGATCCGATGTATGAGAATATGTTCCGGCATTATGCCTGGAAATATCCGGATCGTGTGTCTGCCAATATCTGCTATTCGGATGATCTGGCACATAAGCTTTATGCGGCAGCGGATGCTTTTTTGATGCCATCCCGTTTTGAACCATGCGGACTGACACAGCTCATTTCTTTCCGTTATGGTACGGTTCCTATTGTGCGAGAGACCGGAGGACTTAAGGATACAGTACAGGCGTATAATGAGTATGATAACAGCGGAGATGGGTTCTCATTTACAAACTACAATGCGGAAGAGATGCTCCATGTGATTAATTACTCAAAGCATATTTTTTATGACCGTAAGCGGCAGTGGAATCAGATGGTGGATCGCGGAATGGCCAACGACTTTTCGTGGAACGCTTCCAAGTTCCGCTACGAGGGATTATACAATTATCTTCTTGGCGTATAAAATAAAAAATAATTCACATGATAAGAACGGATACAGGGTATCCGTTCTTTTATTATTTTGATAAGACGATTGTGAAATGATTTCCTATTTTGAATCATGTGTGAAGCCAGGTGGGCAATAATGAAAGGAAAAGGGTTTCACAATTGTCTATTTTGATGAAAAGGAGGGGGAAGATGGGAGAGGAAAGCAAAGTGGATAAGCAGAACAGGGAGATTGGCGATTTTGGACAGACCATTTTGCAGGCAAACAGACGGAATGCTAAAATTTATCTCTTATCCATAATCGGTGAGATTGAAGGACATGAGTGCCTTCCGTCAACGGCTAAGACAACAAAGTATGAGCATGTTCTTCCAAAGCTGGCAGCCATTGAAGATGATGAGGATGTGGATGGTGTACTTCTGTTATTGAATACAGTAGGAGGGGATGTGGAAAGCGGTCTTGCTATTGCCGAAATGGTGGCTTCTCTGAGTAAGCCGACCGTATCCCTGGTGCTTGGGGGAAGTCATTCGATAGGAGTACCGCTTGCGGTTTCGACTGATTATTCACTTATTGTGCCAAGTGGAACGATGGTGATTCATCCGGTTCGCATGAGTGGGACTGTTATCGGAGCGAAACAGACCTATGATTATTTTAAGCAGATGCAGGACCGAATCATCGGATTTATTTCTTCTCACTGTGAGGTCTCAAAGGAGCGGGTTGAACAGATGATGATGAATACACAAATGCTGACGAAGGATCTTGGAACCATTCTTGTTGGAGAGCAGGCAGTAAAGGAAGGGGTAATTGATGCAGTCGGTGGAATCTCGGATGCATTTGCAGAGTTGTACCGCTTGATTGAAGAAAAAAGTACTAGATGACATTCCTTTCAAAATATGCTAAAATAAATTTTATTATTGAGCATGAGGGAGTGTGTTTCATGGCTACGGGAAACCGTAATTCTACGAGTAGAGGAACAGGTACAAATAAAAGAAAGACAAAAAAGGAACGAATGGCAGAACTGGAACGGGCACATGCCTTCCGTATTGAGGTGATTTTGTGGATCATTGTCGCTATTGCATTATTACTTTTTATCAGTAATCTGGGATTTGGAGGCGTTGTTGGACAAACGGTCAGCAATTTTTTGTTTGGCATCTTTGGACTGGTAGCATATGCATTACCAATTCTATTGCTTGTGGGGAGTTTTTTTGCGGCTTCCAATGCTGGAAATTTTCACGCTTCAGTCAAACTGGCTGCATCAATTCTTTTTGTTTTGTTTTTATGTCTATTTATGGCACTTGCTCTCAATGGATCAGAGGTGCTTAAACCGCTTGATTCATTTACATACTGTGCGAAGGCGCACACGGGCGGTGGGATTGTAGGTGGACTTTTAGCTTACGGTATGGTACGGGCGTTTGGTGTGTTGGGTTCTTATATTATCGATATTATTGTATTGATTGTATGTATGGTTTTGATTACGGAGAAATCTGCACTGAAGGGTATGAAAAAGGGGGGGCAAAAAGTCTACGAATCTGCCAGAGAAAGCAATGAAAAGTACCGGGAATATCGGGAATACAAGTCCAAAGAGCGCAAAGAGCGCCGTATGGATCATAAAGTATCTGGAGTATCAATTGATACAAAAATCGAAAAGAAGAAGGGAAAGGAACAGCCATCAGACGAGATGGGTGAGATTCATATTGAGGGGGCCGGAATTCTTCCAGATGTGAAAGAGGAGCATAAGGTATCTATTTCTTCCAGAAAAGAGACAGAAGAACTCCCACCGTTTGAACCACAGATTTCCGGTGATTTTATTCCGGAGGCCGCTTCTGCTCCAATGATGCCGGTACAGGAAATGAAACCGCCGGAGACTGAGACGCCTCCTGTGGCAGAACGTACCAGAAAAAGGGCACAGGCATCGGATGAGGATATTCAAAAAGAGGTACAGAATGTTGCGCAGGAAATGGCGCAGTCGAATCCTGTTACACAACAATATACATTTCCGCCGGTCGGTCTTCTGAAACCGGGAAACGGGAAAAAATCGGCAAATACCCAGCAACAGCTTCGGGAAACTGCTAATAAGCTTCAGCAGACCCTTAAGACTTTCGGAGTAAATGTGACGGTTACAAATATCAGCTGTGGACCCGCTGTGACCCGCTATGAAATTCAACCGGAGATGGGAGTGAAGGTAAGCAAAATCGTTGGCCTTGCTGATGACATCAAATTGAATCTTGCTGCAGCGGATATTCGTATTGAGGCGCCTATTCCGGGGAAGGCTGCCGTAGGAATTGAAGTGCCAAACAAGGAGAATGTCATGGTGGCTTTTCGTGACCTGATAGAATCGCCGGAATTTCAGGAATCGAAATCTAAAATCAGTTTTGCAGTCGGAAAAGATATTTCCGGTAAGACAAAAGTTACAGACATTGCAAAGATGCCGCATCTGCTGATTGCGGGAGCAACAGGATCCGGAAAATCTGTCTGTATTAACACAATTATAATGAGTATTCTGTATAAGGCCAAGCCGGACGAAGTCAAGCTTTTGATGATTGATCCAAAGGTGGTGGAACTGAGTGTATATAATGGAATACCACATTTGATGATTCCGGTTGTTACAGATCCTAAGAAAGCTTCTGCAGCCCTGCATTGGGCTGTCGCAGAGATGACGGAACGTTATGAAAAGTTTGCGGAGGCAAATGTCCGTGAAATTAACGGTTATAATTCCAAGGTAGACTCCATTGAAGTTCCGGAGGGGCAGGAACGTCCGCAGAAGATGCCACAGATTGTGATTATAGTGGATGAGCTGGCGGATCTTATGATGGTTGCATCAAATGATGTGGAAGAGGCTATTTGCCGCCTCGCCCAGCTTGCACGTGCGGCCGGAATCCATCTTGTCATAGCAACACAGAGACCGTCTGTCAATGTCATCACAGGTCTAATCAAGGCAAATATGCCGAGCCGTATTGCATTTGCCGTTACTTCCGGTGTGGATTCGCGAACTATCCTGGATATGAATGGTGCAGAAAAGCTGCTTGGAAAGGGTGATATGCTTTTTAATCCACAGGGAGTTCCAAAGCCAATCCGTGTGCAGGGGGCTTTTGTTTCTGATAAAGAAGTTTCGGATGTGGTTGCCTATATCACGGAACATAACGGACAGGCACAGTATAACGATTCGGTTCAGCAGAAGATGGAAAATATTCAGGCTTCCGGTGGTACAACAGTTACGATTTCGGATTCCGATGGAGCGGATGATGGAAGAGATTCTTATTTTTCTGAGGCTGCTAAAATTATCGTTGAAAAGGAAAAGGCCTCAATTGGAATGCTACAAAGATATCTAAAAGTAGGTTTTAATCGGGCTGCACGCATTATGGATCAGTTAGAAGAGGCAGGAATTGTTGGCCCGGAAGAAGGAACAAAGCCTCGCAAGGTGTTAATGTCACCAGAGGAATTTGAAAACTATATGAGTGAAAATTAATAAAAACGATAGCGAAAACAGAGAGGAGAAACAACTATGAAAAGTGATATTCAAATTGCACAGGAAGCAAAGATGATTCCGATTAAGGAAGTAGCAGCTTCAATAGGAATTCAGGAAGATGATCTCGAATTATACGGAAAATATAAGGCGAAGATTTCGGATGAACTGATTGAACGGACGAAAAATAATCCGGATGGAAAATTGATTCTGGTAACGGCAATCAATCCGACTCCTGCCGGGGAGGGAAAGACAACAACCAGCGTTGGTCTTGGTCAGGCTCTTGGAAAGCTTGGAAAAAAAGCGATAATCGCACTGAGAGAGCCGTCTTTAGGTCCGTGTTTTGGCATTAAGGGAGGAGCTGCCGGCGGTGGATATGCCCAGGTTGTTCCGATGGAGGATCTTAATCTTCATTTTACAGGAGATTTCCATGCAATTACCTCAGCCAATAATCTTCTTGCCGCATTGCTTGATAACCATATCCAGCAGGGAAATGAACTTGGAATCGACCCGAGACAGATCGTTTGGAAGCGCTGTATGGATATGAATGACCGTGTATTGCGCAACGTTGTAGTAGGACTCGGAAATAAGATGGATGGTATGGTAAGGGAAGATCATTTTGTTATTACAGTTGCTTCTGAGATTATGGCAATTCTTTGTCTGGCGGAAGATATGAATGATCTGAAAAAACGTCTGGGAAGGATTATTGTTGCATATACATTTGAGGGAAAGCCTGTCACGGCAGAAGATCTGCATGCGGTTGGTTCTATGGCAGCACTCTTAAAGGATGCTTTAAAGCCAAACCTGATTCAGACATTAGAGCATACACCGGCTCTGGTTCATGGTGGTCCATTTGCCAATATTGCCCATGGATGCAACAGTGTCAGAGCTACGCAGACTGCACTTAAGCTTGCCGATTATGTTGTGACGGAGGCTGGTTTTGGTGCTGATCTTGGAGCAGAAAAGTTTTTTGACATTAAATGCCGCAAGGCCGGACTTCATCCGGATGCGGTTGTTCTTGTCGCTACCATTCGTGCATTGAAGTATAACGGAGGTGTTGCAAAGGATGCCCTTTCAGAAGAAAATCTGGATGCCCTGAAGGCAGGAATTGTGAATCTGGAAAAGCATATTGAAAACCTTCAAAAGTATGGGGTGCCTGTTGTGGTAACATTAAATTCATTTATTACCGATACCAAGGAAGAGACTGCTTTTGTTGAGAATTTCTGCAAAGAAAGAGGATGTGAGTTTGCACTCTCCGAGGTATGGGAGAAGGGCGGTGAGGGCGGAGTTGCCCTTGCCAATAAAGTGCTTGAAACACTTGAAAATAAGAAGAGTGATTTCCGGTTGTTATACGACGATCAATTAAGTCTGAAAGAAAAAATTGAAACGGTTGCAAGAGAAATCTATGGAGCAGATGGTGTGACTTATTCTGCTGCAGCAGAGCGGGAATTGAATCGAATTACGGATCTTGGTATGGGATCGTTTCCAGTTTGTATGGCAAAGACCCAGTATTCACTTTCTGATGATGCCAAGAAGTTAGGACGTCCAAGTGGGTTTACAATCAATGTTCGTGAGGTTTATGTGTCTGCAGGTGCCGGTTTTGTTGTAGCAATCAATGGTTCGATTATGACAATGCCGGGCCTTCCGAAAAAACCAGCGGCTTATGGCATTGATGTGAACGATGAGGGCGTGATCACGGGACTGTTCTAAGGAGGGAATATGGCTAATATTATTGATGGAAAGAAAATCTCACAGGAAATTAAGGATGAATTGAAGGCGGAGGTTGCATCTCTTGCAGAGCAGGGGAAAAAGTGTGCCCTTGCCGTAATTCAGGTTGGAAATGATCCGGCTTCGAGTGTGTATGTAGGTAATAAAAAGAAAGCGTGTGCATATATTGGAATTCAGTCTGTTTCATATGAACTTCCGGAAGAAACCAGTGAGGAGGAACTTTTGGATTTGATTGAGCGCCTGAATCAGGATGCGAAGGTTCATGGTATTCTCTGCCAGTTACCGCTTCCGAAGCATATTGACGAGGATCGTGTGATTCAGGCTATTTCTCCAAAGAAAGATGTAGATGGTTTTCATCCTCAGAATGTCGGAGCCCTGGTCATTGGACAGCCGGGGTTTGTCTCCTGTACCCCGGCTGGTATCATTCAGCTCCTTAAGCGTAATAAAATTGCGATTGCCGGAAAGCATTGTGTTGTAATTGGAAGAAGCAACATTGTTGGGAAGCCGATGGCTCTTCTTATGTTGCGGGAGAATGCAACTGTGACTGTCTGTCATTCCCGGACACAGAATCTCAAAGAGATCTGCCGTGAAGCAGATATCTTAATTGTTGCAATCGGGAAACCACGCTATATCGGTGCAGATTATGTTAAGGAGGGAGCCGTTGTCATAGATGTGGGCATTCACAGAAATGAGTCCAATAAGCTCTGTGGGGATGTTGCATATGATGAAGTGGAACCGAAGGCATCTTACATTACACCGGTTCCAGGCGGAGTAGGTCCAATGACCATTGCAATGCTGATGCATAATTGTGTGGAAGCGATGAAACGGGAATCCTAATACGAAAATATTATACTGGAATGCATGAAGGGGATTATATTTTATGAAATGTATCTATTGTGGTGAGGAGCTTGGGGACAACAGTGTGTTCTGTTCCAAATGTGGCAAGGCTGTACAGATTGTTCCAGATTACAATATGTATGATGATGATTATCTGAAACAGGTGCTGGCAGAAGAAAATCTTGGATCGGTCACACATAACGGAAGTCCAAAGACCGGACTTCAGAAACCAAAGGATCCGCAAATGTCTGAGGAAAAGCAAAAAGAGCAGAAAAAGAAACAGTTGAAGATTCTGGCATCTGTGGCAGGAATTGTCTGCGTTTTGATTTTTGCACTCTTGATTCTAGGGGCTGCAATAAGGACTAACCATGCAAATTCCTTTGATTATCAGGTTGAACTTGCGCAAAAAGCATACGATAAGGGAGATCTGGAAAAGGCAGTTGAATATTATCAGAATGCTCTTGTGATTGATAAAAATAATGTTGAGGTGCGCCTTGCCCTTGCAGAGATTTATGTGGAACAGAAGGAGTATGATGAGGCACTGGTTCTCTATCAGGAGGTCGTGAAGAATGATAAGAAAAATCGTGATGCGTTCGGCGGTCTGATTGCAATCTATGAGAAGCAGGAGAATTATGATGCTATTGTTTCATTGGCAGAGGTTGCAGATGAAAGTCTCAAAGATCTGTTCGGAGATTATATAGTGATGACACCATCCTTCAGCCTTGAGGAGGGAACCTTTGATACGCCACAAACGTTGTTGCTTTCGGCTGATAATGGAAACCATATTTTTTATACACTGGATGGATCCGATCCGGTTTCACGTGGCATTGCCTACAGCGCACCAATCGAGTTGAAAGAAAACAACAGAAATTACCAAATTAAAGCGGTCTGTATGAATGACAAACAAATTTACAGCGAGGTTATCTCGAAAACGTATAGGATTGAGATTCCAGCCCCGGATTTGCCAATCGTCACTCCTGACGGTGGTGATTTTGGAGTGGAGACAACTGTAACAATCACGGTTCCAGATGGCTGTACAGCTTACTATACATGGGATGGCTCAACCCCGACCGCATATAGTAGTCATTATAGTCAGCCAATTACAATTCCGGAGGGCAATAATATTTTGTCTGTCATTATTATTGATAATAGTACTGGTTTAAGTTCCGATATCTACAAAGGAATGTTCATTTACTATCCGGAAAATTATGAGGATGCTGCTGAGAATGAAGAATAAGAAAAACCCGGTTCAAGACCGGGTTTTTAAAATTTAAGATTCAAGAAATTCAATCTGACCGGCCTGCATGTGCCCGATCCGTACTAGTGGATAGACATCAAATCCTTGGGAAACAAGCTTTTCATGTCCCGGCTGGAACGATTTCTCAATGAGAATACCAATACCCGCAACTGTTGCATGTGCTTTCCGGATTAAACGGATTGCACCGGTAGCAGCTTCACCGTTGGCAAGGAAATCATCGATGATCAGCACATGATCTTTCTCAGAAATAAATTTTGAAGACAGTGTTAATTCATAACTGGTCCCCTTGGTAAACGAAGAAACTTCCGTCTGGAAAAGGTGATCGTTCAGCACTTTGGAAGGCTGCTTCTTTAAAATAATGAGCGGTAATCCCATACTGCGTGCGGTCATAAGTGCAGGAGCAATTCCGGAGCTTTCGATGGTAGCAATCTTTGTAATTCCCTGTTCTTTGAAATGATTGGCAAATTCTTCTCCAATGTGTTCCATCAGCTCAGGATCAACCTGATGATTAATAAAACTGTCTACTTTTAAAATATCTTCGTTGACGGCAATTCCGTCTTTTTGAATACGTTCCTGTAATTCTTTCAAGTTTTCTTACCTCGCTTGTTATTGTTTATTTTTTATTATATCATTTCTCGGCAGAAATTTATAGACTTCTTGTCTAATTTTGGGAAAAATCTTCTCAAAAACTTAGCGTGTATGATGCTTGCTGATTCGTGGAAGAATATAGTAAAATAGTAAAATGAAAATTACAATTGTATGTGTAGGAAAAATAAAAGAAAAATTTTATGTGGATGCAATTGCAGAGTATTCAAAGAGACTTGGTCGTTACTGTAGTCTTTCGGTTGTGGAGGTGAAGGACGAAAAGACAAAGGAACAGGCAACGGATACGGAGATTGCAATGATCAAGGAACGGGAAGGTGAGAGAATCTTAAAAAACATCCGGGAGGATGGATATGTAATTGCGCTTGCCATTGACGGGAAGCTGCTGGATTCGGTAGAATTATCTCAAAAGATAGAGAAGCTTGGACTGGGGGGCACGAGCCATATTTATTTTGTGATTGGAGGATCCCTTGGGCTTTCTGATTCGGTTTTAAGAAAAGCAGATTATCAGCTAAGTTTTTCCCGCATGACATTTCCCCATCAACTGATGCGGGTTGTGTTGCTGGAGCAGATCTATCGAAGCTACCGTATCATGAATCATGAGCCGTATCACAAGTAAGCATTGCATAGGACCTGCTGTTTTTTCATATAGTTTAGTATGAAAAGCCATCATCCGAATCAGAAAAATCATAAAATAGAACCGGAACAGGTTGTACAGAAACTGGAGCTTCCAAAGGATTTGTTTCTGGGAATGCCACTTTTGGCGTTGGAGGGGAACCGGTCCCTGTGTATTGAAAACCATCGTGGGATTGTCCGTTATACGAGCGAAACCATTGTGATTGCATCACGTTCGTACAGCATCCAGATTATGGGAAGAAATCTCATGATTCCGCATTTTACCAGGGATATTGTTGAGATTACCGGATATATGGAGAGTATTTCATTTCTTCTATGATTGAGCGATTGTATCGATTCGGGAAAGGCGTTTTGGTCATTGACTTACGAGGAAAGAATGTTTTTCGTTTGGTAAATTTGTGCATCAAAAAGGGAATCCCTTTGTGGAATATGAAAAGCGAAGAGCGGATGCAGTGTTCCTGCGAAATATGTCTAAATGATCTCTATGAACTTCGACCTCTTTTGAGGAAGACAAAAGTACGGTTGTTTATTAAAAAGCGTATCGGAGTTCCTTTTCTGCTTCACCGTTATCGCAAGCGAAAAGTGTTTGTCACAGCAATTGCAGTGATGGTAGTATTTGTTGCTTTTTTGTCCACAAGAATCTGGCGGATTGAAGTGGTGGGGAATTCTTCGATTGGGGACGAAACCATTCTTGCATATCTGGCTGAAAAAGACATTGGATATGGAGTCAGTCGAAACAGTATTGACAATGATGAGTTGGAATTATCTCTCAGACAGGATTTTTCTCCGGTTATCTGGGCCAGTGTTTATGAGGAAGGAACAAAGCTTGTTGTATGTATTCAGGAAAAAATTGCTTCCGAAAAGCCCCCGGTGTCAGGGGATGCCTGTATGGATCTTGTGGCCAGTGAAGATGCAGTAATCGCCTCTGTGATTACCCGGAGCGGTCTTGCCAATATAAAGGCCGGTGATGTTGTAAAAAAGGGAGACCTTTTAGTCTGTGGAAGACAGGAAATCCTTGATGATGGTGGTGAGGTAAAAGAATATTTTTATCAGAATGCCGACGCAGATGTCATGGGATATGTGATATTGGATTATGAGGACTGGATTCCGGAACAGACGATTGTATCGAAAAATACAGGAAATGAGAGGACACGGTATTTCTTACGCGTTTTTGATTATCAGTTTACGATGCCTCAGTTTTACACGGATTACGATTGCTTTGAAGCATTTGAGGAGGTGCATCAGCTCTGTTTGATGAAAAGCTTTTACCTCCCGGTTTATGTTGGCAGTATCCGGGAGGTTGAGCAGGAAAAACACACCCAATTCATCAATAAAAATGAGGCAAAAGAGCTTGCTTTGTTAAATTTGGATCAATTTCTTGCTGATTTGGAAGAAAATGGGGTGTTAATTATGGATAAAAATGTTATGATTGAAAGGAAAGATAAAAAATATCATGTCTATGGAGAGATAAAGGTCTGTAAAGATATTACAGAATGTACTCCTACAGAAATTCTTGCAAATCCTATGCCGAAGGAGACGGAAGAAGAATAACAATTGAGGGAAGGATATTTTGGTACATGAGTTTAAATGAAGTATCGCTGCGAATACCGGCGGAACATATGGCAAATGTGTTTGGTCAGTTTGATGTTAATATTAAAAGAATAGAAAAGACACTAGGGGTCACGGTGGTAGTGCGTGATGATCAGGTCAAGATCATTGGCGGCACATCAGCAGCCCAGGGAGCGATGGAAGTGTTTACACAACTCTATGAGCTTTCCAGGCGTGGAAACGTCATTACGGAACAGAATGTGAACTATGCACTGGCTCTTTTGCAGGAACATGAAGGGGACCGAATGGTTGAGATTGACAAAGATGTGATCTGTCACACTATTATGGGTAAGCCGGTAAAACCGAAAACAATCGGGCAGAAAACTTATGTGGATGATATTCGGCGGAAAATGATTGTCTTTGGCATGGGACCGGCAGGAACAGGTAAGACATATCTTGCGATGGCAATGGCAATTACCGCTTTTAAGAATGAGGAAGTCGGACGTATCATACTAACAAGACCAGCAATTGAGGCGGGAGAGAAGCTTGGATTTTTACCCGGAGATTTACAGAGTAAGGTGGATCCTTATCTTAGACCGCTCTATGATGCCCTATATCAAATCATGGGGGCAGAGAGTTTTCAGAAAAACATGGAAAAAGGATTGATAGAGGTTGCACCTCTTGCTTATATGCGTGGCCGGACTTTGGACAATGCATTTATTATTCTCGACGAAGCACAGAATACAACGCCGGCACAGATGAAAATGTTCCTGACACGTATTGGTTTTGGATCCAAAGCCGTCATCACCGGTGATGCAACGCAGAAGGATCTGGCACCCGGAACGAAATCCGGTCTGGACGTGGCTCTTCGTGTACTTCGAAATATCGATGATATCGGAATCTGTGAACTGACCAGCAAGGATGTTGTAAGGCATCCGCTTGTACAGAAAATTGTGCAGGCATATGATGATTACGAGAAGAAGCAGAATAATCATTCACGCAAGATGAAGCAGGAGAAAAAATGAACCGCAAAGAAAAGATGAACCTTTATCGGGTTTTGGCCGTTATTGCCATTGCACTGGTGACATTTTGCATTACGGCAGTATTATGTGCAAAAAATCACCTTTATACGGATGAATGGCTTTGCCTGATATTTATTGATATAATTTTTATTCTGGTATATCTGTTTGAGTTGGAATATGAAAGAAGACTTGGACATCTTTCAGGGAATCAGCAGACAAATTTCATTCGGATTGCCATCATTTATGCCTTATGTGCAGTTTTGACCTACGTGATGACTTTTCTGCCGGAATTTTTTCGCCCGGTTATTCTGATTCCTATATTGATGAGTGCAGTGTCAAATACAACGATGGCGATGACGGTCGGTCTCTTTTTGGACATCCTGCTGGCGCTTTCGGCCGGTGGAAGCTTTTATGCCCTTGCCTCCTTTTGTATTATGACAATGCTTGGCGCTGTACTTTCCCGGGCGTTGCGGGAAAAAAAATACCGGATCTGGATTGCCTGCCTGTTTTTATTTATTAATTTGATGGTGCCCGGAATTCTCTATTATCTTACTTATAAAGAAATTACCAATGAGATTTTTGTGTATGGAGCGGCGGATGGAGTTATTACCGCATTTACTTCTTTCTTTTTGTTTGGATGGATCTGGCATGAAAGTGTGAGTGAAGTGGACAATAAGCTTTTAGATATTGTTTCAGAGGATTATTCTGAGGTGAAGGCACTCAAGGATTTTTCCATGTTTGAATATCGTCATGCGAGTAAGGTGTCAGATATTGCTTTTCGTTGTGCGCAAAAGCTCGAATATAATGCCAAGCTTTGTCTGGCAGCCGGGTTTTATTACCGAATGGGCAGATGGCTTGGAGAACCCTACGTGGAAAATGGCGTGGACAAGGCCTATAATCTGTGTTTCCCGCAAAAACTCATTACGATTTTATCTGAGTATTACGGGGAGAAGAAACTTCCTTCCACACCTGAATCTGCATTGATTCATATGATCGATGCACTTGTAATCAAGCTGGAAGCTTTAGAACAGGATGTCGGGAAAAGTCAGTGGAACCGTGACATTTTAATTTATCAGACGTTGAATGAATTTTCCAGTACCGGAATGTATGATGAGTCTGGAATGAGTATGAATCAATTTTTAAAAGTACGGGAGTTTTTGGCAAAGGAGGAGATGTTAAGTTGAGTTTTTATCTGGAGGAAGAGTGTGAGGTCCCGTTTCCATTTGAATATCAAAATCTTGCAGAATCCGTGGTGGCGTTTTGTCTGGAGTGGGAACATTTTCCGTATGAGGCGGAGGTGAATCTGACTTTGACGGACAATAGCGGTATTCATGAAATTAATCGGCAGTACAGGCAGATCGACCGACCAACGGACGTGCTTTCGTTTCCGATGCTGTCTTATGAACAGGCTGGGGATTTCTCCTTTTTGGATGAGGAAAGTGAGGATGATTTTAATCCGGATACTGGGGAGGTTATGCTTGGAGATATTATTATTTCTGTGGATAAGGTTATTGAACAGGCCCAAAGTTATGGACATAGTCCGAAGCGTGAATTTGCGTTTCTAATTGTACATAGTATGCTTCATTTATTTGGCTATGACCATATGACAGAGGAAGATGCTGCGGTGATGGAGCCAAAACAGAGAAAAATTCTTGATGCTATGAATATTTCGAGGGAGAACGGATGAGATGAAAAAAAGAATCGTATATATCAGCCTCTTGTTGTCAGCTGTAGTTTTTCTAACCGGATGTAAGAAAAAGGAAGAGACGCTTAGTATCCTTCCAACCGAGGAAACTGAGCAGGTAATACCGACAGAGGTTGGGGAGGAGACACAGGAGGAAACACATGAGGGAGAAGTAAGGAGTTTCTATACCGGGGAGTGGGTGGATGAGAATCTTGCTTGGAACCGTCCGGTAGCGGTTATGACAGAGAACACCCATGTGACGCTTCCTCAGTACGGAGTTGGCAGCGCAGATGTTATATATGAGTGTCCGGTGGAGGGTGGGATTACCCGCCTGATGGCAATCTATCAGAATTATGAGGAATTGGAAAAGGTGGGAAATGTGCGCAGCTGCCGTCTGTATTATGTCTATTTTGCTAAAGAATTTGGTGCTGCTTATTTTCATGCGGGTGAGAGCAAGTATGCGCTTGATGTTCTGAACAGTTCTTTTATCGATAATGTGGATGGGATAACCGGAAAGGGTGGGGCTTTTTATTATCGGGACAGTAGTCGAAGAGCACCGCATAACCTTTATACGACAGGAGAAAAACTTTCACAGGCGATGGAGAGATACGGATACGAGACAAAGCTTCCGGAGGATTATGAACCGCATTATCAGTTTACTACGGAGGATGCACCTAACCTTTTAGAACATGGTGTGGATGCAACGATGGTTAAGCTTTATTATGTTGACGCAAAGCCATGGTTTGTATACAATGAGAAAAGTGGTCTTTATGAGAGGTACGAGTTTGGTGAAAAACAGGTGGATGGATTGACCGGAGAACAGCTTGCGGTTAAAAATATCATTTTGCAGAATTGTTACAGTTCGCTAAAGGATTCGGGAAATGGAACCCTTGATATTGATTATCTGTCCGGTGGGACCGGAACCTATATTACGAATGGGAAGGCTATTGAGATTACATGGAAGAGGGCTTCCAACACGGAAAAGACACATTATTATGATGCTGACGGCAACGAAATTGTTTTAAATCCGGGTAAGACATGGGTGGAAATTGTTGAGAACAGCCGGGCATCACAGAATACTATCAATTAAATTCATTTGAGGATTGAAAATGGGTAAATCAAAGAGAAACGGAACGAATTTCCTTGTTCAGGGTTCCATTCTTGCAATTGCATCAATTATAAGCAGAATTATCGGTCTGGTATACCGAATTCCAATGACCAATATTATCGGGGATGTGGGAATCGGTTACTATGGCTGCGCTTTCGAAATTTACAATATTGTGCTGATTATTTCTTCCTATAGTCTGCCGCTCGCTGTATCTAAAATGGTATCAGCAAGTGTGACAAAAGGAAAATACCGCACCGCTTATCAGGTACTGAAGGGAGCATTGCTTTTTGCACTTGTCTCGGGAACGATTGCTGCGTTGGTGGTGTTCTTTGGCGCAGAATTTTTTACGGCAGCACTGCTCAAGACCCCTTACAGTGTGTTTGCTCTTAAAATCCTAGGACCGGCGCTTGTGGTTGTTGCAGTACTCGGGGTATTGCGAGGATTTTTTCAGGGACTCGGAACAATGATGCCAAGTGCAGTGTCTCAGATTATTGAACAGATTGTAAATGCAATCGTCAGCGTCTGGGCTGCGTATGTTTTGTTTGGATATGGAAAAAGGCTTGGAGCTGTGCTTGGAGATCCGGATCATTATGCTGCCGCATATGGGGCGGCGGGAGGAACACTCGGAACAAATCTTGGTTCTGTCGCAGCATTGCTTTTTGTCCTTTTGGTATTCTTTGCCTATATGCATGTGTTTAAGAGACGGATGCGTAAGGAGAAAAGAATTGAGGTGGACTCCTTTGCCTATACCATGAAGATTTTAATTGCAACCATTATTCCGGTTCTTCTGAGTACCGCTGTTTACAATATTAGTGGTATTATTGATCAGGGTATTTTTAAGAATGTGGCGATGCTGCAGGGATATTCAGAGCATAAGGTGGATGTATGGTGGGGCGTTTTCTCCGGGAAGTATAAGCTATTGATCAATGTGCCAATTGCCATTGCATCAGCAATGGCTGCCTCCTCTGTTCCAACCCTTACGGCATCGTTTGCAGAAAAGGATATGGTGGGAGTGCGCAGCCAAATCAATGCTGCCATACGGTTTGTGATGGTTATTTCATTCCCGTGTGCAGTTGGACTTGCCGTGCTTGGAGAACCAATCTGCCGGATGCTGTTTCCTGGTACCGCAGATACAGCTCCAATTGCAGGAAACATGCTGTGGCTTGGTGCTTTTGCAGTTGTATTTTACGGGATGTCTACGCTCTCAAACGGGTTGCTGCAGGGGATTAACCGCATGAAAGTACCGGTAATCAATGCTGCAATCGCACTTGCTGTCCATGTGATACTGTTGATTGTTCTCATGTTGTTTTTCCGTTTGAATATCTATGCAGTTGTTATTGCAAATATGTTTTTTGCTTTGCTGATGTGTATTCTTAATGCCCGTGCAATTCGTAAGTACATTGGTTACCGGCAGGAATATGTCAAAACGTTTTTGATTCCATTGATTGCTTCCGTCATTATGGGGGCTGCAACGTTTTTTGTGTACAAGGGAAGCTATGCGCTGCTGAAAAGCAATAGCCTATCTACAGTGTTTGCGATTCTGGTCGCTTTGGTTGTTTATGCAGTAGTGCTTTTGTTACTCAAAGGAATTGGAGAAGAGGAGATTCTTAAGTTCCCAAAGGGCGCGCTTCTGGTTCGTATTGCAAAGAAGGTACATTTATTAAAATAAAATGGTAAAAATGGAATAATTTTTCAAATAATGCGGATACTTATGGCAGAGGGTGATGAAATGAATCGAAAAATAAGTATCTGCATTATTATTTTTTTAATTTTTTTGCTTTTGTTTGGAATCTGGTATGGAAGGAAAATTAATGAAAAACCGGAACCGGATGAGACTCAGGAGAGAATGGTAACAGAAAAAACACTTGTTGCGAGCGCTGAAAATTCAATCGCTTATACTTATATTGTCCGTACATCAGAAGAAAAGCTCGTTGTTTACCTTTCAGATGGGAAGACTGTCTACATGGAAACCGGAATACGGACCGAAAACTTAAGTCAGGACATTCAGGAGAAGGCTCTTAAGGGCATCGGATTTACAACACTGGAGAGTCTGTATGATTTTCTGGAAAGTTATTCGAGTTGAACAATTTGGGATTGTATGATACAATGATTAACTGGTTTAATAGGTTTTTATTGGTGGATTATGAGTAATAAGAAGAAATTAAAAAACTGGGATGTCATCATTGTAGGAGCTGGCGCTTCCGGTATGGTTGCAGGAATTACAGCTGCACGCCGCGGCAAATCTGTTTTAATTCTGGAACATATGGACAAGCCAGGGAAAAAGATTTTTGCTACCGGTAATGGCAAATGCAATTATACCAATGCAGTCATGTCAGCAGACTGTTATTATGGTAATCGTGAACTGGTACAAGCGGTTCTTGAACAATTCGGCAGAGATGATGCACTTGCGTTTTTTCGGGAAATCGGTATTTTCCCAAAAGAAAAAAATGGATATTATTACCCAAATTCCCAACAGGCTTCTTCCATGGTGGAAGCTCTTTGCGCCGAGATTTCGAGGCTGGGAATTACTCTTTTCACAGCCTGTAAGGTTCAGGCGATTGAGGCTGGAAAGTATGGCTTTGACATAATAACAACTACTGGAAGCTATTGGGGAAGGCAGGTCATTGTTGCAACCGGACTTCGTGCTGCCCCAAAGCTGGGAAGTGATGGATCCATCTTGGGAGTTTTGAAAAAAATGGGGCATAGGTTTGTTCCGATTTTGCCAGCCCTGTGCGGATTTGAAGCAACGGGAATGCCGTTTCGGAAGGTTTCCGGAGTCCGTGCGGATGTACGGTTATCGCTTTGGGTGGATGGAAAGCAGATGAAGGAAGAACGGGGAGAATTGCAGCTCGCAGATTATGGAATATCCGGAATCCCTGTTTTTCAGCTTAGCAGCCCGGCAGTACGCGGGCTTTATGATCAAAAAAGAGTTGTCGTTTCGATTGATTTTTTCCCGGATTTACGTATTTCAGATTTGCAAGAGGAATTAAGCCGTCGTTTTTTGCGGGATAAAAACAGAAGAACACTCGAACAGTCGCTTTGTGGCCTTCTCAATCACAAACTAATACCGGTGTTTTTACAGAAAGCAGGATATAGTAGTGGTCAGGATGCGGCAACAGCAGATCCTGTGGTTATACAAAAGATTGCGGCTGTTATGCATGATTATCCAGTGGAACTTCAAAAGGTGCGGGATTTTTCTTGTGCGCAGGTTTGTACAGGTGGAATCCGGACGGAGGATATTGATATACATACGCTGGGTTCAAAAATAGTCCCGGGATTATATTTTGCCGGTGAATTGCTGGATGTTGATGGAATTTGCGGCGGATATAATCTTCAGTGGGCATGGGCGAGTGGCTTTGTTGCAGGAAACTCAATTTTATAATGGTGGAATGTGATGTTAAAAATAAATCAGATTAAGCTTCCAGTGGGACATAGCGAACAGGATTTAAAAGAACGGATACGTAAGGAGCTTCGCTTATCTGCACATGATGTTTTTTCATACGAGATCATCAAGCGTTCACTGGATGCAAGAAAGAAACCGCAGCTGTATTATGTGTACTGTGTACAGGTACAGGTAGATAGGGAAACAGCGGTGCTAAAAAAAATACATAATGGTTCGGTGATCCCGGCAAAGGATATCCGGTATCACTATCCGGTGCCTGGATCTTGTCCATTTACAAAACGCCCGGTCATTGTCGGAGCCGGACCCGCAGGTTTGTTTGCTGCTTTTCAGCTGACAGAGGCCGGCTATGAACCGCTCATACTGGAGCGGGGAAAGGCAATTGAAGAACGGACTCTTGATGTAAGACGATTTTGGGAGACCGGCGTGCTCGAACCAAATTCCAATGTACAGTTTGGTGAAGGAGGGGCCGGCACCTTTTCAGATGGAAAGCTTAACACGGTGGTTAAGGATCCATCAGGACGGAATCGGTTTGTTTTGGAGACATTTGTGCGTTTTGGCGCTCCATCGGCAATTCTTTACGAGAATAAACCACACATTGGAACAGATATACTCGCCCATGTGATTGCAAATATGCGGACCTATATGGAGGAAAAGGGAGCGCAGTTTTGTTTCTCAAAACAGGTCGAGGATATTGTAATTGAAAATGGAACACTGACAGGCGTTGTAGCAGGTGGTCAGATGATTGAAACCGAGGCTGCCATTTTTGCTTTGGGGCATAGTGCAAGGGATACCTTTCGGATGCTTGAAAGGCGGGGAATCTGCATGGAAACGAAAAGTTTTGCGGTGGGATTTCGTGTAGAGCATCCGCAAAAAATGATCAATCAGGCAATGTATGGGGATTGGAAGGGAAAGCCTCTTCCTTCAGCACCATATAAGGTGACTTCCAATTTCCCTAATGGCCGGGGCGTATACTCATTTTGTATGTGTCCGGGAGGTTATGTGGTGAATGCATCCTCGATGAAAGAGGGAACCTGTGTGAATGGAATGAGTTATTCCGGGAGAAGTGGAAGCAATGCCAATTCGGCAATTATTGTTTCGGTTTCACCGGAAGATTTTGGTGGCACAGATGCCCTTGCAGGTATGCGTTATCAGGAGCAGCTGGAACAGAAAGCCTACAAGATAGGACAAGGCAGAATCCCTCAGCAGTTGTTTGGCGATTATCAGCAAAATGTGGAAAGTACAGCTTATGGAAATTTTGCTTCACAGACCAAGGGAAGTACCACATTCGCAAATTTAAGAGGGATTCTCTCGAATGAAATGGAACAGTCATTTCTGCTGGGAATGGAGCATTTTGCCAAAATTATCCCGGAGTTTGATCGCAAGGATGCCATACTTTCCGGAATGGAGACACGAACTTCATCCCCGGTACGCATGATAAGGGATAAACACGGCGTAAGCTCTGTGGCTGGCGTTTATCCTTGCGGAGAGGGCGCAGGTTATGCGGGCGGCATTATGTCCGCGGCAATTGATGGATTAAAGGCTGCATCATTTGTGATGGAGCAATTTTATCCAAAATATTAAATGGAAGGTTAATACAAAAGTGCAGGAAGTAACACCGATGATGCAGCATTATCTGCAAACAAAAGAACAATATAAGGATTGTATCCTCTTTTACAGGCTTGGCGATTTTTACGAAATGTTTTTTGATGATGCAAAAACAGTTTCGAAGGAATTGGAATTGACACTCACAGGAAAAAGCTGTGGCCTTGAGGAACGTGCCCCTATGTGTGGCATACCGTTTCACTCGGCAGACAATTATATCAACCGGCTGATCAAAAAAGGGTATAAAGTTGCTATATGCGAACAGGTGGAGGATCCAAAGCTTGCGAAGGGGATTGTCAAGCGCGAAGTTATCCGTGTCGTTACCCCGGGAACCAATATTGACATGCAGTCTTTGGATGAGGCGAAGAACAATTATTTAATGGACATTGTATATGCAGATGACCGATATGGTATCGCGGTGACGGATGTGACAACTGGGGACTTCTTTGTAACAGAGGTAGACAGTGAACGCAAGCTTGTGGATGAACTGAATCGGTTTGCACCATCTGAGATTATCTGTAATGAGCCGTTTTATATGAGTGGAATTGATATTGAGGACATGAAGGAGCGGCTTCAGATTGCAGTCTCGGCACTGGATTCCTGGTATTTTGGGGATGATTTGGCAAAGGAGACGCTGCTTTCCCATTTTCATGTACATAGTCTGGAGGGATTGGGGCTGGCAGATTACGATACCGGTGTGATTGCTGCCGGAGCATTGTTGAAATATCTGTATGAGACACAGAAAAATACGCTTTCCAATATTTTGTCCATTCATCCGTATTCCATCGGCAAATATATGATCATTGACAGTTCAACCCGGCGAAATCTGGAACTGGTGGAGACCTTACGTGAGAAGGAAAAACGCGGTTCTCTTTTGTGGGTGCTGGATAAAACGAAGACAGCTATGGGAGCGCGGCTGCTCCGATCCTATGTAGAGCAGCCTTTGATTGATAAAGCAGAAATTTTGAAAAGGCAAGAGTTGATTGCCTGCTTAAATGAGCAGGAGATTACCCGTGAGGAATTGCGGGAGTATTTAAATCCTATCTACGATCTGGAGCGCCTGATTACCAGAATTACCTACCAGACGGCCAATCCAAGAGATTTACTGGCGTTTCGGAATTCAATCCAGATGCTGCCACCAATCCGTACTCTTCTGGAAGATATGGACGGAGCACTGGCAGAGGAGATTCGGTCAGATTTTGATTGCCTGGAGGATTTGTATGAACTGCTTACGGTATCGATTAATGAGGAGCCACCGATTTCCGTGCGGGATGGGGAGATTATTAAGACTGGTTATAACGAAGAGGTCGATCGTCTAAGGAGTGCTTCTACAGATGGGAAAAAATGGCTGGCTAATCTTGAAGAGAGCGAGAGGGAAAAAACAGGAATCAAGAATCTGCGTATCAAATATAATAAAGTATTTGGTTACTATCTTGAGGTGACAAACTCTTTCAAAGATATGGTCCCGGATTATTATATGCGAAAGCAGACATTGACCAATGCTGAGCGTTATATTACACCGGAACTGAAGGAACTTGAGGATACGATCCTTGGGGCGCAGGATCGACTTGTGAACCTGGAGTACGAATTGTTCCGGCAGATCCGGGATACAATTGGAGAAAATGTAGAACGTATCCAGAAGACGGCAAAGGCAATTGCAAAGATTGATGTATTTGTATCGCTGGCGCTTGTGGCAGGTCAGAATCATTATTGCCGACCGAAGATTAATGAAAACGGTATGATTGATATTAAAGGAGGCAGACATCCGGTTGTAGAGAAAATGATCAACAACGATTTGTTCATAGATAACGATACGTATCTGGATAATTTTAACAATCGTATCGCTATTATAACCGGACCGAATATGGCGGGAAAATCTACCTATATGCGCCAGACGGCACTCATCGTTCTGATGGCACAGATTGGAAGTTTTGTTCCGGCATCTTCTGCCAATATCGGTATTGTGGACCGAATCTTCACACGTGTGGGAGCATCGGATGATTTGGCCAGCGGACAAAGTACGTTTATGGTGGAGATGAATGAGGTGGCTAATATCCTTCGGAATGCGACTTCTAATTCTTTGCTTATTCTCGATGAAATCGGAAGAGGAACCAGTACCTTTGACGGACTCAGTATTGCGTGGGCAGTTGTAGAGTATATCAGCAATCCGAAATTACTTGGGGCAAAGACACTGTTTGCCACTCATTATCATGAACTGACAGAGCTTGAAGGAAAACTCGACAATGTCAATAACTATTGTATCGCAGTGAAGGAAAAAGGAGATGACATCGTATTTCTTCGCAAGATTGTGAAAGGCGGTGCGGATAAAAGCTACGGAATCCAGGTTGCAAAGCTTGCAGGACTGCCTGATATGGTGGTGGAACGGGCGAAGGAAATCGTGAATCAACTGCTTGCCAATGATATTACTGAAACCGTTCGTAAGATTTCTGTGGAGACCAACATTCCGGCTAAAAAGAAAAAAGAGCATCTCGATGAGGTGGATCTCACACAGATGTCACTGTTTGATACAGTGAAGGATGATGATATTATCCGTGAATTGCGAGAGGTGGATATCAGCCATATGACTCCTCTTGATGCTATGAATAAATTATACGAATTACAAAACAAAGTGAAGAACCGGTGGTAAAATGAGTAAGATTAATCTTTTAAATCAGGAGACAATTGATAAGATTGCAGCCGGGGAAGTGATTGAACGTCCAAGCTCCGTGGTTAAGGAACTGGTGGAAAATGCAATTGATGCCGGTTCCACTGCAATCACAGTGGAGATTAAGGAGGGAGGAATCTCCTTTATCCGTATTACAGATAATGGGTGTGGAATTGCGCAGGATGAAGTTTCACTTGCTTTTTTACGTCATTCCACAAGTAAAATCAAGAGTGCAGAGGATCTTTTGTGTGTGCGTTCTCTAGGATTCAGAGGGGAGGCTTTGTCGAGTATTGCTGCAATTGCCCGTGTGGAGCTTATTACCAAAACTGCGGAAGCTCTTACAGGGACACGGTATCAGATTGAAGGGTCCAGGGAAATTTCCGTAGAAGAAATCGGAGCACCTGACGGTACCACGTTTCTGGTACGAGATCTCTTTTTTAATACTCCAGCGCGCCGTAAATTTTTAAAAACGCCGCAGACAGAGGGAACTTATATTAGTGATATGCTCGAGAAGCTTGCTTTGTCACACCCAGATATTTCTTTCAAATATATTAATAATAATCAGACAAGACTGCATACTTCCGGTAACGGTAACCGAAAAGATTTGATTTATCATATATATGGACGGGATATTGCCGCTTCCCTGATGGAGGTTCAATATGAAGGAGAATATTTTTCCATGTCCGGTTATATTGGAAAACCTGTGATCAACCGGGGCAACCGCAATTATGAGAATTATTTCATTAATGGGCGCTACATCAAGAGCGTACTTTTGTCAAAGGCAATCGAGGAGGCATACAAAAGTTTTTTGATGCAGCATCAATATCCGTTTACGGTACTTTATTTCCGTTTTCCCGGAGACTCGCTTGATGTCAATGTCCATCCGACAAAAATGGAACTGCGTTTTGAGAACAACCAGGAGATATATAAGGAACTTTGCGAAGCAATCTATGCGGTTTTGTCTCATAAGGAATTGATTCCGGATGTTCCCATAGTAGAAGCAAAGAATGAAAAAAAACCTTTGCTAGTCTACAAGGAGCCAATTCCAGAGCCGTTTGAAAAACGCAGGATAAACCAGATCAGAAGCACGCAGACCTATCAGCCAATGCCGGAAAGGAAGACTCCTGTAAAAGAAGAGAATATTTCGTATGTGTGTTCGGAAACAGTGCAACCTAAAAGAACAGAAAATCCTGCAAAACCAGATGTTTCGGAGCAGGAGATAGAAGAAACAACTCAGGTGACACTGGAATCAGTATCACCTGAGTTCCTTACAAAGGATGCCCGCAAAAAACACCGGATCATCGGACAGCTGTTTCAGACATACTGGCTGATTGAATATGAAGATAAGCTTTATATCATAGATCAGCATGCAGCGCATGAAAAGGTTCTTTATGAGAGGACAATGGCCAGATTGAAGGAGAAGGAGTTTACGTCCCAGACAATCAGCCCTCCGATTGTGTTGAGCCTAAACGCAAAGGAAGAAGAGATGCTGGAGAAATATATGCCGCAAATTCAGAAACTGGGCTACGAAGTTGAAAGCTTTGGCGGAAGAGAATACATGATTTCTGCGGTGCCGGATAATCTGTTTCACATTGACATGAAGGATCTGTTTATTGAGATGCTGGATGATTTTTCCAATCTGACTGGCAGGCAGACACCGGACCTGATTCTTGAGAAGGTTGCCTCTATGTCCTGTAAGGCAGCTGTCAAGGGTAACAGCACCTTAAGCTTTGCGGAAATCGATGCGCTTGTGGAAGAACTATTGACACTTGAAAATCCGTTTCATTGTCCACACGGCAGACCAACAATCATTTCCATGTCAAAAAGTGAAATTGAGAAGAAATTTAAGAGGATTATATGATGAAACCACTTGTGATTCTGGCAGGACCGACAGCGGTCGGAAAAACAGATTTGTCCATTCGTCTCGCAAAGCAAATTGGAGGTGCAATCATCTCTGCAGATTCCATGCAGGTCTATAAATACATGGACATTGGTTCTGCAAAGGTGATGCCGGAGGAGATGGACGGCGTGCCTCATTATCTGATAGACGCATTAGATCCATCGGAAGAATTTAATATTGTACGCTTTAAACAGATGGCTGAGGAAGCCCTGACGGAAATCTATGGGAAGGGACAGATTCCAATTGTTGCAGGAGGAACCGGATTTTATATTCAGGCACTTTTGTACGATGTCACCTTTACAAATCAGGATTCAGATGAAGAATTCCGCCAGAAGATGAGCTCCTATGCCGCCACTTATGGTGCAACGGCACTTCATGAGAAACTCAGGGACATAGATCCTGTTTCTTATGATGCCATTCATGCCAACAATGTCAAGCGGGTCATTCGGGCACTTGAGTATTACCATCTCACCGGAAAGCCTATTTCAGAACACAATGAAGAGGAGCATCAAAAAAACTCTCCCTATAATTTCGCCTACTTTGTTCTTACAGATGAGAGAGCCCATTTATACAAGAGAATCGATAAGCGAGTCGATCTCATGATGGAAAAAGGACTTCTTGAAGAGGTAAGGGGACTTTATGAAAAGGGCTATCGCAGAGAAATGGTGTCGATGCAGGGGCTTGGATATAAGGAAATGATAGATTATCTGGAAGGACGATGTTCACTGGAGGAAGCCGTGTATGTGATCAAACGGGAGACTAGACATTTTGCCAAACGACAGCTTACCTGGTTTAGAAGGGAGCGGGATGTAATCTGGCTGAACAAAGCAGAATATCATTATGACGATATAGCACTATTGAAAAAAATTCACCAAGTTTTACGACAGAAAGGAATCGAACATGAGTCAATTACTTGAAAAAAAATATGAAGAGCTTGGAATATCCAAGAAGGTGTACGAATTTGGAGAATGTGTGGAAGCGGAGCTGAAAGAACGCTTTGAACAGATTGATTCAAATGCGGAATTCAATCAGATGAAGGTGATTGCCGCCATGCAGAAAAACCGTGTGAGTGCGGAATGTTTCAATATATCCAGTGGATATGGGTATAATGATATGGGAAGAGATACTTTGGAGCATGTGTATGCAGATTGCTTCGGTGGAGAAGATGCTCTGGTAAGACCGCAGATTACCTGCGGTACCCATGCATTGGCGCTTGCATTGATGTCTAATTTAAGACCTGGCGATGAGCTTCTTTCGCCGGTTGGAAAACCGTATGATACGCTAGAGGAAGTGATCGGTATCCGTCCTTCAAAAGGCTCGCTTGCGGAGTATGGCATAACTTATGCACAGGTAGATCTTTTGGCAGATGGTTCCTTTGATTATGATGGAATTAAGAAGGCAATTAACGAGAAAACCCGTCTTGTTACGATTCAGCGTTCGAAAGGTTATGCAACCCGTCCGACATTGTCCGTTGAGCGGATAGGAGAGCTGATTGCATTTGTCAAGAGTATCAAACCGGATGTAATCTGCATGGTGGACAATTGTTACGGGGAATTTGTGGAAGATCGGGAACCGCTTTCCGTTGGTGCAGATATGATGGTTGGATCTCTGATCAAGAATCCCGGAGGAGGACTGGCACCGATTGGTGGATATATAGTCGGGAAAAAGGAGTGTGTGGAAAATGCAGCTTACCGTCTGACTTCTCCAGGACTGGGTAAGGAGGTCGGTGCTTCCCTCGGAGTGATTCAGTCCTTTTATCAAGGGCTTTTTCTTGCTCCTTCGGTTGTCAGCGGAGCATTAAAGGGGGCAATCTTTGCAGCAAACATTTACGAGAAACTTGGATTTAAAGTCGTTCCGAACGGGACAGAAAGCCGTCATGATATTATTCAGGCAGTGGAGTTTGGAAATAAGGATGCAATGATTGCTTTCTGTGAAGGAATTCAGGCGGCGGCCCCGGTTGACAGTTATGTAACGCCCGAGCCTTGGGCAATGCCGGGGTATGACAGCGATGTGATTATGGCTGCAGGTGCTTTTGTACAGGGATCTTCCATCGAATTATCTGCAGACGGACCGGTGAAACCACCCTATGCAGTATATTTTCAAGGGGGCCTCACATGGTATCATGCGAAACTGGGAATCCTTATGTCTTTACAAAAACTTTATGAACGCAATCTTGTTAATATCGACTAGGTGTGCTACAATTAAATGAATTTTATGTGACTCTTGGGAAAGCAGAAAGGAATTTATTTGAGCCACACATCTATGAAAAATTTACCGGAGTCAGAACGTCCGTATGAGAGATTCCGTACTTTAGGCGCAGAAGCGCTGTCAGATGCAGAACTTCTGGCAATTATTTTAAAAACCGGGACAAAGGAGTTGACAGCCCTGGATCTGGCAAGAAACATACTGGCAGAATGTCAGGGAAATCTTTTGAACCTGTATGAACTTTCTTATGAACAGTTTCTAAATCATAAGGGGATCGGACCGGTAAAGGCAATCCAGCTGAAAGCAATTGCGGAGCTTTCGCAGCGCATTGCCAAGACCAGCCGGAGTTATCAGCTTGTTTTGGATTGTCCCTCTTCCATTGCTGATTATTATATGGAGGAACTGCGGCATCGCAGGGAGGAAGTATTTATGGGAGCCTTTTTTGATGCCAAGTGCAGATTTTTAGGTGACAGTCTGATTACGACAGGAAGCTTAAGTTATGCGTATGTCTCACCAATGGAGCTTTTTCGCAAGGCTCTTATCAAAAATGCAGTGATGCTTGTGGCAATCCACAATCATCCCAGTGGGGATCCAGGACCGAGTACGGAAGATATTCAGATTACGGAGACAATCAAACAAGGGGCAGAGCTTCTGGGACTGACTCTGGCAGATCACATCATTATCGGTGATAAGCGGTATTACAGTTTTAAAGAAAATCATATATTATAATACTCCGGTTGGGGTGATTACCTAAATGCTTAACATATGAAAAGGGAGAGGACAATGAATAATAATATTTATGGAATTGATTTCGGTACATGCAATTTCAAAGTGTTCTGTAAGGCCAGCGGAAAAATATTAACAGAAAAGAACACGATTGCAATCATCAACAAAAATCAGATTTATGCATATGGAGATGCTGCCTATGCAATGTATGAAAAAGCTCCGGAGACAATCAGTGTTACATTTCCAGTGTCTTCCGGTGTGATTGCAGATTACAATTTTCTTCAGACGATGATCTTTGATTATCTGGAAGAGAAGATGAAGGGAAAGATAAAAAATGCGGAGTTTCTCGTAGCCGTTCCAACGGATATTACGGATGTTGAGAAACGTGCCTTTTTTGAATTGTTTTACAAAAGCAAATATCATCCAAAGAATGTTATGCTTTGTGAAAAGCCGCTTGCCGATGCTGTGGGGCTTGGAATTAATGTCAATGAGCCGACGGGTGTAATGATCGTAGATATGGGTGCGGATACCATCGAGATTTCTGTAATATCACTGGGGGGACTTGTACTTAGTGATTTGATGCATTTTGGCTCGAATCGTCTAGATGAGTCAATTATTAGCTATATCCGTAAAGAGTTTAATCTTGTGATTGGAAAGAAAACAGCAAAATCCTTAAAAGAGGAGCTGGGATCCGGTCTTCCGGGAAGAGAAGAAACAATGACGGTGGTAGGTCTGGATGTTGTGAGCGGACTGCCGGTTGAGCGTGAAATCAGTGCAGGTGTTGTCTACGAGGCAATTAAGGCAAACCTGGAATCTATCTGTACATCTATCAAACTGATTCTGGAGAAAACCCCGCCAGAACTTGCAAAAGATATTATTCATGCAGGTATTTATATTACAGGTGGCGGATCGAAAATCAAAAATCTGGATCAGTTGTTTACTCAGATTACGAACATTAAGGTGAATACTTGTGACGATCCGGAGGAGAGTGCGGTTCGAGGACTATCCAAGATTGCTACGGATTCGAAATATAAGAGAATCCCATTTACGATGAAGAATAATACATTGAAATAGTAACTGAGATAGAGGGTTTCATGAAAAAATTTCGAAATTATCGCAATAAGAAAAAACATATATCAAGTAAATACCTGCTGCTGATCCTTACAGGAGTTTGTCTGGTAGCACTGTTTATCAGTCTTGTTTTCAATATTTCGGGGGGACCGTTAAATACAGTGGCAGGATATGTTTTTATCCCAATGCAGAAGGGAATCAATGGAGCTGGTTCATGGATTTCCAATAAGACAAATGATTTTAAAACATTGGGGGAAGTTCTGAAAGAAAATAAAGAACTTCAGGAGCAGGTTGATGAACTTACGGTTCAGTTGAATAATACAAAGCTTGAACAGTATGAATTGGACAATTATCGTCAGCTTTTGGAACTGGATGAGCAGTACGGAGAATATGATAAGATAGCGGCTCACGTGATTGCAATGGATGGAACAAATTGGTTTTCTACCTTTACGATTGATAAAGGTTCCAAGCAGGGAATTCAAAAGGGAATGAATGTCATTGCCGGAAGCGGATTAGTCGGAATTGTCACAGATGTGGGACCGAACTATGCAAAGGTAAGAAGTATTATTGATGATTCCAGCAATGTAAGTTCGATGGTATTGACGACAAAAGATAACTTTAATGTCAGTGGAAGTCTGATGTCAATGAATAAGGATAAGTTACTCCCTTTTTCTGAACTTCGTGATGAGGATGATGAAGTGAAAGTTGGAGATCCGGTTGTGACTTCCAGAGTGTCGGATCAATATCAGCCGGGAATTTTGATTGGATATGTTTATAGTATTGAGGATAATGCCAATAATCTGACCAAGTCCGGAACAATTACACCGGTGGTTGATTTTCAGCATCTGCAGGAAGTACTTGTCATTACGGATATTAAGAATACCGGTGAATTATCATCAAATGAAGAGACAGAAGAACAGGAATAACAGGAGAGACTCAGATGCGCAGAAAAATTGTTTTATTTATTATCATAACAATATGTTTTTTACTGCAGACCACTGTATTTCAAGTACTTTCCTTTGCTGATATTGCACCGAATCTTTTAATTATTGTTGTATCTGCCTTCGGATTTATGAGAGGAAAGAAGGAAGGTATGTGGATCGGTTTCTTTTGCGGGTTGCTTGTCGACATATTTTTTGGTTTTTATCTTGGTGGATATGCTTTACTTTATATGTATATCGGATACATCAATGGCATGTTTCAAAAGCGTTTTTATCCGGATGATATTAAGTTACCTATGATTTTAATTGGTTCAAGTGATATTATATGTAATCTGGTAATTTATGTGGTTTTGTTTCTGTTTCGAAGCAGATTTAAATTCTGGTATTATTTTTCGGCAATTATGATTCCGGAATTTGTGTATACCATGGTGATAACGATTTTTCTTTATTTTATTCTTCTTAAGATTAATCAGCATCTGGAGGAACACGAGAAAAGGAGAGCAATTAAATTTGAGTTATGATATTAGGGAGTTCCTGAAAAAATTTTTCAGCTCCAGACTGTTTGTATTGGCGGCAGTGTTTACAATTCTGTTTGCCATCATATTAGTGCGGATCTTTTCACTTCAGATTGTCAATGGAAAGTCCTATCAGGAAAACTTTTCATTGAAAATCCAGCGAACACAGTCTGTTGAGGCTGCGCGTGGCAACATTTATGATGTCAATGGTAAGCTGCTTGCGTATAATAAGCTCGCTTATTCCATTTCGATCATTGACAGTGCAACCTATTCTGACAGTAATGAAAGAAATGAATCCATTAATGAGGAACTTGCGGAGCTACTGACTGTATTTGAAAAAAATAATGATACACTAGTGAATGATTTTCAGATTGACAGAAAGGAAGACGGTACATACAGTTTCAATGTAACAGGGGCTTCACTTGACCGGTTTCGTGCGGATGTATTTGGTGCAGCATCTGTGGAATCACTGGAGTACAATGAGGATTACGGTTTCGATGAGGCGAAAGCAACTGCTGAGCAGATTATCGATTATCTAAAGAGTAAGGACAAGTTTGGAGTGAGTGAGAATTATTCTTCAAAGCTTGCCTACGAAATTGTTGTGGTACGCTATGCCTTAAATGCAAACCGATATACAAAGTATAAGTCTGTCAAACTGGCAAGGGATGTATCCGATGAGACAGTGGCTTATGTAAATGAGCACATGGATACCCTTGTGGGTGTTTCTGTCAATGAGGATATGATTCGGAAATACAATTACAGTGAATATTTTTCCGCAATCATTGGATATACCGGCCGGATTTCGGATACGGAATATAAAGAGTTGCACGCGAAGGATAAAAGCTACACAGAAAATGACACTGTGGGAAAAGCAGGACTTGAGCAATATTATGAATCATATCTGCGTGGGCAAAACGGTGAACAGAAATTTTTTGTCAATAATGTGGGAAGAATTTCTGAAATTATCAGCAATACGGATTCAGTTGCCGGGGACGATCTGTACTTAAGTATTGATGCAGACTTACAAAAAGCAGCTTATCTTTCGTTGGAGGAGGAGATTGCCGGAATTGTTTACTCCAATATCAAAGCAGGAAACATTCCGATTAATGATGTATATAACGCATTGATTGGAAACAGTGTAATTGATATTGAACATTTCAGCAAAAAAGGGGCCTCATCCACAGAAAAAGCTTTACAGAGAACCTTTAAGGAACGCCAGAAAACAGTTCTTTCGAAAATCAAAAAAGAACTTACAACTTCACCGGAAGCTTTAAATGTTATGTCAGATGAGGTGCTGGATCAATTTACTTATATCATTTCTATGCTTAAAGAGAATGAAATTCTTCTCAGTAAAGAGATTGATGTCAATGATGATACTTATATCAAATGGAAGGAACAAAAACTTAGTCCAAAGGATTATTTAAATTATTGCATTTCCCAACATTGGATTGATATCAGTAAGCTGACAGTGGATGAGAAATATGCGGATTCCACGGAAATATATGATGCATTGTGCAATTACATTTTAGAAGAAATCAAGACAGACAGTGAGTTTTCTAAAATCATATATCAGTATATGATCGAAAGAGGTGAGGTATCCCCAAGGGATTTATGTATCATATTATTCGAACAGGGTGTGCTGGATTATGATGATGCTACTGTCGATAAGCTGAAAAATGGTACGCTTTCGTCTTATGATTTCATTATGGACAAAATCAACAATATTGAGATCACGCCTGCACAGCTTGCTCTTGAGCCATGTACCGGTTCAACAATCATCACGGATGTGAAAACAGGCGAAATCCGAGCTATGGTGAGTTATCCGGGCTATGACAACAACAAGCTTGCTAATGGTGTGGATGCTGAATATTATGAATCACTGCGTAAGGACAGGTCCAATCCGCAGTGGAATTATGCAACACAGGAAAGAACTGCTCCGGGATCGACCTTTAAGATGGTAACATCAACGGCGGGACTTGCAGAAAATACCATCTCAACATCCTCCAAGATTCAATGTACTGGAAAGTTTAAAGAGGTCAGCAATGAGCCAAAATGCTGGAAATATCCTGGAAACCATGGGTATGATAATGTTTCGGAAGCAATTCGTGATTCTTGTAATGTGTTTTTCTACACTGTTGGATATAAGCTGGCACAGAAGGGAACCGGAAATTATAATGACCAGACGGGTATTGAGTATATTCAAAAGTATGCCAAAATATATGGACTAAATGAGAAAACAGGTCTGGAAATTGAAGAGAATACCTCTGAGCTTGCAACAGAATATCCTGTAATGGCAGCTATCGGACAAAGTAATAACAATATTACAACGGCAGCCTTGTCCCGCTATGTAACAGCGGTTTCATCAGGAAGGCTTTACAACTATCAGCTGATGAATAAAATTGTTGATGTAGATGGCAATATTGTAAAACAGTATGAGCCGGATTATGAAGATATTTCAGGGACTTTGAGCGAAAGTGAATGGAGCGCAATTCGTTCTGGTATGCGCATGGTTGGAGAAACCTTAGACAGCTTTGATGGTTTTGATATTGAAGTGGCTGGTAAAACCGGTACAGCTCAGCAGGCAGATCATCCAAATCATGCACTTTTTGTGGGATATGCGCCTTACAGTAATCCGGAGATTACAATTGCGACGCGAATTGCCAATGGATATAGTTCCCATAATGCGGCATCGGCATCCCGCAATATTATTTCTTATTATTATGGTGAACAGTCGTTGGATGATATCTTAAAGTTGAAAGCATCTGGTGTCAACGGAAACTCAAATAATGCAGTTACCGATTAGTCACATAGATTTATATTATTAACACTAACAGGAGGTTTGTTTCATGGGTGAAGCGATTGTTTTCACTTCAGGAAAAGGCGGTGTTGGCAAGACAACAACAATTGCAAACATCGGAGCAGGACTTTCACGGTTAGATAAAAAAGTTATCATGCTGGATACAGACATGGGACTTCGAAATTTGGATGTTGTAATGGGCATGGAGGATTTGATTCAGTATAATCTGATCGATCTTCTGGCAAATAATTGTCGATTAAAGCAGGCTTTGATTCGGGACAAGCGATACCCGAATCTCTATATGATTCCAGCAGCGCTGCATTGTAAAAGGATTCGTGATTATGAGACAAAGCTTTTTACTTTGATTTCGCATCTGAAGCAGGAATTTGATTATTGTCTGATTGATTGTCCGGCAGGGATTGACGATGGATTTCATTTTGCGGTATCTGCGGCGGATCGTGCCATTGTCGTGACAACACCGCATATATCAGCAGTTCGGGATGCTGGCAGAGTCCTATATCTGTTGGAAAGTATGCGTCTGTCTCAGACAGAACTGCTGATCAACTCCTATAATCCTCGTATGGTGAAAAAGCATGAAATGCTTTCACAAAAAGACATTGAAGAGATTCTCGGAGTTCCGAGTGTTGGTGTGATTCCTGTGGATGACAAAGTAATTGTAAGTCAGAATCAGGGAGTCCCGGTTCTGGCATTTAGGACGAAATCTGCCAGAGCATTTATGAATGCAGCACGTCTCATTGACAGTCCCCGTGTGATTCCTGTGGATCTGAATGTGGAGGATCCCTGCCAAAAACAGGGACACATTTTTCTGAAAAGTGAGGGATGTGGCTATGAGGCATAATGCAGGAGGAACCGATCAGATTGCGAAGGAACGGTTAAAGCTTATGATAGAAGAGGAACCCACGGAACATTCTCCTCTTTTAATGCGACGTATGAAAAAGGAAATCTCTGATATCATATCCAGATATTATGAGATTGCTCCGGAAAACTATGAGATAAGAGTGATTTTGAAGCAAAACAGGAAAAGAGCATAAGATGTTAAAACAATACAAACTTAGAAATTACCATTTTCAATTGATCATAAGTATTATTGCACTGAATATTATTGGAATTCTGCTAATCGGAAGTGCAAAGAAATCTGTGCAAAAGACACAGATTATGGGATTTATTTTAGGAGTGATTATCATGCTTGTGATCTCCATCATGGATTATTCCTTTATTCTCAGGTTTACATGGGTATATTATGTAGGCATTGTTGGTTTGCTTGTGATGGTTATGATTCCAGGAATCGGAGATGACAGCCATGGGGCACAACGGTGGATACAGCTTCCGGGATTCCGTTTTCAGCCGTCTGAGCTGGCGAAGATTGTAATTATTCTTTTTTTTGCATATTTTTTTACAAAATATCAAGAAAACCTCAATACGGTAAAAACATTGGGCATGTCATTTGTTCTTGTGGGTATTCCGTTGGCACTGATCTATAAGCAACCGGATACTTCAACCACAATTGCAATTGCATTAATTTTCGTTAGCCTCTTGTTTATTGCCGGATTAAGTTATAAAATAGTACTAACGGTACTTGGAATCTGTATTCCTGTTGGAATCATTGGAATCAGTATGATTCTGCGGAAAGCTCTTTCCGGTGACGGAGATTATCGTTATGGTAGAATTATGTCTTGGCTGTATCCGAAGGACCCGCGCTGGTCAGATATTGCAGCTCAGCAGCAGAACTCCATTATGGCAATTGGTTCCGGACAGTTGTGGGGGAAGGGATTGAATAATTCTGTTGCAACATCCATGAAGAATGCCAACTATATTGTTGAGCCACAGACAGATTTTATCTTTGCTGTGGCAGGAGAGGAGCTTGGATTTGTCGGTCTGCTGGTTATCGTTCTTCTTCTCCTTTTTATCATTATTGAGTGTATTCTCATTGGAAGAAAGGCAAAGGATTTACAGGGAAGACTGATTTGCATTGGCATGGCAGCGCTGGTTGGATTTCAAAGTGTGTTTAATATCTTCGTGGCGACAGGTCTGATGCCAAATACAGGTATTCCGTTACCATTTGTCAGTTATGGACTGACTTCTTTGTTATCGTTGTATATTGGGATGGGGTTTGTATTGAACGTTGGATTACAGCCGAAAAAATATTAGGGGGTATATGAATGAATATCGGATTAGTGGCACATGATTCAAAAAAGAAATTGATGCAGAATTTCTGTATTGCATATCGGGGAATTTTGGCAAAGAATGAGTTATTTGCAACCGGGACAACCGGTAGATTGATTGAAGAAGTAGCAAATCTTCAGATTCATAAATATCTTGCCGGACATCTTGGAGGTTCCCAGCAGCTTGGAGCGCAGATTGAGCATAATGAGATCGATCTTGTGATTTTTCTTCGTGATCCGCTTAAACCAAAGTCGCATGAGCCGGATGTCAACAGTATTGTAAGAC
Organism: Agathobacter sp.; assembly: GCA_022775045.1. Taxonomy (GTDB): domain Bacteria; phylum Bacillota; class Clostridia; order Lachnospirales; family Lachnospiraceae; genus Roseburia. The sequence goes on along the minus strand of JALFLB010000002.1, from coordinate 12,084 downwards.
TTTGCGATGAACATAATATTCCGCTTGCTACGAATTTAGCAACTGCGGAGTTGTTGATTAAATCTTTAGACAGAGGAGATTTGGATTGGCGTGAAATGTATAAATAAGCACTACCGAACTACACTGCTATGTTTTTTATGCATAGCAGCTCTTTTTGTGAGCGGCTGCGGGACTTCAAAAACAGTCCTTGATCACCCCTATTCTCTATATGATTCTGGAAGTAATGAGACCGGAAAGATGTTTGCCCAGAATCTGTGCGTAACAGATAATATGGATTTTGGAACAGATCAGGTTGATTCAAAGCTTGCCGAGGGGGCGGGTGTTTTTAATTTGAGCACCCAAGAGGTTACTTATAGTCAGAATATATTTGGAAAGCTATATCCGGCAAGTACAACCAAGGTACTTACGGCATATATCATTATCCGGTATGGAAATTTGGATGATACTGTGATTGTAAGCCCGGAAGCGGTCGCCAATATGGGTGGATCTTCTGTTTGCGCACTTTCACAGGGAGATGTACTGACCGTGCGGGATCTTTTGTATGGATTAATGCTGGTGAGTGGGAATGATGCGGCAAATGTTTTGGCAGAATACTATTCTGGTTCTGTGGAGGAATTTGCCAAAGTGATGAATCAGGAAGCTGTGGCACTTGGTGCGACCAACAGCCATTTTGTCAATGCCAATGGGCTACCGGATGAAGAACACTATACAACCATTTATGATATGTATCTGATCTTTCAGGAGGCAATTAAGCTGCAGGATTTTGTTACCATCATCAGTACTGAAAGTTATGATGCATCCTATCAGGATGCTACTGGAAATTCGGTAACAAAAACATGGAAAAATACAAATAAGTATTTAAATGGTGAGGTGAAAGCTCCGGATGGAATTACGGTTGTTGGAGGAAAAACCGGTACTACCAATGCGGCAGGATATTGTCTTGTGACATATGCAACCAATAAAAAAGGGGAAGATATTATCAGCATTGTATTCAAAGCGGATGGGCGTTCCGATTTGTATCTGCTGATGAATCAAATTTTATCGAGCTTTGCGAATTAGTGATTGTATTTTATGTGCATATATACTATAATTGTATCAAGAAATAATTGTTTTTTATATAATTTTACAATTCAATTGCAGGAGGAAATGCCATGATCGAGATCATATGCGGTGAAAAGGGAAAAGGAAAGACAAAGGAGCTTTTGAATAAGGTAAACAATTCCATTGCAACAGCTGCGGGAAATGTTGTTTATCTGGATAAGAGTCAAAAGCATATGTATGAGCTAAATAATAAGGTTCGTCTGATTAATGTAATTGATTATCCGGTTACAAACTGTGATGAATTTTTGGGATTTATTTGTGGAATTGTTTCCCAGGATCATGATTTAGAGGAGATGTATCTCGATAGTTTTCTTACCATTGCGTCAATTGAGTCGGATGCTGATATTTTAAAATCAATCGAAAAGCTGGATGTGATCAGTGAAAAGTATAAGGTTCGTTTTATTTTAAGTGTATCCAAGAATAAGGCTGATTTACCGGAATGTGCAAAAGCCAAAGTGATTGTTTCTTTATAATGAGATATTTGAAGTTTTGAGGGTTGCAAAGCAACCCTCTTTATTTTTAATCTTCCAGAGAAGAACGGATTCTTCCGTAGAAGCTGATAATGTATAAACCACTTAAACCAACGAGTGCATAAATGATTCGTGTCAGCCAGCTTCCCTCTCCAAAGATAAAAGAAACCAGATTGAATTGGAAAAATCCAATCAGTCCCCAGACAATACATCCAATGATTGCCAACGTAAGCAGGCAATTATCAAGCCATCTCATATTATATTACCTCCATTTTTATATTCTCTACTTATTTTTCCGTAAAATATAGAAAATATACATCAGAAATGGTAAGATAGAGATATTAATGAATGAGGTGAAATTCTTTTGACGAACAAACAGAATGTTGTAAAAATGAATCGCTCGCATAATTTGAATATTGGAGTGGTCATTTTTCTAATTATTATCGTATATGTTGTATTTCATATTTTTTCCTATCTTACTTCCAATCCGATTGCAGAATATGAAGTAGGACAGGGAACAATTGCGACCAATCATGTATATCATGGGCTGATCATTCGGGATGAGACAGTTGTCTATGCCGGTCAGAGCGGTTATATCAACTACTATCTGAGGAGTGGTACAAAAGCATCTGTCAATGATATTGTCTATTCTATTGATACCAAGGGAGAGCTTTCTCAAAAAATTACCACTGCAACAACCGATGGGGCAAGCTTGAATACGCAGGATCTTTCAGAAATCTCCAATGAGATTGATTTATTTCGCAACTCCTATGATTCAAATGTATTTTCGTCAGTGTACTCTTTTAAAAAGGAATTGGATTCCCAGCTTGCACAGACATTGGGGGTTAATGCGCTGAAAAGTCTGTCTGATGTGGTTGATTCTGCAGAGGCAAATAATACTTTTTATAAAAAGAAATCAGAAAAACCGGGTATCGTTGTCTATTATACGGATGGATATGAGAATGTGACATTGGATCATTTTACACCGGAACAGTTCAATATGACCGAGTATAGTAAAACGATATTAGATGATAAGACACAGGTTTCAGCAAAGGATCCTGCTTATAAGAGAATCAATAGTGAAGCATGGAATATTCTCATTCCGGTTACCAGCGATATAGCAAAGCAGTTCAGTGACGGTGAGTATGTAAAAATACGCTTTTGTAAAGATGACTATTCACTTACTGTTCCTTATTCTCTGCTAAAAAAAGGAGAGGAATTTTATCTGAATCTTTCCCTCAAGACTGCAATGATTCGTTATGTTAATGACAGGTTTGTCGATGTGGAATTGGTGGTATCCGAAAAAACCGGATTAAAGATTCCGAACTCTGCAATTACAAGTAAGGAATTTTATACCATTCCCAAAGAATTTTTTACGACAGGCGGAGATTCCTCAGATCCGGGGCTTCTCATAGAGGCAAAAGCAGGAGACAAAAAGTCGGTCAATCTTATACAGCCAACTGTTTATTATGAGAGTAAGGATGCCTATTATATCGATGACGAAGTTGTTACGGCAGGAGATGTGATTATCAAGAGTGATTCTTCCAAAACTTATACGGTGGGAGCGGATGTAGACAAGCTGACAGGTGTTTATAATATTAATAAAGGATATGCTGTCTTTAAGCAAATTAACATTTTGTCACAGAATGAAAATTATGCGATTATTGAGACAAAGACGGCATATGGTGTTGCATTGTATGATCATATTGCACTTGATGGAAGTAAGGTCAAGGAAAATCAGTTGGTTGTAAAATAAAAGTTAGGAGTGAATAGATATCATGGAAACAATGTTGTGTAACAATTTGAAAAAGGTTGAAGAAAATATCTGCGCAGCCTGTGCAAAAGCAGGAAGGGATCGCAAAGAAGTAACTCTCATTGCTGTCAGCAAAACCAAACCGGTTGATATGCTTCGGACGGTATATGATCAGGGAATCAGAGAGTTTGGTGAAAATAAAGTTCAGGAGATGTGTGATAAGATAGATGTCTTGCCGCAGGATATTCGCTGGCATATGATCGGACATCTGCAAACTAATAAAGTAAAGTATATTGTCGGTAAAACAGCCCTGATCCATTCGGTTGACAGTCTGCGTCTTGCCCAGGAAATTGAAAAGCAGGCAGCAAAAAAGAATGTAAAGGTATCGGTTTTGATCGAAGTGAATATCGCAGAAGAGGACAGTAAATTCGGAATCCATAAAGAGGAGGCAATTGCATTGGTAAGACAGATAGCGCAGCTTGAGCATTTGCAAATTGAAGGTCTTATGACGATTGCACCTTTTGTAGAGAATGCGGAAGACAATCGTCTTTTCTTCCGGGAGATCCATCAATTATCTGTTGACATCAAAGAACAAAACATAGATAATGTACATATGGATATCCTGTCTATGGGTATGACCGGAGATTATATGGTGGCAATTGAAGAGGGTGCGACCATGGTTCGTGTTGGAACCGGCATCTTTGGAGAACGAAATTATAACAAATAAGGTGGTATTAATAAAATGAGTGTTATTGATAAATTTTTAGATATTATGCGTCTGAATGATGATGATTATGAATTCGATAATGATGAATATGAATTTGATGAAGAAGATTATCAGGAAGATGTGAAGGAAAAGAAACCTTCGCGAAAGGAACGCAAGGAAGAACAGCAACGGGCAGAAGGCTTTGATGTCAACGAGAAGCGTCAAAAGACGCAAAATAATAAAATTACTCCAATTTCCAGGAATAAAAGGCAGGGACAGCAGGGTATGGAAGTATGTGTGATTAAACCAAATTCAATCGAAGATGAGATTGAGATTACCGAGACATTGTTGAATGGTAGAACGGTAGTAATCAATATGGAAGGGTTAAGCGTTGATATTGCACAGCGGATTATTGATTTCACATCCGGAGCAACATTTGCTATGCATGGTAATTTGCAGAAAATCTCTAATTACATTTTTCTTGCGACCCCAAGTGGAGTTGATATTTCTGGTGATATTCAGAATCTCATGGAATCATTTGATATCCCTGGATTTTCTATGTAGCAGTTATGGATGAATTTGAATTATGTAAAAAGAGACTGATTGATTTATCCAGGCAGGCAGACCGTAAGGATATTGTCACTTTCAGCGCATTTTTAAATTTGTATGAACAGAATATCTACCATAGTATTTATAAAAGTTTTTATTCCGATTCAAAACTTTTTGGAGGCTATGACAATGCTGAGCGTCAGATGGTTGCATTTATCCCTGATGCTCTTTGTTATGAGTGGAATTATCCAATCGTCTGTATCGAGGCGAAACCACTTTATCCGAAATATGCAGAAAGGCTTACGCATCGTGATATTTTAGGTGCACTCATGCATCTGGGTATTGATCGTAGCAAAATCGGTGATATTATCTGCCAGGATGGTGTATATCATATATTTTGTGAAGAATCTATTCATACGTTTATTATGAATCAATTGACACAAATTCGGCACACAATGGTACAGCTTTCGCTTTTAGATGATATGAAAATGCTTGAGGTTACACCAAAGTTTGAAGAGAAAACCGATATGATAGCCTCCAACCGGATTGATGCCATTATTGCAAAGGTGTATCATTTATCCCGCTCGGAGGCGGTTACGTACCTTTCAGCAGAAAAAGTATTTATCAATGGCAAGTGCATTACAAATTGTAACCAGTCGTGTGAGAACGGAGCCATTGTTTCGGTACGCGGAAAAGGCAGATTTATTTTTGAAACAGATCAGTCGCTCAGTAAAAAAGGAAAGCTCCGGGTTCGCTTTCTAATGTATCAATAGAAGAAAGGAAAATATTATAATGCAGGATAACAAAACCAAATCCTCAAAAACCATGATAGGAAGTTTCGTAGCTGTGTTTCTTATGGTATTTCTGGATCAGATTACCAAGTACTTTGCTGCAGTAAAATTAAAGGGACAGGAGCCGTTCCCTTTGATTGATGGAGTATTTCAGCTGCGGTATTTAGAGAATCAAAGTGCTGCGTTTAGTTTTGATCCTATCTCGTTTCTGCATAAAATCTTTCATATTTCCTTTTTTAATGCACATCCTGATGCATTTTTAGCATGCAAAATGGCATTTTTTGTGATATTAACTGTTGCTGTTTTGATTTTTCTTGGTGTTTTATATCGTAGAATTCCATGGAATCGGCATTTCTTTTTTATGAATCTTGTTTTTATTGGCTTTTTTGCAGGTGCAATCGGCAATTTGATAGATCGGATTATGCATAATTATGTTATTGATTTTTTTGATTTTACGCTTATCAATTTTCCAATTTTTAATGTGGCAGATATTTATGTTACAATTTCTGCCATTGCTTTGATTCTTATGGTATTTTTTGTTTATAAAGAAGAGGATTACGAAGTGATCTTTCCTCCTAAAAAGAATACAGACAAAAAGGAGTCATGATTTTATGCAGACGGAAATATTTGAAGTACAGGCAGAGCAGGAGGGGGAACGACTGGACAAATTTCTGTCGATTATTTATCCGGATTGTTCCCGCTCTTTTTTTCAAAAACTCATTAAAAACAGTCAGGTTCATGTGAATAAACATATACAAAAGGCAAGTTATCCAGTGCATATGGAGGATGTTGTTACTGTGGAGATCCCGGATGCGGTTGAAACTACAATTGAACCTCAAAATATTCCTTTGGATATTCTTTATGAAGATGATGATGTGTTGGTGGTAAACAAACCCAAAGGAATGGTGGTACATCCATCTGCAGGGCATTATTTGGATACTCTCGTGAATGCTATTCTATATCATTGCAGAGACTCCTTAAGTGGAATCAATGGGGAAATACGTCCTGGCATTGTCCATCGGATCGATATGGACACTACGGGGTCTCTTATTGTGTGTAAAAATGATGAAAGCCATGTAAACATTGCACAACAAATTAAGGAACATTCTGTAAACCGTATTTATGTTGGTATTGTCTGTGGAAATTTAAAAGAAGATGATGGAACTATCGAGGGTCCCATTGGTCGACATCCAACACAACGGAAAAAGATGGCTGTGAATGAAAAAAACGGGAAGCCGGCGATAACTCACTATAAGGTTTTAGAACGTTTTGGAAATTATACTTATGTACAATTCAAACTGGAAACAGGCAGAACACATCAGATTCGTGTTCATATGGCAAGTATCGGGCATCCGCTTCTCGGGGATGAACTTTATTCCAACGGAAGATCTCCGTTTAAGCATCTGCAGGGACAGACTCTGCATGCGCAGACAATCGGATTCGTACATCCTCGTAGCGGTGAATATATGGAATTTACCGCTCCTTTACCAGAATACTTTGAAAAATTGCTGCATTTGTTGAAAAATTTGGTTTGATTGTTGTATAATATGTATAAAGCCAATAAGGCAAGAACATGAATAAAATAATTGGAGGTATCGGCTATGGGCAATTATATTTATACAATTGGAAGAGAATTAGGCAGCTGTGGATATACGGTTGGTAAACTTCTTGCGGAACGTCTTGGCATAAAACTTTATGACAAAGAACTGCTTGCACAGGCAGCGAAAGATTCTGGCTTCTGTGAAGAAATTTTTGAAAATCACGATGAAAAGCCAACTAGCAGTTTCCTTTATTCTCTTGTGATGGATACATATTCCGGTGGTAATTATTCTTCCGCTCCATTCTTAGATATGCCGTTGAATCATAAGGTTTTTTTGGCACAATTTGATACGATTAAAAAAATTGCAGATCAGGAATCCTGTGTTATTGTTGGACGCTGCGCAGATTATGCACTTGCCTCAAATCCAGATGCATTAAGCATATTTGTGCATGCGGATATGGAAGATCGTATTAAGCGCATCAGTAAGCGCGAAAATCTTACGGAACACAAAGCCAAAGACATGATTCAAAAAAGTGATAAGCAGCGGGCAAGCTATTATAATTATTATACCTGCAAAAAATGGGGAGATGCGCGAAGCTATGATTTGTCACTGAACACGAGCAAACTTACCCCGAATCAATGTGTAGATTTGATTATGGAATTCCGGGAAAAAATGAAAGAAAATAAATAAAAGCTCCCAAAGTTTAGCATTTTATTATGCCTAACATAAATTGGATTGCAAAATGCAACAATAACGCTCACTGTTTTCAGTGGGCGTTATTGTGTTGCAAAATGAGGTCGCTTAAGTAAAAGGTATATTTGACACTTGGTTCGCGGAGATGTATTATAGAATTGCGATTGAGGTAACTATTCGTTAAACTTGTGTTTTGCGAATAGTTTCTTCCGATGAATTTATCAATCTTTTAACTCAATTAAGTCAAATCAGCAGAGTCTAGAACAATGGTAAAAGGTCCATCATTTGTCAGCGTAATCTGCATATCTGCTCCAAAGATTCCTGTTTGGACAACTGGAATTTCTTGTTTACATTGTGTTATGATATATTCGTATAGTTCTTTGGCCAGATCGGGATTGCCCGCTTCGACAAAGGACGGTCGGTTCCCTTTACGACAATTGGCATATAAGGTAAATTGTGAAATAAGAAGTAAAGCTCCACTTACATCATGAATACCTAGGTTTGTTTTACCTTCTGAATCACTGAATATACGAATGCCTAGTAGCTTTTTTATCATTTTATCTGCAATTTTTTTATTGTCTGTTTGAGAAATGCCAATGAGAACACAAAATCCCTTATCAATCTGACCGGTAACTTTGTTGTCAACCTCACATTTGGCATTTGTGACCCTTTGAATTATAAAACGCATTGATGATTCTCCTTTTGTGAATTTTTTAACATGATTTATTATAGCACAATATCTACCTTGTCTACTAGATAATCCTTTCTAAATATTGTATAATATACCCCAAGGAGGAATCTATGCAAATACAACAATTATATAGTTATGTTCGACGTGCCATGGATGATTATCATATGGTTAAGGAGGGAGATCGGATTGTTATTGGTATTTCCGGCGGAAAAGATTCTCTTACACTGCTTTATGCTATGGCAGGGCTTCGCAATTTTTATCCCATGAAATTTGAACTTGCAGCGGTAACTGTAGATTTAGGATTTCATGGATTTGATGTATCACCAGTTCAGAAAATTTGTGAACAATTTCATGTACCATATTATGTTGTGAAAACAGATATTGCGAAAATTGTTTTTGAGGAACGCCACGAGAAATCGCCTTGTGCGCTTTGTGCAAAAATGCGAAAAGGTGCTTTAAATGCTTTTGTGAAGCAACTCAATTACAATAAAGTTGCCTATGCGCATCATATGGATGATATGATAGAAACTATGTTTTTATCCCTAATTTATGAAGGGCAGTTTTATTCATTTCCTCCCGTTACAAATCTTGAACGCAGTGGTCTTACGTTGATTCGCCCTCTCATGTATGTGCCTGAAGCTGATGTAATAGGCTTTCAGAATAGATATGAACTGCCTTGTGTAAAAAATCCCTGCCCTGCAGATGGAGCAACGAAGCGACAATATATAAAGGATCTGGTGCGGCAGATTAATTTAGAAAATCCGGGAGTAAAAAAACAAATATTTCACGCTATTGTGAATGGAAATATAAAAGGATGGCCAGATAATGAAGAATTCAAAAGCATATTATGAAGAAGTTGATGTAAAAAATGAATTGCGTTTGCGGGAACAGCTTGCTGCTCTCCCACCCTACTGTAAACAATTTTTTATTGCAATTGAACCTGAAACACAGTCCAGAACAAGATTGGCTTATGCTTACGATCTGGCTTGTTTTTTTGATTACCTTCATGAAAATAATCCTATTTGTAAAAAAATGAAGATAACAGAGATCCCACTCAGTGTTTTGGATCAGATTAAACCCATGGATATTGAGGAATACCTGTATTATTTGAAAGTATATGAAAAAGATGGTGTTGCTCATTCCAATGATGAACGTGGATTGAAACGAAAGCTTGCTTCACTTCGTTCGTTTTATAATTATTTATTCAAAAATGAATTTATTGAAACAAATCCAGCAGTAAAAGTTAATATGCCAAAGATCCACGATAAGAATATTATACGGCTGGATGTGGATGAGGTGGCCCGGTTACTTGATGAAGTGGAATCAGGCGCGAATTTAACAAAAAGACAACAAATGTACCATGATCGTACAAAAACACGGGATTTGGCCATTTTAACGCTTATGTTGGGTACAGGAATCCGTGTGTCTGAGTGTGTTGGATTAAATCTTGATGATGTTGATCTGAAAAATGATGGAATTAAGGTTCATCGTAAGGGTGGAGCTGAGGTAATTGTATATTTTGGAAAAGAAGTGCGGGAGGCCCTCTGTGATTATTTGTTGGAACGTAAAACAATAACCACAGAGCCAGGACATGAGGAAGCATTGTTTCTATCTCTGCAGAACCGGCGGCTTACCGTCCGATCAGTAGAAAATCTTGTAAAAAAATATTCAAAGCTGGTAACTAACCTGAAAAATATCACTCCCCATAAACTTCGCAGTACCTATGGCACTTCTCTTTATCGGGAAACTGGTGATATCTATCTAGTCGCAGATGTGTTAGGACACAAAGATGTTAATACAACAAGAAAACATTACGCCGCTATCGAAGATGATAGACGGCGTAGTGCAGCAAAATATGTTCATTTACGTGAGGACTGATTCGGGAAATACTTCCCGAATTTTCTCTTCAATCCGTTCTTTAACCAATGCGGCAATTTCCGGTGTTTTCATATCACGATATTCATCATACGTAATTGGCTTAAGATAATGTACATAAGTTGTGATAGGACCAATATGAAAACTATTAAACACCTTGTAAGAATCTATTAATGCAATTGGTACAATGGGTGCTTTTGATTTCAAAGCAATCTTAAAGCTTCCGGCTTTAAAATTGCACACTTTATTTTTGTTATTAAATTTATAGCCGCCTTCCGGAAAAAGAATATATTTTTTGCCAGAAGCAACCTCTTTTGCCACTTGATTGATAATGGTAATTCCCTGTCTTGGATTATCCTTTTCAAGACGCTTGGCTTGCACCAGATCACAAAATTCCCGGACAAGAATAGTATGGGATTTACGTGTATCCATAACAAAGGAACATGGTTCCTTATGAGTATACATAATTCCAAGGACATCATATTTTCCCTGATGGTTAGGGTACATCATATACCCTCCCTCTTTTGGAAGGTTCTCGAGTCCCGTTGCCTGAGTGGTAATTTTACCAGTTTTATTCATAAGATAAATAACATGATGAATCAATGAATAGCGCTGCTCCTCGGTATAACGTTCCGGATGATTAGCACGAATTCTCATCTTAGGAATAATATATGGTGCCCGATGCAGATTCATTAGGATTACATAAAATAATTTTAACATATCAAAATCTCTCCCACTGCCTATTATAATGCATCGAGAGCTTTTTTTCAACCAAACACATAAAGCTTATCATTACTTAATTACTTCTCTTCTGTTGAATAATAGGCTACAATCAGATACTGACCGCTGTGCAGAATATCTTTTTCTGAAATATTATTAAGACGGCAGACTTCATCTATAAAATCTTCTCTTGACATTACATGATCTATAACATAATCTTCAGAAATATTCCATAGGGTATCGCCAGGATTCACTTCAATGCTTGTATAATATTTGTGAAGCTCATTACGTGTTCGGGAGCTGGCGAAGGCATTCATGCTGCTTCCGAGTAGAATAAGTATGGAAACTAAAATAATTCCTGCTATCAGAAGAATACGTTTTTCAGCCCGGACAGTATGTGCTCTCTTTGCCAGGCTCTCATTGGCCTTTTTTGAAATCTTATCATTATATACTCTTTCCATCATGTTTCCTCCTCACAATTATCTTGTATTGTAAAATTTTTAGAAACCGAACGCTTGTTTGTATATACTATAATGCACGAACAAGCGTTTGTCAATATGAAAATCGAACAAATTTTCGGAATATACGTTTGCTTTTTCAGAACTGATATGATAAAATTAGTACATAAAACATCAGTCAGTAACTGTAATGAATGGTTACACAAGGAAAACATTTTGGAGGTAATACAGATGGCATATGGCAAGATTACAGATAAACAGAGAGAGATTCTTGAATATATTAAGAAGGAGATTCTGAATAAAGGCTATCCGCCTACCGTTCGGGATATTTGTGAGGCTGTTCATCTTAAATCTACGTCTTCTGTTCATTCTCATCTGGAAACCCTTGAGAAGAATGGATATATCCGGCGGGATCCAACGAAACCCCGTGCAATTGAAATCGTCGATGATAATTTTAACCTTACCCGCAGGGAAGTGGTTAATGTTCCGATGGTTGGAAAGGTAGCTGCCGGTCAACCGATACTCGCAGTTGAAAATATTGATTCCTATTTTCCGATTCCTTCGGAGTTTATGCCCAATGCGGAATCCTTTATGCTTAAAGTTAAGGGAGAGAGCATGATTAATGCAGGAATTTTTGACGGTGATAATATTCTTGTCGAGAAATGTAATTCTGCCAGAAATGGAGAGATAATTGTTGCTTTGGTAGAGGATTCAGCAACCGTAAAAACATTCTATA
>JALFLB010000026.1 GCA_022775045.1 Agathobacter sp. | reverse complement strand
AAACAAAAAGAGAACGATTGCAAGTGTCCTTGCAATATCACTTTCTACAGCACTTGTTACGGCTGTCATGTGCTTTGCAACAAGTGGAAATAAGATGCTTACCGATTTCTTAGGACCAGGTTATGGGGATTATGCTGGTGCCTATTCTGCAATCATTGCAGTACCGGCTCTGCTTTTGGGACTTTTGATAGCATATATGTCGGTGACGGTCATATCGAATATTTTTTCTTCCAGTGCCAATAAAAGGATTCAGGAATTTGGAATTCTGAAATGTGTAGGTGGAACAAAAAAACAGATCAAAGCGAGTGTCATGTACGAAAGTCTGTGGCTTAGTATGATTGGCATTCCGTTGGGACTAATTTTAGGAACGCTGATTGGCTATATTGGCGTAAGAGTCACAGGGCGTTTTGTATCTGATATCAATGATATCGCCCAAAGTATCATCATGCGCCCGTTTTCGTTTTCACTGCCGTTTTATATATCAGTATGGACCTATTTGGTGGCAGCAGTTTTTTCTTTTCTGATTGTACTTTACTCTGCAAATAAACCAGCAAAGGCAGTCGGAAACCTTACTGCGATACAGTGTGTAAAGGGTATGGCAGCAAGCACAAATTTGGATGAAGTTGAAGTAAAAGATGGCTGGGCTGAAAAAATCCTTGGCTGTGAAGGAGCAATTGCTTATAAAAATGTCAAAAGAAATAAATCAGTATATAAAGCAACTATTCGTGCATTGTCGCTAGGCGTTTTATTGCTTCTTTTGACAGGTGGGCTTTCCGGTCAGGCAAAGGAATTCAGGGAGTGGATGAATCCTAATTCCAAAGAAATGATGGTGGATTATTGTTCCATTCGCGATATACAGATTAATAAAAATACCGGAAAGGAGGAAGAAAAGATTGTAGCGCCGATTCCGGCTGTCACTTACAATGAAATCACAGACAAATTATCAGAATATGGCGCCACAGTTTATGGTGTGGGAAGTGATGCATGCACTTATCATGCATTGCTTGATAAGGATGTTCTTTCAGAAGAAATGTTGCAGACTCCGGACATTTTTGATGAGAATAAAGAGACAAGGGTTGAACTTATAGCAGTTGATGAAAAACTTTATAAAAAATTATGCGACAGAGCAGACGCTGCATATGGCAGTAACTTTCTGATAAACACTTATGCGTATAACGATAATGGAAGAATGAAAACGATAAGTCCTTTTAAGGAAGGCGTAACCGAAATTGTGATGGTAAATGCAGCAGACGAGAAACAGACAATTCGTGTTGGAGGAATATTAGATCAAGAAGACTTGAAAGAACAAGGCTTTCATGAGATGAACCCATATCCGGTCAGAATGGTTGTGCCTGACATTGATGCCAGATATTTTGACTGGTTCTGCACGCCGGATGATGAACAGGCCTACACGGAATTTGCCAGAAAGATTATGGATGAATACTATCCGATTCTTACAGAGGATTCCTATGTGGAACAGGGATATACTGTAAGAATCGCCCGCGTAGATACCATGGTAAAAATGTTGAACATCGCAATTGTTCTTGCAGAAATTGTTCTGTATGGATTTGTCATATTACTGATTTTTATGGGATTTACGAGTGTGGTAAGTACGCTTGCGACAAATATCAGAATACGAAGCCGTGAGTTTGCAATCCTAAAAAGTGTCGGAATGACAAATGCATCGCTTCGGAAAATGATCTATTGTGAAAGCATCATATGCATGATAAAAGCATTCATACCGGGAATCACATTTGGGATTGCAATTCCATTTGTAATCAATTTATCCATCCGAAGAGCATTCCCAGTGCTGTATTCTATTCCATGGGGAATATTAGTGTTGGGGATAGCTGCTCTATTTGTGGTAGTGATGCTAATCACATGCCTTGAAATGAATAAGCTGAAAGACAAGAGTATCATTGATGAAATCAGGATGGAGGTTATGTAATTGGAGTAATATATTGGCAGATTGTCTTTTCAGGAGCCCCTGATGCAATTGAAATATTTTAAGAATGTCATGTTTACAATTTTGATATTCTGACAGATAAGATCGATGTGGGAAGAAATCTGTACGATGTATGAGTTTTTTTTCATAAAAAAATTGTTAATTGCAAAGAACCGCATTATAATAGAAAAAAAGTTGAACGATAAAGGAGAATATACAATGGCAGAATCAATGAAAGACTTTGAAAAGGAGCTGGAGCGTTCCTTTCGCACAATTAATGTAGGAGATATCATCAGTGGAACTGTTGTGGCTGTATCAGACGATGAGGTGACACTGGATCTGAACTATTATGCGCCGGGAATCATCAAAATTGAGAATTTAAGTAATGATCCGGATTTCAACGCAAAGGAGCAACTGCAGCCGGGGGATGAAATTGAGGCCACCGTTGTAAGCACGGACGATGGAAGCGGCAACATTGAGCTGTCCAAAAAGGAAGCCAATGATGTGCTGGCGTGGGACAAGCTGAAGGAAATGATGGAGCAGGAGTCCATCGTATCGGTTCGAATCAAGGAGAGCGTACCAAGTGGTGTGACTACTTATCTGGAAGGAATCCGTGCCTTTATCCCGGCTTCCCAGCTTGCAGCAGATTACGTGGAGGACACCAGTGCATGGATTGGAAAAGACGTGCGTGTCAAAGTGATTACTGTTGATCCGGAGAAAAATAAGCTTGTTTTATCAGGAAAGGCAGTTGCCAGACAGGAGCGTGAGGAAGAGAGAAACCACCGTGTTGCCATGTTAGTGCCTGGGACAGTGGTGGAAGGCACTGTTGAATCCATCATGCCATACGGTGCGTTTATCAATATTGGAAATGGCATCAGTGGTCTGGTACATATTTCACAGATCAGCCAGAAGAGAATTGCTTCTGTACATGAAGTATTGAAGGAAGGACAGAAAGTAAAGGCAAAGATTTTAAACACCAATGATGGAAAAGTCAGCCTGAGTATGAAAGCTTTGGAAGATATTATGGAAAAAGCAGACAACGAGGAAGAGGCGCAGGCAGTGGAATATCATTCAGATGAAAATGCAGGTACCAGTCTCGGCGATCTGCTTTCAAAATTGAAATTATAATCCGGAGGTTTATCATACCATGTCAGATATCAAATTAGGTTCCCATGTGGGAATGTCCGGCAAGGACATGCTTTTAAATTCTGTCCGTGAGGCGCTTTCCTACGGTGCTAATACCTTTATGGTTTATACCGGAGCGCCGCAGAACACCCGCAGGAAGGATATTTCGGAACTGAATATTCCAGCGGCATGGGAGAAAATGCGTGCCAGTGGAATCAGCGAGTTTGTGGTACATGCGCCATATATTATTAACCTTGCCAATACGGTAAAACCAGAGACTTACGAGCTGGCGGTAAATTTTCTGCGCACGGAATTAGAGCGTACGGTTGCCATGGGAAGTCATGTGCTGATCCTGCATCCGGGTTCCCATGTGGATGCAGGGGTGGAGGCAGGGACAGCACAGATTATCAAGGGCCTGAATGAAGTGTTGACCGCTGACGTGGACTGCGTGGTGGCGCTGGAGACCATGGCGGGCAAGGGTTCCGAGATTGGACGAAGCTTTGAGGAACTGGCCGCTATTTACGATGGAGTGGTACATAACGACAAACTGCGTGTCTGCTTTGACACCTGTCATACCCACGATGCGGGCTATGATGTGGTGAACGATTTTGATGGCGTGATGGAGGAGTTCGACCGGATTTTAGGGAAGGACCAGATTGCTGTGTTCCACATCAATGATTCGAAGAATGTAAGGGGCGCCCATAAGGATCGCCATGAAAATATTGGGAAAGGCGAGATTGGATTTGATGCCTTAAAGGACATTGTCTGGCATCCGGATTTTCTCCATGTGCCGAAGATCCTGGAGACACCGTGGATCAAGAATCCGGACAATCCGAAGGATACACGGGCTCCTTACAAGGAAGAAATAGCAAAGTTGCGGGCTTAGGTATATGAACAGTTAATCACTTAAAGATTCGAAACATAATAATGTTAACCATATAACAAAAACTTGTTGACAATTGAAATGCCTCCTCGTATAATGAGAAGCATGTTGGAATGAATGTATTCATTACACAGGAGGAAATCATTATGGAAATCAAAAAACTGGCATCAGAAATTATAGAGGGCAGACGTCTGACACGTGCAGACGATCTGTCTTTTTTCGAGGATGCAGATCTGGACGAGCTGGCAGCGGGAGCTGAAGCAATTCGGGAGGCACTTTGCAGCAACCATGTGGACTTGTGCACGATTATCAATGGTCGTGCGGGCAGATGTAGCGAAAACTGCAAGTTCTGTGCCCAGTCGGCGCACAATCACACTGGCTGCGATGTACATGGAATGTTGGAGCCGGAAGAGGTTTTAGAAGATTGCAGGAAAAGGGAAGCATCAGGCGTGCATGCCTACTCTATCGTGACAGCAGGACGCACTGTTGAGGGAGAGGAGCTTGATGTTTTGGTAAAAACCTACGAGTTGCTGAATGAAGAATGCAAGCATGTGCGGTTGTGTGCATCCCATGGCTTACTGAGCGCAGAGGCTTTTGCACGGCTGAAGGCAGCAGGCGTGGAAATGTACCACGAGAATATTGAGACCTCAGAGCGCAATTTTCCAAATATCTGTACGACACATACATACGAAGATAAGATTCGTGAGATTAAGATGGCAAAGGATGCTGGATTAACGGTCTGCTCCGGGGGAATCATCGGCATGGGTGAGACATGGGAGGACCGAATCGATATGGCAGTTTCCCTGGCGGAGCTTGAGGTGGAGTCCATACCGATCAATGCGTTGATTCCGGTAAAGGGAACCCCATTGGAGGATTTGCCGAAGCTGACCGAGGATGAAATCATTCGCACAGTAGCGATGTTCCGTTATATCAATCCGACGGCATATATCCGTATGGCAGCCGGAAGAAATTATTTCACAGATGGCGGAAAGCGGCTGTTTCGCTCAGGTGTCAATGCAACCATCACCGGGGACATGCTTACAACGGTTGGCAATAATACGAAGCAGGATATTGAGATGCTTACGGATATGGGCTTTGATCTCAGTCAGCGTGTGTAGTTTCAAGTTAAAAGGAAAGAGAGGGAAAAATTATGACAGAAACAAAAACTTTATCCATCAAAAATATAGCACTGATTGGAGTAATCACAGCAGTTACCTGTATTCTGGCACCTATGTCAGTTCCAATCGGACTGGTACCAATTTCATTGACCAATCTGGTTATTTATTTTGGACTTTATATTTTGGGAACTTCGAAAGGAACGATTAGTTATCTTGTGTATCTTTTACTGGGGTTGGTCGGACTCCCAATATTTTCCGGATTTTCGGCAGGACCGCAGAAACTGTTTGGACCGACGGGCGGCTATCTGATTGGATTTATCCCTATGGCAATTATTGCAGGAATTTTTATTGAGAAATCCGGACGTAAGATTGTTCTTAGTATGGTTGGAATGATTCTTGGAACAGCAGTTTGCTACGCGTTTGGATCTGCATGGCTTGCTTATCAGGCACATATGACCTTTTGGGAAGCTATAGCAGCAGGAGTGAGCCCATTCATCATTGGGGATCTCATCAAGATGGTGCTTGCAGCATTGGTTGCACCGCAGATTTATAAGGCACTCGTTCGCGCAAATGTACTTTCCGGGGAACAAAATCAGAAAGTTAGCATATCTTAAATAGAAAACATATCATTGGACGATAATATGAGTTGTGGATATTGCGGAGGTCAGGCAGATTACGGACCAAATCCGTATGTGGGAAATGTCAGCAGAATGGCAATGGGAAATTCTAATTTCCGTATGGCTGTCTGGACTGGCGAATACCTGCAGATGACATTGATGAATATACCGGTAAGAGGAGAAATTGGACTGGAAATGCATGAAGATACCGATCAGATGTTGCACGTGGAGCAGGGAGTTGGAGTAGTTACAATGGGAACCTGTAAAGATAAAACGGATTTCCGGCAGAAAATTTCGCAGGGAGATACCATTTTTGTACCGGCAGGAACCTGGCATAATATCTTCAACATGGGAAGAATGCCATTACGTTTATCTTCGGTTTATGCGCCACCGCATCATCCAAGAGGAACGATTCATCGGACCAGAGAAGAAGCGGAGCATTCCGAGATGCAAGAGCGGGTAAAAATATAAATCAATTCATATGAACGGGCAGAGAATTGTGAAACTCTGCCCGTTAATTTTTTATGCATCTATTCGATCAAATGGTGAATTGGCAAACGTAGTATTAAAAACTAGATTTGAAAGAAATGATTACAATATTATCTTGACATGATTACCCAATGGGTATACACTAAAATTGTTTGATAATCAAAATATTTTTAGTGAGGGAATACATATGGCTATTGGAAAGTTAAAAATTGGAGATAAGATTGCCAGGCTGCCAATCATTCAGGGTGGTATGGGAGTCGGTGTCAGCCGCTCCTCTCTGGCAGGTGCAGTGGCAGCTGCAGGTGGTGTTGGAATTATTTCAACAGCGCAGATTGGATATGATGAGGAAGGATTTGAGCAGGATCCGGCTGGCTGTAATCTGCGTGCCATCCGCAAGCATATCGCAAGAGCAAAAAAGATTGCGACGGATCAGTTGGGAAAATGCGCAGGTCTGGTTGGGGTCAATGTGATGGTTGCACTCAAGCACTACAGAGAACATGTGCGTGCAGCAGTTGCGGCAGGGGCAGATGTAGTCATCTGTGGAGCCGGGCTGCCGATGGATCTGCCGGAACTGGTGGAGGGCAGTGGCACTAAGATTGCACCAATCGTATCAAGTGCACGTGCCTGCAAGCTGATTTTGAAACAGTGGGCACATAAGTACAATCGTACGACCGATTTTATTGTGGTGGAAGGACCAGCCGCGGGCGGACATCTTGGTTTTCATTTGGATCAGTTGGAGGAATACGGTTATGTGGGAAATCTGGACGAAGCCAAGGAGGCAGAAGCACATAACGTGGAGCAGGCGGCAGTGGATGGGGAAATTCAAAAGATTGTGGAACTGAAGAAGGAATATGAGGAAGAGTTCCAATGTCATATTCCGGTCATTATAGCAGGTGGCGTGTATGAGCACAGTGATGTGGAACATGCATTGGAACTGGGGGCAGAGGGGGTTCAGGTTGCAAGCCGTTTTGTGGCTACCTACGAGTGTGATGCATCCGATGCGTATAAGCAGGCATATCTGAATGCTGATGAGAAGGATGTTATGATTATCAAGAGTCCGGTGGGACTGCCTGGGCGTGCACTGCACAATCAGTTTGTGAACAGGGCCGAGGCGGGAAAGTGTCCTATCAAGAAATGCTATCAGTGCTTGGAAAAATGTAACCCGGCGAAGGTTCCATACTGTATTACCAAGGCATTGGTGGACGCAGTAAAAGGAGATACGGAAAATGGGCTTGTTTTCTGTGGTGCAAATGTCGGAAAAATTCATAAAATGATGCATGTGAAGGATCTTATGAACGAATTGGCAGGAGTATAGAATTGTGACAAAAAGCCCGTAGACGTCATTGGGAAAATGTGGTATAACTGAGCCAGTGGAGGATGACGGAATGAATGCGGTTTGCAAGCGTATCAGTTGTATTGTAATTACATTATTTCTGCTTCTTTCTGGAATCTGCTGTACAAAAGGGGCGGCAGATTCCGTTTTCGTGCGCAATACTTTTGAAGCTTCTTTTAGCTTTCTTTGTGTGGATGAAGGGAATACCTCCAATACAGATGTCTGCACCTTTGATATGCTCTCGGCACGCAGTGCCACTGCTGTGCAGTATGTGCAGCGTCATTCGTTTTTGGACAGGAATATCTGTTTTCTTTCCCTGCTCTACCTCTCAACAGCTATTTCGTCCCTTTTGGGAGTCTTTTATGCAGCATATGTTTTCTGTATCCGGACATTCGGGTGTCATGCTGTAATCTTAAACTATATCCATAGGAAGGATGGGAAAAAATAAAATCGATACAACATCGAATGATTTTGGAGCTGTGGAAACACAGCTTATTTGTGTTACCTGAATAAATATCTAGGAGGTTGTATTGATATGGTAGAAAATATTTTAGTTGGAGCATTTGTTGTGATCATTCTTGTGGCAGTGATTATTGCATGGAAATTGGAAAATGGGAAAGCTGATTATATGGAAAAGAACAATAAAAGTGAGCAAGAGAGTGGGGAGAAAGAAGTATGGCGATAATTGGTTTGATCATTGGATTTTTCATGCTTGTCAAGGGTGCGGACTGGTTTGTTGATGGTGCGGCGGGAGTTGCATGCAAGCTTAGGATCCCACAGTTAGTGATTGGTCTCACGATCGTAGCGATGGGAACTTCGCTTCCGGAGGCTGCGGTGAGTATCACAGCAGCCCTGAAGCAGAACGCAGGCATTGCAGTTGGTAATGTCCTTGGAAGCAATGTACTTAACATTTTAATTATATTGGGGGTGACGGCATTGATTACGTCAGTCGCAATCCAACAGACGACCATTCGTATAGAGATTCCTTTTATGCTGCTGATCACCTTTGTTTTGCTTTGGATGGGTAAGGCAGATGGAAAAATCACAAGAATGGAAGGTAGTGTCCTCTGGCTGTTTTTTATCGCTTATCTTATTTATCTGTTTTTACTCACCAGAAAGCAGAAGGAGGAGAAAGCGCAGGGAGAAGAGCGCATGTGGAAGCTGCTGCTTTGTGTTGTGGGTGGTGCAACCGTCATTGTTGCAGGAAGTAACCTGACGGTCAATTGCGCAACGGATATTGCCCGTGCACTGGGCATGAGCGAGCGGGTGATCGGATTGACAATTGTAGCCCTCGGAACATCACTGCCGGAGCTGTTCACCTCTGTCACAGCAGCACGAAAAGGGAATGCAGATATTGCAATCGGTAATATTGTGGGAAGCAATATCTTCAACATTCTTTTTGTACTCGGTACTTCTGCATTGATTATACCGCTGGTATTTGAAGCATCTTTCTGGACTGACGGAATTGCTGCAATTGTGGCCGGTGTTGTTCTCTGGCTTGCTGTTTTTCGCAGAAAAAAGCTGGTAAGACCATGGGGAATTGTGATGCTGGTAATGTATGCATGGTATCTGTTTTATCTCTTATTTATTTCTTGACATGCCGCCTGCAGTTTGTATAATAAAATTAGATGTTTAAGGGAGCTTGTGTAAGCAGGCTGAGAGTAAGCTGTATTGCTTTGACCTGTAACCTGATTTGGATAATGCCAACGTAGGAGAATATGGCTGGAATTCTGACCGCATATGTACGATTGCATTATGGTACATATGCGGTTTTCAATATGCCGGCTTTGGAGAGGAAAAGGAGAAAAAAATGAGAGAATATGCAACACAGATGGAGGCAGCGAAAAAGGGAATCGTCACAGAGGAACTGAAAAAGGTTGCCGCAAAGGAACAGATGACGGTGGAAGAGCTGATGCCGCTTGTGGCATCCGGAAAGGTTGCCATCTGCGCGAATAAAAATCATAAATGTATTGATCCACAGGGGGTTGGCTCAATGCTCCGCACGAAGATCAATGTCAATCTCGGTGTATCGAGAGACTGTAAGGATTATAATGTAGAGATGGAGAAGGTGATGGCGGCTGTCGATATGGGAGCGGATGCAATTATGGATCTTTCTTCTCATGGAGATACTACTGAATTTCGTAGAAAACTGACCTCAGAGTGTCCGGCGATGATCGGAACGGTTCCGGTTTATGATTCTGTGATTCATTATCAGAGAGATCTGGATACGCTGACTGCAAAGGATTTTATTGATGTGGTAAGACTTCATGCGCAGGATGGTGTGGATTTCGTGACGTTGCATTGCGGAATTACGAGAAAGACTATTGAGCAGATCAAAAAGCATAAGCGGAAAATGAATATTGTTTCCCGTGGTGGCTCCCTTGTGTTTGCATGGATGACCATGACTGGTGAGGAAAATCCGTTCTATGAGTATTATGATGAAATTCTGGATATCTGCCGTGAATATGATGTTACAATCTCTTTAGGAGATGCATGTCGCCCGGGCTGTCTTGCTGATGCGTCTGATGTGTGTCAGATTGAGGAGCTGGTTCGACTGGGTGAGCTTACAAAGAGGGCATGGGAAAAGGATGTACAGGTGATGGTTGAGGGACCTGGACATATGCCGATGGATCAGATCGCAGCCAATATGAAGATTCAGCAGAGCATTTGTCAGGGAGCTCCGTTCTATGTACTCGGACCACTCGTAACAGATATCGCTCCGGGTTATGACCATATTACTTCTGCAATTGGCGGAGCAATTGCGGCAGCCAGTGGAGCTGCTTTTCTGTGTTATGTTACGCCGGCAGAGCATCTGGCGCTTCCGAATGTTGAGGATGTAAAGCAGGGAATTATAGCATCAAAGATTGCTGCACATGCGGCAGACATTGCAAAAGGTGTGCGTGGTGCAATGGATATGGATAATAAGATGGCAGATGCAAGACGCGCCTTGGATTGGGAAGCACAGTGGGCATGCGCGATGGATCCGGAGACGGCGAAGTCGATTCGCGATGACAGAGCGCCGGAACATGATGATACTTGCTCGATGTGTGGCAAGTTTTGTGCAGTTCGCAGTATGAATAAGGCATTAAACGGAGAACATATTGATATTCTTTAGTCACAATATACGGAAAAGGAGAGGAAAATATGCCATTTATCAATTCAAAAGTTAGTGTAAGTATGACACAGCAGCAGGAAATCGAATTAAAGACACGCCTCGGACAGGCAATCAGTCTGATACCGGGTAAGAGTGAAAACTGGCTGATGACAGGTTTTGAAGACAATTACCACCTTTATTTTCGTGGAGATAACAGCGAGCCAATGGCCTTTATTGAGGTAAAAGTGTTTGGACAGGAGAACCCGGCTGCATTTGAAAAACTGACTGCCGAGATTATGAATATTTTTAATGAGGTTCTTGGAATTGCACCGGATCACATTTACATTAAGTATGAAGCGGTTGCAAATTGGGGTTGGAACGGAGGAAATTTTTAAAAATATACGGAGGTAGAGGATGAGGAAAGAAACATATCTTACGGTTCAGGGGTATCGTCCGGGAGAGGATATTGCAGGAGCAATCATGAGGACAATTGCCATTATAGCGTCCGTCTATGGATTGTGTCGGAATTTTCACGGACCTATGTCACTGACTTATTTTACGGATTTATCTAATATTTTTATTGATGTGGTTCTTTTGGTGTTTCTATTTAGGAATTTCCGCAGACTTCGTAAAGGAGGAAAAGCTGCTCCTATGCCAAACAGCTGGTATGTTGTCAAGTTTATGGCAACGATTAGCATTACACTGACCTTTTTTATTTATCTGACGTTGCTGGCACCGACCAATGATGCTGGATTTTTGAATGCATACTTTTGCAATGGAGCAGGAAGCTTTTGCGTGCATTTTGTAACACCGATATTGGCAATTGCAGATTATATTTTATTTGATTATCGGTATGTGTCGAATCGGTTACATGTATTGTTTGCAATTGTCCCACCTTACTGTTATGTGGGATTTGTGGTGATTTTGTCCCAGTTTGGAATCAGGTGGAATGATACAATGTATGCGCCGTACAATTTTTTGAATTATGGTGCGCCTACCGGTTGGTTTGGTTTTGATCCGAGTCTTCTGGGGAGTACAACACTTGGAATCGGTGTTGTTTATATGGTTGTGGTATTGACGATTTTATTTGTGGGAGTTGGTGCGCTTTATCTGCAGATTAAAAATGTCAGAAGGCGCAGAAGGTTGGGAGTTTGTTCATGAGTGGAAATCAATATAATGAAGGGATTTTTGATGCGGCGGAAGAGGAGCAACGACGTGAGGAAAAACGTCATCAGCAGCGAAGAGAACGGGCAGAGAGGATGCGCAGGGAGAAAAGACGCTCTATGCGGATTCGACGTTATGGTTTGTTTGCACTTTTGGTAATCAGTTTGTTGGCACTGGTTGGAATAGTAGTACATAAAGCATGGAACAAAAAAGACCCGAGATTTATTGAGCCAACACAGCAGAGTCAGGAAGCGGTACAGGCGGATACACAGGAGTCATCAGAACTTCAGGAGGTTTGGTCTTATGAGGCTCATGAGACCGATGCAACAGCAACAATGCCAGAGAGTGTAGTGAGCGGAAATGGAATTCTGATTGATGTGGAATCCGGAGAAATTCTTGCGGCCAGGGGAGCGCATGACAGGATTTCTCCGGCGTCCATGACAAAAATTCTCACGATTTTGGTAGCAGCAGAACAGATCACACCTGAGCAGTTGGATGATAAGGTGCCAATAACGATTGATATTACTGATTACAGTTTTAGTAATGACTGCAGCAATACCGGATTTGAAGTGGATGAGCAGGTAACGGTCAGGGATTTGTTCTATGGGACGATTCTTCCTTCCGGTGCGGATTCGGCGGTTGCACTGGCAACCTATGTGGCGGGCTCCCATGAGGCTTTTGTAAATCTGATGAATGAAAAGCTTACACAGATGGGATTATCAGATACGACACATTTTACCAATTGTGTGGGACTTTATGATGAGGATCATTACAGTACTCCATATGATATGGCAGTCATTCTCAAGGCGGCAACGGATAATGAATGGTGTCGGGAGGTATTATCCACACATGTTTACACAACGAGTGTGACACAAGAACATCCGCAAGGAATTACAATATCGAACTGGTTCCTCAGAAGAATTGAAGATAAGGACACAAACGGAGTGGTATTGTGTGCAAAGACCGGCTATGTGGCGCAGTCCGGAAGCTGTGCGGCTAGTCTTGCAGAGGATGAAAATGGAAGAGAATATATTTGCGTAACCGCGGGGTCAACCAGCAGTTGGCGTTGTATTTATGACCAGGTGGATATCTATACCGCGTTTTTACCAAATGAACAAAAAGAGGGCAGTTGATGCCCTCTTTTTCTGGCTTAAAGAATAATAATATTTGCACAGTTTATGTCTTCACCCAGATTGTAGACCTTACCGCTTGTCAGACCGACAACGGTAGGGCGGAGAATATAATGCGGACAGTTTTTGACAACCTTTGCTTTTTCTCCATTGCTTAATTCTACAATGCTGTCAACCGGGTAGAGAATCATACTTTCCAAAAAGCTTTTCATTGCAGTGATGTCAAGTTCCATTGTCATGGACATGATCATTTCGACGGCATCTCTCTGGGAATAGGCCGCTTTGTATGGCCGTTCGGTTACCAGTGCATCATAAATGTCTGCGACGGAGAGAATGCGTGCATACGGAGAAATTTTTGATTCATCTACACCCATGGGGTAACCTTTACCATTAATTTTTTCATGGTGTTGGAGAACTCCCAGACATACGGCAGGAGAAAATTCCGGTCGATCTTTGATCATCTGATAGCCATAGACAGAATGCTGCTTCATGATGGAGAATTCCTGATCATTCAGACGACCTGGTTTATTTAAAATGGAGAGCGGGACTTTTGTTTTTCCGATATCATGTAAGAGTCCGCTAACACCAATTTCATGAATGGCATTTTTGGAAAGTCCTTGTTGTTTGGCCACAATCATAGCAATTGTGGCGACATCGACGCTGTGTTTGAAGGTGTATTCGTCACTGGTTTTTAACTCGGAGATATCGATGGCAATGGCATCATTACTGTTGATTGCGGACATCAGATCATCGGCAATCGTATCGGTTGCCTGAGTCATTTCCTTCGACTCCGTGTTGCTATAGATAAATTGAATTCCTTCAGCGACTCGTTTGCGTACACTTGCCGACAGCTTTACTTTTGCACGGTCATCCACACGGAATTGCTCAATATTTTTCTCGGCTTCCGGAGAAATTTCAAGTTTCTGTTCAACCTCGTCAGTGATTTCCCCATCCTGAATATAGACAGTCATAATGCCCATTTTTATCATAGAGTCAATCATGTATTCATCCAGCTCAGCACCTCTTGCCACCAGATTTCTTCCGAGGCGGTCAACTACCGGATGATCGAGCTTCATTCCCGGCTTTAATTGTCTTGTACGCATGTATTTTCGCTTGATCAATTCTTGTCCTCCAAAATTTGTATTGAAGTATTATGATAGTATTATTATTTTACTATCTTTTGTCAAATTTTCCAATGGTTTTAACTGTTTTTTGTGAGTTTTATGTTATAATGAGCGCATATTAATGAGGATAGGAGGAGCTTATGCTTCCGCAGGAATTTTTAGATCGAATGAAGCAAATGCTTGGGGAAGAATACCCGGCATTTTTGGAAAGCTATGAGAAGGAACGGTATCAGGCACTTCGTGTAAATCCCGAGAAGGGAAGTTGTGAAGAATTTTTAAAAAAAGCGCCGTTTACCTTGCAGCCTGTGACCTGGGAATCAAATGGTTACTATTATGATGGACAGGACACGCCGGGAAAGCATCCCTATCATGAGGCGGGGGTGTACTATATTCAGGAGCCGAGTGCCATGGCGCCGGCAGCGTATCTGGATGCACAGCCGGGAGAGAAGATTCTGGATTTGTGTGCAGCACCGGGAGGTAAGAGTACACAGATTGCAGCAGCAATGCATGGACAGGGGATGCTCATCAGCAATGAGATTCATCCGTCCCGGGCGAAGGTGCTGTCAGAGAACATTGAGAGGATGGGAATTGTCAATGCAGTGGTGACAAATGAGACACCGCAGGCATTGGCAGGAATGTTTGAAGCTTATTTTGACCGAATCATGGTGGATGCACCATGCTCAGGGGAGGGCATGTTCCGTAAAAATGCAGATGCCTGTGACGAATGGAGCATGGACAATGTGCATTTGTGTGCGCAACGTCAGTTAGAAATTTTGGAATGTGCTGCAACGATGCTTTGTCCCGGGGGAAGACTGGTGTATTCTACTTGTACCTTTGCACCGGAGGAGAATGAGGGGAGTGTCAGCCGGTTTTTAGAGAGGCATCCAGAGTTTTCCATCTGCAAGGTGGAGCATTTTCCGGGAATGACATCAGGAGTGCCAGCGTGGACCGAACATCCGGCACCGCGCATAGAGGATACGATACGTCTTTTTCCGCATAAGATTCAAGGAGAAGGCCATTTTCTGGCAGTGTTGGAAAAGGAGGGCAGTGTACAGGAAAATTATCGTGGATTTTGTGCGAATGGAAGAGAGAAAACAGTTGCTGAGCGGGACGTGGAGGCGTATGCTGCATTTTGCCATGATTATCTCAAAAAGAAGTTTTCCGGGCAGCTGATCCGGTTTGGTGAGCAATTGTATCTGGCGCCGGCGGATATGCCTTCCTTGAAAGGGCTTAAAGTGTTGCGACCGGGGCTGCATCTCGGCACACTTAAGAAAAACCGGTTTGAACCCTCACATGCGCTGGCACATGCGTTGCGCTCCGAAGAAGTTAGGTATTCGTGGGATTTGCCAGGGGATTCTAGAGAGATTCGTGACTATTTAAGCGGTCAGACATTCCCGGCGGAGGGAGAAAAAGGCTGGTATCTGATTACGGTAGATGGTTATAGTATTGGATGGGGTAAGCAGGCCGGTAATTTGATGAAGAATCATTATCCGAAAGGATTAAGAATTCCTTTTTCGGGGGTGTAGAGATTAAAAAACTATTCGATATATGCTATAAGCAATAACGGTTTGCAGGAGGTTGGCTTAATGGTTGATAAGGCAATGGACGAATTACAGATGATAATATCCGGACGAATTAAGAAGGATGGCAAAGAAATTGTGCGGGTGTCTTTTTTTCGTGGGAAGGATTATGCGGACGGTGTGCTGCCGGATTGTGTGATAGAGAAGTCGGAAGGATTTGAACGTGCAGAACAGATTTTGCTTGAGCAGTATCTGAAAGAAAACTGTCAGAACATTCTTGTTAAAGCGAAAGAAATTAATCCTATGAAAAACTGGCTTGGTTTGAAATAGGCAGTAAAAAGGTGCTGTATTGTGCAGCACCTTTTTATTGCAAACTTGACGGTATATAGTTTTATTAGGATACTTAGATGGAGTGACCACCGCCGCCACCACTGTGACCGCCTCCCCCACTGCTGTGACCACCGCCGCCGCCACCGCCGCTGCTTCCGGAGCTTTGCGGGCTGTAGACACGTGTCTGGTTGACAAACTGGGCATTCGCATTGTTGACACAGAATGAAGCATATGTTCCTGCGAGAACTTCTTTGATGTTTGGCTTGCGGGCGCGTGAGAAAAACATTACGATAAAGTAATTGATCAATAACGCAAGAATGATTGCAAGCAGTGCACTACATATGTATTTCATAGGTTCGGCAATCCTGCGTCCCTCCATGAGAGTCTGTACCTGCTCGAATGTTTTGTAGCAGCAGGTATAGTAATCATAATCCCGCGAAGAGGTTGCATAAATATAAGTATTGTCCGTGATGGAGTAGGCGCGTGAGTCGGTAATTGTTTTATGTGCCTCTCCGTCACTGTAAAGAAATATTTCATTTAGACAACGGTCAATTACAAAAATAGTTCCGCTTGTATGAGGACCGAAGACATCATCATAGTAGTCTGCTGCAAAGTCCTCCGTGGAATAGTTGCTGTGACTGGTGGTTGTAACAAGTGCCACATTACAGTATTGGGTGATCTCGGACATTAGATTTTCGAGAGACTGTTCCTGAGTGTCATCTAAAAAGTCTGCCTGATCGTCGAGAACATAGGAGTAACCACTTTCCTTGTGAGTAACGGGTACTGGTTCTGCGGATACCAGAGTGGTTCCGAGAAGGAAAGAAAGTGTTGTCAGAATCACAGCAAAAAATCTTAGTTTCAAGTTATATTTACGCACGATCGTCACCCCCCTGCTTGTCGAACTGCGGAAGTCGACGGGTAGATAAAATGTTGTAGTAATGAATTATATCAGCAATCGAAAGAATTACTGCAATCAGTGAAAAAATGGTTCCGATATAGTAAAACAGATCGGATACTGGATGGATGAGTGCAATTGCAGCACATACAACAACTGCAACACCGGAGGCAATGAATCCGAGGATACTTTGTCCAGACGGAAGGGATTTCATCTTACTAGAACCGATTCCTACGGTGATAGCCATTGCTATAATAAGAACCGGCCATAGCAGGGATGGCATAGAGGAAACAGTCGCACCGATGAGTCCCAGCAGCTGTACGCCAACAACAAGAATGACTTGAATCCATAGAAATACCTGAAGAGCACCCATTTTCCGGCTCTTTGTATTTTTAATCTTTGGAGAGCTTTTCTGATTGATTATGTTTAATTTCTGTGGATCTGTTTTGTAAAGCTTTCCGCGGTCTTCTGCAAAAGAATCCTTTTTGGCAATGGAAGATAATTCGCAGGTGTAAATGATTGCTGTAACCAGCGCAAGCACTGCCGATATCGTCAAAAGCCGGGTTGGCAGGAGCGTCACCAATGCTGCCAGCAGAAAAAAGATCGGGATAGCAAGAAGCAGTGATCCGAAGGCATATTTCTTCGGATCCACCGGAATATCTGCAACCACTTTTCCTGTCTGTCCGTTGACGGTTGCATAGGCAACGCGGTTGTTTCTGCGGTATGACATGAACCATACCGGAAACATGGTGCTGTCTACATTGACGGTTTTCGTATTGAGAGAGCCGGAGGTGTAAGTATCGCCCGTCATGTCAATGGAGTAAGGTGCATACTGTGGAACTTTTTTCAGTTGTTCAAAGGATTGCTGAAATGCCGTTGATTCAGCTTCGGTCTGGTAGACACTTGGCGCAACGTCTGCAGTGTCGGCGTAAAACCCGCTTAAATAAGCCGGGGTAAAGGCCTTCATTCCTTTGACATCGTAAGGCGCCAGAGCTTCACTGATATTGTCCGCAAAGGACGAGGAAGCATCATAGGAAAGTCCCTTATAATAGGAATCTATATTACCAGACAGATTGTAATGATCCGTGTAAACATAATCTCCACGACGGTATTTTTTTTCTCCGCGAAGGGAGAGGGGACCTTTTTGCGTAACATAGAATGCCCAGTACGGCATGTAAATACCCCGGAAACTGTCAATGTTCTTTGGGTC
Source organism: Agathobacter sp. (assembly GCA_022775045.1). Taxonomy (GTDB): domain Bacteria; phylum Bacillota; class Clostridia; order Lachnospirales; family Lachnospiraceae; genus Roseburia. Next base: position 11,964 of record JALFLB010000026.1, on the reverse strand, counting down.
TTTCAGTTCCTTTGGAGCAAAAATTGCATGCTTCATCATATCGGCATAGGCCTGCTTACAGTCATCCTTGGACTTCTGAAATGGAATGATGAAATTAGGGCGGCGCTCATGACTGATCCGGCTGTACAGGATCGTGGAGGCACCGCAAAAACTGCAGAAACCTGCAGAGGCATTGTCAGTGCTTAAAATCTCTCCGCCACATTGAGGGCAGGTGAACACCGTGACCTCGTAATCGCTTTCGAAAGATTTTTCTTCCTCGGCATCACTGGTCTTGTTCTCAAAGGCGTAAGGATCGAACAGCTCATGACAATACTCACAAGCTAGTTGCTGGGACGGAATATCGAACTTGACATTGCCGCCGCAGTTTGGACATGAAAACATGTGATTTCCCTTTCTATTTAACTTTTTCTTATGTAGTACTATTTTATGTTAATACATTTTGAAGATTCCGTAAACGAAAATTCTCTAGGAAATTATGACTACACAACCTCACTTCTCCAAAAACGACTTCGCAATGAGGGATAGAAGGGTTTGTAACATGAGAAATAGTGTGCTACAATAGGAAAGAATTACTATTTTTATTTAAAAGGATAGAAAAAGATGCAGAATTTTTTGAAAGCAAATTATCATGCACATACATATCGGTGTCAGCATGCCTATGACACCGAACGGGAATACATTGAGGCTGCAATTGAAATGGGAATTCGCGAATTTGGATTTTCTGACCATGTACCATGTCCGTTTCAGGATGGTTATGTTTCGGGAATCCGCATGACGATGAAGCAGGCGCCGGAATATGTAAGGACAATTCGAAAACTGGGCGAGGAATATAAATCGGATATTCGTATTTATGTCGGTTTTGAGGCAGAGTATATTCCGGAATTTTATGAGGAACAGATGAAAATGTTCCGTTCACTTGGATGTGATTATCTGATTATGGGACAGCATTTTCTTAGAAGTGAGCAGACGGGACCATATACAGGTACGGAAACAGATGATGAAGGTCGAATCCGGGAGTATGTTGATACGGTGATTGAAGGAATGCACACGGGAAGTTATCTCTATCTTGCCCATCCGGATCTGATGAATTATCAGGGACTTGATTCTGTTTATGACTGGGAAATGACAAGACTCTGCAAGGCTATGAAGGAGATGGATATTCCGCTTGAGATCAATATGCTTGGTATGGGAGAGGGGGAACGCCATTATCCGGCAGAACGGTTTTGGAAGATTCCGGGAGATCTTGGAAATCGTGTAATTCTTGGAATTGATGCTCACTGTGAGCGGCAGATTCGTGACGTGCAAGCCTATCAGAAATGTATGCAATTGGTTGATAAATATAATCTGAATTTGATTGACAGGATGGAAATATGATGAAAAAAGATAGTATGGATTTTACCACAGGGAGTATTTTTCAAAAACTGATTGGCTTTATGATGCCGATTCTGGGTGCCCTGATTCTGCAGACCATGTATGGAGCCGTGGATATACTGGTAGTTGGCTGGTTCGGCTCAGAGGAGAGTATTTCTGCAGTGTCGACAGGTAGCAGTATGATCAATATGATAGTGTTCGTTTTGAATGGTCTTGCAATGGGCGTGACAGTTTTGATGGGCCGTTATATCGGAGAGCATAATGAGAAGCGGTTAGGGCGCGTGATTGGTGGTGCAATCGTGAGTTTTCTCATGATTGCAGCAGTTCTGACAGTTGCTATTCTTTGTTTTGCACCGGGGCTTGCCGGTATGATGCAGGCGCCGCAGGCTGCAATGGAGAAGACGATTACTTATATAAGAATCTGTGGTGGCGGAATTGTTTTTATTATTGGTTACAATCTGGTCAGTAGCATTTTTCGAGGAATTGGCAATTCGAAGCTTCCCCTTTTGTTTGTGGGAATTGCCTGTCTGATTAATGTTTTTGCGGATCTGCTTTTTGTTGCTGTATTGCGCTGGGATGTTGCAGGAGCAGCAAGTGCGACTGTGATGGCACAAGCCTTCAGCCTTTTGATGTCATTGGTTGTGACTCGAAAAATTTCCTTGCCGTTTCACTTGTCCCGCGCAGACTTGTGTCTGTCAGGAGAGGTGAAAAAATTCCTGATGCTGGGACTTCCAATTGCATTTCAGGAGTTGTTGACACAGTTTTCCTTTATGTGTCTTCTGGCCTTTGTCAATGGAATGGGTTCTACGGAGGCAATCCGACTGGCATCTTCCTCCGGATATGGAATTGCTAATAAGATTGTTGCGATTGTCATGCTGGTGCCTTCAGCACTGATGCAGTCAATGTCTTCCTTTATTGCCCAGAACGTCGGGGCGGGTAAGGAGCGCCGGGCGCAGAAGGCCATGGGTTACGGAATGGTAATTGGGGGCGGAATCGGGATTGCCATGACGGCAGCAGCTTTTTTCGGAGGACAACTGCTGGCATCAATCTTTACCAACCAGGTGTTATTTCAGGTGAAGGCAGCAGAATATCTGCAGGGATTTAGTCTGGAGGCAATTGTGACCTCTATTCTGTTTTCTTTTATTGGATATTATAATGGGCACAACAAGACGTTTTTTGTTATGTTTCAGGGGATGGCGCAGTCATTTCTGGTTAGGCTTCCGATGGCGTATGTGATGTCAGTCAGGATGCCGGATTCGCTGGTATATATTGGGGCTGCGGCACCAACGGCTACTGTGTTTGGCATATTGATCAATTTGATTTATTTCCTGTCGTTTTCCAGAAAGGAATTAGAGAGGACAGGAGAGCAGAAAATAGAACCCTAGCCTAATTCGTATCTTTCGTCAAGTGGAAAATTTGACAAAAGATGCCAGCCTATTTGTGCGAATTGCCGTATAGCATTTGAATACTAGATATTGTATAATTATCTCCGTTGGAAACAAAACATAGTAATAAGGAGAGCGTTATAGTTATGTCAGACGAAGTATTAGACGATGTTATGTTAAAGGGAAACTGCAAGGGAAAAGCGGATGCAATTGTAAATTGCCAGTGTAATATTGAGACGGCACCGAGCCGTTGCGAGCAGGCGGAGCATTGTATGTTTTATTCCTATTATAAGTGTAGCAGGCAATGGAAAAGACTGGCATAATAGCTGGATTCCGACAATGAGAAAAGGAAGACTTCTGATAGGGGCGAGGACGCCAATGCAGAGGTCTTTTTTGCTATTTAAGATATAAAGGAGCTTTGTGTATGAAAAAAATCCTGGTACTCAGTGATTCCCATGGTAATGTAAATAATATGGTGCTGGCTGTCAGAAGTGCATCTCCGGATCTGATTATTCATCTTGGAGACTGCTGGTCTGATGCACAGAAACTGAGATTAAAGTTTCCGGGTATTCCGATGGAACAGGTGCCGGGCAATTGCGATTGCAATCAGGAATTTCAGGAGAGGGAGCTTTTGATAGAAGGAAAAAGAATTCTGATTTGCCATGGACATACATTTAATGTGAAAGCCGGATATTTGAATCTTGAGTATGCAGCGGAGGAACGGAAGGTAGATGCAGCGCTTTTTGGTCATACGCATCGCGTTTTTTATGATGTACATAACAGGATTACTTATCTGAATCCTGGAAGTATCGGATCACCGGCATTTGGAGTTCCGCCTTCTTACGGAATTCTTGAAGTTGATAGTTTTACTGGAAGAATTACGGAGGATGTGTTTTATCTGGAGTGATGAAGCAGACCATACTTAAAAAATAAATTGACGATATCTGTAGATAGAAGTATAATAACGAAAGTTATTTTAATAAAAGAGGAGCAGATAAAATGGTTAAGGTTGTTAAATTCGGAGGCAGCTCTCTGGCAAGTGCAGAGCAGTTTGCCAAGGTGGGAGATATTATACGTGCAGACGACTCACGCAAATATGTGGTGCCGAGTGCGCCGGGTAAGAGGAATGCCAAGGATACTAAAGTGACGGATATGCTATATGCCTGCTATGCAAAGGCGGAGGCTGGTGAAGAGTTTCGAGTTCCGTTGATGAAGATTAAGGAAAGATACGATTCGATTATCAATGGTTTGGGACTTAAGATGACTCTGGATGAAGAGTTTAAGAAGATTGCGGAGAATTTTAAGGCAAAAGCGGGGGCGGATTACGCTGCATCCCGCGGAGAATATTTAAATGGTATGATTATGGCAAACTATCTCGGTTATGAGTTTATTGATTCAGCAACGGTGATTTTCTTTGATAAAGAGGGAAATTTTGATGCTGATAAGACCGATAAAGTATTGTCTAAGAAGCTTGCCGGCTGTGAACGTGCGGTAATTCCGGGATTTTATGGAGCCAATCCGGATGGAAGCGTGAAGACATTCTCGAGAGGTGGTTCCGATATTACAGGGTCCATAGTTTCTAAGGCTTGTCATGCAAGTATGTATGAGAATTGGACGGATGTGTCCGGATGTCTGGTGGCAGATCCGCGTATTATTGATAATCCGGCACCGATTAAAGTAATTACTTACCGGGAGTTACGCGAACTGTCTTATATGGGAGCATCGGTTCTACATGAGGATGCGGTATTCCCGGTTCGCAAGGCTGGTATTCCGATTAATATCCGTAACACAAATGATCCGGAAGCGGACGGGACATTGATTGTTGAGAGTACTTGTCAGAAACCGGAATACACAATTACCGGTATTGCAGGTAAAAAAGGATTTGTGGCGGTAAGTATTGATAAAGATATGATGAATGCGGAGGTTGGATTCTGCCGCAAAGCACTTCAGGCGTTTGAAGAGAACGGTATTTCTATTGAGCATATGCCTTCCGGAATTGATACGATGACGGTATTCGTTCATCAGGCTGAGTTCGAAGGCAAGGAACAGCAGGTAATCAGTTCGATTCGTCGTCTTACACATCCGGATGTTATTGAGCTTGAGGCAGATTTGGGACTGATTGCAGTTGTAGGTCGTGGAATGAAATCTACCAGAGGTACTGCAGGAAGAATTTTCTCAGCACTTGCCCATGCAAATATAAATGTCAAGATGATCGATCAGGGATCTTCGGAGCTGAATATTATCATTGGTGTCAGCAACGATGATTTTGAGGCTGCAATCAAAGCTATCTATGATATTTTTGTAGAAACACGTCTGTAAGCAGGTGTATAAAAGGGAACAGAAAAACGCTTTCTTTCATATGATATATGGAAGGGAGCGTTTTTTATGACCGGGAATACCGTGATTTTTGTCACAGACCAAAGACAGCAGCATATGGCAGAATATCTTCCTGGAAAAATTCGTCCGCTTGACTGGCGAAGGGGGGCTGCCAAGAGCGAGGCACTTGCGGTTCTTGAGGACAGCGATCGGATTATCCTTCCGACACCTGCTTCAAAGATTGAGAAAAATTATGATGTATACACTTTGTTAAAAGAGGAATTGACAAAAGAGTACGTAAAGAAATGGTGTGTATTTGCGGGTGTGATCTCTCCGGTATGGAAACAGAGGTTTGAGGATGCGGGAGTGACCTACTATGATCTGATGGAGGATGCAGCTGTTGTACACAGGAATGCACGGATTACGGCCGAGGCCACCGTGGCAGAAATTTTAAAATACAGTGCATATTCCATCCGGGAGCAGAAGATTATTGTTTGCGGATATGGAAGATGTGGAAGAGAGATTGCAAATCTTCTGGCAGCTATGGGAGCGAAGGTGACGGTGCTTGCGCGAAGTGTTGAGGCGCGGAGACTTGCACGCTGTGAGGGACATGAGGCGGTGGATTTTTCCTACGCACCGGAGGAAGCATATGGAGCACGGACGATCGTTAACACGGTTCCGGCATTGGTGGTGAGAGAATCGTTTATTCGGGAAATGCATGAAGATGCGGTGATTATTGATATTGCATCGCGTCCGGGCGGGACGGATCTGATGGCAGCGGAAAATTGCGGAATCAAGGTGGTGGCAGCACTCGGACTTCCGGGCAAATATACAACAAAGAGCAGCGCTAAAGTGTTGGCGGATGCGATTAGGAATACCAGACCAGTGCAGGACAGAAAAGAGGAGAAGTCATGGATTTTTCAAATTGCAATATAGGGTATGGGATTACAGGGTCTTTTTGCACGTTTGCAAAGACGAGAAAACAGGTGATACGTTTGACCGAGATGGGAGCAAATGTGATTCCCATCTTTTCCTATCAGGCACAGAGCTGTGATACGAGATTTGGGAGTGCGAAAGAATTTGTGGAGGGAATCTGTGACATAACTGGCAACGAGGGGATTAAGACTATGCAACAGGCGGAACCGATTGGGCCGAACAATTTTCTGGATATTATGGTCATTGCACCGTGTACGGGAAATTCAGCAGCAAAAATCAGTAATGGAATCACAGATACACCAGTGCTGATGGCTGCAAAAGCCCATATGCGTAATGGTAAGCCACTTGTGATTGCAATTTCCACAAATGATGCACTTGGGGTAAATTTTAAGACAATTGGAACATTAATGAATATGAAAAATATTTTCTTTGTGCCGTTTGGGCAGGATAACTGCAGAAGTAAGCCGAATTCGATGATCGCAAAAATGGAATTGCTTCCGGATACTATTGAAGCGGCGATGAAAGGAAAACAGATTCAGCCGATTCTGGTTACAGAAATTTAAAGGGCGGGCGTTGCCCCACCCTTACATACACGGTAATGCTCTTAATTTTTTTGCGCATTATAAGCTTCCCGAAGTGCTTTGGTCAGTTGATCTCCGCAGGAAGTATTCTTCATGCCGCAACGGATGCCTCCGATTCGGCGCTCTACTTCTTCTACGGTCATGCCCTCAACCAGACGCGGAATTGCCTGCAGATTACCATGGCAGCCTCCGGTAAATTTAACATTTTTTACAATATCGCCGTCTAATTCTACTTCAATCTGAGTAGAACAGGTTCCCTTTGTTTTGTATATATATGACATTGTGAGAACTCCTTTCGTGAATCAATCATGCCAATTTTGTGTGTGGCTCAATTATAGCAATCGCGACTGTATTTTTCAACACTCTGTTAATAAAAAGTTCATAAAACATTTACGTGTTGGAGTTGTTAAAAAAATAAGAAAGTGTTAAAATACATATCATATGCTCGCCAATGGGAGCAAAACAAGCATTTTATGCCAGTTAGGAGCAAATTATATTATGAGTGCAATAACAAAGATTTTTGGTACACACAGTGAGAGGGAGTTGAAGCGGATTTATCCGATCGTAGACAAGGTTGAGTCCTATCGCGATCAGATGATGGCACTTTCTGATGAGGAACTTAAAGGAAAAACGAAGGAATTTAAGGATCGCCTCGAAAAAGGTGAGACTTTGGATGATCTTCTTCCAGAAGCTTATGCAGTCGTTCGTGAGGCAGCCCGCCGAGTGCTTGGAATGGAACATTACAGGGTACAGATTATCGGAGGAATTATTCTGCATCAGGGTCGTATTGCTGAGATGAAGACCGGTGAAGGAAAAACCCTGGTATCTACACTCCCGGCTTATTTAAATGCGCTGGAGGGCAAAGGCGTATGCATTGTAACGGTAAATGATTATCTGGCAAAGCGAGATTCGGAATGGATGGGACAGGTTCATGAGTTCCTGGGCTTGACGGTAGGAGTCGTGTTGAATGACATGTCAGGTGATGAGCGCCGCGATGCGTATAATTGTGATATTACATATATTACCAATAATGAGCTGGGATTTGATTATCTCCGAGATAATATGGTGATTTATAAGGAACAGCTGGTGCAGAGGGGACTGCATTATGCAATTATCGATGAGGTCGATTCAGTTCTGATCGATGAGGCGAGAACTCCGCTTATTATTTCCGGTCAGAGTGGCAAGTCGACGAAACTTTATGAGGCGTGTGACATTCTTGCACGGCAGTTGACCAGAGGTGAGGATATTCCGGAATATTCCAAGATGGATGCAATCATGGGAGTAGAGCAGGAGGAAACCGGAGATTTTATCGTTAATGAGAAGGACAAAGTAGTTAACCTGACTCAGCAGGGTGTTGAACGCGTAGAGCAGTTCTTCCATATTGACAATCTGGCAGATCCGGAGAATCTTGAGATTCAGCATAATGTCATTCTTGCCCTGCGAGCACATTATCTGATGTTCCGAGATCAGGATTATGTTGTGAAAGATGACCAGGTAATGATTGTCGATGAGTTTACCGGACGTATTATGCCGGGGCGCCGATATTCTGATGGCTTACATCAGGCGATTGAGGCGAAAGAGCATGTCAAGGTAAAGCGGGAGAGCAAGACATTGGCAACCATTACATTCCAGAATTTCTTTAATAAATTTGAGAAGAAGGCTGGTATGACCGGTACTGCACTGACGGAGGAGAAGGAGTTTCGTGATATTTATGGAATGGATGTTATCGAGATTCCGACGAACCGTCCGGTTGCTCGTGTGGATCATCAGGATGCTGTATATAAGACAAAGAAAGAAAAGTTCCGTGCCGTTGTAGAGGAAGTGAAGAAGGCACACGAAAAGGGCCAGCCGGTTCTGGTTGGTACCATTACGATTGAGACTTCTGAGTTGATTAGTGGAATGCTCAAACGAGAAGGAATTCCACATACGGTATTGAATGCAAAGTTCCATGAGCAGGAGGCTGAGATTGTTGCGCAGGCAGGTCAGCATGGGGCAGTAACAATCGCTACCAATATGGCAGGACGTGGAACAGATATCAAGCTCGATGAGGATGCAAGAGAAGCGGGAGGACTTAAGATCATTGGTACAGAGCGCCATGAGTCAAGACGTATTGATAATCAGCTGCGTGGACGTTCCGGACGTCAGGGAGATCCGGGTGAATCCCAGTTCTTTATTTCACTTGAAGATGATCTGATGCGTTTGTTTGGATCGGAGCGTCTGATGTCCGTATTCACTACGCTCGGAGTCCCGGAAAATGAACAGATTCAGCATAAGATGTTGACATCTGCTATTCAGAAGGCACAGGAGAAAATCGAATATAATAACTATGGTATCCGTAAGAATCTCTTGGAGTATGATCAGGTGAACAATGATCAGAGAGAAATCATTTACTCCGAGCGTTTATCCGTACTCAATGGGGAGAGTATGCGTGATGCAATCTTTAAGATGATTCAGGATCAGGTGGAAAAGGCAGTGGATACCTGTATCTCGACTGAGATTCCGCGTGAAGAGTGGAATTTGAATGAGTTGAATGAACTTCTGCTTCCGATTATCCCGCTTGAACCGGTTACGGAGAATTCGATTGCTGAAGTTAAGAATTGCAAAGAATTAAAGCAGCTTCTGAAAGAACAGGCGGTGCTTTTATATGAGGCAAAAGAGACGGAATTCCCAGAAATTGAACAGTTCCGTGAATTAGAGCGTGTTGTACTTCTTAAGGTAATCGACCGTAAGTGGATGGATCATATTGATGATATGGATCAGCTTCGTCAGGGAATCGGCTTACAGGCATACGGACAGAGAGATCCGTTGGTTGAATATAAGATGGCAGGTTTTGATATGTTTGACGAAATGATTTCTGCCATTCAGGAAGATACGATTCGTCTGCTTTTCCATGTGAAGGTTGAGCAGAAGGTTGAACGTGAGCAGGTGGCACAGGTTACCGGTACAAACAAGGATGCATCGGTACAGAACGCGCCAAAGAAGCGCGAGCATGCGAAGGTATATCCGAATGACCCTTGTCCATGTGGAAGCGGAAAGAAGTATAAGCAGTGCTGCGGACGTAGATAACGGAATATGTGATGTAGAAGTGCAGGGAGAACCCCTGCACTTTTCTGGCTCATACAGTAGGGGTTAATGTTTAAAGAGGAGGAAAAAGTTTGAAAGAAAAGTATTGGATTTCTGTTTTGTGTATTTTGGCGTTTGGGATGATACTGATCAGACCGTGGAACCGGATTCACGCACAGCAGCTTGCTATAGATGAAACGCAGATGCAGGAGACGACAGAGGAATATGAATTGGAAACAGAGGAGAATACACAATCGCAGCCGGTGCAACAGGGACTGGTAACAAATGAGGATGGAAGCAGATCCTATTATAAAGATGGCGAAAAGTTGAAATGCAGTTGGAAAAAGATTGACGGTAATAAATACTATTTTGGAAAAAATGGAAAAGCAGTTACCGGAAAAAAGAAAATTGATGGGAGCTATTACTTTTTTTCTGAAAAAGGAAAAATGAAAAAAGGATGGCAAACAATCAATAACAGGAAATACTATTTTTCCAAAAAGAACGGAAAGATGTTTACCGGAAAACATTCGATTTCCCATTACCTTTGCTATTTTAGCGAAAAAGGAGTACTGGAAAGAAAAATTGATAAGGATAAGAAAATGGTGGCTCTGACCTATGATGACGGTCCGTCTGTCTATACGCCGAAGGTGTTGGATACGTTGGAAAAATATGATGCGGTGGCAACATTTTTTGTAGTGGGGAACCGGGTTGCCACCTATGATGAAGCGGTGGAACGTGCCTTTGATATGGGCTGTGAGATTGGAAATCATACATATGAGCATAAGACAATTACAAAAATCAGCCAGAGTGAAGTGAAACGCCAGATTTCCAAATCCAATACAGCAGTGAAGAAGGTCACCGGCAAGAATCCGGTTGTTATGCGTCCACCGGGCGGTGCGATAAATAATACGACAAGAAGTCTGGTGGGGATGCCCTCCATTTTGTGGTCAGTTGATACTAGAGACTGGCAGACAAGAAATGCAGCTAAAACAGAGCGCGCAGTACTTGATCATGTTAAGGATGGAGATATCGTTCTTATGCATGATCTGTATGGTAGTACGGCAGAAGCCTCGAAAATAATCATTCCTGCTCTGATCGACAGGGGATATCAGCTTGTTACGGTAAGTGAACTGGCAGAGTGCCGTGGCGGTATGAAAAAAGGAAAATCATATTATAAGTTTCCATAATTGATGAAAGTACAGAACAAAAGTTCGATTTGTTCTGTACTTTTTTTATATAATTTGATATAATAACTACCAGATAAAAGAGAGAGAATACGATATAGAATGAGATTCCAGGAGGATGGATTCATGGATCATTTTGAATTAGTTTCACAATATCAGCCGACCGGAGATCAGCCCCAGGCAATTGAGAAGCTGGTGAAGGGTTTTCAGGAGGGAAATCAGTTTGAAACACTGCTTGGCGTGACGGGATCCGGTAAGACATTCACAATGGCAAATGTAATTCAGGCACTTAACAAGCCGACTTTGATCATTTCCCATAATAAGACACTTGCTGGTCAGCTTTATGGTGAGATGAAAGAATTTTTCCCCAATAACGCAGTAGAGTACTTTGTGTCCTATTATGCTTAGAAAATATGCACCACAAAATATTGCGAAAAGTGTGGTTTTTAATCTATATATTGTGTCCGCAATACTCTCACAGACTATACGGACTATATAGACAGTATTTCGCTGGTGACCCAATTGTTACTCAGGCAGGAATGACCGTTTTTAGAACTGCCAAATATGTTCATTTCTGGTGGCTTTTGGTAAATCCAAAAATCCCATAGCAAACAATCCTCTGAGTTAATATAAAACAAGGTAATAGGCTGGAGTTGTGTGTGCCTCAGCCTATTATTATGCCCTATCAGTAGATAAAAATTCTTTAAGATAATTTATGTGCTACAAAGTCTTTAAGGTACTTATCCAATGGAGAGCATTTTTGCCATCATGAAAACTGATTTAGTTCAAGTAATCTTGCAGACCTTGTAACCTGTGTGTTTGATTTAGTGCATCCAGTACCTGTAGTTGCAGTAAATGAGTTTGCTCAGAAAAATTTGAGGTGCTTTGGGGTACTAATGCCTTAAAACATTTTCTTGACAAAGTAAAAATGAGAGGTATCATACACGTACTTGGATAAGAGGGGAGTGTAAAATGTGCAAGAGTCTGTTGATAAAATTAAAGGTGCAGCAGCAATTATTCAGAACATGGTCAGCACAGATGAAGAAGTAGTATATAATGATTTAGCTTTGTTTTTTACTGCCAAGCTACTGTATGAAGCTATTGATGAATTGGAAGAGTTTTTGAGTA
>JALFLB010000011.1 GCA_022775045.1 Agathobacter sp. | reverse complement strand
TATGCACTAGACTAATAGACCTACCGGCTATAAGTCAATGCATTAACCTTGCAAAGCTTATAACACAGTACGTCTATAATACATGTACATATAACGTCTTGAATGTAAGTTCTGATTCATTTGTATGCTCTCCTTGTAATTCTGGTGATAAGTATACTATCCATATTCTCTTGCGTCAATAAAATTTTTATTTCAAACTAAATAAAACTTTCCATTACTCTTCCCACAAATAGAGCCAAAATAGAGCCATTTGATAAAACAAATGCCGAAAGCCCGCATAAATACAGGCTTTCAGCATTTTAGTCCGTTATTCAAACTCAACTGTCCCAGGTGGCTTACTGGTTATATCATAGAAGCACCGGTTCACGCCCTTTACTTCATTGATAATTCTACTCATAACTCTCTGCAACACATCAAACGGAATATTCGATGCGGTGGCTGTCATAAAGTCAACCGTGTCAACCGCACGAAGCGCGATTGCGTAATCATAGGTACGCTCGTCCCCCATGACGCCTACCGAACGCATATTAGTCAGTGCTGCAAAATATTGATCCGGAATCTTTTCAAGGCCTGCACCTGCAATCTCCTCTCGGTAGATGGCATCGGCATCCTGTACAATGCGAACCTTCTCGGCGGTTATTTCGCCGATGATACGGATTCCAAGTCCCGGACCTGGGAATGGCTGACGAAATACGAGATATTCCGGAAGGCCAAGCTCAAGACCGACTTTTCTTACTTCATCCTTAAAAAGATTTCGAAGTGGTTCAATGATTTCCTTGAAATCTACATAATCCGGAAGGCCTCCCACGTTGTGGTGAGACTTGATCACTGCGGATTCTCCACCAAGTCCAGATTCTACCACATCCGGATAGATGGTTCCCTGGGCAAGAAAATCTACGGCACCAATTTTCTTTGCCTCCTCCTCAAATACACGGATGAACTCTTCTCCAATAATCTTGCGCTTCTGCTCCGGCTCGGTTACTCCTGCAAGCTTCGCATAGTATCGTTCCTGTGCGTTGACTCTGACAAAATTAATGTCAAAGGAACCGTCTTTTCCGAAAACACTCTCAACCTCATCTCCCTCGTTCTTTCTAAGAAGACCGTGGTCAACAAATACACAGGTGAGCTGTTTTCCGATGGCTTTTGCCAGGAGGGCTGCCAGTACGGAGGAATCGACTCCTCCGGAAAGTGCAAGAAGTACTTTTCCATCTCCGACCTTCTCTCTGATTTCCGTGATTGCATTCTCTACGAAAGAATCCATACGCCAGGTTCCAGTACAGCCACAGACCCCGCGCACGAAGTTGTAAAGCATCTTGCTTCCCTCTACGGTATGGAGAACCTCCGGGTGGAACTGAATTGCATAAAGATTTCGCGAAGTGTCCTCAGCTGCTGCAACCGGACAGTCTGCCGTATGGGCAGTAATATGAAATCCCGGTGCTGCTTTGCTGATATAATCAAAATGACTCATCCAGCAAATGGTACTTTCCGCCACATCGGAAAACAATGGCGAATTCTTGTCAACAAACACTTCTGTTTTGCCATATTCGCGAACCGGCGCCTTTTCCACCTTGCCGCCAAGAATGTGATTCATCAGCTGTGCGCCGTAACACAGTCCGAGAACCGGCACGCCCAGTTCGAACAATTCCTTTGTATATGTCGGGGAATCCTCTTCGTAACAGCTGTTCGGACCGCCTGTTAAGATGATTCCCTTCGGATTCATAGCCTTGATCTGTTCGATATCGGTGCGGTAAGAATAAATCTCACAGTACACGTTGCACTCGCGGACGCGGCGCGCAACCAGCTGGTTGTACTGGCCACCGAAGTCAATAACAATGACTTTCTCCTGATCCATGTTTCTTTTCCTCCTAATGTCAATTGCTTTTTCACAACTCTGACTCCAATTATATAGAAGAGCGCTGCCGTTGACAAGACACAAAACTTACTTTTCAGTAATATATCTACGAAAAAACCTGCACTCGTCATCATTGCAGATTTTCGCATCTTTCGAGTTCATATCACAATGAAAAACATGGGCGAGCGCATTCGTCTCATCTCCGTATATTCTGTATTCATACGGTACGCCACAGACGTCAAAACGCTCAATGTCTTCCGGCGTTGTAAGCCCGGCTGCGCGCCATACCGTGATATACAAAACAACTTAATAATGACATACCGGTTCCTTCCTTTTACAACTTTTTCTTCCATCATATAATTCCGGAATCTTCTTTGCAAGTGCGTTTTTTCTTATATTCTGTTGGAGTCATTCCGTACACGCGCTTGCAGACATTGATATAGGATTTCACATTAGGAAATCCATTATCCAAGGCAACTTCTGTGACAGTCCGATCCCCACTGACCAATTCGCGGTTCGCATTTTCTACACGCACCCGCCCAAGGTATTGCCCAAGATTCATTTTCGTAACTGACTTGAAGTACTTGGACAAATACTGTGGGGACAACCCGACTTCATCAGCCAGCATATTCATCGTGATCTTTTCCCGAAAATGTAACCGTACATAAGAAATGATCTGTTTTGCATAACGAACATCTCTGACTCCCCCCAGAAAATGCTCTTTCGGCTCGAGACATTTAGTAAGAAAGATGTAATAGAGCTGCAAAATGACCTGATTTTTTAAAATCTGACTGTAGGGTGGCGCTGTCTCCTCATATTCCGTAAGACGCATCAGCAGTCCTGCAATTTCTTCCCGGACATCTTCATTGGTGTTGACACAGATCACATACTGATCCAGATCCTCACGATACCTCTTCAGTTCATCGTAGGAAAGCAACACGACCAGATACTTTTGCACCGCCATTTTATCCGGTGCGGCATTGATATGGATATCCTCATGATCAACAAAATAAAATTCCCCATCATGAATCGTGTACTCCTTGCCGTTGACCTTTGCCTCCATGCATCCGTGAATCATATAAACAAATTCCAATTCTGAATGCCAGTGAAGAGAAGATCTGCATCGCCAGCCCGGTTTATCCTGCATCAAAATGCGTCCCGGTATGTTCGGATCCCGCTCCACCAATTCCAGTTTGCATTCCAAATCGCTTACCCCCATCACTTTCAAAATCATTCCGACAACATAGGAAAAAGCTGTCATCTGGCCAATGTCAAATGACAGCTAATCCTTTATGTTCTGCTTATTAGATTACCACATAATTTAATTCATCGCAACTTCCGTAACAACTTTATGAAGTTCTTCAAGATGTGAATTCAGCTTGCTGTACACTGTCTTAAGCTGCTTTGCAGACATCTTGGAAGTATCCGCAGATTTGTACTGATAATATGTTCTCTTAAGCTGCTGATACTGATCATAAGAACTGTACTGATAGTTGACTGACAGGTATGTCTTTACCGTTGCCAGCATCGAGTTCACACTTCCGGATGTCAGATCCTCTTTATCTACCATCGTATAGACGTCGGTTTTAGAATTAATTTTTTCTGTATTTCCCTTGATGATATAAGAGTATGCTGGATAAATTTTCTGATCATGCAGATTTGCTCCGTTAAACACAATCGCCTTTTCAAATACCTGTACATAATAACCCTGAGAATTATTCTCATGGAATTCGTAACTTAAGCTTGTTTTTCCATCCTTCGTCTCCAGCGTTGTCGGATTTCCCACAGAACTATTGTGGATCATATTGCAGGAAGTTCCGTTGTTATTCGAATAATTGTATCCCAATCGATAATCCTCATGTGTATGACCGGAAATCCAGATAATGTCCGGATACTGCTCAATGATGGAAATAAAACGTTTTGCACTTGGCAAATCCTTATTGATAGAACCTCCATAGTATGGATTTTCCGTGTCATCACCTGCACCATAACCGGAAATCAGCGCATGCTGAATCAGGTAAATATTTTTACCCGTATTATAATTTTCCTTCAATGTCTTTTCCAGCCAATCAAGCTGTTCGTCCGTAAATTCATCATACTGTGCCGGACGGTATCCTCCCTCCAGAGCCATGAATATAAACAGATCTCCGGTATTTGGCTCAGTAATGGTATAATAAGTCTTCCCACTCTTGATCGTACTGATATTGCAGTCAAGACCACTGCCCTTTACATAAGCAGCCAGTTCTTCTTTAACCGGATCCTTACGAACCTCATGATTTCCACCTGCCTCATAAATCGGATTCACGTAATCGGACTGCGCCAGAATACTCTGGTATGCCTTCCACTCCTTATCAAGGTTGTCAAAATTGGCATTGGTCACCTGATCTCCCGAAGATACGATAAAATCAACTTTCTTTTTTACCGAATATTCTAACGCCTGCTCCCAGTTCTTCTCTGAGTACTGCCAGTATGCTGCCGGACCACCCCATTTTTCCTCATCAATATGAATATCAGAATAAGAATTAAACGTATAAAGCGCATCCTTGGATTTGGACTTCAGCTGTTTCTTTGCAGGAATCTTGTAAACGGCAGCCGCCTTTGCCACGGTCTTAGTGACAGGCTCTTTCGTTGATTTGATTGCGATAATGCTGGTTGCATCTGCCGGTATTGCGGTCTGCTCTGCAAAAGTAAAACTCTTGCTTCCACCCTTTTTCACCTTTAACTGTGCAATCTCATAATATCCATCCAACGCTTTTGTACCGTTGGCCCAATACAGATAATAATTTCCGCCAGTCTTAGACTTTACTGTAATAGTTCCCTGTGCAAAGCCTGCTGTGGCAGCGTCACTACCCTTGAACTTGTAAGTGATCGTCACCCCCGGAGTCGACGTCTTTGCCATTGCTGTGTCTACCGGAACCAGTACCACTACCATGCATAAACATAACATCCAAGCCGTCACATGTTTTAAAAAAGTGTCTCTTTTGCCCATAAGCCTTCCTCCCTTTACCCTCATAGATATGTGCTAATTCAAAGAAGATTATAAAGAAATTTTGCCTTCTGAGATAGGCTTGAAACAGACAATCGATTGTCACTTTTTAATCTCTTTTTTCTCCTATCCGTTGTAAAAAGACGCAGTCCGTTTTCCAACAGGATACTCTGCCAAAATCCTCTTCTTTCATCATTGATACCGCATCAATCATATAATCACGAAACGTCATGGTTCCACCACCACAAGCACGTGCTCTCTCAGCTGCAAGCTCACCTGCGATACCCATAAAGCTACAGCAGGCCGCGGCACATTCTACCGACTCCTCCACCCCCAAAAATGCTCCAAGCATCACTGAAGACATACAGCCGCTTCCCGTAATTTTTGCCATTAGCGGATCTCCGTTTTCACACAGATATGTGACATTTCCATCCGTAATGATATCCGTCTTCCCGGATGCAATTAAAATAGTCTGTTTTTCATCTGCATATTCCTTCATTACTTCGATCAATGCCGCCTGATGATCGGCATCCTGATCCGCCTCGGCGGCATCCACGCCGGTCACAGTCCCACAGTTTTCAAGCAACGCCCGAATCTCAGAATAGTTGCCACGAATGCAACCCGGTCTGACCTTGTCAATCAAATTAAGGGCATGCTCCCGTCGGTACGATGAGCCGGATACACCTACCGGATCAATGACGATAGGGTGTCCCAGTTCGTGGGCACGCATTGCAGCTGCCAGCATTGCCTCATAATCTCCAATTGCGCCAAAATTGCAGACCAGACTCTTTGCCCCTTGTGTAATCTCACCTACCTCGAGTGGATGATGTGCCATCGTCGGCGAAGCGCCTAAAGCCAGAAGAATATTCGCACAGTCATTCACCGTCACCGCGTTGGTGATGCAGTGAATAATCGGACGCTGCTCCTTTATTTTTTTATAGATATCAGCCACATATTGTTTCGTCAGTTTCATTTTACCGGTTCTCCATCCAGACTCTGCCCCATCCGCGCAAGCAATCCGGAGGCTTTCATCGGAATTGTTATCGCTGCTGCAATCAGGGTTCCCCCACAGGTGCTGATCAGAAATGGCACCACGAAAGTAAACAGCGCAGCCTCTTTATTCCCCATGACAAAAGCGGCAATCGGGTAAGAAAGCATACCTCCAAGAATTCCTGTCCCAAACACCTCTCCCACATAAGCAAACGGCAATTTTTTCCCATATTTATAGAGTAATCCTGCCAGAAGCACTCCACACATGCTTCCTGGAAACGCCAGCGGACTGCCAAGCCCGAGCAGATTGCGCAAAAGTGCCGCCATAAACGCCTGCGCAAGCCCCCACCACGGACCGACCGTAACCGCACACAGCACATTTACCAGATGCTGTACCGGCGCACATTTTGACCCGAATACCGGGAAGGAAAACAAACTTCCTATCACGGCGACTGCCGTAAAAAATGCCGTCAATGTTAATTTCTTTATACTATTTCTTCCTGCTTGTTTCTCCATCGTACAATCAATCTCTCTTTCTCTATCTGTTATTCATAATTGCAAAAGCATGATTCATCGGACCACTGCCCTTTCCAAGGTCGAGCATCGCTGCCAATGCACCCGAGATATAATCCTTCGCGTTCTTCACGGCAGTTTTCAAATCGTATCCTTTAGCAAGATTCGATGCGATTGCACTCGAGAGCGTACAACCGGTTCCGTGTGTATTGGGATTGTTAATCCGCTTTCCATGAAACCACACCGGTTCCTCCCCACTGCAATACAGCAGATCGTTTGCATCATTCAGCTGATGACCACCTTTTAAAAGAACTGCACATCCGTAAGCTTCACAAATGCGTGCTGCTGCCATTTCCATATTCTCCTGAGTCGTGATTTCCATTTTGGCAAGCACTTCCGCTTCCGGAATATTCGGCGTAATGAGAGTAGCAATTGGCAACAACTTTTCTTTCATGATATCAACTGCTTCCTCACTGATCAGCCTGGCTCCGCTGGTAGCCACCATAACCGGATCCACAACAATATTTTTTGCACTGTAGGTTTTCAGCTTGTCCGCAATCACCTCGATCAGCGCAGCAGAAGACACCATTCCTGTCTTGACCGCATCCGGATAAATGTCCGTAAAAATGCAATCAATCTGCTTTTCCAGAAAATCCGGTGTCACCTCCATAATATCTGCCACTCCCATTGTATTCTGTGCGGTAAGTGCCGTGATTGCGCTCATGGCATACACACCATTGGCAGTCATTGTCTTAATATCGGCCTGAATTCCAGCGCCTCCGCTGGAATCACTTCCGGCAATTGTTAATGCTGTGTTCATATTCTCTCCTTCTGCGTCCATATATAATCAAAACATCAATTGCATTTTGAAAACACTTATCCTATATAATATGCTCTACAAGTTCACACAGTTCTTTTGTTCCGGCCTCAATATCCTCACACGCAAAAATTCCACTGACCACAGCAACTCCGGCCATTCCTCTGCCTTTCAGCTGCATTACATTCGCAGCCGAAATTCCACCGATTGCCACAACCGGAATCTCCACACTCCCGCAGATTTCCTGCAGCAACGCGTGATCCATCGGCTTTGCATCCGGCTTTGTACTGCTGCCAAAGACCGCACCGCTTCCAAGATAATCTGCGCCGCCCTCTTCAGCAGCTTTTGCCTGCTGAATCGTCTTTGCCGTCACACCGATAATTGCATCTGCGCCAAGAAGTTTTCTCGCCTGCTCCAGCTCCATATCTGCTTGTCCGATATGAACCCCATCAGCTCCGATACGTTTCGCCAACTCCACATTATCATTTACAATAAACGGCACCTGATATCTATGGCACAATTCCATGATTTCCTCCGCCTCCTGAACGAAAGTCTCCTCGTCCAGATTCTTTTCACGAAGCTGCACCATGGTCGCGCCTCCCTTCAGCGCTTTTTCCACCTGCTCATATAAGGTTTCATCGCCAAGCCAGCTGCGGTCCGTCACCGCATACAATTTCAGCTGTTCTCTCTTTATATTCATATGCACCTCTCATGGTAAATATTATTGTTCCTGCTCCATTATACATACTACCTATCTTTTTTTCCACTCCTAATCTTTCTCTCTTTTGTCAGTAAAATAATTATATAATTTCACGCAAGATGGTGGCAAGACACTGCTGCCAGTGCCTTGCTGATACCACGTTCCTACATTACATGTTGATGTGCATATTTTTCTTTGGTTGCCATTCCGCCACGAATATGACGTTCAGACTTGTTCACATCAATCACCTTTCGGGTTTCCGCTGCAAGTCCGGGATTAATCTGCGTCAGCCGCTCGGTAACATCCTTATGTACAGTACTTTTACTAATGCCAAAACTCTTCGCAGCCTGCCGCACGGTGGCATTGTGTTCAATGATATAATTCGCGATTTCCACAGCGCGTTCTTCAATATATGTTTTCAAAAAAATACCCCTGCATATCTGTTTGTACAGTCTATGCAGGGGATGTATTACATATTCATTTGTTTCAATCGACTGTTATGCACCAAAAGCCTGATAGCTCTTGTTTAAGAAAATCATATACAGGATAGAGGCAACAATCTGTACGATTGCTGTAATGACACGAACAACAGCTGCAATAATATTAATAAACGGAATCAAAGCAAGAACTTCCACTACAATCATAATGATATAGCAAACAAGGTTCATCTTCCATACAGTAAGTCCCTTCTGCGCTGCCTCAGCAGCACCAATTCCTGTCAACGCTTCTGAAACTGATGTACATACATAATAAACAACCAGTAATGATAATACCTCGCCAACAATTGTAATAATTGTTCCTAAAACACCAATCTTAAGGAATGCACCAAGTACACTTACCACCAGATTAACAATTGTAATGGTAAATGCTGTCTTACATCCAGCGATATCTTTACCTGCTCCATACAATCCAACCATACTGATGATTCCAAATACAATTGCTCCGATTGCAGCCAGAATATTGACGATTGGAATGATCATCAATACGGTACAAATGATTGCACCAACAGATGCAATAAACATTTTCTTGAGTCCTGCGCCTGCATTTTGATAGTTTCCCATTTCACTAAATCTCCTTTTGTTTGTTTTGCCAATTGACTATAATTCAAAATGACATAAATATCTCATATATAATATATAAAATTTGTATCGCAAATAAAATAGACCATTTTACCTACTTTTTTGACATTTTTTAAAAATGTCATACAGCCACTTCCCTGAATCACTCAGATCACGCTTTTTAAAACCACTTGTTTTCTGGCAACTGCTCTTTATAACCGCCGAAGTCTCCCCCTTATTCGACAGATTCCACGCGACATAACTGACATCATATTTATTCATCGCATTGATCCATTTTTTCGCCTCGGTCTTATTAATTGCACCGCTTCCACTCGCATCACAAATGCCAAATTCGCTGACAAATATAGGTAGTCCTGCTTTAATCGCATCTGTCATCTTTTTACGCAGGTCTTCCTTGTGTGTTCCAGCGTAAAAATGCAGTGCATACATAAGATTATCTTCCTTTATCGGACTTGCCGCGGCCTGATCCACATCCTGTGACCAGGTCGGTGTACCAACGATGATAACCGCATCTTTATCGTTCTCCCGAATCACCGGAATGATTTCCTTTGCATAGGACTTGATCTGTTTCCATGTAGTTCCCCCATTCGGCTCATTACAAATCTCATACAGCACATTATCGTAGTCTTTTAATTGCTTTGACATATCCTTAAAAAAAGCTTTCGCTGCTTTCTTGTGTGTATTGGGATTCCCATCTGTTAAGATGTGCCAGTCTACAATTACATACATATCATAGTTTGAAGCAAGTTTAACTCCCTTTTTGATCAGTTTTTTCAGTTCCTTACGGTTATTTGCATCACCACTGCAATATCCGTTGTACTCCTCCGTATACATAGCAAGACGTACAACATTAATGCCCCACTTGTCATGAAGCTCCTTAAAGCACTTATCATTCACATATTGCGGAAACCAGGAAAGTCCATGTGTGCTGATTCCTCTCAGCTGCACCATGTTGCCGTTCTCGTCACAAAGTTTCGTTCCCTCCACATGAAGTGGTCCTGCCTTCGCATCGACAAATTTCGTTGCCGCGTATGTCGTCTGGACCCCGCCTGTTAAATCGAAGATCAAAACACAAATACATACAACAGCAAGAATCTTTAAACATATCCCTTTTTTTCTCATACAATATCCCCCTATCATCTAGCTATTAATCGCAGTAACCTTATAATCCTGCTCCTCAACTGCCTTTTTCAACATCTCATCTGCGATTTCTGCACCAGATATTTAAATATTATATACCCCACTTTGGTATATAGCAAGAAATTATAAAATTATATTTTCATATTTTCCTTGTCAAAATGTTCAAAAACAGTTTCATTTTTTATCATTTTATGTTAATATTATCCAATAGGATGAAATGGTTACTTTTCATTTTACTTGTGGGGTGTTGTTATGGACATAATGCAAAGAATACTAAAATATATCGATGACAGAGAAGATTTCCTGATTTTGCTCTGGGAAAAGGGAAGTGGCTGGCATACTGCTACAAAGCATTCCAAGGTCCTGAAGGATGCTGATTACTCACAGATGGATTTGTTTCATCTGAAGAACTGGGTATATAAGGATGATGTTCCTACTTTCAATGTGTTTTTAGATCAGATGAAAGCCGCTATGTCTGGAAATTCATCCAGCATTACATCACATGACCGAAAATCAACTATCGCTGTGCGATTGTTAGCAGACAATGGAGCCTATCTCTATCAGAATATTGAATGTTGGCTCGACTGGGAAGACAAAAAAATCAGCCGGATTTTCGTCATGACAGACCCTTTGGACGTAGAAGAAGTTCATCGAATCCGAATTGCTCAAACATTTACTGCTGATCTTAACCCTGCGCTTTTTCAGGATCAGGTTGCAGAATTAATTCACTCACACCCGGATATGGAATTTGCAGTAATCCAGTTTGATGTCGCAAAGTTCAAAATGATCACTGCCGATTACGGTGAAGAAAAGGCAACTGAGCTGCTTAATTTCTTTGTCTCAACGCTTAAGGTGATTTGTAATAAATACCAGCTCTACAGCCGGTTATCTGCAGATGTATTTATGATTATTACACCATACGAAGACAAAGCTGATCTTTATGATTTTGTCGAACTTCTGGATCAACATTTACTGGGCTATGACGGTATGCAATACCGGATTGTATATGGAGTCTGCCCTATCGGAGATCTTACCGGCGGGCTTAGGCAGTATGGTGATGCAGCTGCAATGGCGAGACAAAGCATCAAAGATGATGCGCTTCAGAAAGTTGCCTTTTACCACACCGCCCTGAAAAAAGATATCTCAACCAGCAAATTTATTGAAGATAACATGAATCAGGCGTTAGAAAACGGTGAGTTCGTCATGTATCTCCAGCCCAAATGCAACATTGCAAATGGCGGGATCGTTGGGGCCGAGGCTCTTGTAAGGTGGATTATGCCCGGGCACGGCATTGTCCCTCCAAACGATTTTGTACCTGTATTTGAGAGAAATGGATTCATTATTAAAATGGATCAGTATATCTGGGAAGAAGCCTGTAAATTGATTCGTAAATGGATGGATGCCAAAATTACACCACTGCCTATTTCCATCAACGTCTCCCGACGGCATTTACGGGATATAAATTTTATTCAGATACTAGATTCTTTAATTGAGAAATATCAGATTCCAAAATCTCTTCTGGAAATTGAGATTACCGAAACTGTGAACGAAGCCGGAATTTCGGAAAGCATGCAGCAGCTGAAGGATCATGGATTCACCTTATTGATGGATGATTTCGGCTCCGGTTACTCTTCTCTCAACACCCTGAAGGATACCCAGTTCGATGTCATCAAAATTGACCGTTCCTTCTTACAGGATTTTATCGGCTCCGCCCGCGGACAACGAATTGTAGAGCACACCATTCAGATGGCAAAATCCATCGGGCTTGACATGATTGCCGAAGGGGTGGAAACAAAAGATCAGGCAGATTTTCTGCAAAATTGTGGTTGTAATACCGCCCAGGGCTTCTACTATGCGAAGCCAATGCCGGTGGAAGAATTCGAGAAACTGTACATTCACTAATTTCATAAAAAGTGTCCAAGCCCCTCAAAATTGAGGGGCTCGCTTTTACCGGCACTCCTGCTGAGCGTTCATAGCCGCACTGCGCCATTTTTTAAAATCCATTTTCCAAATTAACGAATCCGAAACTCTCTTTCATCATCCCTAACTGGAATCTTCTTCCGGCTGATGCCGTCAATCTCAATATAGCGGTCCTGCCCCAGCCTTTGGATAATCTGATCCAGTTCCCCGGGCAGACCCTGCAACTCGGCAGACACCGAACCATCATATTCATTCCTCACCCAGCCAGTCAAACCAAAAGAGTTAGCAAGATATGTCATTTTATAGCGAAATCCCACTCCCTGCACTCGCCCGGTGAAAACCATATACTCCCGTATTTTAGTGCTCATACTTATTGTATAACCTCTCAAAAGCCCCAAAGGAACGCTGGATCATATCCTCATCCACACAATAGGAAATGCGTACATAACCCGGACAGCCAAAGCCTGTGGCGGAAACAATAAGCAGATCCTCCTCCTTTGCCCGCTCACAGAAAGCATCCGCATCCGGATCCAGTGCCTTCACAAACAGGTAGAAGGCGCCTTGCGGTTGAAAGCATTCGTATCCGATTTTCGTCAGCCCTTCATAGAGCAAATCCCGGTTCTTCTTATAGAGTTCCACATCTCCCGTCTGTCCCATGCACTGCACAAGAACCTTCTGGAACATACTCGGCGCACAAACATAACCAAGGGCACGTCCGGCTCCTGCAACCGCCGCATACACAGTTTCGCTCTCCGTCACCTCATCCGGCACCAAAACGTAACCGATTCTCTCTCCCGGCAGAGACAATGACTTGCTGTAGGAATAGCATACCAGTGTGTTGTCATAATACTTCGTAACAAATGGAACCTGCACTCCATCATAGACAATTTCACGATATGGTTCATCTGCAAGAATGAAAATCTCCGTTCCAAATTCCTTTGATTTTCCACGAAGCAAGTCTGCCAGCTTCTGAATCGTCTCCTCCGAATACACCGCACCGGACGGATTGTTCGGGGAATTGATAATTACTCCCTTCGTATGGGAATTCACAGCCTTTTCCAGTTCCTCGAAATTAATCTGAAAAGTTTCGGTGTCCGCCGGAACAATCACAAGCTTTGCACCATTTGCCTCAACAAATACCCGATACTCCGGAAAGAATGGTGCAATCGCAATAAATTCATCTTCCGGACTGGTGGTCAGTGCACGAAAGCAGATGGACAACGATGCCGCTGCGCCCATTGTTATATAGAAATTATCCTCACGGAAATGCGTGCCATGCGCCCGGTTGAGATAAGCTGCAATGGCTGCCCTTGTCTCCTCATCTCCCTGGGCGGATGTGTAACCATGCAGCGAGATGGAATCCAGTGACTCCGTCAACTGGCGAATCGTTTCATTGACACATGCCGGTGCCGGAACAGTCGGATTCCCCAGAGAAAAATCGTACACATTCTCTGCTCCCACAACTGCTGCTCTCTGTTTTCCATATTCAAACAATTCCCGGATTGCCGAACGCTGACTTCCTAATCTGTACATATCTTCTGCAACTATCATAATTTCTCCTCCTATCACTTTATCCTTTTTGCCCGGCTCTCGCAATCTCCTCACGCAGATTCTCCGCCGACATACGAAGGGCACCCTGACTCATAACCGTAAGCTGCACCAGCCCGTCATTTGTGGCAACGGAGATATGGTAATGTCCCTTCTCATCATGCACCAGCCTCTCAATATAAGCATCGGCAGTCTCATCGGTGCGGGTGTACACCACTTCAATTCCAATATCGCCGGACGGATTTCCTGCGCCCTGACGCTTTCGCCTCCCGTCATAGAATTCCTTCTTTCCAGCATTATCCTTTACCTTATAGGCATCGAAAACCACAACCAGACGGCAGCCTTCATACCCCTGATAATTAAGCAGAATATCCTTTAGCCGATCCCTTGCCGAAGCAATATTCACCCGGGACAATTCGTTCAGATCCTTCCAAGCAAAAATAATGTTATAACCATCCACCACAAGCATACGCTCCTGTGGTCCCTTGGCCGGGTAGATTGGATTTCCCTTTTTATCATGCTTTACTGTGGGTGCCTTTAACTTATCCGGCTTCTTCTGACTCCATTTGCGTCGCTCCTGCTCTTCCATGTCCTCCCGGCTCATGCCAAACTCTCTGGCGTACACATCCGCCAGTTCCTTGTCCAGTTCTAAGGAGCTCATATTAGACACGGACTTCTCCCAGCTTCCGCGCCTCTTAATTCCGGTCAGGGAATCTGCTTCCCCGGCACTGTAAGCTGCTCCTGTCATATCATAGGTGCGTCCATTTCCTGCTGCTAACGTATATTGATTCGAATCAATGACCCGCTCCAGATGCATATAGCGGTCCACCTCATCCCACGGTACAAGAAAGCCTGCACCGTGCGCACAGAACACCGAGCCCGTCGGATTGGCTGTATCCGCCTCGCTGTCGTAACCAATAGATGCAATTACTTCCTCGCTGTTGTGGCACACATCATACCCAGCCAACTCCAGCGTCAGATGTCCCTTTCCGCTTGTATAGGCTGCCACTTCCGCGCTGTAATCCTGCATGGTAGAAACTGGGACTTTACCGGTCAACACTGCCATATCCCCATGTGAGCCGGAAACAAACTGCGGTGAATCAAACATTCCACAGCGCTGTTTTAAATCTGTCATAGCCCGTCCCACCGTCTCCTGCGGCACTTCTAAGGAAAAGGCATACATCGGCTCCAAGAGTACACTCCGGGTGCTTTTGAGTCCCTGCCGGATGGCACGGTAGGTTGCCTGCCGGAAATCTCCGCCCTCTGTATGCTTCGTGTGGGCACGTCCCGTCAAAATTGTAACTTTCACATCCGTAAGTACCGAACCGGTCAGTACCCCGGGATGCTCCCGCTCCGTCACATGAGTCGCAATCAGGCGCTGCCAATTTAAATCCAGCACATCTTCACTACAAACGCTGGATACCTGAATCCCACTTCCCGGCTCCGCCGGCTCTAACAGCAGATGCACCTCAGCATAATGGCGCAGCGGCTCAAAGTGTCCGATTCCCTCCACTGGTTTTGCAATCGTCTCTTTATAGACGATATTCCCCTGGCCAAAGGCAACCACAACACCAAACCGCTCTTTGATGAGCTGAGTCAGTACTTCAATCTGCACCTGCCCCATCATCTGCACATGGATCTCCTGCAGCTGTTCATTCCAGAGAATGTGAAGCTGCGGATCTTCCTCTTCCAGCAATTTGAGCTTTCCCATCATCTCAACCGGATTGACATCCTGCGGAAGTCTTATCTGATAATTTAATACCGGCTCCAGCAAAGGAGCGCTTGTCGCCTGCTCTGCCCCCAGTCCCTGCCCTGGATATGTAGCAGTAAGCCCGGTCACCGCACAGACCTCACCTGCCGCAAGTTCCTCCGTAGTCTCATACTTATCCCCGGAATAGAGCCGGATCTGATCCACCTTCTCCTCCAGACCATCGTAGGAAATCCGTTCTTTCACCCGCAGCTTTCCACCAGTCACTTTCAAATAGGTCAGGCGCGCACCACGCACATCCCGCCCAATTTTGTAAACCCGTGCAGCAAAATCACTACCATAATCCGGCTTTCGCATATACCGGGAAAGTCCTGTAAGAAATGTTTCAATTCCCTCCAGCCGGAGTGCTGAACCGTAAAAACAAGGGAATACAAGTCTCTGAGTGATTCCTTCCGCAATGTGGTCAATCGCAATCTCCCCATTGTGCATGTATTCATCCAGAAAGTCCTCTCCACAGACCGCAATCTCCTCATAAAATGCATCCGTCAGTTCCCCCTCAGCCTCCTGACTCTGGGTAAAATCCACACAGCCATCCGACAGTTCCTTCTTAAGCTGTGTCTGTACAAAAGCACGATCTGCCCCAGGCAAATCCATCTTATTCACAAAAATGAATGTGGGAATCTCATAATGGCGAAGAAGCCGCCACAGAGTACGGGTGTGCCCCTGCACACCATCCGTACCGCTGATTACAAGAATTGCATAATCAAGAACCTGCAGAGTCCGCTCCATCTCTGCAGAAAAATCCACATGTCCCGGGGTATCAAGAAGAGTCCAGTCTTTCAAACGGGCCTGTTTGGAAAAAATCGTTATTCCACGCTTTCTTTCCTGTTCATCCGTATCCAGATAAGCGTCCTGATGATCGACTCTGCCGAGTGTCCGAATCTGCCCTGTGGTATAGAGCATTGCCTCTGATAAAGTTGTCTTACCTGCATCTACATGTGCCAGAATTCCAAGTACCAAGCGGCTCTTCTTCCTTTCCCAATAATCAATAACTAAACTATACGGTAGTATTCACCCCGTTTATGGTTGCGTGTTCGTCTTCCTTCATCGGAATAACAAGACACTTCTGCCCATCAATTACCTTCGACTGAATCTGTGCTGCCTTCTCTGGCTTTACCCTAAGCACCACATCATACGTCTTCGTCTCTGCAATATAATTGTCAATCTCCTCCTGCTTCTCAACAAGCTGGTTCGTACGCTCCTTCAACTCGTCTTCCTTCTGGTTGAGCTGCAACGTCAGATCTCCAACCTGATCCTCAAGGGCCAGCTTCTCCACTCGAAGCTCGTTCTGTACAAGCGCCTTCGCATCAATCACATGCTCTGCGATTGGCGGCTTCTCACCAAATGCCTCATCCACGGATTTCTCGATACGCGCCGCCTTCTCCTCGGAGATATCACTGTCAGCCAAAAGCTTTCCAACAACTTCCTTATCCAGCAGGAACACATCCTCCTCGTCATCATGAGTCTCCTGATACTCATCAATCATCTCACTTAAATTCTGCTGAATATCCAAAAGAACATCATCCGTATGCTCATCCTCTGCTCCTAACACATTGCGAACAATCGAATGAAACGCCATCTTCTGCTCTGTTGCTGTACGCTCCACACCACACCCCAGACCATTTGCCATAAACTCCGAATGCGGCTCCTTTGTATTCTTCGTATAGAAAAGCGTTGAATGAATATCGGTGCTTCGATCGTTAAATGCCGGAAATAAAAAGGCAGTATCCACAGCTCCCACAACCCAGTCCCTTACACGCGGTCCAATTCGTTGCTCATTCTCCAAAAAACCAAGTCCCGGCTTGGAGAGATCCACAGGACAGATTGCACAGATCAGATACTCATACACTTCCTCAGACTCATCGAGATTGTTATTGTCACTGGTGCGCGTCATGACATCATAAGCATCATGAAAAAGCACTATCAAATAATTGCCCGCATGGTCATAGGAATCAATCACCAGATCATAATAGGTGTCAAGCAGTGCCTCATCCTGAAGCTTTGTCTCACGAAGTGCCATCAGAATCTGCTGGCGACCACCAACCTCTTCCTCCTCAATCGGAAAATGCAGTTCCAACAGATTATTCCCAAGTGTTCCGGACAGTGCCTTATTTGCAATTTCCAGATACTTGTAAAACTCATCTTCCTCCAAATTTAAAAATGTATTGCCGAACTTACAAATCTTATTGTGGTTGCAATCGACATAACAGCCGCAAACCCTTGTAAAGGTTGCGGCATCTTTCTTGAATCTTCTCTTTAATTCCAATATTTCCTTTTTATTCATCTTCTGTAATTTCCTTCTTCAATTGATGGAAAAGTTTCAAGAACTCCTCCTCCACTTCCTTCATCGGACGAACTTCATAATGAGGATCACTCATCATCACGGGCTCTGCAGGTGCCAGCCTCTCATCCATAAAATGGGCAAATTCAAAATACAGGCAGGTGTCATCTATGTTCTTGACAAGCACTTCCTCTTCTCCCTGTGGCACATAGCCCAGAAATTTGTGATAAATCATATTTTGCAGTTGCTCCTCAATCTGCAGATACATAGTCATATTTTTCTTGACCGGGCGCGTCACATCAGCCAGATATGCCTCACTGCCATCATGCAGAAGACAGGCAAGTGCCGTTTCCGGCACATAATTTCGTGCGACTGCCTCCCGGCAGCACTGAATGCAATGCTGTCCCACAGAGAAAAACTCCGGAAAATGACCGTTTGCACGTGTCATCATTGAAAGTGCATGAGCAATGTCCTCAATACAAATTTTATTCTCCTCCGGCTCAAATGTATTGAATTGAATTTTCGTATATGTAGTAATACAGTCTTTCATTTTTCCCCCAAAATCCTTTACCAGCACAGAACCTCTGCTCCGTCTTCTGTCACCAGAACCATGATTTCCCACTGTGCAGACGGTTTACCATCTTCGGTATAAACCTCCCAGTCGTTCTCGTCATCAATGTAAATCTCAACTCCACCCATATTAACCATCGGCTCGATCGTAAATATCATACCTGGAACCAACAGCATCTGAGTTCCACGCTTCGAATTGTAGCCTACCCACGGTTCTTCATGAAACTCCAGTCCCACACCGTGTCCGCCAATCTCCCGCACAACTGTATATCCATTCTGATAGGCATGGTCATGAACTGCCTGCCCCATATCTCCTAAGAAGCCCCAGGGCTTCACTTCTTTCAGCCCCAGCTCCACGCACTCCTTGGTGACCTCCACCAGACGCTTTTTCTCCGGACTTACTTCTCCAATACAGAACATTCTTGAAGAATCCGAAAAATATCCATTCAAAATTGTCGAACAGTCCACGTTGATAATATCGCCTTCCTTTAAAACAACATCTTCAGAAGGGAATCCATGACACACCTGCTCATTAACGGAAGTACATACACTATAGGGATATCCTTCATAATTCAGTGGTGCCGGAATCCCCCCCATACTGGTCGTCATATCATAGACAATTTTATCAATCTCAGCCGTATTCATGCCGGCATGAATATTTTTCTCAATGTAGTCGAGTACCGCAATGTTTATCTTCGCGCTCTCCTTAATCCCTGCAATCTGTTCGGGTGTCTTAATCAAATCTTTTGTTGGTACCTGATGTCCCTCCTGCGCAAAACGCGCAATCTTATCATCAAATGCTGCATGACACGCTTTATATTTTTTCCCGCTGCCACACCAACAGGGATCATTTCTTCCTAATTTTACTGACATATTACATTTGCTCCTTTAATTTTGCAATCACTTACTGATTTAGGGTGATACTTCCCATACTTACCCTTTTCCACACCTTATCATGGATCTTATAATCCTGCTTCTTCAAAAGCTTCTTATACGGTGCTTCTGTAAAATCATAATCCTCATAAGATTTATTATTCAGTTCAGCATAAATTTCCTGATATTTCTGAGCCAGCGCCATCTTACGCATTGTCATCTGAATATCTTTCTCGGAAATCCCCATGCGCTGATCCCCATCGATCATAATCAAATCCGACCAGAAATCCTGTTCCACATCCGCAAGTGCGCTCTCATCCGCCTCACTCAGTTCAATTCCTTCCTCCATTGCCATCTGGTAAAAGACTTCATCGTGAATTGCCATCTGCATGGAAATATTACGTGCTGCAACCCTTGTGTAGGTTCCGCCCATATTTGCATTCCAATACCGGATCGGATTATCTGCGTCATAGACGACAGCCTGCCGCTGCACTTCGGCTTCCTCATAGGCCACATAAAAGGCCAGATCCCGAAGTGTCAATTCATTCCCATTCACAGTCACAGCTTTCATTTCAAGCGAATCCCGATAAACAAGAGGATCTCTCTGGCGGCTCTCCCACCTCGTTCCAATCAAAAAAAAGACAAGAATAGCAAGTAAAACAGCCGTAACAAAAAATTTGTGGATGCCTCCTTTTACCGGCTTTATCTCTGCCATAATCTGCATCCTTTCCCTCTATACCAGCCTGCGGATTGCAGTAATAGTATGACAGTTAACCGAACGAGTCTCAGTAATACCTGCCTTTGTGGACTGTGCTTCAACAATGCAGCCATTTCCAATATAAATTGCCACATGTCCCGGATACACAACAACATCTCCCGCCTGAATATTCTGGTAGGACACTGGCTGTCCCACCGTCTTAAAGGCCTGTGAATATCGCGGTGTACTAATTCCAAAATGCTGGAAAACCAAATGTACAAATCCCGAACAGTCACATCCGTTCGTCAAACTGTTTCCTCCCCATACATAAGGATTTCCAACAAACTGCCGTGCGTATGCAACCACCTCTGCACCACTCACATTGGTGGCATTCGACGGATTACAGCTTGGATCCTGCAAATAGGAATCACTTCCGATTCCTCCGCTGGCACCGGAACCTCCACCGTCATAACTATTTGGATTCTGCTGGGCTGCAGCTGCCTCCTGTGCCCGTATAATCTCCTCGTATTTATTAACTGTCTGCTTGTAATCAGCTGCCTGCGCCTTCGCATCTGCAAGCTGCTGCGCATAATCCTCTTTTTTCTCCTCAAGCCGGGCAATCAAAACATCCAGATCATCCTGCTGCTTATCATATTCATCCTTCAGAGCAAGAAGATTTTCCATCTCCACCGCAAGCTGCTGTGTCCAATCTTCCACCTGTTGTACTGCAGTCTCATAAGAATCCATCAGATCTCGGTCTGACTGGTAGAGATCTGTCGCATACTCAATACGGTTCAGCATATCGGCCAGGCCATCAGACTCAACAATTGCCGTCCAGATGGAATTATCTGTACTATTCTCATACATATACTGAATCCGGAGCTTCATCGCTTCGTACTGTTCCTTTTCGACACGCTTGGCCTCAACTAAAGAATCATTTGCCTTCTCAACCTCTGCCTGCTTCTTACTGATATCGCCCTTTAAGGTCTCCTGCTTGGCAAGCAGCGCATTCATATTTGCGGCCGCTGTTTTTAAGTCCTTAGAAACATCCTCCTGATTGTTCTTGATATCCTTGATATCGTCGTTCGTCTCCTTTAACTTATCCTTATACTTATCACGCTGCCTCTCCGCCTCTGTTCTCGCATAGACAGCCGGCACACAATATGCGCCGGAAAGCAGCGATACGCCGAGCGCCAGCACCAAGATTGCGGAATAAAGCCTTGTATGTACTCCATGTTTTCTTTTTTTATTCCTGTGTAATCTACAACGCATTTTTAGCCTCCTATCCGTTCTTATACCTCTTCTTATTTTGTCACAAAATGCATTTTTTTTCCACTGGTTTTTATTAGTATTTATAGAAATTTAAACTTTTTCTTCAAAATAAAACCCCGGGCCTAATACCCGGGGAAAAATCTTTTTAATCTTTCAATTCTGCATAGTTCATGATCCAGACCTCATTCATCTTATCCTCATCAAAATCCAGCTCCACACTAGTTGCATAACCGCCATTTTCAAAATACCATTGATAATACCCATATGCACCAGATTCATCCATGTCCGTAACAGCTGTTCCCAACACTGCTGCAGCATCCTTCAGCGAACTGTCAAATGTCAATCCTCCAACCATCTGAAAATCGATTCCGTCTATTTGATTAACCGTAATTCCACCGATCATACCGTCTTTCACCTGAATGGATCTATCTGTTGTATTGTACACAAAAAGCGTCCCCAGATAATTCCCGTCCGCATCATAATAAGCGTATCCGTTGGAGTTCTCCGGTTCCAAATTCTCCTTCTGTGAATCCTCCTGCAGATAAAATCCTGCTTCATAAAAATCATCCACGGACATCGGAATAGTAAATGTCTCCCCCTGAAGCGTAAACTGGTTGAACCCTTCTACATCCGGTACTCGCTCCCCTTCCAGACTATGAATCTCCCCATCTTTTTTCACCGGAGCATCATCCTTATCATCTGAACCATAATCAGATTCATAACCGGACGATGGAAGATTCATATCATCAAGCCCAAGTTCATCAAAAAAATCATTTCCAATTGAGAATAAAACAATCATTGCAATGATAAAGAAAATCAGGATTACAACCCAAACTCCAAGATTCACCCAGAGCAGTACCGCCGAAACTTTTGCCGTCGATTGGAAAACAGGCCAGTTTCCTTCTTTATAATGTTTATTCTGCATACAGGTAAATACCAGCGCAATAATAGACAAAACAAGCGGTATCAGCCCATAACACGGACTCAAAAACATAAAAATCAGCCCAAAAACAACTCCAAGAATGGAAAAGGTCAATTTCATTCCAAACCGGTTTCGAAGCGGCCGCCCTTTCCTGTCAAGCGGAACGGTTCTTGCAGTAGAACCGTAATCGCCGCCTCCATAATGATATCCACTATCGTTTGGCATTCCATACGCTGCATTCGGATTTCCCGTTCCCGCATTATAGCTGCCACTGCTATTCTGGTAATACTGTCCGTTCAGATTATAACCACCGGTACTCTGTGCCGTCTGCCCCACAGTCTGCTGATCGGTCTGCTGCGTATACTGCTGCTGGGTGGTCTGCTGATCTGTCTGCGCTGCATTACGGGATGGAAATCCATACTGTGCATCCGGATCATAGGGTTCAGGTGCAGAATAGTCCTGAAATGAATTTTTATTATTATCGTTATCCATATCTTTCTCCTCTTGTATATATTTTTAAAATAATTACCTAAAAATCTTATCATCAGCTAACACTTTTTACAATCACTAATTTCTCACCCCCTCTGAAATTACGAGACTTGAGCCCATTAGTACGCATAATCTCATCTTCCGTTGTGTGATATCTTTTTGCAATATCCCAAAGTGATTCCTCCGAACGTACCATGTAACCGGTTATCCCCGGCTGATTCGAAAGCTGCTCCACATCAAGCGCTTCTTCCCGGATTTCTACAATCTTATCGAAACATTCTTCCTTCAATACCAGTGCAGCCAATGATATCGATGCTTTGATTTCATATCTCTCATTATCCAAAAGATTCACTGCAAGCTGATCAATTCCCGGCTCCAGTTCATAGACTATATCCCTTGCATTTGCTGCCATTCCCTGCACATCTATAATCTGTGTAAAAGGCAGCTGTTCAAAGGTATGGGCAACCGGAAAACTGTCATCCGTTGTTGCATAAAGAATATGTACAGACAGGATTCCCTCAACCTTAAGACCATTGTCAACCGGTTCTATCTGATCGATTGCAACTGTTCCTTCATAAGAGCACAACTGTAAAATACGCTCCTGTCCATCCGCCAATTTCATTTGCTGGGATACCCGGAGTTTTGCTTCGTTTTTTACCAAAAGCTTCCATGTGCGTGTTTGCTGTGTCTGAGGAATCAAATTTTCTGATAGTGAATACACATCCGCTAAAATCTCCATCTCCTGTTCCTGCCAGATTTTTATATCCACATCAAATGTCATATCCAGACTCAGACTACGCATTTCCCCATCATAGTCTCCAATCAGTTCTAATTCTATATCTGCCGGATTCGTGCGAATCCAATAAATAGGCTGCTGACCGCCTGTCTCACAATCCATGCTTCCCGTAAAAGGAGCCATTGTCTCATACCACTCCATCTGACCTTCCACACTCAGATACAGCACGCTGAGAAAAGCTTCCCCCTTCATCTGGACAAGATTCCCCGTAAGCACGACTTCTTTGTTTCGAATATCTACATGATAGTAAATGATTCGGCCCACATTCGGATTACTTCCAGGCAAAGTCATCTCATTGTGTGTACGTATCAGATCTTTTTTGGAGGTCATGAGCAATAACATCTGACGGGTTTCCTTCCGCTGCTGAACCTCCTCTCCAGCAATCACAGAACTTACCAGCTCCTCTTCCTCCTGCTGTTCGCAAACTGCCT
The DNA here is from genome assembly GCA_022775045.1 of Agathobacter sp. GTDB lineage: Bacteria > Bacillota > Clostridia > Lachnospirales > Lachnospiraceae > Roseburia. The sequence continues at coordinate 65,837 of JALFLB010000011.1, read as the reverse complement.
GAATCCCCACCACCGCACGCACTGCCAATTTACGGGAATTAATGGCCGTAATGCTCAGATCCTCAAGCCGTCCACTCAATTTTACCTGATCTAGTTCCTCCACTTCATCCATGAATATTTTTTCACCAAAATTCACAGAATCAGATAATGTTTCCAGTTTATTACCACCCCCATCACTACGGTAAAGCACAGTAAATTTTAACTGTCCGGTAACCCAGACTGTCTGGCTGCTTACTTTAACCTCTTCAAAAATAATACTGCCTTTCGTATGTATAATCTTGATGACATCAGGCTTACTATCACGAACAATGCAGTCATCGTCCAGTGTTACCTGTGTGAAAGCCTTTCCTTTTTGCAAATTCTGATTAAATGACTGTTTCTTTAACTCCATCAAAAAAATTCCCTCTCTTCAAACTTCGTATAAAAATACTTATTCAAAGAGAGAGAACTTTATTCCATAAAAAATGATGATTCTGTCATTAGCAGAGCTTCATACGAATATCCTTCGTAATAATATCAGTATAACTGAATGATAATAACTGAGGAGGATTTTCCTCACGCTCATCATCTACAAGTACCGTAAAAACACTTGGGTAAGCTCTCTGGATAACGCCTTCCTGAATATCCACTTTATTTCGTCCTCGATCCAGCTGAATCTTAACTCTGCTGCCGCACTGCTGATGAACGGATGCCCGAACCTTGCTGATTTCTGCCTGTTCCATATTGTACCTCCTCTATTTTGAGCTGATTATTCTAGAATAATACAATATCTAGTAGCTTTAGTATAGCAGAGTGTTAAAATTTTGGCAATAGTACATAAGTACCTTGCAATTTTTACTGAAAAATGACAGGTTCCGATCGCAGCTCCAGCTTTATGACAAGATACGGGTAACTTGGCGACTTTGCCACATCCTCCCCCACCTGTGGTCCATGCAGTGTTGTCTTGACACAGATCGCATTTTCCGTCCGATAACAATCATCCACAGAAATGCTATATCCTCCGGTTTCCTGAATTCCATATCCTCGTGCAAGATAAAGGTATTCATTATCGCTATATGTAAGACTGAAATTTTCCTCCTTTTTTTTCTCTATCTGCTCTTGCAACGCCGCAGGCAGATCCTGTTGCTTTGTCACTGTAAATTCTAAATCTTCCAGCTTTTCCTTTCCCTGCTGCATCACACATCCACCGGCAAGCATGGAAAATACCATTAGTAACACCATCACTTCGAGCCATTTTTTCATTTTATTTCTGCATCCATTCGATTGATATCTTATGCAATTCTATGCATCAATCATTGATTTGATACCGTTTTTTTACTATACTATTATTGTATAAACAAAATATATCATAAAGAGAGGTTAAAAATGCGAACATTTATTGTTGTACTCTATGTGTTCCTCTTTCTTGTGCTCGGACTGCCGGTTCTCGGTGTAGAATGGATCATCGCAAAATTTAACCGGCGTGCCGCTGATGTCAGCCAGCTTCGAATCGTCCAATGGGGATTCCGTTGCGTTTCGTTTCTGTCCGGTATCAAGCTCACAGTAAAAGGGGAAGAAAATGTCCCTAAAGATCAAGCTGTGCTTTACATCGGTAATCATCGCAGTTTTTTCGATATCGTTGTCACCTATGCTCGCTGCCCGAGGCTGACTGGATACATCGCCAAAGACGGAATCAATAAGGTCCCTATCCTCGGCTTATGGATGAAGCGCTTGTACTGTCTCTTTTTGGATCGTAAAGACCTTAAGCAGGGATTAAAAGTTATCCTGACAGCGATTGATCAGATTAAATCCGGCATATCCATGTGTATCTTTCCAGAAGGAACCCGCAATCGAAATGCAGACGATCCTGCTTCCCTGCTTCCTTTTAAAGATGGTTCATTCAAGATTGCCCAAAAAACCGGTTGTCCGATTATCCCTATGGTTTTGACCGGAACGGATGATGTATTTGAAAAACATTTTCCGTGGATACATGGCACAAATGTAACATTAACCTACGGGGAACCAATTCTATTATCTGAGCTCTCTCGTGAAGAGCAGAAACATATCGCTTCTTATTGCGAAAATATCGTTCAGGAGATGCTCAACAAGGCACTTGCTTCAAAAACAAATTAAAAACCGCCGCATGAGATTTTCACATCCCATGCGGCGGTTTTCTATAATTCTTTTTAAATTTGAAATGTTGCAAGTGCGTCTAATAGCTTCTCTGCCTTTTCTGTCAGACTTCGAGAAGCCTCATCAAGATTCTTGACTGCTTCCATCTGTGTTCCCGCTGCTGTATGCACAGAAGTAGAACACTCGGCCGTCTGTGATGATGCATCGGAGATGCTCTCAATTGCACTCAGTGTCTCATTACGTGCTCCGTTCATCTCCTGAACATTATTGGAGATAATCTGCAGTGCCTGAATCAGCTGCGCTACAAGCTGATCAATCTGCCGGAAAGAATCTGTTGTTGTTTCCACGACACTGGACTGTGAAGCAACCGCCTCTTCTGCCTTTCTCGCAATAGAAACAACATTTCCTGTTCTTGTTACAATATCGTCCACAATATGCGAAATCTGTCCTGCCGATGCCAGACACTGGTCAGCCAGTTTCCGAATCTCCTCTGCCACAACCGAAAATCCTCTGCCTGCCTCTCCTGCACGTGCAGCCTCAATTGAGGCATTTAAAGACAGAAGATTTGTCTGCTCTGCAATGTCATTGATAGCCGATACGATATTACTGATGGATCTCGACTGCTCCTCCAGTTCCTGAATAGACTCTATTACATTTCTTGTGATTGTAACCGTCTCTTCCGAACTCTTTGTCAAAGTCTGTACCGAAGAAATACCAGCGCTGATTGTTTCTCCCGCTTCGTTTGTCAGCTTCTCCAACTCATCCGCATTGGAGCTTACATTAGTAATCTTGCCTGACAGGGAATCCATCTGATTCAAACAATTATCTGATCCCGTATCAAGCTTATTGACACCACTCTCAATTTCAATGACCGCATCCTGAATATTCTGAGAAGTCTCCATAAATGTTCCTGAAGTCTCCGCCAGATGTACAGCTGCTACTCCAACCTGTTCACTGACTGCATTCACATCCCGAATCAGCGCCTTCATATGATCCACTGTATCATTGACACCATCACAGAGAAGACCAAACTCATCCCTATGCTTTCCTTTCAGAGAAACCGTCAAGTCTCCCTTCGATACCTTTCGCAACTGACGCAGAATATATTGAATCGTTCCCGTCATCTGTCTTGAAATTAAGGTGCCCAGCGCCAGAGCAATCAATATACAAATAATTGTCAAAATCATGGTTAGCTGCTTAATTTCAGCCGATTTTTCAATGAGACGCGCAGAAGGAATCAACGCAGTCATCATGATATTTCCGGTACTCAGCTTACTGTACACAAACATATACTCTTCACCATTCAGCTGAATCATCTGATTTCCGGTCTGTTCCTTACTCTCCATTGCTTTCTGATAAAAATCAGTGCCATAAATCAGATTACTTTTGGGTCTGGTCGCTTCATCGGCATAAAATTCTTTACCATCCGTGGTAACCATTGCAACATATCCGCCCTTACCCGGATCTAATGAAAGCATGGTGGAACGTACAAAATCCGCACTGATATTAACGATCATAATTGCCGGCTGATCATTCATTTTCTTGGCAATTCGAACACAATACTCAGAATCTCCAATTCCGATTGCCTCATCAGACTCATCATCCTGTCCAAAATAAAACCACTCTGTTGAGCTCTGGGTTACCTTGGCCCCCTGCTCAGTTCCCTTGTAAGCAGTATAAAGATCCTCTGTAATCACACCAACCTTTGCATTGATGGTTCGACGATTATCCGCAAGAAAATATGCACTTTGAATCTTGCTGTCCAATGCCAGTTTATTGCGGAGTTCACTCTGATAATCGTTTCTCGTTCCATTCTCCTCGACGCTGTCCATAAGTCCACCAAAGTATTTCTTCAGGATTCCCTCTGTCAGATAAATCTTAAACTCATCCTTCTCACTTCCCACAATCAAATCCACATATCTTTGCATGGTATCGATGGTCTGCTGTACGGAATTCTTGTATGTATTAACAATCGCATTGGATGCCGTCCGATAAGAAACCAAGCCAAGAGCCAGTACACCAATTACCGGAAGCAGGAATGCCAGAATCAATCGCATAGCGATACTTCTATAAAACGGGATCTCTTTTTTCTTCTCATTTCCCTTGGCATTTTTTGTTTTTGGTTTTTTCTCCCTCGGCACCTTCACCTTTGCTTTTTCAGTCTTTGAAGCCTTGACTTTTGTCTGTTTTATTTTCGTTTTCCTCATATTGTCTTCTTTTTTCAGCTTACTCATACGATTGCGCCCCCACTAGTACTTCTACACTATATTTATACGCCTAGTATACTATAATTTTACAGAAACAACAATCAAAATCTTTTATTTTTTGACAGATTTTACAATACAGATACTGCGTGCAGGCATAATTAATTCGTCATCAGAAAGCACCACTTTTTCGTTATTCAGTGTAAGATATCCCTGGATTTTCATCCCGGAAAGTTCCGTCTGATCCAGTGAAAATGTAGTCTCTTCTTCACCTATATTATAAATAATTCCAATCGTGCTTCCATTGTAGCTCTTTGTAATTGCCGCCATCGAGCCTACACACAAACTGTCAATTGCCTGAACTGTACCTCTTGCGATCTCCGGATTTTCATTACGAAGGCGAAGCGCTCTCTTGTAATAGTTCAACAGAGAAGTTTCATCCTTCATCTGCTCATCCAACGGGGGTAGGGAAGATTCAATTCCCGCATCCATCCCCTGCGGTCCATCGGTCATTCCTGTACTATCTGTCGCCGACCAGAACATCGGAATCCGCTTATTTTCGTCCTTCGTTCCGGCACTCTTCATACCAATTTCTTCTCCGTAATATACAAACGGACTTCCATTCATCATCATAAGCAGTCCTGCTGCCATCTTGAGCTTATCTTCATCGCTCATCAGTGCGTTTGCAACACGTCCCATATCATGGTTTGTCAAAAATGGAGCATCAATATATTCCGGATTTTCTTTGGAAAAATCTTCCTGATAAGTAAGCATCGCCTGTACCAGAGAGGTAACCTTCCCGCTTCGGGCTGCCTGAATGATTTTACCTTCCGCACTTCCCGCATCAAAATTAAACATACTCGGTGTGCCGCTTCCATAGTAATCTGCAATTGTCTGTTCATTTGCCCATACCTCGGACACCATATAAAAGTCCGGGTTCTGCTCTTTGCAGTAATTATAAATCCAATTCAGGTCCTGATTATTTCCTGCTATATCGTTTTCCTCATAGTGCATAGCCGCATCCATTCGAAATCCATCCACACCAAGATCGAGCCAGAAATCTGCAATCTGTTGAAATTCCTCGCGAAGTGCGGCATTATTCAAATTAAGATCCGGCATTTCCGACCAGAAAGAGCCCTCATACCACCAGTTCGTTCCCCGGACTGCATAATAAGTGGAATCTACTTTTTCCTGTGAAAAATGATAATATCCTACATATGGACACTCTGATTCATCTGCTTCCTGTCCTTCCGGCAGATTCCGCAAATATGTGCACGCCTCCGTAAACCACGGATGTGAAGAGGAAGAGTGATTCATCACCATATCAATAATCAACCGGATATCTCTTTTATGGCATTCTTCCATAAGTGTTTTAAAATCGTCAACGGTTCCATAAGCCGGATCCACATCCATATAATCTGTTACATCATATTTATGGTATGTCGGCGATGGCATGATCGGCATCAGCCAGATTCCGTTAAATCCCATCTCCTGTATATAATCCAATTTCCTGGTCACCCCATTGAGATCTCCCATACCGTCTCCATCACTGTCATAAAAGGAGCCGACAAAAATTTCATAATAGTTACGGTAATTATCCTCAACAATGGAAAGTTCCGGTTTTCTCTCCACGCAGCCCTCAAACAGGGCAAAGCACATCGACAGCACAAGCAGTACTGATAATACTCTCTTCTTCATATACTTCTCCTAAACAAAAAACGGCGGTCCGAAGACCGCCGATTGATATTTTAACCATTAACCCTTTACTGCACCACCGGTTACACCCTCTACATAGTACTTCTGCAAGCACATGAAAAGAATTGTTACCGGAACTGCAACCAGAATACCGCCGGCACAGAACCGGGTAAAATATCCCTGATAATCGTTTGTATTAACCCAGCGATACAACGCTACAGCCACGTTATACTTATCACTACATCCAAAAGCAACATATGATGCAAAGATGTAATCACACCATGGTGCCATAAATGCGGTCAGCGCAGTGTAAATGATGATCGGCTTGGAAAGCGGTATCGTCATGGTAAGGAAGATTCTCGCTCTGGATGCTCCGTCAATTCTGGCTGCCTCATCAAGAGACTTCGGAATTGTATCAAAAAATCCCTTACATACATAGTAGCCCATACCGGAACTAGCCACACTGATCAAAATCAAGCCAGGAATAGCTCCCTGTTGTGTCAATCCAAAGTTCTTTAACAGGAAATACAGACAGATCATGGTAAGGAATCCCGGGAACATTCCAAGAATCAACCAGAATCTCATCAAAAGTTCACGTCCCTTAAAACGCATTCTGGAAAGCGCATAACTTACCATAAGAACCATAATGGTCTGTCCAATTGCAACAAATGTAGCAATAATCAACGTATTACCATACCATTTGAAGAACTGACTGTCACCACTGAACAACCACTTATAGGAATCCAGTGAAAAAGTCTTCGGTACCAGATAATTTACCATTCCGCCCGGTTCCAGGTTGAACGAACGAAAGCTCTGTAAAACAATACATACGAACGGGAACAGCCAGATAATACTGATAATAATGAGTGCAATATACGCTGCCACATTGCTGGCAGTTCTGTGTTGTTTGTGTAATTTCTTTTCTGCTGCCATTATTGGAATCCCTCCTCATCTTTAACGGATGGTAATATACCATAAACTATCAGGGAGATCACAGCCGTCACAACGAATACCATGATACCGATAACAGCTGCCATACAATAGTTCGTATCATTTACGGTCATCTTATATAGCCATGTAACGAGCAAATCTGTTCCACCTGCACCACCGGTCAGCTTCATGTTCTGCGGTCCGCCTCCCGACAAAAGGAAGATAATGTTAAAGTTATTCAGATTACCTGTATACGATGTTAACAGATATGGTCCGGTAACGAATAACATATACGGCAGAGTAATCTTACGGAACATCTGCCATGCATTGGCACCATCAATACGTGCACTCTCATACAGATCTTCCGGAATATTCATCAGAATACCGGTTGTAATCAACATAACGTACGGAATACCAACCCACAAGTTAATCAGAATAATTACTACTCGTGCAAGCATCGGATTAGTCCAAAACGGAATCGGACTATCAATCCAGCCCCACTTCATAAAATATGAATTGATCAAACCGTCATTGGCAAACATCTTGGAAACATACAAAAGAGATACAAACTGTGGTACCGCAATTGTCATAACCAGAATAGTTCTCCAAAGTTTCTTAAACTTAACGCCCTTTTTATTTATCAGAATTGCAACAGCCATACCTACAAAGTAGTTTAAGAATGTTGCAAAAAATGCCCAAATTAATGTCCATCCCAACACCTTAAAGAAGGTGGAACCAAATCCTGCTGTCCCAAAAGAAAACAGGTTCTTAAAGTTTTCAAATCCTACCCATGTAAACAGCTTTGACGGTGCCTGATGATTGTAGTCGTAATTCGTAAATGCGACACAAATCATAAAAAGAATCGGCAATACGGTAAAAACAAAGATACCGGCCATAGGCAATGCCAACAGGGTCTTGTCAAAATTAGAGTCCAAAAGCGAATGCAGATCCTGCTTATTTGTCTTCAGCGGATGTCCGGCTTTCAACTGTAACTCTTCCTTACGGTTCTCACGTACATTCATACGCCAGAGAAGGATAAATGCCAGCATGAAAATGATGGTTAACAGACCATACAGCAAAATCAAAAAGCTGTTGTCACCGTAAACACGAAGTCCGGCATCATTCCATCCAGCCTGCTGGGTTCCGAGGGTTGTAAATTTCTGTAAATACCCCCAGCCAAATGTAATTATATAATAGAAGAATGCAATCTCTAATGCAAGGAATGCAATTCCTCTTGCGTAAAGCTTACGCATCAGGGGACCAAATCCCATAATGATAAAAGATAAGCGAGTCTTCCAATCGCCCTCTTTGAAAGTCACACCGATATCAGCGATGTCTCTTCCGATCCATTTGAAAAAGCCTGCAATCTTGTTGCCAGCTGATTTTTTACTATCTTTCATAGTGCCTCCCGTCGCCCCACCGCGGTTGCAGGCATCACTGCCACCTGCAGTTGCTATATATGAACAAGTAAGGGGAACGAATCCCCTTACTTATTGCATATTATAATTCTACAAAATTATTTTGCGTATCCGATACATGTATCCTGGAAATCCTGAAGAGTCTTCATAAGATCTTCATCACTTGTCTTAGTGTTAAGATCGTGGGAAATGATGGTATCACCAAGTGAAGTTGCAAGAGTCCAGTAATCTCCTGGGTAGTTACCCTGTGGAACATCGTTCGGAATCTGCTCTCTTAATGCTGTAAGTGCAACGTCAGACTGAACTGCATCTGCTGCCTGAGCCTCTGTATTAGATGGTCCCCAGCCTACTGCTTCGTAACGAGCAGTCTGAACTTCAGAGCTTGTTAAGTACTGTGCTAACTGGTAGCATACTGCAGCCTTTCCTTCCTCTGTCTGAGGCTTGATTCCAAGAAGCTTGAATCCTGAGAATCCACCTAACTGATAGGTCTGTCCATCAGAACCTGTGAATGAAGGTAACTTAGCACATGCGAAGTTATCACCAAGTCCGCTCTTAATTGCTGCTGAATCCCATGTTCCATCAACGATTGCTGCACAATCGGTAGCCTTATCCCATGAAGAACCATTCTGGAAGCACTTAGAAGATGCTAACTCAATAATTTCCTTCAGAGCTACAACACCCTTGTCAGAAGCATAATCCATATTACATGCAGTAAAGTTTGCATCAGTATCTGTCTCATATGTAAACTCACATCCGGTTCCGAAGAAGAATGCCGGCTGATACCAACCAGAGTTAATCTCAAAGTAGAAATTCTTGCCTGCGGCCTCACAGTCAGCTACAATCTGCTCCAGTGAAGAAGGATCTGTAACAACACTCTTATCATAGTATAAGAAATATCCGTTATCAGATGTCATTGGGAATGCCCACATCTGATCACCAACCTTTGTTGCATTTACAGAATCTGCATCGTTGTTCTCAGTTACCCAGGTAGCATAGTCACCTACGATTGGCTGTAATGCGCCAGCAGCTACCAGACGGGAAATCTGATCCTGAGCAAATCCGTAGATATCAGCGCCGCCCTCAACGTCGGTAATCATGTTTCCAGCTGCATCACCCTCACCAACGGCCTCAACGGTTACTGTGTAACCAGAAAATGCATCGTTGCTTGCGAGGAACTCCTCTGCCTTCTCCTTTGTAAAATCTACAACATTGTCTGCAACCCAGATCTTAATGTCGCCTGAGCCGTAATCCGTAATCTCAGACTGTGTCTCTGCGCTGCCACCCTGTGTAGCAGGTGTAGTTCCCTCATCGGTCTTCTTGTCGCCACAGCCAGCGAACATAGTAGCTGTCATTGCTGCAACGAGTAATGCTGATAATACTTTCTTTTTCATCGTTTTCCTCTCCTTTTTTTAATGATAACCAAAAGTATTTATATAAAACGCCTCTGCGTTCTATATCACTATTAAAATAAATCTTATCTACGATACACCGCCGCCAGATTGCGAATCCATGCCCTGCGGTTCTCCGTAAGCTGTTCTTTGCCAAAACGCCAGCGCCAATTGGCACCGACCGTAGCAGGCTTGTTCATTCTCGCCTCATTCCCCAGCTTCAATAAATCCTGCATCTGGATAATTGCAATATCTGCAACACTTGCATAGGCACACCGGATCAGTGCATCCGGAATCTCATCCTGCTTTTCTATATTCAGATATTCATACAGGTAGGCCAGCTCATATTCGGTCTTACCTCTGAAATATCCAACAATCGTATCGTTATCATGCGTTCCTGCATATACAACCCAGTGGCCATCCGGATAATTGTGTGGAAGATGTTCATTCGCCGGATCTCCATCAAACGCAAACATCAAAACCTTTGTCCCCAGCCACCCCGCTTTATGTAACAGTTTTTTTGTTCCCGGGACCAATGCCTTGCCGCCATAGTCATCAGCAATCACTGTCTTCCCTTGCAGTACCGGGTTGAGCGCATCTATCAGCTTTCTTCCCGGTCCCTTCATCCATCTGCCTCCTGAGGCGTCCGGTGAATTCTTCGGAACCATATATGTCTTGGCGAATCCCGCAAAATGATCAATTCGTATCACATCAAATAACTGGCTGCTGATACTCATTCTGTGTTTCCACCATAAGAACCCATCCTCTTCCATGTTCTTCCAATTGTACAGCGGATTTCCCCATACCTGACCGGTGTGCGAAAACTTGTCAGGACCAGCGGCAGCCACATAAACAGCTTCCCCGTTTTCATCAACCAGAAACTGTTCCGGATGTACCCAGACATCCACACTGTCCATCCCAACAAAAAACGAAACATCTCCAATCAGTTGGATTCCTCTGAAATTGGCATATTCTTTGAGTTTTGTCCATTGCTCATAGAATTTATATTGGCAAAACACCCAAAACCTGATGTTATTATACAACTCTTTTCGGTATTTTGCAAGCGCAACCGGTTGTTTATTTTTAATTTCTTCCGGCCACTCCTGCCAGCTGACAAATCCAAAGAGCTCCTTCAGTGCCATGAACAGTCCATAATCTTCAACCCAATCCGCATTTTCATCTTCAAACTTTATAAATTGTGAATCCCGCTGGTCAAACCGTTCGAATGCCTGTTTCAGTATACGGTAACGGTTTTCAAAAAGTGCAGCGTAATCAATTGTAGACTCATCATTTCCCCAATTATAACATCGAATCTCTTCCCTTGTCAGCAAGCCCTGTCTGACAAGTTCATCCAAATCAATCAGATAAGGATTCCCTGCGAATGCCGACATTGCCTGATACGGACTATCGCCAAAACTTGTCGGTCCAATGGGAAGTATCTGCCAGTACTTTTGTTTTAAGTCAACCAGAAGATCAACAAATCGAAAAGCCGCATCCCCCATCGTACCAATCCCGTATTCAGACGGAAGGCTTGATACCGCAAGAAGGACTCCAGACCCTCTCATCACTTCCTGTTCTTCCAAATTTCTTCCCACCCTGTCTCCACAAAGAATTCTCCCAAATGCCAAATCTGTCTGCTTGGCTTTCGAAAATTTTCGTGTTTTTTCGTATCTAGGATAATTCTAGTCTCTACAAGTCGTTTTGTCAATGTTTTTTGGGGTTGCAAGCTCATTTTTTCCATTTTTCACGGATTTTAGTTTATATTTTTGTATATATTCACAACAGTATTGTGCTCTTTTTTCGAAAATATTTTCCCTGAAACAATTGCAGAGTATTCTGAATTATTTTATAATTATTATACATAGAAGGGAGATTTTTTATGGCTACGATTAAAGATATCGCCAACCGCCTCGGAGTTTCTGTCAGCACAGTCTCCAAGGGTCTGAATGGTGCAAGTGACATTAGCGAAGAATTACGGCAGATGGTTTTGGACACTGCTGTAGAAATGGGTTATGCAACTAAGCGTTCCAAAAAAGAAGAAAATCGCAAGTTATGTATCTTTATTGAAAATATGAACTACGATTCCATTGACGAATTTGGCTATGAAATCGTGCTGGGCTTCAAGCAGAATGCTTTCCGTCATAAATGGGATGTAGACATTGTGCCCATCACGCCTGCTTTCCAGGAAGAAGAAAAATATGACACCTATTTGCTCAAAAACGGTTACTGCGGTGCCTTTCTCATGGGTTTTGCATTACACGATGCCTGGATGAAGCAATTAGAGGACACCACTATGCCAACTGTCCTTTTAGACAACTACATTGACAGCAATCCGAACGTCTGTTATATCGGAACCGACAGTTACGAAGGAATTTCCATGGCTGTCAACCATCTTTATACATTAGGGCACAAAAATATTGCCTTTCTCAACGGCTCTTTATACTCAATGGTATCTGATCAGCGCCAGGAGGCGTTCGAAAATGCAATGACCGCCGTTGGTCTACCGATTCGCAGCGATCTCATGGCATATGGCTACTATGTATCGGACAGTGCCAAGTACCATGTTCCGGGTTTTCTTGCTGCCGGAGCAACAGCCATCGTGTGTGGCAATGATTTAATTGCAAAAGGAGTCATGGAAGAATGTATCCAGAGAGGATTTCAGATTCCGGAAGATATCAGCGTAATTGGATTTGATGACATTTCCGTTGCAGCTACTTTTGATCCGCCCCTTACTACAATCCGCCAGGAACGCAATGAGATCGGCAAATGTGCCTATGTGATTCTCAACTCGCTCATTCACCACATCTCAATCAGCAAAACTCTATTGCGTCCAAAACTTGTAGAGCGTGAATCAACCACGCGTGTTCGCAATAAATAAACAGTAGACGCAAAACTGCCGCACGAATGATGACTCATTCGTGCGGCAGTTTTCATGGGCAGAGGTGGATTCGAACCACCGAAGCAATTTGCAGCAGATTTACAGTCTGCCCCCTTTGGCCACTCGGGAATCTGCCCATTTTGTCAAATCACTCTGACAGTGTTGAATTATATCATAATCTATTCCCGTTGACAAGCAGATTTTTGAAAATCCATAATCCTCTCATTTATCTCTTTTTCTCCATTTTTGCATAGTAAAAAAGACAGCTACGATTGCTGTCTTTTTAGGAGAAGGTATTTTTACTATGGGGTATAGTAAAAACTATATATAATGTATTGGGGGGTTTTTACAGCTATTATAATAGCACGGTTCCGTATATAAGTGTGAACAAACTTGACAAAATTTCAATATGTTTTTTGTGCGATCTGCACTATCTCAGATAATTTCCCACTTCATCAAAAATAAAAAAGACAGCTACGATCGCTGCCTTTTTAGGAGAAGGTATTTTTACTATGGGGTATAGTAAAAACTATATATAATGTATTGGGGGGTTTTACAGCTATTATAATAACACGGTTCCGTATATAAGTGTGAACAAATCCAACAAAATTTTGATGTGTTTTTTGTACATTTTGTATAATCGCAAACAATTCCCCATTTCATTATAAAACAGTAAAAAAGACAGCTACGATCGCTGTCTTTTTAGGAGAAGGTATTTTTACTATGGGGTATAGTAAAAACTATATATAATGTATTGGGGGGTTTTTACGGTTATTATAATAGCATGGTTTACAAGATAAGTGTGCACAAAGTTCACAAAAGTTTCAATTTCTTTTTAGATATTCTGCACAACTTCTGATTCCATTCTATCGGCAAACAAGGCCTCGAACTCTTCGCGGGTGATTTTTTCTTTCTCCAAAAGGAGATTTGCACAACGTTCCAGAATGTCACGATTCTCCTCAATGATCCTCTTAGCCTGCGCATATGCCTCATCAATGATATGCTTTACTTCCGCATCAATAGCGGATGCGATACCTTCACTATAATTATGAGCATGCGCAAGATCACGACCGATAAACACTTCATCATCATCTTCTTTGTAGCAAATGAGACCAATATTCTCGGACATGCCGTACCGCGTCACCATGTCACGTGCCATTTGCGTTGCCTGCTTGATATCCTGCGATGCGCCGGTTGTAATATCATCAAAGACAATCTCTTCTGCCACACGGCCTCCCAGATCCACAATAATTTCCTGCTTCATACGCCCCTTGGAATTGAACATTTCATCCTTTTCCGGCAACGGCATTGTATAGCCGGCAGCTCCTGCTCCGGTTGGAATAATAGACACCGTATGCACCGGTCCCACATCCGGAAGTACATGAAACAGAATCGCATGTCCGGCCTCGTGATAAGCGGTAATTTTCTTTTCTTTTTCAGAAATAATACGGCTGCGCTTCTCCGCGCCGATTCCCACCTTGATAAATGCCTTCTGAATATCCGCCTGAACAACAAACGCACGATCTTCTCTGGCTGCAAGGATTGCCGCCTCATTTAACAGATTCTCCAAATCCGCTCCGGTAAAGCCCGCTGTCGTCTGTGCCACCTGTTTTAAATCTACATCATCACCAAGCGGCTTATTTTTCGCATGGACTCCAAGAATCTCCTCTCTTCCAGCCACATCAGGTCTTCCAACTACAATCTTACGGTCAAAACGACCAGGGCGCATGATTGCCGGATCGAGAATATCTACGCGGTTCGTTGCTGCCATCACGATAATTCCTTCATTGACACCAAAACCGTCCATCTCCACAAGCATCTGATTTAAAGTCTGCTCACGCTCATCATGCCCGCCGCCCATTCCAGTTCCTCTTCTTCGTGCCACCGCATCAATCTCATCGATAAACACAATACATGGAGCATTTTTCTTAGCATCCTCAAACAGGTCACGTACACGTGATGCACCGACACCCACAAACATCTCCACAAAATCAGATCCTGAGATACTGAAAAACGGAACCCCTGCCTCGCCTGCAACGGCCTTGGCAAGCAATGTCTTACCGGTTCCCGGAGGTCCGACGAGCAATACTCCCTTCGGAATGCGGGCTCCAAGCTTCGTGTATTTTTTCGGTTCCCGTAAAAAATCCACCAGTTCCTCCAGCTCTTCCTTCTCCTCACGAAGGCCTGCCACATTGGCAAAAGTCATATGATTATCTTCTTCCGTCGAAAGCTTTGCACGGCTCTTCCCGAAGTTCATCATTTTTCCACCGCTATTGTTGGCTGCAGCATTATTATTCAAAATGATAAACAGTATAAAAAGAGCTCCAAAAATCAACAAATACGGCAACAGCGTCATGATCCAGCTCTCTGCCGGTACATCCGCAAGTGTATAGTTAGTAAACTGATAGTTGTTCATCAACTGCTGCATCTCATTGACATCTGATGTGTAAAGCACTGACTGCGTCCCATCCTTAAGCTTAAGCCGAAGACTTCCAGTCGGAATCTCACGATTCTGTACTACTTCGACCGACGCAACCGCCCCCTTTCCAAGGGCCTTTTCAAAATCTGCTCTAGTATAACTGCTTGTCGTCGTATTACCACTAAGCCAATACCAGATCAAAACCACAAGCAAAATCAGCATCGCATAAATGCCAAATCCCCGAAATCCACTTTTATTCTTTGTATTCACAGTGTTCTCCTTTTCTTACTCAGCATCTTCCACAAAGCCAATATATGGAAGATTACGATATCTCTGATCATAATCCAGACCAAATCCCACAACAAATTTATCTGGAATCACAAATCCCGTATAGTCCACATGCAGATCTTTCACTACACGCCGGTCCGGTTTATCCAGAAGTGTACAAATCGTAAGTGTTTTAGGCTTACGGCTCTCAAAAAGCTGCATCAAGCGACTTAATGTATGTCCTGAATCAACAATATCCTCAACAACGATCACATTCTCTCCTTCAATAGAATGCTCCAGATCTTTTTTTACATTGACAACTCCAGATGAATGTGTCTGTGCACCATAACTTGAAACAGACATAAAATCAATCGTCATCGGCAGCGCAATTCGCTTTGCCAGCTCTGTCGTAAAGAAGACGGAGCCTTTCAAAATGCATACCAGATACACAGATTCCCCGGCAAAGCGCTGCGTAATCTGTGCACCAATCTCTGCAATTCTTTGATTCAACTGTTCCTCGGTAAGATAGACGGATATCTCATGTTGCTTACTATAATCCATCATTTGTTCCTCCTTCTATAATCTCTGATGTAACCGTGTCTACGGCAATTTCAAGAATCAGTCGTGTAGTGTTCTCCACCAATGCCGTACACCCCATGCGTCCACCAACAATCCAAAGCACTTGTGCACCCTGAGTAATCAGCAGGCACCTTTCTCTCTCTTCCGAAGGAATTTTTTCTGTAATAAAATAGTCGCCAAGCTTTTTGTGATGTCCTGCAACATCAAACACGAAAAAATCCTGCGGCTCACGATTCCTGATAGAAAAACCATTTTTTATCTTATCATAATCAAACCATTTCGTATACATTTTTCGTGGAATTTCACTTATTTTCCCGTGAAACGGAAATACGCGAAGTGTAAAACGACTTCCCTGCACTTCCGTCACCAGTGTGTGTTTTTTTCCTGAGCAGCATAAATCATGCAGCTGTTTCGAAGAAATCTCCATCCGCGCTTTCTGCGAAACATCCTTTTCCTTCCTGTATAAAAGTATCTCCCGATATGCACGTTTTGCAGTCAGTTCATAGGGAAGATCCACCCGGCGCCCCGTCTGCTTTGTAAGGAGCGATGCAATTGCTTCCAGATGCGCTCTTGTCCAGTCCTTTTTGGCACCGGCAGCTTGCGCCGCCGCTCTTTGTATCACACGCATTCTAAGAACCTGCGGCATATTTTCAAGACTGTTCACATCAAGAGCCACCCCGTCTTCCTTCGTTTTTACAGTACGCAACATCACCGTATCCGTAAGTTCATCCAGATAATCCCGAAGTTCTCCCAGAAACTCCGCCGCCTGATTGATATGGATAACCGCCTGTGCGTTAATGTCCGAAAGCTCCGGCATCACCTTATGGCGTACCCGGTTACGGCTGTAGGAAAGATCCTCGTTCGTGATATCACTACAGTACGCCTGCCCCCTGCTCTGCAAAAACTCCTCAATCTCACTTCTGCTGCACTCCAGCAGAGGCCGGATGTAACATTCCCCGTTCGTTCCTCGCCGCAGCGGCCGCATTCCGCAGAGTCCATCAAGTCCGCTCCCCCGAATCATCTGCAACAAAATCGTTTCCGCATTATCCTCCATATGATGTGCAAGTGCAATCCTGCATTCCGGCACGTTTGCAGCATATCCTGCAAAGACACGGTAACGCAGAATCCGTGCCGCCTCCTCCAATCCCATATGGTGTTGGGTCGCATAGGCAGGCACATCCACTACTTCTACATGGCACAATATCCCCAGTCCTGTACACAATCTTTGTACAAACTGCTCATCCTTCCTACTGTCCTCTCCGCGAATTCCATGCTCCACATGAATCACTTCCAGCGTAAAATTCATTTCTTCGGATAACTGTTTCAGTAAAAGACACAGACAAACCGAATCCGCGCCTCCCGAAACCCCGGCAACTACTCGTGTTCCCGGCATAATCATATTCCATTGTTCTATATAGGATCTAACCCGTTCAATCATTATTTCTCCCAGATGCCGGTAACAACAATCGTCATGTCATCCAATGCATGACCTCCTGTAAAAAGCATAACACGTTCCATCAACTGACGCGCCAATACTCCGGCATTCTCTGTCTTTATCTCACTGATCATTTCCGAAAGCTTTTCCTCCGGATTTTTCACATGCAAATATTCTAACACACCATCCGTTACCATGACAAGGAAATCGCCATTTGTCAGTCGGGTACATACCGGCTCGTCCACTTTCGTTGCTTCTGCTCCGGTCGGAAGTGACCCCCCGGGGATATAGCGCACCTCCTGACGATGGCGGATAAAGGACGCAGCTGCACCAATTTTGGTTAGTTCAAGTTCCCCCGTGTAAAGATCAACCACCGCAAAATCAAGAGTAGAATACGTATCATTTTCTCCCTTCAGAACCATTGCAGAATTCATGATATGAATCGCTGTATCACGGGGAAACCCTGCCTCCATAAATTTTTCCATCAGATCTACGACCATATCACTCTCCTTACTGGCGGCCGGTCCACTCCCCATTCCGTCAGAAAGACAAATGTGATATCTTCCGTTCTCAGAAGTAAACAGGGAAAAATTATCCCCATTCATGCTCGCACCATCCTTGGCCTCCGCTGCGACCCCTGAAAGCGCATAATAGCAAGTATCTTCATATGCTGTAATCGGCACCGCATCCTGCGTAAGAATAGCTCTCGCATCCTTCTGTAAACGTAGCGCAAGACCTGTAGCACGTTCCAGTGCTTTCCTGTAATTTTTGCTGGGAATTCCTCCCCCCCACTTACTGCTGACCATTGCGCTGATGCTGCGCCGTCCATGGTCATCCTCATAAATATGCACATTTTCTGCAACCAACCCACGTTCCAACGCCTCAAATCCTACCCTCGCCAGTAGCAGCTTTGACTTTGCGTCCACATTTTTCTTATCCCTGTTCCAATCCTGCAGGGCATCTGCCATCGCATCCAGCTGGCCCGCAATCACCATTCGATTCTCCTGCAACCGCCGGTACCAGGCTTCATTTAATTCCATCCGTGAAAAAGCCCAGATTGCTTCCTCCACCATCCCCGGATAGCGCGGACATTCTTCCATATAATTTTGATCCAATATTTCTTCCTTCGGATTATGAGCCACCACCGCCTGCAACATTCTACGTATTTTTGCAGACAAATCCGTTTTATCATTCCAGCAAACTGCACAGGCATCACAAGCGCCACACAATTTTCCAGTAATTTCCTGTTCAAGGACTGTCACGCTTTCATGACCCGAAAATTCTGACCGGCTTCCCATAGCTGCAAAAGCTACCGAAAGTCCATCGACAGCCTCTGCAAAGGCATGAATCCGCCCCTGCGCTTCATCAAGCGCGGTCTGCTGCTGACCCTGATCATCATCTTTGGGGCTTTGCAGTATCGTCTGTCCCAATTCATAACTCATCTGGGATACATAATGAAACAATACTGCAGCACCAAACACGCATACTCCTTCCGAAATTCCCAAAACAAATTCCTTACGGTCCATCGCATAAAACACAGCACCAGAACAATTCATTGCAGCGGTAGCCAGACCTGAAATCAAACCGGCGGTCACCCCACTGCAGCGACGATTTGCCCATCTGTAAAAATGAATGGCAATCCCCGTCACCAGCAGCACAAATAAATATTTTACCATTGCTCCAACCGGCATGCAAAACCCCATCCCTGTAAACAATCCTATGTACAGTAAATAATTTTTTCTCTGGTCGAAACAACAGCCTGCATAAAATGCCGGAACAAGCGGATAATATCCCATAATGCACAGCATACTGCTCAACGCACCGAGTAAACCGTAAACCAGTCTCCCCAACACCTCCGGCCATCTCAGACTCTGTCTTTGTTTCCTTTTTGTACTCATATTGCTCCTCCAAATTCAATTTTTCAAGGTGCAATTATACACACACACAGAGTCAATACATGTCGCATTTTCTTCGATTTTTAAAAAACTTTTCCCTAAAATTTCTCTTTAGGGTCGATTCGAGGGGCATCTGCTTTGGAACATGAACTTCCTGACAAAAGGAAAAGGAAAGCATTAATCCCTGCTTTCCTTAAAAATAATCTCGTTCTTATAAGTCAGACCCAACTTACTCTTTGCCACATCTTCAATATATTCCGATGACTTCATATAAGTCTCAAGATCACCAATCTCCGATGCTCGCTGTGTCTCATCCTGATATTCCTGCTTCAGTTCCTGCTCGCGCGCAACATACGCATCATCTTTTTCTTTGATTCTATAAATCTGAACCGCCATCACCACCATAAATGCAAGAACAATTACCGTAATGCTCACCATTCCGGTGCCGCGGCGTCTCCCCTTTTTCCTGCGGCTCATTAGTTTTCCTCCGTCCTTCCTGACTTTTTCCATTTACTTATTTTTATTGTAGCCGCTTTCCTCACTTTTTTCAATCGCTTTTTTGCACGCATAATCACTTTTGACAGTCTGCGCATCACAAACCTGCTCAGCAGACAGTAATAAATCCATGCGCCAAGTGCCATTCCAAGTAAGATGTATCCTCTTATGATTCCATTATTTACCTCACATAATTGAAGAAAAAAAAAGATTGCTGCCGCCGTCCAATACACAGCATCCTCCAATGAAATCCAAAGCATTCCATGCGAAAAAAATCTACGAAAAATCCGGATTCCATCATAAACTGCCAACAGACCTGCTCCCAGCAAAAGAGAACGCAAGAACAAAGCCAGTTCTATTTCAAGTCCAGAAACCGGCTGCATTACTTAAACAGCTTTCCGAGCATGCTGCCCTTCTTCCCGATTCCCGGCACCTGTGAATAATTCAGAGCATCAATCTGTCCGTCAATATCAACCTCGCCCTTCTCAAGATCCAACCGATTTACATGAAGATCTTTTCCTTTCAGATGGAGCATTCCACATTCTGTCTCAAGCAAAATCTCATTCAAATCAAACGAAAGTACATCCAATACCCCCGTAAAGCTCCCGTTTTTCCGGTCCTTCAGCATCAGCTTATGCGTTCCCGTCACCTTTTTTTCTTCCATGATTCCTTCTCCTCCCTGTAATATTTTATATATTTACTATATGAGGAGATGTACTTTTTATGTTAAATATATTCAAAAAGATCCTTTGCATCTTCCTTGCGAATCGTATCTGCAACACTGAGAACACGAACCTTAACCGACTTCTGTCCAAACAGAATCTCGATTTCATCCCCCGCCTTGACATTCGTAGATGCCTTAGCCGGCTTGCCGCCAACCATAACACGTCCTGCATCACATGCCTCATTCGCCACAGTACGGCGTTTGATCAGCCGGGATACCTTTAAAAACTTATCCAGTCGCATAGCCTTACTCCTTTCCCGAAAATCAAAAAGTGGAGCGCCCGCAGGTGCTCCACATTTACTATTCACCAAAATTAGTTCAGAGAATCCTTTAAAGCCTTACCAGCCTTAAACTTCGGTGCCTTAGAAGCTGGGATTGTGATTTCCTTCTTTGTCTGTGGATTTCTACCAACTCTTGCTGCTCTCTCAGATACCTCGAATGTACCGAATCCTACTAACTGGATCTTCTCACCCTTCTTCAACTCTTCAGCAACAACATCTGTAAATGCCTTTACAGCTGCCTCTGCATCTTTCTTGGAAATCTCAGCCTTCTCAGCGATTGCTGCAACTAACTCTGCTTTGTTCATGTTAAAATTCCTCCTATGGATTCTATATTATATAATTCGAGTTCCTTCTCTCAAATTACTTACAAATCTATTTATACTTGTTTTCCATCTATTTGTCAAGAATAAAACCCATATTTACGCGCTTTTTGCCCTTTAAAAACAACCAAAAATCAAGTTCAAAAATCGTCAATTTGACACAATGGAACTCGCATCTGTCATGCCGGAAATCAAATCTTTAATCAAATCAAGTTCCTCCTGTCTTTTTTCACTCTCACTTTTTGTTTCTGATTCCTTTGCCGTTGATTCCGTGGTCTTCTGCGTTTCCGTCTGCCCGGCCTGTCCGCCGGTTTCGATTTTCTCCTCTTCCTCCCCTTCATCTTTAAGGCTGATCAGTAACGTCGCTTTTTTCGAATTCACATAAAGGTTGCGCTTCCACACGTCAAAACCCGGTGCATATACAGCCACGCTGTGACTGCCGTAGGTCAGTTTCACCGGTTTTTCATAATCTGTCTCTTCCCCGTCAATCATGAGGATTGCGTCCTCCACATCCACAAGGAACTGAATCCTGCCTTGCTTGGGTCCACTTCCCTTGATGCTGTCAAGATCCACAACAGTCGTCTCTCCGCGCACGATCGTGACCTCGGTGCTTCCACCCCAGCCGTTGTTCGCAACGACCAGCTCATAGGTTCCCTCCGGCACCTTCAATGCCATATCTGTTGTAATCTCTGTAAAGATTCTGTTTCCCAGCTGTAAAAAGCTTCCGTCAAAAAGCTTGGTATTCTTAAGCTGCAGTGTTCCCTGTGCAGTCGTAATACATACCGACAGAATCTGTTTATCCACCCCCACAACCGACAGAACATCTCCCTTAGCAATGTCCTCCATCTGCACCTGTTGATCTCCGGAAAAAATATGTGTGGTCTCATCGTAACTATATTTATTGTCCGCAATCTTAAACATGTGCAGCTGCGGATTCACAGAAAACCGGCTGACATCCTCATACACCCAGGCCTGATCAGAGATTCTTGCCTCACAGAGAATGCCCTCGCTGTTCACCTCACCAATGGTGACCAGCAGTCCCTGCTTAAAACTGCTCACCGTTGTGCGATTGCCATACTTATCATAAAAACGTGTGCCCGTCCCATAATAGTACCGGTATTCCATCCCATTCTCATAGCGATAGAGCTGCAACGTCTCCTGAATCTGATCAACTTCAGTAATCAGATAATATTCCTGCTGTTCTCCCGACTGAACCTCTTTTGTCTGCGTCTCTGTATCTGCCATGGAATGATGAAAATATACTGTATCATCCTCTTCTGCGCCCTTCGTTTTACAAGCTGCAAGAAAAACTACCGCAAGAAAAGCCATTATGACATATGTAATTGTTCGTTTCAACATTTTTTCTCTCATATCTTTAGTATACATGATTCTTAAAGGAATGAAAATAAATTTTGCAAAAAGCTTACACGGGCCGGCTCAATTTCAACCATGTGGTTCAATTTGTCAATATCACGCTGGGACACCCAGGCTTTATGTGTATTGCTGTAATGATTGGATATTTTCCAGAATTTTTCCGGGAAAAGTAACAGAATATATAAAAGCTGTCTCTCCGATTCTGAGAGTGGGCGTTTCCGATCATATGCCTGCACCAGACGGATTCCCAGTCTCGATTCCCAATTATTTTTCTCCATCATCTTGCGAATGAAGTTTGCCAGATCCACCACAGAGGCATTACAGCACAGATTCTCGAAATTTACAATACAAAACCCTTCCGCTGTCCGCACAACATTATGCTGATTAAAATCTCCATGGCACAGCTTTCCAGTCTTATCCAGACTCCTCTGATTCAGACGATTTAAAAGTGCAAGTGCTTCCTCTGCTTCCGCGATGTAATGTGGATACTGCTCACCAAATCGATATTCAAACGCATTCTTGGTTTTTCTTGTATGTACATAGTTCTTTACCTTGATCAATTCCCGATAATGTCTCTCATACATATTCTCTGGTTCGTTGCGTTCATTTTTCATAAAATCCGGAACCGGAAGCGAACATGCAGCAAGTGCTCGATGCAGTCCGGCCAACTGTCCAAGCGCCCCCATCATATCAGCCTCCCGGCTCGTACTGCACTCACTGCCCGCAATGAGATCCTTCAGCCAGTAACGTGTGCCTGTTTCATCCGATGCAACAGCCTCCCCTTCTTTTGTCATGCAAACCTGCTCAACAACAATGCCCCTGCTTTTCAAATCCCTCAATATCTCACACAAAAAAGCAGCACGTTCCTTTGAGCCTCGGAAGGGCATCAAAAGCTTCATACCTTGATTGCTGTCACAGATATATGCCCCTCTTCCCTTTGTAATCTGCTTTATTTCCAAGTCGTATTGCTCCAAAATCGTTTCCGGCTGATTATACAAAATAACCCCTCCCATATGACTTCACTGTGTTCCTATCATATGAGACGGGTGGTCAAATTATGCGCCAGTTCCAATAAGCGCTCCCTTGTATTCAATTCCGGATGATCGAGTACTTCCTCAAACAATGCATCCAGCACATTCCCCAGACCCTTGCCCGGTTTCATGCCCATTGCAATAAGATCACGTCCATTAATGGCCAAATCTTTTTTCTGTACGCATTGTTCCTGTTCCAAAATTTCCCGATACATTCTTTCATAGGTATCAATATATTTCAGCTTCTCTTCTCTGTGATACAGACTTTGTCCCAGCGTATCTGCACGTTTTACAGCGAAAAGAGCCTCCATATTCTCTATTTTGATCCGGCTCATTGCACGACGCACATTGCGCGGATTCAGCTCCGGCCGATCGTCATGATAACGAATCAGACAACACACTCGGTCTATGGTATCATTATCAAATTTCAGGCGGCGCAGAATTTCCCGTGCCATAACCGCGCCTTCTGCCGGATGCCCCTTAAAATGATTCTGTCCTTGGTTATCGCAGGTGATACATACCGGTTTTGCCACATCATGAAGCAGCATCGTAAGACGAAGGACCTTATCCGGTTCGATCTCCTGCAACGTGTGAACGGTATGTTCTCCAACAGAATAGCTGTGGTGTTTATTCTTCTGTGGGGTTTCCATCATCCGGTCAAATTCCGGCAGAAAAATCCTGCTCAATCCAAGCTCATACACTGTACGGATTTCCTGTGGATGATCCGAAGTCAGAAGCTTGACCAGCTCCATCTGAATCCGCTCAGCGCTTACCTTCGCCAGATTCCCGGAAAGCTCCGAAATTGCAGCTTTCGTTTCTTTTTCTATTGAAAATCCCAACTGTGCGGCAAAGCGAAGAGCCCGCAGCATGCGAAGTGCGTCCTCCTGAAAACGATCATTAGGATTTCCCACACAACGAATAACACCTTTGTGCAGATCTCCGATTCCATCAAATGCATCCACAAGCCCTGACTCATCATTATATGCCATCGCATTGATTGTAAAGTCACGGCGTTTTAGATCTTCCACCAGATTTCCGGTAAAAATCACTTCCCTGGGATGACGTGCATCCTCATATTCCCCGTCAATCCGATAAGTCGTGACCTCGTACCCCTCATAATCCAGCATGACTGTCACCGTTCCGTGCTGGATTCCAGTATCAATCGTGTGGGAAAAGAGTCTTTTTACCTGTTGCGGAAGAGCGGAAGTGGTAATATCCCAGTCCATCGGGCTGCGTCCTAAAAGAGTATCCCTGACACATCCTCCAACAGCATATGCGTCATAGCCATTCTGTTTCAGCGTATGAATAATTTGATTAACCTGTTTCGGAAGTTTTATTTTCATAAGAAAGCGTAATGTCCCTTTTGTCCTGTCTTTACTGTATAAAGCATATCATCCGCCTTGCGGATCAACCGATTAATATCCTCCTCAACTCTGACATCCCCTGCTCGTGCAATTCCGATTGAACAGGTAACCAACCGGCTCTCATCCATCTCCACCGGATGTCCCATATACTTCTCAATTTCATCCTTGAAGCCATTTGTTTCCTCAATATTCCGATAAATTTCCCTGGCAATCGCTTCCAGTTCTGCTTTGTCATCTGTATTGAGAATAATGATAAACTCATCCCCGCCAAAACGGCTTACAAACCCTTTTTCAGAAGATACATGTTCAAAAATTGATGCCATCTCCTTAAGAATGATATCTCCCACCTCATGCCCATAGGTATCGTTATAATGCTTAAAATTATCCAAATCAATGAACATCAGTCCTGTCTTCTGCGGCTTACCGGAAGCACTGATTCGCTCCGCCATCTGATGGACCTCCTCATACATTCCGGCACGATTATAAATTCCCGTCAGCATATCCGTCACAGCAGCCGCCTGAAGCTGTCTGTTTGCTATATAAACCTTCTGATTTGCCTCCATACGGTTAATGGAATACTCCATCTCGCGGAACAGAAGCCTGTAAATGCTCAAGTCGTCTTCATTCAGCATATAACGTTCAATCGAGCCGTGCCAATTATCCTTCATCCGCACATAAGTAATCAGCAAGCTTGTCATCTTGCTGTTCTTGATGAATGGAACCGCAACAAAGGAACAAACATCATCCGTCCCAAAAAAGGAAATCACACTCTGATGTTCCAAAAAGCTGTCACTGATTTTTGACACTGCAAATCCCTGCGGATATTCTTTCATGGCATTCTGGATTCCACGCAACACCTCATCCGTCATTTCCCGCCCTGTATCATCGTAAAGCACATGCGGGGTATTATCATTGAAGCAGATGTACAAAGTACAGTCCAGACTGAAATGATTGCTGAAGGTTCGAATGGCGTTCTCCACCATATCGATAATATTCATATCACTGACATCGATCAATTTCTGCCATGTTGAGATAAACTCCATCTGATGCTTGGAGTTTGCATAATCCTTTGCCACACCCTCCTGTTTGATCAAAGCCTCAATTTCCTCGTCTGAAATCCTGCATTCACCAAAAGCGACCTCAACTTCAGCCTCCTTCAGGATCTCATTCGGCTGTGTCTGCGCAAATTGGCGATTCATCTCTTCATGCTGGTCCAGCAATACCTTCTCTCTCTCATAGCGTTCCATTTTGCCAAGCTTCTGAAACAGTTTCATCCTCTCCTGCCTGAAAATGCGATAACTGTAGTATTGATTTCCCTCTGCCTGCAGAAGGAGTTTTTCTGCTTTCTCAAAATTTGCCAATGCCTCTTCATCGTCGCCATCCATCCTGTTCAGAAGTGCAAGTGAAAACGTGTAGAGAAACATATCATCATCACACTTGGCATAATCATGGATGACCTCCGCGTTCTGATTCCCCAGTTCTTTTTCAATAATATAATTTAAAAACTGACGACAGCTCAACAGATACCGTTCACAATTAAACCGATCTTTCTGCAAAATGCAGGAGAGTGCAAGCAGACCATATAATTTTGAAAGATTACATACACGAAGACTATTCAAATGCAGCTTTTCAATTGCCTTCATCGCAATCTGAAGATCATGCTCTGCCAGAGCATACTTTTCCAGAGCAATATAGTTTAATGCACGATTATAATATACCTCCGCTATATCCTCCGGCGCCCGCAATGGATAAATCATTTCAATGCATCGATTATAACAGGCCTCTGCTTCTAAATGCTTCCCAAGTGCACTCAGATTATACCCGATTCCCGAAATAATTCTCGCCGCATCGATTCCTGTTTTCGCTTTCATAAACTGGTAAGAACGTGTAGAATACAGCAGCGCAATCTCATTCATTCCATTCGTGGAGGCAAGCATAATATTCTTCTGATATGCATCGCGAACCAGCTGCTCATTACCGATTTCCTTCGCCATCTCAACACCTTTGCTGAAATAGAACAGCGCAGCCTCCGAACGATAGGACTTCGCCACAACCTCAGGACGGTTATCATATGCATAAATATAAATATGTGCCAGATGATTCTTGTAGTTATACTTCATCAGTTTTTCCACAAGACTTTCGGCAATCGGAATATCCTGCACACAAAAAAAGATATTATACCAGCCGGACATCCGGGCCACCACAGCAAGAAGCTCTGCCCGAAAGATCTCTTTCTCGTCCCCATTCGCTTCCGCCTCGCTGCTCGCAATACGCGCATACTTCTCTGCCTTGTCCAGTTTTCCCTGATACATCAGACAAGTTGCTTTCAAAAAGGCACACTGCAAACGATAGAAATGCTTCTCATCCGGAAGATTCATACGCTGTACTTCCGCAATCAGTTCCAACGCCTTGGGAAGTTCCCCAAGCAAAATGGATGCCTGCGCATACAGAAGATAAAAATCCCTCTTAATTCTCTCTTCCATTGGCGTATCCTCAAACTTAATCTTATGCTCAATATCCTGGCAATAACCTTCCACCTCATCATAATCCAAAAAAGCAGCAATCTTTTCCAGCTTGACAAATGTCTTGACATAACTTTCACTTGTAAAATAATCTTCATCCAGCTCTGCAAGATTATCCTGTGCCCTGCGCTTGCCGGAACTGCCGATATGATAAATCTGACTGTTATCCTCCAGCCGTTCAAGAATACAGTTCCATACCTCAGAAGCAGACTCCCTCCGTGGCTGCATCTCATTAACACCAAGCACCAGTCCGATATTTTTTGATGGATTCGAAAGCAACCGACAGACTAGCTCCATTGTACTGCGGCTTGCCAGTTGAAAACGATTGATCACGATCACAAGCGGATGCTCATCAGCCAACAACGTGAGCATTCTTGCAATTGCCTCCGTCATACGATGCTGTTCATATTCTACCTCATTCAACAACACACTCTCATCCCTGCAACAGCAGCCACTTTCATAATAGCTGAGCAACACCTGTCGATGAAGTTGATAGACATTGCACTCCGAAAGAAAATCCTCAAAATTCTCCTTCCTGTACTTATGATACATATTGCACACTGTATCCAGAAAAGGCTCGTATGCCCCTGCAATAGCCCCATACCCAAACTCATGCCAAGCAAAAAAAACGTTATCCTCCTGTTGCTGATAACGTTTGATATTTTCCAGATCAGCAAGACAGAAATCATTGTTATAGCTTGCCATAACAATGTTTCGTTCTGCCTTTCCAATCCGGCTGTATACCTGGTCTATGACTCCATTATAATACTTATCAATCATGGCCTATCCCCCCTGCTTCGTCCACAATCTTTATGAACACCGCTCCTGATTAGTATGCTTTCCCCCAATATACTAATTTGTGTGCCGGCTTCCCACAACAGACACATACATCTGAAATCTGTTCCTGATCATGAAATGGCAAACAACGTGAAGTCACCGACAAATCCTCTTTAATTTTATCCTCACACGCCTGCTCTCCACACCACATTGCCCGGATAAATCCAGGCTTATTCTCTGCAATCTCACGGAACTCTGCATAGTCGTGAGCATCCCAAATATGAGCATCCCGGTGTGCCTTTGCCCGTTCGAACATTTCCTTCTGCATCGTACCCAGAATCTCCGGAATCCTGCTTTCCAGCTCATCCAGAGAAACCTCAATCTTCTCTCTGGTATCTCTGCGGACGACAACACACTTATTCTCTGCGATATCCTTTGGTCCCAGCTCCACGCGAAGCGGAATTCCCCTCATCTCCTGCTCAGAGAATTTCCATCCCGGACTCTTATCCGAGTCATCCATCTTCGCACGGCATACTTTGCCAAGTCTCTCTCTCACTTCACTCGCTTTATCCAGAACGCCCTCTTTCTGCATCTGGATTGGAATCACCATCACCTGTGTCGGAGCAACCTTAGGTGGCAGTACCAGACCGGAATCATCTCCATGCACCATAATAATCGCACCGATCAAACGGGTTGTCACACCCCATGAGGTCTGATAAACATATTGAAGCTTATTTTCCTTATCCGTGTACTGAATACCAAACGCCTTTGCAAATCCATCTCCAAAATTGTGGCTGGTTCCGGATTGCAAAGCCTTACCATCATGCATCAAAGCTTCAATTGTGTAAGTAGCTTCCGCACCGGCAAATTTTTCCTTATCAGTCTTTCTTCCTTTGATAACAGGCATTGCAAGAAAATCCTCACAAAAGTCTGCGTATAGATTCAGCATCTGTACGGTACGTTCCTCCGCTTCCTCGGCAGTTGCGTGAGCGGTATGTCCCTCCTGCCACAAAAACTCTCTCGAACGCAGGAACGGACGGGTCTCTTTCTCCCATCTGACAACAGAACACCACTGATTATAAACCTTAGGCAGATCCCGATAAGACTGAATCAGATTCTTATAAAAATCGCAGAAAAGTGTCTCTGAAGTCGGTCTGACACACAATCTCTCCTGAAGAGGATTGAGCCCGCCGTAAGTCACCCATGCGACCTCCGGTGCAAAGCCCTCCACATGATCCTTCTCCTTCTCCAGAAGGCTTTCCGGAATAAACATCGGCATATAGACATTCTCTACACCGGTCTCCTTAAATCTGCGGTCCAATTCATGCTGTATATTTTCCCAAATGGCATACCCGTCAGGCTTGATGATCATACATCCCTTCACTGCTGAATAATCAATCAGTTCTGCCTTTTTTACAACATCCGTATACCATTGTGCAAAATCTTCCTCCATGGAAGTAATGGCTTCAACAAGTTTTTTCTCCTTGGCCATATTTTTCTCCTTTTCTCCTGCTTTCGTCCAGCTATTGTTTATTCATATAGCATCGCGAAAATCCTCGAATATATAGTATGCCAAACCCACAATCTTGTCAAGGTTTGGCGTCATTTTCAAATATTTAGAAATGGAATCATCTGTAGATTATGAGGCCTTATTTCATAAACCATCCTTTCTCCATTATCTGGATGTAAAAATGATATGTAGTATGAGCAGAGTGCCAATTGTCCCGACTCTGACTTACCATATTTCGCGTCTCCCCAAATTGGTGTACCGATATGAGACAGCTGCGCGCGAATCTGATGATGTCTTCCGGTGTGTAGTGTAATATCTAAAAGTGCGCTTCCTTCACGCTCTGCAATCAGTGCATAATCAAGCTTTGCCTCCTTCGCGCCCTTCGTTTTCTCCGGAACAATCCGAGACAGATTTGTTTGCGAATCCGAAAGGATAAAGTGACGTAAAGTTCCCTCTTCCGGCAGTCCTGTTACCTCCCCAAATGACCTCTTCACATCTGGCAGTTGCACCAATGCGTAATATTTTTTCCCGATTTCCCGCCGCATTACCTGCTCGGATAGCCCAGCTGCGGCTTTCTTTGTCTTTGCAAACACCATAACGCCCTCCACCGGCTGATCAAGTCTGTGAACCAGCCCAATAAACGCAGGAACGCTCCTGCCGGTCTTTCGGCCAGCAAGAGCGACATGATTCCTCAGTATGCTCTCCATATCCTTTTGTCCAATCTTTCTCGTCTGCGTTGCAATCCCCGCCGGCTTGTAACAGACAATCAATGCATCATCCTCATATATAATTTCAGGTTCCTGCATGATACCGTTCTCCTCTTTTCTCGTCAATATATTTTGGTAACTAATTGCGAAACTCTGCCTTAATTATATTGCATCTGCCCTGGATACGATCCTATATGAGTGATACCAAGCAGCTCTTTCGCTCTGCGAATCTGTTCAGCCGATGGAGGCTGCACTTCTTCCAATGTATATGGGATCCCCAGTTCCTTCCACTTGAATACCCCCAGAGTATGATACGGAAGCACTTCGACACGCTCGACCGTCTTCAAAGTATCAATAAATGATCTCAAACGGCGAAGCTGGTCTTCATCATCGGTAAACCCAGGCACGAGAACATGCCGGATCCACATTGCCTTTCCATAGTCAGACAGGCAGCGTGCCATATCGAGAATATTCACATTGGTCTGTCCCGTCAGTTTCCGATGCATGTCATCATCAATATGCTTGATATCCAGCAGAAAAAGATCCGTCACCTGCATCAGTTCCTCAAATTTGGAATAAAACGCCTCCTCTCTGGTAAAAGGATTGCCCGAAGTATCCAGACAAGTATGAACGCCCTTTTCCTTTGCGAGGCGAAACAGCTCGGTCACAAAATCAATCTGCAACAGGGCTTCCCCACCGCTCACTGTAATTCCGCCGTTATTCTTCCAATAATTCCTGTAGCGGAGCGCTTTTTTCAGTGTCTCTTCCGGAGTGAGCTGCTCGCCGCCCTCCTTTGCCCAGGTATCCGGGTTATGGCAGTACCGACAGCGCATATTGCATCCCTTTAAGAATACAATATAGCGTACGCCCGGTCCGTCAGCAGAACCAAAGCTCTCCACAGAATGAATATTACCTTTACATTCTCTCATGGCAGGTTCTTGCGATAACATCCAACTGCTGTTCCTTGGTCAGGTCAATAAACTTAACTGCATAGCCGGATACACGTATTGTAAAGTTTGCATACTCCTCTTTCTCCGGATGCTCCATAGCATCAATCAGCTTCTCCTTGCCAAATACATTAACGTTCAGGTGATGTGCCCCCTGATCAAAGTAGCCGTCCATAACCTGAACAAGATTATCAATTCTCTCTCCCTCTTCATTTCCAAGGGCTCCCGGGTTGATGGTCTGGGTGTTGGAAATACCGTCCAATGCCCACTCATACGGCAACTTGGTTAAAGAGTTTAAAGATGCAAGAAGTCCGTTCTTCTCTGCACCATAGCTTGGATTTGCGCCCGGTGACAATGGTTCTCCAGCCTTACGTCCATCCGGCATAGCACCGGTTGCCTTACCATATACGACGTTGGAAGTAATGGTTAAGATGGAGGTTGTAGGCTCAGAACGACGGTAGGTGTGATGTCTCTTAATCTTATCCATAAATGTTCCAAGAAGCCATACCCCAATCTCATCTGCACGATCGTCATCGTTTCCGTAGCGTGGGAAATCTCCCTCAACCTCATAATCCTTTGCCAGACCGTTCTCATCACGGATTACCTTTACCTTGGCATACTTGATTGCAGAAAGGGAATCGATTACATGTGAGAATCCTGCAATACCAGTTGCGAAAGTTCTTTTTAAGTCTGTGTCCATCAGTGCAAGCTCAGCAGCCTCATAGTAATACTTATCATGCATATACTGAATCAGATTCAGGGTGTTAACGTAAATATCTGCCAGCCACTCCATCATATCATCGTAACGCTCCATTACCTCATCATAATCCAGATACTCAGAGGTAATCGGACGGTATTTCGGACCTACCTGCTCACCGGTCTTCTCATCCACTCCACCATTGATTGCGTAAAGCAGGCACTTTGCAAGGTTGGCTCTTGCACCGAAGAACTGCATCTCCTTACCGGTCTGTGTTGCAGATACACAACAGCAGATTGCGTAATCATCGCCCCATACCGGCTTCATAGCATCATCGTTCTCATACTGAACAGAGCTTGTCTCAATGGAAATTCTTGACGCATACTTCTTGAAATTCTCCGGAAGTCTTGATGAGTAAAGTACTGTCAGGTTTGGCTCAGGAGCCGGACCCATATTCTCAAGTGTGTGAAGGAAACGGAAATCGGTCTTTGTTACCATGGAACGACCATCCACACCGGTTCCTGCCACATCAAGCGTTGCCCATACCGGATCACCGGAGAATAACTGATTGTAAGAAGGAATACGTGCAAATTTCACCATACGAAGCTTCATGGTAAAGTGATCAACCAGTTCCTGAATTTCAGCCTCTGTAATGATTCCCTTTTTAAGATCTCGTTCAAAATAAATATCAAGAAATGTAGATACACGCCCTACTGACATTGCGGCACCGTTCTGGGTCTTGATTGCTGCAAGATATCCGAAGTATAACCACTGAATTGCTTCCTTTGCGTTCTTTGCCGGCTTGGAAATATCGTATCCATATATTGCGGCCATCTCCTTCATCCCCTGAAGTGCCTTAATCTGTTCTGCGATTTCTTCTCTTAAACGGATTACTTCACCCTTCATGCTTCCGCTTCCACAATGTGCCTTATCCTTCTTCTTCTGTTCAATCAAAAAATCAATTCCATACAATGCAACACGGCGGTAGTCACCAACAATACGACCACGTCCATATGTATCCGGAAGCCCGGTTAAGATCTTATTATGGCGCACCTTTAACATCTCCGGTGTATATGCATCAAACACGGCGGTATTATGTGTCTTATGATACTTAGTGAAAATCTCATGCAGCTGTGGGTTTACCTTATAACCATAAGTCTCACAGGCCTCCTCTGCCATCTTGATTCCACCATAAGGCATAAATGCGCGCTTTAATGGTTTATCTGTCTGCAGACCAACCACCTGCTCTAAATCTTTCATGGACTCGTCAATATATCCCGGTCCATATGCAGTAAGTCCGCTGACAACCTCTGTCTCCATATCAAGAACACCGCCCTTGGCTCTCTCCTCTTTCTGCAGCTTCTGCAGTGCTCCCCACAACTTATTTGTAGACTCTGTCGGTCCGGCAAGAAACTCCTCATTGCCATCATATGGGGTATAATTATCCTGAATAAATTGACGAACATTAATTTCTTCTTTCCAAAGACGTCCTTCGAATCCATCCCATTCTTTCATTTCTACCATTGGTTTTTCCTCCTTATCCTGTTACTTATATGCTTCTTAAAACTAAAAAAGACCATCCGGGCTTCTCTGCCCAGACGGTCGGCTCATATACGTTATACTTCACGTGGTGCTCCACATTCTAAGTGATTCAAACCTTCCTCACTTGTTCCGTCAGTCATATAACGAGGTCATTATAATTTATTTTTTGTGATTTTGCAATAGGTAAAAATGGGAATTTACATCCGGATTGCCCAACGCAATTTTGTTGATTTTGCCCTTCCGTTTTGTGCACATTCCTGCGCACTCGGCCGAATCACATCTTTTGCAATCTCTCGGTAGATTCCCTCCCGGTATCCGTTCTTGAATGCCTTCTTTACCAGCTTATCCTCCCCTGAATGGAACGTAAGAATGGCAACCCTGCCTCCCGGCTTTAACGCCTCAGGCACTTTGTCCAAAAAATCATACAGTACTTCAAATTCATGGTTCACATCAATTCGCAGTGCCTGAAAGACTCTCTGACAGGTTTTCTTGATGATATCCTTTTTGTCCTTCTCCGGCAGGAAATCCAGAGTACGTGCAATCACATCGCGAAGCTTTGCCGTTGTATCAATGGGATTCCCTTTTCGGATTTCATCCGTAATTGCCCTGGCAAGTTCTCGGCAATAGGGCTCATCCGAATTTTCATCCAGCATTCCCTCCAATTCCTCCCTGGAAATTGTTCTCAAGCGCTCCGCCGCACTGATTCCCGCTTTCTGATTCAATCGAAGGTCCAAAGGTCCGTCCGCCTTAAAAGAAAACCCTCTCTGGGGATTATCAATCTGCATGGAAGAAACACCAAGATCTGCCAGTATAAAATCAAATCCTCCAGCCTCAGCTGCAATCTCATCAATAGTGCAGAAATTCTGCTGCTTGACTGTCAGGATTTCCTCTCCAAACCCGGCATCCTTCAGACGCTTTTTTGTCTTCTCAAGTTCCACCGGATCCACATCCGTCGCATACATATGTCCCTGTCCCTTGAGACACTCCAACATCGCCTTCGTATGTCCTCCGTAACCTAACGTAGCATCGAACCCCGTCTCCCCCGGCTGGATAGCAAGAATATTCAAAATTTCCTTTACCATAATCGAAATATGCATTCCCGCAGGAGTACTTCCTTTTTGTATAACCTTCTTAATCGTGTCCTGATATTTTTCCGGATTCTGCTCCTTATATTTTTCCTCAAAACGCTTTGGATATTTGCCACTGTAATGAACACGACGTTTATGCGGTGTCTGCGTACCGTTCGCCATAACTTCTCCCTTCTCCTTCATTTTCTTTTCAAAATTTAGTCTATCGCAAGATAAAGGGTTTGCCAAGTATATTTTCCCCACTATTCTTGTCATAAATCATAAATATGCATTATTTACCATTGACAAAATTCCTTATTCGATTTATTCTATTGCTAGTCCATTTTTGGACGGCATAAAAAATGACCAACGGTACAGGATGTGAGAATACTTGATGTAAAACGGATAGAACCAGCACCAACGTTGTGTATATGCTGACATAGAGAACTGGGATTCCTTTAATTTCTGCATTTTCAGCAAGCGGATTGTCCACTGCAGAAAGCGGGTTTTCAAAGTAATCTGTGGTTAAGTGTGATATGACTGCGGAAAAAGTTTATATCCGGATGCGGATTCCTGCGGAGGATCCTACACTCCATCAGGCACTCCTCACTCCTGCCGGAGAGGTTTTTACAAAGCAGAGTTTTCTGCTTAATAAGAAACGCGATCGAGCAAAATCTGGTGTTCCAGAGAACAATAGTATTTCATAACAATAGAGCCGTTGCATGTGCTATAGATCAGCCATGCAACGGCTTTTTTCCTTTCCTTAGAGTTTGAACCGATATCCAACTCCCCAAATGGTCTCAATATACTGCGGCTTATTGGTATTCATCTCAATCTTCTCACGGATTTTCTTAATATGCACCGTTACCGTTGCAATATCACCGATTGATTCCATATCCCATATTTCCCGGAATAATTCCTCCTTGGTAAAAACATGGTTCGGATTCTCTGCAAGAAAAGTAAGAAGATCAAACTCCTTCGTGGTAAACTGCTTCTCCTCTCCATTCACCCAGACCCGTCGTGCCGTTTTATCGATGCGGATACCACGAATCTCTACAATATCATTCTCTGGCGCATTGCTGGAAATCAGGCGTTCATAACGCGCCAGATGCGCCTTAACACGCGCAACCAGCTCACTTGGCGAAAACGGCTTGGTAACATAATCATCGGCTCCAAGCCCCAACCCCCGGATTTTATCAATGTCGTCCTTTTTCGCCGATACCATAAGAATCGGCGTGTTTTTATTCTCTCTGATCTGACGGCAAATTTCAAATCCATCCACCTCAGGCAGCATCAGATCCAGAATATAAAGATCAAAGTCTTCCTTCAGCGCCCGATCAAGTCCGCGTCTTCCATCATTTTCAATTTCAACCTCAAAACCGCTCAGTTCTAAATAATCTTTCTCAAGGTCTGCAATTGCAACCTCATCCTCAACAATCAATATTCTACTCATTTGCTTTCACCTCCTGATATTTACGAATTACAAAATACATGGTCGTTCCTGAGTCCTCCTTGCTGGTCGCCCAGATCTTTCCTCCATGGTCTTCAATTATTTTCTTAACAATAGATAAGCCAATCCCACTGCCACCAGTGGCCGAATTGCGAGATGCATCCGTCCTGTAAAAGCGGTCAAAAATATACGGCAAGTCCTTTTGGGCAATTCCCCGGCCATTATCTTCAATCTCCACCTGTATAAAATCCCCCACATCTTTAATCCGGATATTGATGAATTTCTCCGTCTTATTCATGTACTTGATGGAATTTCCAATAATATTATTGATCACACGCCTCAGTTGCTCCGCATCAGCAATGATAAGCGTATCCGGAGCCGCATAGTTATAGTATGACAAACCAATTCCTTTCGCCTCCAGATCAAGTCCGATTTCCTCTATACAGTCCTTAAAATATTCTGATATATGAATCTTTGCAAAATTATACGGAATCCGGTTTGTATCAATCTTTGAATAAAGAGTCAGTTCGTTGATAAGCGTATCCATCTCATTCGCCTTATTGTAAATGGTGCGAACATATTTATCAACCTTTTCCGGCGTATTTGCCACCCCATCAATAATTCCTTCCGCATATCCCTTAACTGCTGTGATAGGAGTCTTTAAATCATGTGCAATATTGCTGATCAGTGCTTTATTTTCCTTCTCATTGCTCAGCTTTTCCTCC
This sequence comes from Agathobacter sp., assembly GCA_022775045.1. Lineage (GTDB taxonomy): Bacteria > Bacillota > Clostridia > Lachnospirales > Lachnospiraceae > Roseburia. The sequence goes on along the minus strand of JALFLB010000011.1, from coordinate 29,084 downwards.
GCATTGTCCTTAAGCCGCTGACGCATTTCCTCAAAGGTGACGCAGAGCTCGCCGATTTCATCCTCCCCGCTTACTTCCACAGAAAAATCAAGATTTCCCTCCTTAATATTTTCTGCAGCCACTTGCAGCTTTCGAATCGGAGTGATCATACTCCTGTAAATCCATATAATCATCATAAGTGCCGTCAAAAGAAGAATGCACACAATGGAAATTGAACCGCCAAGGATCAACTGTCGCATCTCAGAAACCGTTCCATTGAACGAGGTCACAATAAATGCCGTTGCTTTTTCTCCGGAAGAGAACTTAAAATCCACCTGCTTAACCAGAATTTCATGATCGCTGTCAATATAGGTTTCTGTCCCGTTCGCAGCTCCGGTTGTTCCGAAAGCCGGCAGGGACGCTATGATTTCCTGATTGTTCGTTCCTCCATTAAAAAATACTTTCTTTCCCTTGCGCACGATCAGGTAAGAATATTTCTGGCTTAAATCCTCATTCAATTCCATTAGATAACTTTGCTCTGCAAGCTTCGCCGGTTCCATCCGAATCGCCTCCTGAATGTCCTCAAAGTCAGCGACCGTGTATTTGTTCAGAAGCTTAACCGAATAGAGTACGCTGTATGCATCCGCATTCTTGATTCCGTACGTCTGCTCAATGGCGTGTACCTGAAAATTGCAAAACCCGATCAGCGTTGCAGCCGCAAGCAAAACAGGCACAAAAATAATGATACAGAATGAGATAATGAGTTTCGTTTTTATCTTCATTGATACTTCCCTTCCATCCGCAAAAAAAGACACAGAGGATATCCCCTGTGCCTTATTATAGCATTGTTTCAGCAGAAAATATGTAAACTTTTCATAAACTGCCCGACATTTACTTATAAATACTTCTTCAGAACTTCTACCTTGTTAGTAGCCTCCCACGGAAGATCCAGATCAGTACGCCCAAAATGTCCATATGCTGCCGTTCCGCGATAAATCGGTCTGCGCAAATCCAGCATCTTAATAATTCCGGCCGGACGAAGATCAAAATTCTCTCTTACAATCTCAACAAGCTTTTCATCTGCAAGCTTACCTGTGCCAAATGTATCCACCATAACGGAAGTTGGCTGTGCGACTCCAATTGCATAAGACAACTGAATCTCACACTTCTCTGCAAGCCCTGCTGCAACAATATTTTTTGCCACATAACGTGCCGCATACGCTGCGGAACGGTCTACCTTGGTACAATCTTTACCTGAGAACGCTCCACCGCCATGACGGGCATACCCACCATAAGTATCCACAATAATTTTACGTCCTGTCAGTCCCGCATCACCGTGCGGTCCACCGATAACAAAACGTCCGGTCGGATTAATGAAAAATTTTGTACTATCATCAATCATATCCTTTGGAAGAACCGGATCAAAAACATATTTTTGGATATCCTCATGAATCTGTTCCTGTGTCACATCCTCGTCATGCTGGGTGGATAATACAACTGCCTCAAGTCTCTTCGGCTTTCCATTCTCATCATACTCAACCGAAACCTGTGTTTTCCCATCCGGACGAAGGTAAGGAAGTGTTCCCTCCTTACGCACCTTTGTCAGCTGCAATGCAAGCTTATGGGCAAGGGAAATCGGATACGGCATCAGTTCCTGCGTCTCATTCGTTGCATATCCGAACATCATACCCTGATCTCCGGCTCCCGTATCCAGGTCATCTGTAAGGGCTCCTTTCTTTGCCTCCAATGCCTTGTCTACCCCCATAGCAATATCTGCGGACTGCTGGTCCAATGCCACCATAACTGCACAGGTATTGCCATCAAAACCAGTCTTGGCATCGTTGTAACCAATTTCATTGACCGTCTTTCTGACGATTGCCGGGATATCAAGCTGTGCCTTCGTTGTAATCTCACCTGTCACAAGCACAAATCCGGTACAGCTTGCCGTCTCACAGGCAACGCGGCTCATCGGATCCTGCTCCATGCAGGCATCCAGAATCGCATCGGAGATAGCATCACACATTTTGTCAGGATGCCCTTCTGTTACAGACTCTGATGTAAATAATCGTTTTTCCATTCTGTTCTCCTCTCTTTGTGTCCAATAAAAAATCCGCTTAACTAAGCGGACTGAATATCTAGATAATCAAATCCTCTTATTGTTCGATAAACTCGCTCAGGTTAGCACCTTCCACAATGATGATTATTCTCATCTATAACAGGGGTTGCCGTGACTTCACAGATCCTATGTATCTCCATCACTCTGAATAAGAGAAAAGCTTACAATATTAAATTTGAAATATCTATTCGATACAATAACGCGATTTCTTATATCTGTCAAGCCCTATTTTATTGACATTTTTCACAAGAAAACTTATACTGAATGTATATACACTTGTGGAGGATAAAAATGCGAAAGCTAAACCCTAGAGAATTAGAAATCGGAATGATCACTGCGGAACCCGTCGCAACACCTTTAGGACAGATTCTTGCACCGGAAGGAACCACCATCACACGCCAGCTGATTAATCGAATGAAGCTTTATCGCGTTGAGTATGCCGCCGTTGAGGGAGATGATCCTGCTCCAGCAGAACCGGAAGTGGTTACAGCAGAAGCTCCGGCAGAAGCACCTAAGATTCCCAAAACCCATGCCGAAGAGAGCAAAACCCATTCCCAGAAGGTGGCTGCTTCGTCTGAATTCCGTACATTTCAGATTCAATATATTCAGGCAATTGAACAGATGAAAAAATCCTTTATAGCTGCCATTCAGCACAATGACCCAATCGACACAGAAACGCTTCTCTCCTGTGTCTCCAATCTGTTTCGCTCCCGCAACACCATTGCAGAATTGTTTGACATGCTTTACAATATGCGGACAATTGCCGATTCTACCTATGCCCACTGTCTGAACGTGTCATTAATCTCACGTATGATCGGACGCTGGCTAAAATTTGAACGCCACGATCTCGACGTTTTGACTCTTGCCGGCTTACTGCATGACATTGGTAAGCTGCTGATTCCAAATGAAATTCTGAACAAGCCCGGAGCTCTTACCGATGAAGAATTTGCCCAAATAAAACAGCATCCAAAGCTGGGATATGAAATCCTGAAAAGACAGAACGATTTGGATTCCCGTATCAAAAAGGCCGCCCTCATGCACCACGAGCGTTGCGATGGAACCGGCTATCCAACGGGACTTACGGAAGATTTTATCGATAACTACGCTATGATTGTGGCAATTGCAGATGTGTACGATGCCATGACAACGGCCCGTTCTTACCGTTCGCCGTTGTGTCCGTTCCAGGTAATCAGCAATTTTGAGAAAGATGGCTTCCAAAAATATCACACGAAATATATTTTCACCTTTCTTCACCATGTTGCCACCACCTATCAGAGCAATCGTGTCATTCTAAGCGACGGAAGAGGCTGTAACATTGTTATGATTAACCAGAATTCTCTCTCCCGACCGATTGTACAGTTTGATGACAACAGCTGTCTGGATCTGTCCACCGCCAGTAAAGATCTGTTTATCAAAGCCGTCATTTAAAAACCCGCACGGATGATTTTATCCGTGCGGGTTTCTATTATGAAACTTTTAATATAAACTTCTGAAGTTCTTTCTCATCTGATATTTTTTCAATCTGTGCGCCTATCCTCCGGAGTTTTTTCTCAAATGCCTCATACCCCCGCTCAATATAATAAATATCGTCCACAACGGTAATTCCTTCAGCAACCAGACCAGCAATCACTAATGCTGCGCCGGCTCTAAGATCCGGTGCATTAACTCTTGCCCCCGTATAACGCGATACCCCGTTGATAATCGCAATATTGCTCTCCACCTTGATATTAGCTCCCATACGGGTCAACTCATCCACATACTTGAAACGGTTCTCAAAGATACTCTCTGTCACCGTACTTGTTCCCTCCGCGATTCCCAAAAGTACCGCCATCTGAGGCTGCATATCTGTGGGAAATCCCGGATACGGAAGTGTTGTCACCTGTGTATGATGGAGCTTACCATCCGAAATGATACGAACCGCATCATCAAATTCTTCTACTTTGCAGCCAGCTTCAACCAGCTTCGCCGTCGTAGCTTCCAAATGCTTAGGAATTACATCTTTCACCAGAACATCTCCGCCAGCAGCTGCAACAGCAAACATAAAGGTCCCCGCCTCAATCTGATCCGGAATAATTGAATATTCGGTCTTATGAAGCTTCTCAACCCCCACAATACGAATCACATCGGTACCCGCACCACGGATATTCGCACCCATACTATTTAAAAAGTTAGCCACATCAACGACATGTGGTTCCTTCGCCGCATTCTCAATCACCGTTTTCCCCTGAGCCATAGACGCAGCCATCATAATATTAATGGTTGCTCCCACCGATACCTTATCCAGATAGATATGTGTCCCGGTCAGAGCCTGTGCCTCTGCAACAACCAATCCATGTGCGATATCAACCTGTGCTCCCATTGCGCGGAACCCCTTGATATGAAGGTCTATCGGGCGGCTTCCAATATCACATCCACCCGGAAGAGCCACCTCCGCCCGCTTGTATTTTCCAAGCAGAGCACCAATCAAATAATAAGACGCACGAATTCTGCGAATAAACTCGTTGTCCACACTCACATCGCGAATAAAAGACCCATTGATTTTCACTTTATGATCATTAATCCGTTCTACTTTTGCCCCAATCTCTTCAATGGCCTGCAACAGAACATTGATATCTCTCACATTCGGTAAATTCTCTATTGTAACAGTCTCATCGGTCATGATGGATGCTGCAAGAATTGCAAGTGCAGCGTTCTTTGCGCCACCGATTTCAACCTCACCATTCAGCGGATTCCCGCCCTTGATCACGTACTGTTCCATATCTCACCTCAAAAAATGAAATGCCCCTACTAACTATACTATTCGTTACATTTGCAATTGTTATTCATGAAACTTCAGTTTCTCAACAATTTGATCCACAGTCTGTTCTATATCAAGCCCTGCTTCGGAAATCTCAACATCCGCATACTTCTCATACAACGGTGTGCGTTCCAAATAAAGATCATACAGGTTCTGTCCCTCTTTCAGAACAACGCCTCTTCCCTGAATATCTGCAAGCCGCTTTTTTAAAACCGAATATGGCACCTTCAAATAGATGACCGTGCCAATCCGTCGCAGATGCTCCATTGCTTCCGCTCCGTACACAACACTCCCGCCAGTTGCGATGATCGCATGCTTTGCCTCAATTGATGCATTCACCCGGTTCTCTACCTGAATGAATCCTTCCGTCCCCTCCTGGGCAATAATATCGCACAAAAGTCTTCCTTCCTGCTGCTGAATCAACAGATCCGCATCAACAAACTGATAGCCAAGCACCTTGGCAAGGATAACGCCGACGGTGCTTTTACCCACCCCCGGCATTCCGATTAATACAATATTATCTTTCAACATTACTGTGTACTCTGCACATTCTCTGTCTCTGCGGAAGCATTCGGATCCTTCTGAGTAAGTGAATTCTTAAAAGAAATCTTGGCCAGTACTTTATCCTTGACCTTCCAGCCATCGTTCTCCTGCCAACCCGTCAAAACTTCGTTGTAATGATCCGTCTTGCGGGTATTAATAATTGATTCACGGTTTTTTTCTGTAGCATCCTCATCTGTTTCTTTATCCAGGCGCACAAAGTAATAGGCACTTTCAGTCTCAATCAGTGGAGAGTTCTCCCCTTCCTTCAGTCCGTCAAGAGCAGTCTTAACCGCCTCATCCAATGTGGTATCATCTTTTGCATAAGTACCGTTTGTCACCTCATAGCTATAATTCTTGGCAACACTCTCAAGTGTTGCACCATCTGCCTGCAGTTCGTCCTGCATTTTCTGCACGTTCTCCTTGATGAGAGCCTTCTCATCATCGCTGTATTCTACCTGATTTCCGCTGTCATCGGTATAACCAGTTGTAGAAATGGTAATCATACTGTAACCACGCATATTGGCCTCTTCAGCAGACACGTTCGTATCCGCCTCTGCCTCAATGGCCTCCCTCATCTTATCTTTAATGGTATAAAGTGTTAAAAACTCCTCAATTGTCTCCTGATCCGCACTCATTTCATCCAAAACATTCTTAGAGTTGGATTCGATAAACTTTGCAGCTGCATCTTTGATTGCGCTCTTCTCCTCATCCGTAAGCGCAACCTTATAATCACTCATATGTGCCTGCAGCGTATACATGGCATGAAGATCCTCCATCGTAGAATCCTTCAGACTATCTGCCATGGTTGTTCCATTGCCATACAGATCCATGCTCCAGATATCCTTGTCGGTTCCCATGGCATTCTTATACATATCTTCATAGCTTGCCTGTTGGAAACGGCAGTAAAAATTGACGATTCCCAGACTCACTTCCTGATCATTCATAGTTGCTGCTGTTGCATTTTTATTTATTCCGCATCCAGTAAGGGCAGACGCACAAAGCGCGCCAGCCAAAAGGATTGCTGTTAATTTCTTTGCTCTCATAGTTCCTCCTGTATGTTCCCCTTTTCGGGCATTTGCTCATATATTATAGTGCTTTTTGAATCAACTAGCAAGAACTTTCTACATTTTCCGCACACAAAATCTCCCTCATCTGCTCCAAAAGCTGTTTTACCACCTCAAGCACGTCCCTGTTTTTCTCTCTGGAGTTGCTGTCCAAAAGATAAGAAAAATATGGATTTTTGGCATCCGGTACAAATTTCAAAGCCGGCGTATTGGCAGAAATCAGATCCGGAATTCGCGTTGGATCAATCTTTGCCCGCTCAAACATAGTCAGCTGCAACGAACCATCCCGCTGTACGATTTCCTTAATGTATGCGCTGTGCGCCATCGCCTTCAGCCTGGCGATGGTAAGGAGATTCTGAACCGATTTTGGCGGCTCTCCGAAACGATCAATCAATTCCTCCAGCATCTCCTCTGCCTCATCATCTGTTTCAATCCCGGCAATCCGCTTGTAAATATCGAGTTTCTGTGACTCGTTCGCAATATAGCTCGGTGGAATAAACGCATCTGTCCGGATATCCACAGAAGTATCAAACTGCTCCTCCATCTTTTCACCACGCGCTTCCTTAACTGCCTCGTTCAGCATTTTACAATACAAATCATAGCCAACAGCCTCCATATGACCGCTCTGCTCAGCCCCAAGCAAATTGCCCGCGCCACGGATTTCCAGATCCCGCATGGCAATCTTAAAGCCGCTCCCCAGATCCGAATACTCGCGAATTGCAGCCAGCCTTTTCTCTGCAACCTCCTTGAGCATCTTGTTTCTCCGGTACATTAAAAATGCATACGCCGTCCGATTGGAGCGTCCCACGCGCCCACGCAGCTGATACAGCTGTGAAAGTCCCATATTATCTGCATCATGGATAATCATGGTATTGACATTGGAAATGTCAAGGCCTGTCTCAATGATTGTCGTTGAAACAAGGACATCAATCTCCCCATTAATAAACCGGTACATAATATCCTCAAGCTGTGTCTCCCGCATCTGTCCATGTGCAAATGCCACATTAGCCTCTGGAACAAGTGCTTGAATCTTCGAAGTTACTTCATCGATATCCTTTACCCTGTTATAGACATAATAGACCTGACCATCCCTCGCCAGTTCCCGGGTAATCGCCTCCCTCACCAGTTCTTCGTTATACTCCATAACATAGGTCTGAATCGGCACACGATCCATCGGCGGTTCCTCAAGCACACTCATATCTCGAATTCCAATCAGGCTCATATGCAGTGTCCTCGGAATCGGTGTCGCCGTCAGTGTCAGAACATCCACATTTGTCTTCAGCTGCTTGATTTTCTCCTTATGGGCCACCCCAAAGCGCTGCTCCTCATCGACAATCAAAAGTCCCAGATCTTTAAATTCCACATCTTTTGACAACAGCCGGTGTGTTCCCACCACAATATCCACCTGCCCTTTCCGCAGATCTTCAATGGTGTGCTTTTGCTGTGCTGACGACCGGAAACGGCACAGAAGATCCACACGCACAGGAAAATCCTTCATTCTCTGTGCAAAAGTATTGTAAATCTGCTGCGCAAGAATCGTTGTTGGTGCAAGATATGCCACCTGTTTATTTTCCTGAACCGCTTTAAAAGCGGCGCGAATTGCGATCTCGGTTTTTCCATATCCTACATCCCCACAGATAAGACGATCCATGATTTTGCAGCTCTCCATATCCCGCTTCGTTGCTTCAATTGCAAGCACCTGATCCTCTGTTTCCTCAAAGGGAAACAGCTCCTCAAACTCTCGCTGCCATACCGTATCCGGACCATACACATAACCGCTCTGCTCCTCACGAGCCGCATAGAGTTTGACAAGATCCTGCGCGATTTCCTTAACCGCACCTCGCACCCTGGTTCTGGTTTTTGTCCATTCCTGTCCTCCCAGTCGATTGAGCTTCGGTTTTTTTGCATCCTTGCCGGCATATTTCTGAATCAGCTCCAGCTGTGTGGCAAGAATATAAAGATTAGAGCCGCCCGCATATTCAATCTTAATATAGTCCTTAACCTTACGGTCCACTTCTATTTTTTCAATTCCCTTATATATTCCAAGACCATGATTTTCATGGACAACATAATCCCCGACATTAAGGTCCGTAAAACTCTGGATTTTCTCTCCCTCATAGGTACGATGGCGCTTCTTTTTCTTCTTTTCCGCTCCGAAAATATCTGTCTCTGTAATGACAGCGAACTGCAGAATCGGGTATTCATATCCCTTGTGAACCTTACCGTAGCACACCATAATCTGTCCCGGCACAAGTTCATGGTCATAATTTTCCGTATAAAAACAATTCAATCCCTCATTCAAAAGATCCTCTGACAAACGTTGTGCCCTTGTCTTTGAACCGGAAAGAAGAATGATGCGATATCCGCCTTTACAATAATGCTGCAAATCCTTAACCAGCAGCTCGAAGCTGTTGTTATAAGCATTCACGCTCTTGACATGAATTCCAAACTGCCCATTTGATTTCAGACCACAATTCTTCGTATCAAGAGCTGCCACCGCAATAATGGAATAATGCTCCAGCTTTCCCATAATCTCTTTGAAGGAAAATAGTTCCTTCATCTGTCCCGGCAGAATATACCCCTTTTCAAGGCGCTGCTTCATACTCTCAGAAAATTCCACTTCGGTCTGCCGGCCACGCTCCGCACTGCGGCTTAATTCGTCAATAAACAAAAAGGTATCCCTCGGATCAAAATAATCCAAAAGACCAACCCTCTCCTCGCAGAAATAGGAGAGAAAAGCATCCATGCCCGCCGTCTCAGACATTTCTCCCCATTCCTGTGCCAGTTCCTTTGCCTGTGAAAGCGCTCGATGTGCCTCCTCCGTGCGCATCTGTTTTCTCAGTTCTCCGGAAAAATCTTCTGCTTGTGACAAAAAGCGTTCAATTCCCGCCTCTTTTTCATTATCGGAGAGCACCAGCTCACATGCGGGATAGATTGTAAGCTCCTCCAGATTCTCAATTGACTTCTGACTTTCCACATCAAAGGAGCGGACCGTATCCACCTCATCTCCCCACATTTCAATGCGGACCGGATTCTCCTCTGTAAGCGGGAACACATCCAGAATTCCACCGCGCAATGCAAACTGTCCGATGTTATCCACCTGATACTCCCTCTCATATCCCATCCGCACCAGAAGTGCCACCATCTCCTCCAGGTTAATCGTATCCCCCGGCGTAATCGTAACAATGCTGTCCCACATCCTGCTTGCCGGTGCCATTGTGTTCATCAAGGCATCAAAGGTTGTGATCAAAGTCACTTTCTCCTGCTCGTGGATAGCGCGAAGTGCATTAATACGTTCAGCTGTCAGCAGATTTCCACGAATATCGGACTGATAAAACAGTACGTCTTTTGCCGGATAATACACAACCGCGGGATCAAAAAAGCGATAATCCTCATACAACTCCTTCGCCTTCTGTTCCTGAAATGTAACAATCAGGCGGTTTTTCCTCTCCCGCCCAAGCGCATAGATCAAATGAGGTTTCTGTGCATCAATACAGCCGGTAACAGAAACCAATCCTGCCCCCTGCTTCGCTGCACGCATCATCTCCTCATATCCACTTAACTCTTCCAACGGTTTTACAAATGCTTCCACTGTTTCTTAATTCTCCTGCTTTTTTGCATTAAACTGATTCATTGCAGCATCAGTCTGTCCCTGCATCATAAGGACTGCTGCCTGCCGTGCAGCCTCGATCGCAGACTCCACCGCACTGCGGTCCTCTTTATCAAAATGACCAAGCACATAATCCGCAAGATCCCATCCCTTGGGCTTTTCCCCCACTCCAATTTTTATGCGCATAAAATTCTGGGTTCCAATGCGTGCGATAATACTTTTAACTCCATTGTGTCCACCGGCGCTTCCCTTTTTACGAATCCGAATATTTCCCGGTTCCAGCGAGATATCGTCAAAGATGACAATCATCTCCTCCTCCGGATCAAGCTTATAAAACTGCAGAATCTCTATGATACTGTCTCCGCTTAAATTCATATAGGTCTGAGGTTTTGCGAGCAGCACCTTTGTTCCTTCTATCACCCCCGTACCACAGAGGGCCTTGTGCTTTTTCTCATTCACACGAATCCCGTAATAATCGGCCAGTGCATCAATCGTATCAAATCCAATATTGTGCCGCGTATTTTCATATCTCTTGTCCGGATTTCCCAAACCTACAATTAAAAACATATTCTTTTCCTTCCATAATTATTCTTATACAGGGTAAATTGAAAGGGCTGTGGATTACTCCACAGCCCCACGGTCTTATTCTATCCGTTTATTCCTTCTCCTGCAAGACTTCTTCGTATTTTTTCAGGATTAAATTCTGAATACTCTCCCTCGTTCCTGAATTAATCGGATGAGCAATATCACGATACTCGCCATCATTTGCCTTACGGCTCGGCATTGCGATAAACAATCCCTTTTCCCCCTCGATGACTTTGATATCGTGTACCACAAACTCATCATCAATGGTAATCGACACCACTGCTTTCATTTTCCCCTCTTTATCCATCTTACGGATTCTCACATCTGTAATCTGCATATGTATCCCCCTTCAAGCTTTACTCTTCTAGATCATATATCGTTCATTGTCTTCCGAGACAATCAAGATTCCATTTTCCCCACAGTAATATGTGTTCGCCTTAAGTGTTCCATGACTCTCCACAATACAGTTTTCTACATGCGTATTATCGCCAATATAGGCATCATTTAGAATAATGGAATTCTTAATCACACAATTCTTTCCCACAAACACTTTCTTAAACAGCACAGAATTCTCGACCCGGCTGTTAATGATACATCCGCTGGAAATCAGACTGTTATTAATATCAGAACCAACATTATACTTTGCAGGCGGAAGATCATCGACCTTCGAATAAATTTTCGGATCCTGTCGGAAGAAATAGTTGCGCACATCATTCTTGAGAAAATCCATATTGGTTCGGAAATAATCCTCAACACTGGCAATGTTACTCCAATACTCCTTAATCTTGTATCCGTATATCTTCTTGATGTTACGATAACGGATCAGGACATCCGTAACAAAATCAAAACGATTTTCCTGCGCAGAGCGCTCCAGGATTTCAATCAACTGTCTTCTGCGAATCACGTAAACCCCCGCAGAAATAGTATTGGATTGCGCAACCAATGGCTTTTCTTCAAAATCCGTAATCCGAGAGTCCTCATTCATTCGTACAACACCGAAACGGCTTACATCCACATCCACCGGCATGTCCTTACATGCTACCGTAATATCCGCCTTCTTTGCGATATGATAGTCAAGGATCTCGTTATAATCCATCTTATAAACACAGTCACCACTGGATATAATAACATATGGCTCGTGGCGTTTTTTCAGGAAATCAATGTTCTGATACATTGCATCCGCTGTGCCGCGGTACCAGTCACTATTATCTGCCGTCACCGTCGGAGTGAACAGATATAATCCCCCCTGCTTACGTCCGAAATCCCACCACTTGGATGAACTCAGATGCTCATTCAAGGACCTCGCATTGTACTGTGTCAGTACCGCAACTGTCTGTATATGGGAATTGCTCATGTTACTGAGCGCAAAATCAATGCAGCGGAAGCTTCCGCCCACCGGCATTGCCGGAATTGCGCGTTTTCTGGACAATTCTCCCATCCGGTTGTTATTGCCACCCGCCAAAATAATTCCTACTGCTTTCATTTTCTGTCACCTGCCTTAATAATTACTTCGCCGCTTGCCAATACCCCATCCGGATAATCTTCCTTCTGTGTCACACCGGAAATCGCCGTATTCTTACCCACTTTAACATTTTCCGGAACAACGGAATTATCACCAATGGTCACAAGACCAAATGCGTATACACTCGCATTGAGCTTATTCGGGACTTCATCTCCTATTCCAAGAGTTACCCCATCCTCAATCCGGCAGTTCTCCGCCACAATGGACTTGTTAATCGTTACGTTACCGCCGATACATGTATCTTTCATAATAATGGAGTCCCGTACAACCGTTCCAGGACCGATATACACATTCGGTCCAATTACGGAATTCACAACTGCGCCATGAATCTCAGAGGCCTCCCCGATAATACAGCGCTCTACATGTCCCTCCTGAGCTATGTACTGCGGTTCAATGGTATCGCACTTCGTGTAGATTTTCCAGTATTCCTCATAAAGATTGAATTCCGGGATCAAATCAATCAGTTCCATATTGGCTTCCCAATAAGACCCAAGTGTTCCAACATCTTTCCAATACCCATTAAATTCATAGGCGAAAAGACGTTTTTGTTTTTCAAAGCAATAAGGAATAATATGCTTTCCAAAATCGCAATTCTGCTGATCCTTCAGTTCAATCAATGCATCCCTGAGAACTTTCCATGAGAAAATATAAATACCCATGGATGCCAGATTGCTTCTCGGCTCCTTCGGTTTCTCCTCAAAATCCATAATCTTCTTGTTCTCATCTGCAATCACAATTCCAAAACGACTTGCCTCCTCCAAAGGAACAGGCATCGTTGCAATTGTTACATCTGCATTGTTCGCCTTATGGAAATCAAGCATAACCTCATAATCCATCTTATAAATATGATCCCCCGAGAGAATCAGCACATATTCCGGATTGTAATTTTCCATATAGCGCAGATTCTGATAAATGGCATTCGCAGTACCTGTGTACCACTCACTGTCATTACTCCGCTCATATGGTGGAAGTACGGTCACACCACCATTGTTGCGATCGAGATCCCAAGGAATACCGATTCCGATATGTGTATTCAGCCGAAGCGGCTGATACTGTGTCAGCACACCGACAGTATCAATCCCCGAATTAATACAATTGCTGAGCGGGAAATCAATAATTCTGTACTTACCTCCAAAAGCTACTGCCGGTTTGGCTACATCCGATGTCAGAACTCCAAGTCTGCTGCCCTGACCGCCTGCAAGAAGCATAGCTATCATTTCTTTCTTAATCACGTAATCACTCCTCGTCTGTTCTAAATTTTATAAATTACACCTCAATTAATTTTCTCTATTATAGCATATCAGTAAGACATCCACAACATTTTTCACAAATTTTCGTTTTTTCTTTTCCATTTTTTGGCGTTTTGCACAATATGTTTTCGGGTGCGCCAATGGTCATGGAGTGGTATAATAGTTAAAAACTTAATGAATAGGCAGGTACATTTTGATGTATAAATTAAATTTCAGCCAGCCAATACACATCCATTTTATTGGTATTGGCGGTATCAGCATGAGCGGACTTGCAGAGATTCTTCTGGAAAAAGGCTTTACCATCTCCGGATCAGATTCCAAGGAGTCTGATCTGACACGTATGCTTTCATCCAAAGGTGCATCCATTTTCTATGGTCAGAGTGCAACAAATATCATTCCAGGCATTGATCTTGTGGTTTACACAGCAGCTATTCATCCGGATAATCCCGAATTTGCGGAAGCAAAATTGCAGAATCTTCCAATGCTTTCCCGTGCCGAGCTGCTTGGTCAGATCATGGACAATTTTGACCAGTCTATCGCCGTTGCCGGAACTCATGGAAAGACAACGACAACTTCCATGATCAGTGAAATCCTGCTTGCTGCAGATGCAGATCCTACCATTACTGTTGGAGGAATCCTTCCATCCATCGGAGGCAATCTGCGTGTTGGTGCATCTCCGGTCTTTGTATCCGAAGCATGCGAGTACACGAACAGCTTTTTGAATTTCCGTCCAAAATACAGCATTATTTTAAATGTAGAAGCAGAGCATCTGGATTTCTTTAAGGATCTTAACGATATCCGCTGTTCCTTCCGGAAATTTGCCCAAAATACGCTTGCAGACGGTGCTACTATTATCAATGGCGAAATTGCTGATATCCAGGAGCTTACCAGTGGCCTTGCCCAGAGTGTCATCACCTATGGCTTTGATTCCTGTTATGATTTTTACGCCGTTGATCTGCATTATGATGATAAGGCGTGTCCTTGTTTTACCGCCATGCACGGAGATACCCGAATCGCCGATATCCGCCTGCATGTACCAGGACGCCACAATGCCAGCAATGCACTTGCTGCAATCGCCCTCGCCGTTACCATGGGGATTCCTGCCACAGCCATCATAAAAGGGTTAGATTCTTTCGGTGGCGCAAATCGCCGTTTCCAATATAAGGGCTGTGTGGACGGCGTAACCATTATTGATGATTATGCACACCATCCAACAGAGATTCGGGCCACATTAACTGCTGCACAGAACTACCCTCATAAACGACTGGTACTTGTATTCCAGCCGCATACCTATTCCCGGACCAAAGCGTTTCTGGATGACTTTGCAGATGTTTTATCCCTTGCAGATGTCATCGTTTTAGCTGATATTTTTGCAGCCCGTGAACAAAACACTTACGGTGTCAGTTCAAAGGATATCCTGTCCCGTCTCAAAGAAAAGGGAAAGAATGCATACTATTTTCCATCCTTTGAGGAAATCGAGAAATTTTTATTAAAAAATTGTGTACACGATGACCTGTTGATAACCATGGGTGCCGGAAATGTTGTAGAAATCGGCGAAGCCCTCCTTGGCAATTAAGTTATCCACATTATCCACATAGAAACGTTGATTTTTTTCAAACGTCTATGTGGATTTTTTCCTGAGTAAAACCTGAGTCACTGCGCTATTATCCGAAATGTCTGATGTATTTATCCACTTTATCCACAGTTTCTCTCATGTTCATAAATCCCTTGATTTTCAAGGAATTTTGGCTTTTTTTCTTCTTCCATTTGGAAAATTGATGTGCTATAATCACAAATGCAAAATCTGTAATGTTCCCACAATGTGGGGATATTACCTGTGCAGATGCCACATTATATGCGTCTGCCACATGAAAGAGGTAATACTTATGGTAAAGATTCAATTGCACACGGATTGTCCAAGCACAGAAACAATGGTTCCCAATCAATTCATCGATTGTTTCATGCCAGAAGCTAACGGTGAATTTGTTAAGGTATATTTATATTTATTACGCTGTATCCATTCTCATGCATATATTTGTACAATTTCTGCAATTGCAGATAAATTTAATAATACCGAAATGGATATCATACGTGCACTTCGCTATTGGCAAAAGGTCGGTCTCCTGACGATGGAGGAAGATGCCAGCGGACATATCTGCGGCATTAACCTGCTTCCGATGCCTGAAACTGAAACGGTTTCTTCACAGACTCCGGTCGCCGAATCGGCAAAGGTAATCCCGGAAGCAATTTCTCCGGCGGCTCCGGTTTATCAGACTCCGGCCAAACGCCGTTATACGGCAGACGAGATTCTGAATTTCCGGAAGAATGAGAATATATCCGAATTATTCTTTATTGTAGAGACCTACATGAAGCATCCACTCAGTGAAAATGATATGAACACAGTATTGTTTTGGCACGAAGAACTTCATTTTTCCACGGAGCTGATTGTATACTTACTGGAATACTGTATCAGCAAAGGGCATTCAAGCATACGTTATCTGGACAAAGTCGCACTGGGATGGCATGAGAAAAACATCACCACTGTCGAGCAGGCCAAAGAAGATGCCGCTATTCACAGCCAGGCTTATTATGGTGTCATGAAAGCGTTCGGCATCACCGGAAGAAGTCTTGTTGAGACGGAGAAAGACTTCATCCGCAAATGGACGAAGGAATATGCCTTTGATCTTCCGCTGATTCAGGAAGCTTGCAGCCGCACCATGACTGCGATCCACCAGCCAAGCTTTGAATACACAGATTCGATTCTAAACAGCTGGTATAAAAATCAAGTACATACCCTTGAGGATGTCAGAAATCTTGATAAAGCATATAGCAAGACAAAAAAAGTTACAGTTAAAACGACTTCTACTCCGCGGAAAAACAGTTTTAACAATTTCAGTTCCCGCGATTATGATTACGACAATCTGGAGGAAATGCTTCTTTCCTCCTCCATTCACTAACAAACTGTAAGATTTCCACGGTCGACGATGGATACAGGGAGGATAATATGCCACTTTCCAATTCACAATATGACGAGATTATGCGAGATTATGACAGACGCCAGCTTTCCAATCGTCGTCTTCTGGACGAACGAAAAAGTGAAGTCTACCGGAAAATCCCCCGCCTGCAGGAGATTGATGCCTCTGTCGCCTCGTCTTCTGTGCGTAGGGCACGCCTGCTCCTTGATGGAGACGCAGATTCTGTCAACTCGCTAAAAAAAGAGCTGCTGCTCCTCCGCAGAGAGCGTGAACAGCTTCTGGCAGCAGAAGGCTATCCAATTGACTATCTTGATCCGGTCTATACATGCCCGGACTGTAAAGATACCGGTTACCAAAATGGTCACAAATGTCATTGTTTCCAGCAGGCAATCATCAATACGGTCTATGCCCAGTCCAACATCCGCCAAATTCTCTCCAAGGAGAATTTCGACACCTTTTCCTATGATTATTATTCTAAGGACGATGTCAGCAGCACGACCGGACTTTCTTCTCTGGCAACCGCACAGAATGCGGTCCGGGAATGCAGGCATTTTATTGATGACTTTGACTGTAAACCGAAGAATCTCCTCATTTACGGCAAGACTGGTGTTGGCAAAACCTTTTTGTCCAACTGCACCGCCAAGGAACTTCTCGATCACGGCTATTCTGTTATCTACTTTACAGCATTTCAATTATTTGATATATTAAGCAAAGGTGTGTTTGAAAAGGATGCAGATGCTATTGCCGCACACCAGAATATTTTTGACTGCGATCTGCTCGTCATTGATGATCTTGGCACAGAACTCAGCAATTCGTTTACTACATCTCAGCTTTTTCTGTGTGTCAATGAACGGCTTCTTCGCCAGAAGTCAACAATTATTTCAACCAATCTGAGTTTGAGTCAGATTGTAGACACTTACTCAGAAAGAACTTTTTCCCGCATCTGTGACGCCTACACACTGCTCAATCTTTTTTCGAAGGTTGACATCCGCATTCAGAAGCGCAGAAACACAAAATAATGTCGATAATCCCAAACGGGTTATTAAATAAATGTTGCAATATTGCAAATGGAGGACAAATCAATGCCAAATGATGAAAGAATTTTGGAAACTATGCCAACCGGTACGCTCGGACTGATTCCTACTGCCAGCTGTGCAGAATTAGGAAAAAAGGTTGATAATTATCTTTCCACCTGGAGAGAGCACCGCGAACATCAGCATCAGGATGATATTGCATTTAAAGATTATCACAAAAATAGTTATATTATCGAACCACATATCCCTAGATTTGGTTCCGGAGAAGCTAAATGTGTCATCAACCAGTCTGTCCGGGGATATGACCTCTATATTATGGTAGATGTCACCAATTACAGCATGACCTACTCCCTCTGTGGTCAGACCAATCATATGTCACCGGATGACCATTTTGCAGATTTAAAGCGTGTTATCGCCGCAGTTGGTGGAAAAGCCCGCCGCATCACGGTCATTCTTCCATTCCTTTATGAAAGCCGTCAGCACAGAAGAACCGCCCGCGAGTCCTTAGACTGTCCGCTTGCATTACAAGAACTCTGCAATATGGGTGTAGACAATATTATTACATTTGATGCGCATGATCCTCGTGTCGTAAATGCAATCCCTCTCAATGGATTTGAAAACGTTATGCCTTCCTACCAGTTTATCAAAGGCATTTTAAAAAATGTTAAGGATATCACCATCGATTCCGATCACCTGATGATCATCAGCCCGGATGAAGGTGCTACCCAGCGTGCTATCTATCTTGCCAACGTACTCGGTGTAGATATGGGTATGTTCTACAAGAGACGCGATTACAGCCGTGTTGTAAACGGACGCAATCCAATTGTAGCACACGAATTTTTAGGTTCCAATGTTGAAGGCAAGGATGTTTTCATTATTGACGATATGATTTCGTCTGGTGAGAGTATGATTGATACAGCCAGAGAATTAAAGAAACGCAAGGCAAACCGCATCTTCGTAGTTTCCACATTTGGTTTATTTACAAATGGCCTTGCTGCTTTTGACAAAGCTTATGAAGAAGGATTGATCTATCGTGTCGTTACTACCAATCTGATTTACCAGACACCGGAGTTACTGTCCCGCGAATACTACATCAGCTGTGACATGAGTAAGTACATTGCTTATATTATTGACACTCTGAACCACGATTCTTCCATCAGCGATCTCCTTAATCCATATGACCGCATTAAGAATTATGTCAAGAAATATAACGAGGCACAGAAAGCTGATAAGTAGATCAATCAGGTATGAAACAAGGCGCTGCACGAGACGTGCAGCGCCCATTTTTATTTACTTTGATATAATGGTGCTTATATAGATGTCTTTCCAGATTGGCTGCCCCATACCATCTTTCTGATATTTTCTTAGTATTATGTGTTCTGTATTCATACACAATCCGCCCTTAGACAATTGGATCACAAGGGCAGATAGGGCACAATATTCCCATCATGATTTACGATATGTGCAATTGAATGCTCCACCATATCGGATATTGCCTGTTCTGTATAGAATGCCATATGCGGTAACATAAGTACGTTTGGCAGGTCTTTTAAGATAGACATCTCCCGGTGTCCGATTACCTGATATTTATAATCTCCATAAAAAATTCCAAGCTCGTTCTCAATCACATCCAGGGCTGCCGCACCAATCTTGCCACTCTCAAGTGCATCGATAAACACAGGTGTGTCAATGATGCTTCCACGGGCCGTATTGACAATGACAACGCCATCCTTCATCTTTTGAATACTCTGGGCATTTACCATATGAAAACTACTTTCCGTTGCCGGTGTGTGAAACGTAATCACATCACTCTGCTCAAATAATTCATCCAGCGAACAATAGGTCCCATATTTTTTCGCCTCTTCACTCTCATAAGGATCATTAGCAAGCAGTTTACAACCAAATCCCGACAGGTTACGCATCACATGACACCCAATCTTGCCCGTTCCCACAACTCCGACCGTCAAATCTGCAATCTCCCTGCCGATATTACCCTTCAGAGAATAATCCATCCCCTCCGCACGCTTGATAATTGACTTCATTCTCCTGAGAGCCATCAGAATCAGCATTACCGTATAATCAGCCACACTGCCGCTGGAATAAGTGACATTACTAACCGCCATACCAAGTCTCTTTGCCGCCTCAATATCCACATGGTCAAAACCGATTGTGCGGGTGGACACGTGACGAACTCCACCTTCCTTCCACAACATAATCAACTCCTCGGTTATCGGTGTGGTAATGACGCTGACTCCTTCACAGCCCTCCGCAAGCAACGCATTTTCAGGTGTCGGATTCTCCCGGATTGGAACAATTTCCACCTGATACTCTTTTGCAAACTTCTCAAAAAAAGCCGCCTCGTCAAAATCCCGATAATTGTATACTGCTATTTTCATGATTTTATATGCCTTCTTTCTTCTCTAACTACTTTGTTCGTCCTCTCGGTCATCACAAATCCGCCCTGCTTCCATATTCGGTTCAATAAAGGACTCATATGCATATTCCCACAGAAGCTTCGATCCATCTGCAGTATGCTCATTACGTCCCAAAATCTGACTTAGCTTGACCTCGTGTTCCTCCCATGCCTTGCCCTCTGTGGCGGCATTCAGCATCATCGGCTGAATATTGTCCATGACCCGTGCAAACTTTGCCTCCGGAGTCTGTCTCGCCTCAAATTCCAGCCACAAGTCATACAACTTTTTGCCCTGTTCCTTCGGCAAAAGCCCGTAAATACGATCTGCTGCCTTCCTTTCCCTTTCCGCCTGCGTTTTCTTGCCCTCTTCGTCATAGGCATAGGTATCGCCCGCATCAATCTCCACCAGATCGTGAATAAGGAGCATACTGATTGTGCGAAGCACATCAATCTTTTCATTCGCATACTCACTTAACAGCAATGTCATGATTGCCATATGCCAGGCGTGCTCAGCATCATTCTCCTTGCGTTTGGCATCCGACAGATAGGTCTGCCTACCGATGAACTTCTCCTTATCGATTTCCCGGAAAAACGTAAACAGTTGATCCAGACGCTCTCTATCCTCTTGTTTCATCTGCGATTTTCCACCCCTAAACATCAATTTTTTCCTCAAGAACAGACGTACAATGCGGGCAGCGTGTTGCCTCAATATCAATTTCAGTTCTACAGTATGGACACTTCTTTGTCGTCGGAGCCGGAGTTTCCCCCTCACCTTTGAATGCACTTAATCGCTCTGTAATCTTGTTAATAACTTTCAGCAGAACAAAAATTACCAAAGCTGTAATAAGGAAATTAATTACAGCCGTAATAAAGTTGCCGTAATGCAACACCGGGGCATTCTCTGCACTTCCCAAAGTTACCGTCAGATAGGAAAAATCAGTTCCTCCAAACAATCCCAGAATTGGTGTAAGAATATCATTATTCAAAGAAGTAACAATTGCTGTAAATGCACCACCGACAATTACACCGACTGCCATATCCATCACATTACCGCGCAGAATAAACTTCTTAAACTCTTCAAAAAATTTACTTTTCTTTCGTTCCTTAGCCATATTTTCTCCTTTTCTCAAATTTCTTTTCCATAATCTATTATAAGTTACATTTTCAATAGTTCAATGCCAATTGTTTCACTTACTTCGTTTTCTTTTTAATCGTAACAAAAAACCATCGCTTCAGATTTCTCTGAAACGATGGTTTTAATAATTACAATAATGACTATACTAACTCAAGAAGAACTTCAAGAGCACCGTCACCCTTACGCTGACCAATCTTTACAATTCTTGTGTAACCACCATTGCGGTCTGCATACTTCGGAGCAATCTCATCGAATAACTTTGCTACAAGATCAACTTCCTTTGTACCCTTCTTAGTTCCATCCGTAGTCTTTACAGAGTAGAGAACCTTGAGCATCTCTCTTCTTGCATGAAGACGGGAAGGATGATCCTTCTTAATGGTCTTCTCAACTTCATCATATACAGTAACTTTCTTGCCGTCAACAACTTCCTTTACTCTCTTGCCATCCTTGTCCTTACGGGCAACCTTAGCAGTAACAGTAACCTCATCAAAATTGTCCTTCTCACGAATAGCTGCTGCGATGATTCCCTCAGCAATCTTACGAACTTCCTTAGCCTTTGCCTCGGTTGTAACAATCTTGCCATTAGCAATCAGAGCTGTCACCTGACCTCTTAATAAAGCCTTTCTCTGGCTTGCGGTTCTGCTTAACTTACGATACTTTGCCATTGTTTTTTCCTCCATTGGTGGGGTATCCTGCCATACTCATCGGATTTACTGGCAAAACCCATTTTTCATTCCACTTTATATTCCTGACGTTGTCACACTCTTCGGATTTACTGACACCGCCAACAAGGAACAAACCGCATTTGAGCATGCACTTGGCATAGCGATTTGCGTAGGCAATGATTCCACTGCGTGAAATCATTCCTAGTCTTCTCCTTGATTTAACTGTAACCCTAATTCTTTAAGCTTAGCTAACACTTCCTCCAAAGACTTACGACCAAGGTTACGCACCTTCATCATATCCTCCGGAGTGCGATCAATCAGCTCTGCAACGGTATTGATTCCAGCTCTCTTCAAACAGTTGTAAGAACGTACAGATAACTCAAGTTCATCAATGTTCATCTCAAGAACCTTCTCCTGTGCATCGTTCTCCTTTTCAACCATAACCTCTGCCTGCTGTGCCGCATCCGATAAGTCAATGAAGAGATTTAAATGCTCACTTAATACCTTGGCCGCGAGACTGACAGCCTCATCCGGCTCTAATGTTCCGTTGGTATATACATCCAACGTAAGCTTATCATAATCTGTGACCTGACCGACACGAGTATTCTCGATGGTCACATTGACACGATCTACCGGGGTATAGATGGAATCAATCGCAATCACGCCAATCGGAGTGTCCTCTGACTTGTTCTTGTCTGCGCTGATGTATCCTCTACCCTTCGTAATCGTAAGCTCCATGTATAACTTACAATCGGTTCCACCATTCAAATGGGCGATTACCAACTCAGGATTCATAATCTCGATATCCGAATCCACCTGGATATCTGCTGCTGTAACAACGCCTTCACCTTCGAATTCAATGTAAGCAACTTTTGGTTCATTTGTAGAACTGTTATTGCGGATAGCGAGGTTCTTGATGTTCATGATAATTTCAGTAACATCTTCCTTTACTCCCGGGATTGAACTAAACTCATGGAGCACTCCGTCAATCTTAACCTGGCTTACAGCGGCTCCCGGCAACGAAGAAAGCATAATCCTTCTCAAAGAATTGCCAAGTGTAGTACCATATCCTCTTTCCAAAGGCTCTACAACAAATTTGCCATATGTCTTGTCTTCTGAAATTTCAGCGATCTCAATTTTCGGTTTTTCAAAATCGAACACTACAAAGTCCCTCCTTCTCGGGTATTGTCCGGCATTATGTCACGTTATTACTTAGAATATAACTCGACGATAAGCATCTCATTCACCGGAACATCGATCTGCTCACGTGAAGGTAATTCCTTAACCGTTCCCTGAAGCTTCTCAGCATCAAGATCTAACCACTCCGGAACGATTCTTCCACCAGCAACCTCAACGATGTCCTTCATGCGCTGGATATTCTTCTTGCTCTCTTTGATTTCAATCACGTCACCAGCTTTAACGAGGTAAGAAGGAATGTTTACAACCTTACCATTTACGGTAACGAACTTGTGATCAACGACCTGTCTTGCTTCCTTTCTTGTTCTTGCGAAGCCAAGACGGAACACAACGTTATCTAATCTGGACTCAAGGATTGTCATCAGGTTCGGACCTGTTAATCCTTTCATCTTATCAGCTTTCTCATAATAATTACGGAAAGGCTTCTCTAATACACCGTAGATAAACTTAGCCTTCTGCTTCTCTCTTAACTGAAGTCCATACTCAGACACCTTACGATTCGCTCTCTGAAGATTTCTCTTGGACTTCTTATCATATCCTAAATAACTTGGCTCCAAGCCAAGGGATCTACATCTTTTCAGTACAGGTACTTTATTAACTGCCATCTTAAACAATACCTCCTAAATTAAACTCTTCTGCGCTTTGGTGGACGACATCCGTTATGAGGTACCGGAGTAACATCCTTAATTGATGTAACTTCAAGACCACAAGCGGAAAGGGCACGAATAGCTGCCTCACGTCCGGAACCTGGTCCCTTAACCATAACATCAACTGTCTTCAAACCATGAATTAAAGCTGCCTTTGTAGCAGTTTCTGCTGCCATCTGTGCAGCATATGGAGTAGATTTCTTTGAACCTCTAAATCCAAGACCACCAGCACTAGCCCATGATAAAGCGTTTCCTTCAGTATCAGTAATTGTCACGATTGTGTTATTGAAAGATGCCTGAATGTGTGCCTGTCCGCGTTCAACGTTTTTCTTTACGCGCTTTTTTGTTGTTTTCTTTGCAACGTTCTTAGCCATATCTAAACTAACCTACTTTCTTCTGAATAAACTTATTTCTTCTTATTAGCAACAGTTCTCTTAGGACCTTTTCTTGTTCTGGCATTTGTCTTAGTCTTCTGACCACGAACCGGAAGTCCCTTTCTGTGACGGATACCGCGATAACATCCAATCTCCTGCAGTCTCTTAATATTAAGAGCGATCTCTCTTCTTAAATCACCTTCTACAGTCTGTGTCTCATCGATGACTGCACTGATTCTCTTAACCTCATCGTCAGTTAAATCTCTGACACGTGTGTCAGGGTTTACATTAGCTGCCTCAAGGATACGGTTGGAACTTGCTCTACCGATTCCGTAGATGTAAGTCAAACCGATTTCTACACGTTTTTCTCTTGGTAAATCTACACCTGCAATACGAGCCATGTGTGTTTACACCTCCATAAAATTTTCCTGTTTGTTAATATTCATCATTTTTGTATATCTGCAACCATATACATTCCCCGAATCCATTCCCCATACAGCTACGGTTGCACGTCCTGAAATGTGTGTATAGAAAAAAGATTCCATATTCGCATCTTCGCCCACTGTCACTCGGTATCATAACAGCAGACCAGAGTATGCTTCTGTTTATTATGAACAGTGTACTCCCTGTACACTGCAGCCGCCATAATGAATGATTGACAGGGTCCTACCTTACATCCGGCAATTAACCCTGTCTCTGCTTGTGCTTCGGATTCTCACAGATAATTCTGATGCTTCCTTTTCTCTTGATGACTTTGCATTTCTCGCAAATAGGTTTAACTGATGATCTTACCTTCACAGCAAATCCTCCTTTCTCTATAAAAGCCCTATTTTAGCGGCTTCCCACCGCTTCTTAGGTGCTTTTCCAAAAGTGTCCGTATAACATTATACACAGGCACTCTCCGGAAGTCAATAATTTTTTATTTATCTCTCCAAATAATTCTGCCCTTTGTCAGATCATATGGAGACATCTCAATTGTAACTTTATCCCCCGGAAGAATACGGATAAAATTCATACGAAGTTTTCCGCTGATGGTCGCCAGAATCTGATGACCATTTTCAAGCTCCACTTTAAAAAATGCATTCGGAAGCTTCTCAACTACTACACCTTCAACTTCAATAACATCTGCTTTTGACATAACTTTCTTTCCTCCTGTTCCTGTTGTTAAAAGAGATCCAGATATCCCGCCGCTTTCTCTTCCTCTGTCAGCGAAAGAATTTCCGGCTTACCTTCTGTAATAAGAATCGTATTCTCATAGTGGGCAGATAATGACCGGTCCTCTGTAATGACGGTCCATTCATCATCCATCCAAAGCACATCGGGCGTGCCAATATTGATCATTGGTTCAACTGCCAGCGTCATCCCCGGACATAACCTCGGTCCTCTCTTCCACTGCCGGAAATTAGGTATCTCCGGTTCCTCATGAAGATGACTTCCTATTCCATGCCCGCATAAATCTCTGACGACCCCATAACCAAAACTTTCTGCATAATCCCCGATTGCTCTGGAAATATCATGGAGATGTCTGCCAGCTACCGCCATCTTCATTCCTTCAAAAAAGGACTGTCTTGTACGCTCTATCAAAAGTTCCGCTTCTTTACTGATCTCACCCACACCGATGGTTCGCGCTGCATCTGAATGGTATTTCTTGTAAATGACGCCCGCATCAAGACTGACGATATCCCCCTCCTTGATGATCCTTTTGTCTGTCGGAATTCCATGTACCACTTCCTCATTTACAGAAACGCAAATGGACGCCGGATAGCCACAGTAATTCTTAAAGGAAGGCTCACATCCGTAACTTCGAATCATCTCTTCTCCCAACCGGTCAATGTCTAACGTAGACATTCCAGGTTTGATTACTTTTGCCAGTTCCTGATGCACCATGGCGAGAATTTTTCCCGCATGGCGCATCAGCTCAATCTCTTCAGCAGATTTCACCGTTATTTTCATCTTATTCTCCTAAGATTGCAACGATATCCGAAAATACATCATCCATAGCCTTGGTTCCGTCTACAGACTTTAAGATTCCCTGAGCCTTATAGTAATCAATGAGAGGCTGGGTCTGCTCATGATAAACACTCAGACGCTTCTGAACCGTCTCCGGCTTATCATCATCGCGTAACACGGTATCGCTGCCACAAGCATCACACTTACCCTCAACCTTTGTCGGGTTGAATACAATATGGTAAGTTGCCCCACAGTTCAGACATGCACGTCTGCCACCCATCCTGTTGACAATATTTTCATCCGGAACATCCACATCAATTGCAAAATCCATTGTCTGATCAATTTTCTTAAGTGCGGCATCCAAAGCCTCTGCCTGCGGAATTGTTCTCGGGAAACCATCCAGAACAAATCCATTCTTGCAGTCTTCCTGCTGAATACGATCCATAACCAGATCGCAGGTCAGTTCATCTGGAACGAGTGCCCCCTGATCCATGTATGTTTTTGCTTTCTTACCTAATTCAGTACCATTCTTAATGTTGGCACGAAAAATATCGCCTGTTGAAATGTGCGGAATCTGATATTTTGCAGCAATCTGTTTTGCCTGCGTTCCTTTTCCTGCTCCAGGCGCCCCTAACATAATAATTTTCATATGGTTCTCCCTTCTCTTAGTTATATAGTATGAATGGAGATACTGTATAAACAAACAGTATCTCCAAAACATAATTAATCGTTCAAAAATCCCTTATAGTAACGAACTCTCATCTGTGACTCAACCTGTTTCAATGTCTCGATAATAACACCCACAATAATGATGATAGATGTACCACCAAATGAAACATCTGCCTTAAATACACCGTTGAAGAAAATCGGAATTACCGCAACAATGGCAAGACCAATTGCTCCAATGAAGACAATATAATTGAGTATCTGATTTAAATAATCGCTGGTTGGCTTACCTGGTCTGATACCCGGAATAAATCCACCGGCACGCTTCATATTGTTTGCAATCTCTAACGGATTAAATGTAATCTGTGTATAGAAATATGCGAAAGCAATAATCAGTAAAAGATATACAACAAGTCCGATGGTATAAATCGGCTCCTCCGGATTACACCAGTTGGACTGGGATAACCCTCTTAAAATCTTACTTCCAACACCGGTTCCGTTACCCTTGCCGATGATTGCGGCTATGATAACCGGTGTCTGCATCAATGACTGTGCAAAGATGACAGGAATTACACCGCCGGTATTAACCTTCAGAGGAATATGTGTTGACTGTCCGCCAACCTGCTTGCGTCCCTGAAGTTTCTTAGAATACTGAACCGGAATTCTTCTCTCTGCTCCCTGCAGAACAACTACGAATACAACCATTGCAACAATGATTGCCACAATGATTAATCCTGCAAGAATTCCCTTTGGAATAGATTTGTTCGCAATGAACTGACTCCAAAGAGTTCCAAGATCCTGTGGCATACGAGAAATAATATTGATTACCAATACAATAGAAATACCATTTCCAATACCATTCTCAGTGATACGCTCACCAATCCACATCAGCACTGTTGAGCCTGCTGTAAGACCTGTGATAACCATAATCACAGTAAGCGGACTCTGACTAGTCAGATTGCCTCCACGATAGAAACCGATTGTCATGGCAATTGCCTCGATTAAACCAAGTGCAACTGTCAGATAACGGGTAATGGACACAATCTTCTTTCTTCCTTCTTCTCCATCACGCTGCATTTCCTCAAGCTTTGGAATCGCAATTGTTAAAAGCTGCATAATGATGGAAGATGTAATGTATGGAGTAATATTCAATGCAAAAATAGACATGTTCAAGAATGAACCACCTGTAATTGCATTAAAAAATCCCATTCCATCTGCTGACTGGCTTTCAAACCACTGTCTGAAAACATCACCATCAACACCCGGAGCCGGAAGTTCACTTCCGATCCGGATGACGATCAGCATTAAAAATGTATAGAGAATTCGCTTACGAATATCTTTAACCTTAAATGCATTACGCAGTGTCTCGAGCATTAGATCACCTCTGCTTTTCCACCAAGAGCTTCAATCTTCTCCTTAGCACTTGCACTGAATGCATTAGCCTGAACAGTAAGCTTCTTAGTAAGTTCTCCATTACCGAGAATCTTTACTCCGTCTCTTGGATTCTTAACGATACCAGCCTCGATCAGTGTCTCTACTGATACAACTGCATCATTATCAAACTTCTCAAGAGCGGAAAGGTTAATACCGATGATTTCCTTAGAGTTTCTGCACTTGAAACCTCTCTTAGGTAATCTTCTGTATAATGGCATCTGGCCACCTTCAAAACCTGGTCTTGGTGCTCCGGAACGAGCTTTTTGACCCTTATGGCCCTTACCTGCAGTCTTACCGTTTCCTGATCCATGTCCACGGCCTCTTCTGAAATTATCGCTGTGAACGGAACCTTCCGCTGCTTTTAAACTAGATAAATCCATTTTGGCACCTCCTTGTCTTATTCTTATACTTCTTCTACTTTTACGTATGGTGCTACCTTACGAAGCGCGCCCTGTGTAGCTGCATTATTTGGTAACTCTACAGTTTTGTTTAACTTGGTTAATCCAAGAGCTTCGATTGTCTTCTTATTCTTCGGAACAGCACCAATTGTTGACTTAATAAGTGTTACTTTCACTTTCTCTGCCATGACTAGCTCCTCCTTAACCTAAGATTTCTTCTACAGACTTACCACGAAGTCTTGCAACTTCTTCCGGGCTTCTAAGCTGAGACAGTGCCTCAATTGTAGCAAGTACAACGTTCTGCTTATTGTTTGATCCCAGTGACTTGGTACGGATATTGGTAATACCAGCAAGCTCACATACGGAACGAGCCGGACCACCAGCGATAATACCGGTACCTTCAGGAGACTTCTTTAATAATACAGAAGCACCTGTGTATTTTCCTGTTACATCATGTGTAATGGATTTGTTCTCATCTAACTTAACACTGATCAGGCTCTTGATTGCATCTTCCTTGCCCTTACGGATAGCTTCAGGAATTTCTGCTGCCTTTCCAAGACCAGCGCCAACATGACCGTTCTTGTCGCCGACAACAACGAGAGCTGTGAAACGCATGTTACGTCCACCCTTAACAACCTTTGTTACACGCTTGATGTCAACAACCTGGTCAACTAATTCTAATTGACTAGCATCAATGATTTCACGTTTCATGTTTGTCTCCTCCTAAAAC
>JALFLB010000028.1 GCA_022775045.1 Agathobacter sp. | reverse complement strand
AGGGTAATTTGAATTTCAATTGCCTTTTGATGCTTGCACCGCCTGAGGTTTTAGACAGTGTTGTGGTTCATGAATTGTGTCATCGAAAAAAGATGAACCACTCAAAACAGTTTTATGAGGAAGTCCGAAGGGTATTTCCGGAATACGA
This sequence comes from Agathobacter sp., assembly GCA_022775045.1. Taxonomy (GTDB): domain Bacteria; phylum Bacillota; class Clostridia; order Lachnospirales; family Lachnospiraceae; genus Roseburia. The sequence continues at coordinate 65,269 of JALFLB010000028.1, read as the reverse complement.
TAAATGGAATGGCTGGTTAAAGACATATGGGCCGGATTTAATGAGAAGGATGATGCCAAGAACTTGACCATTGCAATGGAATTGTCATATAAGTAGATAAAAGAATAGAAAAGGGAGATATTACGCAGACAATGGGATATTTGATCAGTGAAACAACAAAAGAAGAACGTGAGCGAATTGTTGCAGATTCGCTTGGGAACATAGAGGCAAATTGCGATGGATGTATGGCGGGGCTTGCCGAAATGTATCAGGATTATATAGATGGGAACAAAGAACTTCGTGAGATTAATATGGAGTTTAATGCCCGATATATAAAGGGTGACGATATGCCGGGCAGGAAATCGTGCATGGAATATTAGGTTAGGATGGATTTTGATGAATTTTTGAAAGATGCGAAGCACGCACGGACCATGAGGCTGTTTTTCTATTATCCGCAGGATGAGTATGTGGCATTTTTGATGGGTGTGGATATTGACCGCGTTGATCTGTTTGCGGAGAATGATGACAGAAACCGGGTGTTGATTTTTGAGTTGCACCGCCTGAGGTCCTAGACAGTGGTTGAGATAATGAAGAAAAGTTGTGAAAAGGATACCGTATGAAATATGAAGAAATCTGTAGTGCAAAATTCATAGACAGACCCAATCGGTTTATAGCCCATGTGGCGTTGAATGGTAAAGAAGAAACTGTACATGTAAAGAATACCGGACGATGCAGGGAGCTTCTGCTTCCGGGGGCAGATGTGATCCTGAGCCATTCCGGGAATCCTTCCCGAAAAACGGCTTACGATCTGATTTCGGTTTATAAGCCGGGAATCGGCCTTGTTAATATAGACAGTCAAGTGCCGAATCTGGTGGTAAAGGAGTGGTTACAGACACAGGATTTTGATCTTGTGCGGTCGGAATATCGCTTCGGGGATTCCAGAATTGACTTTTATATGGAGAAGGAGAAACAAAAGTACCTGATGGAAGTCAAGGGTTGCACTTTGGAACGGGATGGAATTGGATATTTTCCGGATGCGCCGACAGACCGGGGCGTAAAGCATCTCCGCGAACTGGCAAAGGCTGTGTCAGAGGGATACCGGGCTTACCTGACTTTTGTAATTCAGATGGCGGGTGTCACAAAGGTGCTTCCGAATATTGAAATGCACCCGGAGTTCGGGACGGCGCTGAAAGAAGCCGAAGAGGCTGGCGTGAGGGTATTGTATCTTCCTTGCCGGGTGACGAGAGATGCGATCTATGCTGATTCGGATCAGAAAATGGCAAAACTGTGATTTGGTGAAAGAAATGTACTATCAGTTAGAATAACAACATTGGAGGAAGAACATGGGAGGACATTTTTATTTTGTGCGTCATGGACAAACGGTTTGGAATGTAGAAAATAAGATCTGCGGCGCAACGGATATAGAGTTGACGGAGTTAGGACATGAGCAGGCGATCGAGACCGGTAAGAAGATACTGGAAGAGGGGCTTCATGCAGATGAGATCCTTTACTCACCACTCATCCGGGCAGCAGAGACTGCAAGACATATCTCTGAGATCACCGGTATTCCCATGCGTATGGAACCGCGCCTAAAGGAGCAGAATTTTGGTAAGTGGGAATCTACGCCCAGGAATGGTGCTGATTTTCAAAGGGCAAAAGAGGATTTTGCCTGTCGCTATGAGGGTGGAGAGTCTATGCTTCAGCTCGCCCAGCGCATATACAACCTGCTGGACGACATCAGAGCGGAGGCAGATCACAAAACCTATATTCTGGTTGCACACAATGGGATCTCGCGCGTTGTGCAGTCGTATTTCTTTGACATGTCGAATGAAGAATATGCGGCATTCGGATTAAAAAACTGCCAGATCATGAGGTATGATTTTGACTGATACCGGAATATCGCTACGGAGATTCCGGTGTTGATCTTTACATGGTCAGCGGTATACTGCTAGAAACGCTTATGATGATTGGGTATGGGGTTTGTTCCATCATATGGTTGGTTTCCGCGATAAGAAAAGTTATTGTTAATGATATCATCCGGATTACGTCAGACATCTTCTTTTTTGTGTGGGATCTGCTAAAAGCTCTTTTGCTCTCCGAATAAACTTTTGCCCCAGAGCGGATTTGAAATGTGATGTTGTCTCACCTATTTCAACTATTTTGCGCAGGATCTGCCTGTTGCGGCCATCAAATCCGGAAGAAATTTTCATAATATTTATCAGATCTTTCTTTGTTGCTTCATCAATCATTCGACGATCCTCCTACGCATTGTCGCAATGCAAATATTACAGTACACGCTGCACTTTGACCTTGACAATTTCCATTATATCCTATTTGGTATGCAGGTTACAACTTTATTTTCACAGGTATATTGACGGGAGACTTACTTATGAGAAAATTTTTTTCATTCGGTAAACAGGTTATGGTATAATAAAAAATACTTGAACGGATTGAGAATATTTGCAGGGGACTTCGGATTTTTTGTGAAATATTCTGTGGCAGTTAGGAGGGCACATATGAAAGAAAAGTTAAGATTGACAAAAGAGCAGGTTCATAATGTTTACGATAGTAGATTTATAAAGGTTTTTGGAATGGAATATGTCGAGGGAAAGCAGTATATGAATGCTACCAGACGGAGTGTGGATGATCTCGTGGCACTGAAAAGTGATGAAGAATTTAAAAGCATGCTTCCCGACGCGGTCAGCTGCGTGGTGATTTTGAATGGGGCTGAACCGAAGCTGTTGCTGACTTATGAGTTCCGCTATCCTGCCGGTCAATATTTATTGAGTGTTCCGGCAGGGCTGATAGATAAAAGCGATGAGGCGGAAGCTGATCCGATCATTGTAACTGCCAAAAGAGAGCTGAAAGAGGAAACAAATATTGATCTGTCAGAGGATGATAAAATCGAGGTCATAAACCCGCTTTTGTTCTCAACTCCGGGAATGACAGACGAAAGCAATGCGCTGGTGTGCGTAGTCATCTCAGACGAACAGCGACTTCATTTGAGTCAGGAGGGCGCAGTAGGGACCGAGTGCTTTGACGGCTTTGTGGCATTGACAAGAGACGATGCACAAAGAATATTAAAGCAGGGAACCGACGATAAGGGTATCTTTTATTCCGTTTATACATGGGCTGCACTGATGTATTTTGTTTCCGGGATGTGGAAATGAAATGTCAGGCAGCCCTGCCTGTTTATGAATGTGCCAAAATATTTTCAAATTCAACAGCCGGCATCGGTTTCGCAAAAAGGAAGCCCTGGATATCATCGCAGTGATTCTTCTTCAAAAATTCCAGCTGTATTCTGTTCTCAACACCTTCAGCAGTGATGTGAAGCCCCAGTTTCTGCCCCATGCTGATCACATAGTATAACAATGTCTCACCATTTTTGTCGCCGATGTGATCGATCAGACTTTTATCCAGCTTTAAAGTATCAAAACACTGCATATTGAGTGTGGCAAGCGAAGAATAGCCTGTACCAAAATCATCCATGAGGATCCGGATCCCCATATCTCGGAACTGCTTCAACAGTTCCTGGATACTTGACATTCCCTCCAGGGCACTCTCCGTGATCTCAAGCTGTATATAATCAGGGTCGATTTTATATTCCTGCATGATGGCCTTGTATTTTTCTACGATATCAACATAATACAGGGATGCCCGGCTCAGATTGATGGACACAGGATAGATCTTTTGACCGTTGGCAAGCCACCTCGTCTGTTGTATGCACACTGCGCGGAACATGTATTCATCAAGCTTGGCGATCATACCGTTTTGCTCAAACAGCGGGATAAATCTGCCGGGGGAGATCAGACTTCCATCCTTATCTCTCCAGCGCACCAGTGCCTCACTGCCAACTACTTCTCCGGTCGCAGCGCTGTATTTCGGCTGATACCATACTTCAAAATCTCCTTCGGCGAGAGAATCCTCAAATCGCTCCTCCAGCTGCTGATCCTGTTGCAGTCGCTCGTGATCGATCTCGTTATAAAACACATAATTTTGTTCCCGCTGGATTCGCGCCTGTTCCCTGGCGATCTGAGCTTTGCTATAAGCATCCTCCGGTTCTTCAGTTCCCCGCATCTCATAAATTCCATATCGGGAATGGATCCCCTTTACCTGCGATTCCCTTGCCCGCTTGTTGATCCGGGTAGAAATCTGCTTTAACCGGGTGATCAAAAGTTTTTTGTCTTCTGTTTTAAAAAATACGCTAAAGACATCTTCGCGGACATGACCTGCAAGCTCCTCGCTCTGCAGCTCATCGGTCAATATCTGCCAGATGTCACAGATCATCCGGTCGCCTGCCGTTTTTCCGGCTGCAATATTGATATTATTGAAATTTGTAATGTCCATGGAAACCATATATCCCTGGGGAACTCGTTTCTTATTCATCTCTACGCAGAAGCTTGCATAATTCGCCCCCTTTGTAAGGGGATCCTCATATGCATAACGCAGCATTATTTGTTTTTGTTCCCGGGAAAGAAAAATAACAAATGCCACACCGATCAGAATGAATATGGATACAATGAAAGCCATCAGATACAGACTATGCTGAACAGGTGCGGCTCTGCTTTCCAAAACATCTGCCGGGATGATCGTCAGCATATACCATGTGACATCATCGTCCATCAGCTTTACCGGAACACAGTGGTAATAATTCTTTTCCGTCAGATAAAAGGTACCGCCATCTGATGTGCTTTCTGCCATCTGTTTTTGTAATTTTGCAACTGCTTCTGTATTTCGCTGGTCGACACCCAACACGTCTGTAAATATATTTTCTGATAGTTGAAGAATGTCATTTCCCATAGCGACCAGAATCTGCCCGTCGCTGTTGATCGCACAGCTGTAGCCCTGACCATCAAAAGACTCGATCTGCAGTGCATCGTTAAAGTTTTGCGAGTTATAAGTCAGGCCGAATACACCTTCGACTGATCCGCTGTTATCAAAGATCGGAATGGTCATGACGTTGACCAGATCGTGGTGTTCCTCCAGTGCATCCTTCAGGATACCGGTGATCGTTGCTTTGCCTTTCATGCCACGCTGAAAGAATTCCCGGTAAGACAGCTCCGCCACGCCTCCATCTGTGGAGTAACTGGTTCCATCCGGAAATGAATATGCAAAGCGTTTCAGATCATACTCATCAAGGAATATCTCAAAAGACCGGAGTTTTTCAGTTATGTTGTCCGGTGTGACGTCATGCATATTTTTTGAAAGGCTCTGCAGAAGCTCATAATTCGAATGGATCTTATTGTGCAGCGCCAATGCGTTCTGCGTGGCTACATCTTCAAGATTTTGCTGTAATTGTTCTTCGAGTTCATTGAAAATGACATAGGAACTGGACAGCACTGTTATGACGATTGCCAGCAATGCTGTCAGCATAATGATAAACCTTTTCTTGTTTACTTTTTTCGTTTGTTCGTTCATAGGTTATCCTCAAATTATTGTGAAAACGATCTTGATATTATTATAGGACGCTCACGCTGTTTTTACAAGTGAAAAAACGTGGGGGAGAGGGTGTTTGAAGGTGTAAATTATTAAACTACAAGTTCAATGACAAATCGTAAATTCTCCTTTAGAATGGTTTGTAGAGATAATATTTTAAAGGAGGATTTTTTATGAGCGAAAAGATGTTGGTAACACAGGCTTTGGATGAAAGAGACTTGCTGGTAAAGAAGATAGCAGACAAGATTGAAAAAGCAAGCTTTGTTGACACTATTAAGCCAAATGAAGAAAAAGTTTATGCAAAGAGAATTGACAAAGAAGAATATGCCAGAGAAGCGGAGTCAGCATATCAGCAGATTGTTGACCTGATTGACAGATTCCAGAAGATCGATGCTGCAATCGTGGATTCTAATGCGAGAACAGAAATCGCTACTTCCCATGGAACCTTTACGGTTGCCGGCGCAATTTCTCTTAGAAGCAGACTGCGTGGCTTAGGAGCATATGAAGGGGCGGCAGACTTTGAAGGCATGCTTCAGGACAAGCTTAGATGTGAATACAATGAACGGGTTCGTTTCTGCGATACAAAAAATAGTCAGTTACAGTCTACTGCAGAAAATATGCGGCTGAGTATTCTTGGAAAAGACAGTAAAACCAAGGATGAAAAGCCGTTGGGTGTGGTGGATGCATATGTCAAGGAGAATACGACGGAACTGGTAGATCCATTGGATATTAAGAAGAAACTGGAGGCGTTAGAAGAAAAACGTAACACGCTTCTGAGGGAACTTGATACACAGATAAAGGTGTCTAATGCGACTACTTTTATTGAGGTGGCGTAGCATTGGCTAGTAATTATGAATAGTAGTCTGCCTGCATTACGAAAACTTCAAACCCGGCTTCCCGTAACAGGGTTACGTTACAAAACAAGAATATACCAATTCTGATTAAATTGGGCAGCTAACTTTAAAAGTGGCGCAGCTGGTAGCGTACATGGCTCGTAACCATGAAGTCGCAGGTTCGAATCCTGTCTTTATAGAAAGTTGGTTTAATGATGATGTATGGAACATCTCCAATTTAACTGTTTTGTGTTTTTTATGAACTGTCATAGGTAAATCGTCAACCATTTTGTTCTTGAATGGTTTTTGGTGAAATAGAAACTTTCGTGTAGACATAGAAATGTGTTGAAATCCATGGAAAAGGTTAAAGCGTTAAGCCGGTTAGCTGGAGGTAATCCTCGTGGCTGTAATGTAGGCATATTTCATAAAAGATAGTGGAGCCGTGGCGAGAGCTGCGGCTTTGTTTTTTGATTGGAGGAATTATTATGAGCAACAATTTTATGCCCTTTGGGATTAATCGATGAGAGATAGTTGGTTGCTCAGATATATCAATCGTAATAGATGAAAAAGGGGTTAGTAAACAGTAGAGTGCCAAAATAAAAAATTTCACGCACAAGATTTATAAAAATGTGCGTGAAAATATTGATTATTTAAATCTGAGTGCTATAATTAAATACAAACACAGGAACGAATTAGGTGTGCGTGATTTTAAAAACGGAAGTTGGTGAATACGTGGATATTAGAACACTCGCAAAACAAGTTATTATTGAAAAGGGTGGTATTGCAAAATCAGCAGATTTCGTTGCAGCAGGAATGCGTGCTGTCGATATTGTAAATATGTGCAATGCCGGATACCTTGACCGCATACGGCACGGGTATTATCAACTTGCAGAGGCGGATTCATCTCCTGAAGAACAGCTCCTTGCTACACTGATTCCAAAGGGAATTGTCTGCGTAGAATCTGCCCTTTTTCATTATGGATATAGTGACTTTGCGCCTCGTAAATGGTCTATTGCTGTACCGAGATCCATGTCCCGAACAAAGCTGGATGTAGACGCACTTGCTCTGCAAACTTACTATGTCCAATCGGAGATATATGAGCTCGGCAGAATAACCGATGATTTTGATGGGGTTATGCTTTCTGTATATGATCGGGAACGCACGATTTGCGATTGCTTCAAATATCGCTCAAGGTTGGACAATGAAATATTTAATAAGGCACTGAATGCCTATGCGAATGATACTAAGAAGAATCTGCACAACCTTTCTGTATATGCAAAAAAACTAAGAGTGTATAAGAAAGTTACTGAACTGATGGAGGTGCTGCTGAATGGCTGATATTGCTGCATCCGTGCTTGCACGGCTAAAAAACAAAGGTAAGGAAAGCGGAAGAAGTTATCAGCTTTGCCTGCAGCTCTTTTGTCAGGAAGAATTTCTACGTCGGTTGGAGAAGTCTAAGTATGCCGAAAACCTTGTTCTGAAAGGTGGACTATTCATTTACTCTGTGACCGACTTTGATAGCCGAGTAACCGTGGATGTGGATTTTCTGCTCAGGAGAGTTCCGAATACCCCGGAGCAGCTAAAGAAAGTGCTGGAAGAAATCATTGCCACGCCTACCGGTAATGATTTTGTGACGTTTGAAATTACGGATATTGCACCTATTGCTGTCGCAAAGAAATACGCTGGTATCGGTGCTTCCCTGGTTGCAAAGATCAAGAACACCAAAACACCGTTCAGTATTGACTTTGGTGTGGGGGATGTCATTGTACCAAATCAAGAGAAACGGAGAATCCCAACCCAGTTGGATGATTTTGTAGCTCCTACGGTGAATACATACTCTCTGGAAACAACCATCGCTGAAAAGATCGATGCGATTCTCAGACTGATGGAGTTTTCCAGTCGCATGAAGGACTACTATGACATCTACTATCTTGCGAATAAATTTGACTTTGATGGTTCTGTTCTGACCGAAGCATTGAGGAAAACCTTTGAGAATCGTGGTCACACATTTAACGTCGAGCAATTTGAACAGGTTATGGCTTTCGATGAGGATGAAGTTATGCAGAAAAAGTGGAAAGCATTCTGTCGCAAGATTGATACAAAGACCGATGATTACAGTACCGTCCTGCGGACAATTAAAGATTTCCTGACAAAACCAATCGTAGCGGCAATCAATGTAACTTGCTTCAATGAGCAATGGAATGCTGCAACAAATACATGGGGGCAAGGAGACAAGTACGATGGCTAAAATATTCCGAGATATGAAAGGATATGCAAAATATGACAAAAGTTTTATTTGTTTGCCACGGCAAGATACTGGCAACTCTCTAAAAAGTCTTGATTTATCGGGGAAAGGGAAGCTTCACAGTTCTGTTTTAGACCAAGTTTAGACCATTTGAAATGTGTAGAAAATAATGAAAAAACATGCAGATGGGGAGCCTTGTTGCAAATATACTCATATAGAAAATTACACAACGGAGATAACTCATGAGAGAAAAAATCATCCGGTGATGTGTGGAAATGTATCCATACGTCACCGGATGTTTTACGTTTCGGGATTTGACTCCTGATCGCGTTTCATGGCTTCATCGATTGCTCTATTGATAAAGGCTGTGGCACTTTCACCCATCTTTTCTGCGTGGTCCTTAATGATGGCACGCTTCTCTGGGGTGACACGAACCTTGATTTCAACAAAACGATCATTATATTTTTTGTTAGCTCTTCGGCGAGCTTCGGTTAAGCCCTTATAGGAACCGTTTTTCTCTTCACTCATGACAGCCTCCAGCATGTGTATTGGCAGATATGCCTGTAAAGAGTATAGCACAGATTGATACATAAGACTATGTAAGATTTTCAAAAAATGACATTTGATTGAAAAAGGAGACAAGCTTATGAAAAATCAGAAGATTAGAAGCATGAAGGTTCACGAACAGAGCGGATATAACTACAAGGCAACACCTACCATTATTCTCAAAGGTCAATGGCTCAAGGAAATGGGATTTGAGATTGGTGACTACATCACTGTCAGCTGTGAGGATGGAAAGCTGATTATCACTCCGGATGCAGAAAAGGCTGCAAGGGTAAAGGAAGAAGCTGAATTTATGGATAAGGAAATGAAAAAGCTTCAGAAACGTTTCCAGGCGGAGCAAGCAAAACTTCGTGCTCAGTTTGTGGCTGAGAGAAATACAGAATATAACGGAAGAGAGGTGCAGTGATTATGGGAAAGATTATTGTCATCGGTTCACAAAAAGGTGGCGTGGGTAAAACCACGACCACACTTAACCTGGCCTATTCTTTGAAGGAGCTGGGAAAGAAGGTATTGACGGTAGACTTTGATAGTCAAGCAAATCTGACTACCTGCTACGGAGTAGAAGATACCAGAGCACTGGAATATACGATTGGTCATTTGATGATGGCTCAGATGGAAGAAGAGGTGCAAGAGAGCTTTGAGGATTATATTCAGAGTAGAGACGGCGTGGATTATCTTCCATCATCTATTTATCTGTCTGTGGTGGATGCGAAGCTTAGAACAGAAATGGGTGCGGAGAGAATGCTGGCAGAGGTTCTGGAACCGTTGAAGAGCAGATATGATTACATACTGATTGATACCTGTCCATCCTTGGGAATGCTTACCATCAATGCATTGGCTACGGCAGATGAGGTGATTATTACGGTAAATTCTCAGCTTCTGGCGATGATGGGATTGCAGGATTTTCTAAGAATTGTAGGAAAGATTAAGAAGCGAATCAATCCGAAGTTGGAGATCGCAGGCATTCTCTTAACTATGTGTGAGAGCAGAACCACTCTTTGCAAGGTTCTGACAGAAGAAGTGACCGGAAGCTTCCAGGGAAAAATCAAAGTATTTGATACAAGGATACCGGCAACAGTCAAGGTGGGAGAGAGCATTTACTACAATATGCCGATTGCTCAGTATAGCAAAAAAGCATCTGCAGGAATCGCATATAGAAAATTTGCAAAGGAGATAATCGCATATGAAGGCTAATTCAAAGAGAAAAGTATTTGGTGATGCAGTGGATCTGCTGATGGGAGATATGGAAGAAGTAACAATGCCAAAAGGTGTTCAGATGGTACCAGTGAAGAATATTCATCCTTTTCACGATCATCCATTTCATCTGTATGAGGGAGAACGCTTAGAAGATATGATTGCAAGTGTGAAGGAGCACGGAGTGCTCAATCCGGTTATTGTACAGAAGCTTGATACCGGTTATGAAATGCTTTCCGGGCATAACCGCTGGAATGCAGCTAAGCTGGCAGGAATTAAGGAAATACCGGCGATAGTGAAGACTGGATTATCTGAGGAAGAGGCTTATGTTTATGTGATTGAAACGAATCTGATGCAGAGGTCATTTTCGGATTTGGCAATATCTGAGAAGGCAGCAGTGCTGAAGGCAAGGTATGAGAAGGGCTCCTGCCAGGGAAAGAGAAATGATATTTTGAATGAGATTGCAAGGTTAGAGGGAAAGCCGGTTGTAGATGTAACTTGTGGTCACAGTGACCACAAGTTAAAGACCAGAGATTCTATTGGCAAAGAGTATGAATTGTCCGGTAGCTCTGTGGGGAGATTGCTTAAGCTGAATGACCTGATTAAACCCTTCAAGGATATTGTGGATAGAGGTGCCCTCTATACGAAGGTGGCATTACAGCTGGCTTTCCTTCCGGAGAATGAGCAGACGATGGTATATGAGATTATGAAGGAGAAGAAAACTAAAATCACCATAGAGATGGTTATGAAGCTTAGAAGTCATTCTGGTGCTCTGACAGAGGCAATGGTAAAACGATATCTAAGCACAGCGCCCATCAAAAAGAAATGCTATAAGGTTCCGAGTAGAATTGTAGAGAAATACTTTGAGGGAATGGACCCGAACCAGGTGGATGCAATAGTGGAACAGGCATTGGAAGCCTGGTTCAGTAAGGAGGCTGCGAATGTTCGAACAGAAGAGCCTTGATAAGATTGATGGAGATTATTTCAATATCATAATTGCTGATAGTCAGGATGTGACGATACAGAGCAGGAATACTGGTCATTACTGGTACCTGCACTGTGCCGGATATCCTACAGAGGAAGCTTTGGTCATATTCCATAAGCATCGTTTTAAGGACGGATATCATCAGCACGGACACGCAAGAACTCTGAGACAGGCGATTAAGAGTATCGTGAAACATGATGACTACCAATTGAATGTAAGAAAATGCATATAGTAAAAGGGAGTGCATCCGGGCATGCACTCCCTTTCATTCTGCTAAGGGGATTTTGAATTAGTATTTGTGGTAAAGATCGTAGGCTAATTTCTGTGCTGTTTTAATGTCAACATAACCTTGAGATTTACCGAGTTCCAATTTTCTTAAAATATCACCCTTCTGATAATTCTGACAAAGCATTTCAAGAATAATTCCGTATTTAGGATTAATGGTTGATACATCTGTGATAAGTGTCTCAATTATCATCCCAAGAAGAACATTGTCTTCAGCAGAAGGTGTTTGACCTGGATCAAAACCGCTTTTATCTTCGTCAGATTCTGAATCATCAAGAAACTTATCATAGGATAAATCATTCTCATGACCATTTTCGTTGAGAAAATCGTTGGTTCCACCTGTGGCGATATAGATGCGAACCTGTTTCCAAAAAAATTTCATCCAGCTGTCCAAAGTGCCGATTTTGATAGGTGCAAATGCAACGGGGATGTTGTGACCGTGAATGTGCCAAGTCTCCATATTATCCTTAATGATGCTCTTATCCTTAGCGAGCTCCTTAGTTACAAGTATAGGTGCAAGTTCTTCATCTGCAGAGGGAGTGATGTTGTTGTATGGCTTCTTGTCGCCATATTTACTCTGAGAGTCATTAGTTGTGTAAGATTTACTCTGATCTACCATAGTTCGGGCCCTCCTCCGACCCAGTGGCCGAAACGGAGATTTCGAATTATGGCTGTTTAAGCTCTATGAATTTGTATGCAAATAAAAAACGGTGGAAAGCATACAAATCGAACGGAAAAACCGTTTCGGTTTGCATCCTTTCCACCGATGGTTAGGCTGCGTAACGCGTAAAATAGTTATTAAGTTGCTATCCCGCCACCCGGGGCAGAATTTCTGTGGAAAATTGAATGAAATAAATATCTGCGATTGCAAATATTTTATTTATTTCTAGTTCGAGATGTGCTATACTTAAATATAATGTAGTAGCGGCTCTGGTAGCTAACCAATTTCCATGCTTTCATTATATCTTATGGAAAGAAAAAAATCAGTAAGTTGGCGTCTGTAGCGGTTCCTACTAAATTACTATAAAGTTTCTTTTTGGGGAGGTAGAGTGTTGCGAGAACTGGTTTTTGCCACGGTTATAGCAGAAATCAAAAATGCATTTGTTGATGAAATCAGCGATCCGGATCTCATCGAGCTGCTTTATAGAGGCGTAGCTGAACCGTTGGGGATACAAATTAATAAAGTTCAAAAAGGTGCTGCTAGTAAAATCGTAAACAGAGAACCAGGCGGTAAGCCACTTCGAATAATAAAAGGACATTCTCAGGATGCTGTAGTGAAATCATCTATAGGTGCATTTTTTAAGAAAAATGTTACATGCCATTTTATGCCAGATATGGAAGAAGAAATAATTTTTCATATCAGAGGTGTAATAAAGGAAGATGGGGTCAAAATATCTGATAGCAAAAAGGACGAAATGCTTAGGCTTGGGAAAAAGGAAACCTTTGATGATTTCCTTGGTCAGGTGTATCTTTATTCTCTTACAAGAGATAATGTTCTGGGGCCAGAAGCTAAAGAACGTTTGAATATCGAGCTTGAGGAGTATAAGAGACATCCTTTAGAGGATTCTGAAATACCTGATGCAATAATTAAGAAAGAACGCGAATACATAACTGCCTTGGAAGAAATATATGCTCAGGCTGAAAAGATGCCGTCATTTTCATTGGATAATATTGCAAACTATCCGAAGTATGAGAGGCATTTAAGAGAGCAGCGTAAGTATTATTTTGCTGCAGAGGCTGTGAGGCGTGGTACCAGGGATATCTATGATGAGGAAAGTCAATTTGATATTCTGAAAAGCGAAACATATGAGTTCGTTAAAGAGGATTATGAGGACTCTGCCAAGAGTGGTATGGATAGATTGCGAACGGTACAGAAAAGAGCAGGGGAATTGAATTCGAGCAGATGCTGGCTATTCCGCGATACCGATTGGATAGGTGTGCCCCAAAAAAAGGGAGTCTGTCATTTCCTTGTGAAGGATGGTTCCATAGAAGGGTGGGTGAGAGATGATGACGAAGCAGGTCTTTAATTCGATATTTGAGTATTCGCTTCGCCTTCTTATCCTACTTGATGAGTACGACATGCCACAGACAATGGATATGCTTTATGCAGTGGATTTTATGACGCTTTACAGTGCGGCATTTGGCATAGATAACCATAACTTACATGGTGAAAATGATCTGAAATTTAGTGAGTTTGCATCACATAGAGAATTGGCAAGAGAAGCTCTGAAGGAGTTGGTACTGAATGGTACTGTGCATGCCGTAATCTATAAGGATGGAATGTCGTATGTAATTACTCCAGAAGGGGAGGATTACAGCCAGTCTTTGCATAGCGACTACGCTGCGGAGTATAGAAGAACTGCGCAGACAGTAATTAAGGAAACTGAAGGCATGTCAGAACGTGAGTTGATTGCTAACATTTATCAGTTATCTGATAGATCATTTCGACAGGAGGATAGATGATGAGTAGATTCTATATTACAAAGATAGCAGCCTCTGGAGAAGGTAAGGCATATTCTTCTATAGAATTCGAGGATGGAGTGAACATAATAGAAGGTCCATCAAATACGGGTAAGTCTATTGTAATTGCCTGCATCGATTTTATGTTTGGCGGTGAAGAGGTTCCATTTACTATTGCTGATACGGGATACAATACCGTCAGTATTGAGATAAAATCGGATGATGGATATACATTCAGAGCGGAGCGAAAGATTGAAGAGGGCGAGAATGGTGAACGAGGATCTAACACCGTTCATATAAGTACTACGGTTCCGGGAATAGAAGGTACAGAATTAAAAATTAGTACAAAAGAATATAGTGATGCCCTGTTAAAACTCTTGGGGATAAAGGAACGCCCAAGGGTAATTGCGACGCAGGCACCAAAGGATGAAGATCTTACGATACGTACAATATTCCATTTCTTTTTCCTGGGAGAAGAAAATATATTTGAAAAGAGAACACCTCTTGATACTCCAGGGCATTCGAAGATAACAAAGAGTCTGACAGCTCTTCAATATCTGATCAATGGTGATGATTTGAAAAGATTTCTGCCAGAAGTCAGTGTGAAGGAATTAGAAAAACGTGCAGATCAGAAGGCAGGAGTCATTAAATATTTGAATGAGAAGATTGAGAAATTATCTAATCAGAAAAAGGAATTGGAAGATTTGATTGTTGAAGATGATGATGTGAACCTTGATGCAAAAATCGAGGAGTTCTTGGCTGAAATTGAGCAAATTGATAAAGAGATTGTTGGAGCATCTGAAGAGAGCCGCAAATTGTTGGATCAGATATTTACGTTGAATGAAAAACTCCAGGAAGCAAGATTTCTGAGCAACCGGTATAAGGCTTTACGTTCACAATATATGTCTGATATTAAGAGACTTAATTTTATTGTGGATGGAGATGTTAAGAGCAATGGTATAAAGCATAAGGATAGTTGCCCATTCTGTGGTCAAGATATGGATATTGAGGATGAGGATCATACCGCTTATGTAGAATCAGCAAAGGCGGAAATGGGAAGAATTAGGCTGCAGCTTGGTGATCTGGAAACAACAGAGTCATACACGCGTACAGAGATAAAATCTATTGAGGAGTCATTAAAGAATCTTAATGCTAAAAATGCTGACATAATGAATCTTCTGAATCAGAAACTAAGGCCAAGGTCATCAGAATTAAGAGCGGCGGTAGCTGAATACAGAAGAATTCAGCAGGTAAGACAGCAGTTAGACTCTATTTCATATATGTCATCGGAGCTTGGTACGGATGTATTCGAAAAGGAAAATGAAGATGACGAAAAGGCTGTTAAGTTTGATGCCAAGAAAAACTTTGATAAAGATATATGGAAGGAACTGAGCGACAGCATCAATTTAATGGTAAAGGAATGTGCCTATACAGGACAGCCTGAGTCAAGATTAAATATAAATACGGCCGATATAGTTGTAGGAAGTAAGCATAAAAAGAATCAGGGTAAAGGTTATAGAGCATTCCTAAATACTATTATGCTGGTTAACCTGATGAAATATCTTGAAACGAACGGGAAATATGCATTAAGGATATTGGTGTTGGATTCACCTATTCTTTCACTGAAAGAGAAAAAATATGAAATCAAGGAAAATGAAAAGGCAACGGCTGGAATGAGAGAGTCTTTGATTCAATATATCATAGATAACTGTGGAGAGAATCAGGTGATTATCGCAGAAAATGAGCTTCCAGAAAATGTAGATTATACCAAGGCAAACAGAGTGATATTTACAATGGAAGAAAATGGTCGATATGGATTTTTAAA
This sequence comes from Agathobacter sp., assembly GCA_022775045.1. GTDB lineage: Bacteria > Bacillota > Clostridia > Lachnospirales > Lachnospiraceae > Roseburia. The sequence goes on along the minus strand of JALFLB010000028.1, from coordinate 49,463 downwards.
GAGTGTAAGAAATTAATTGTTAATTGAATTATTAGAGGTAACAAGAGTGGCTAAAACAATAAGTTACGATAAACTGTGGAAATTATTGATTGATAAAAAAATGAATCGCACTGAGATGAAAGAGAAAAGCAGAATCAGTACTGCGTCTCTAGCTAAGCTTGGTAAAAATGCCAATATTACAACGGATGTGTTAGTAAAGATATGCAATGCGCTTGATTGTGATTTTTCGGACATTATGGAGATGGTTGAAGGCGATGAAATTGAAGAGGCTAATGAAGAAAAGATTTCTGAGTCCTAAATAACGGACAGTTTCATTGATAAAATCATCATGGATAAAACTATTTGGAGGTGTTTTTGTGGCCAAACTAGAAGAAATGACAGTTGGAGCCAATCTGATTGGGTTGGCTGGTAATGAAACTGTCAATGTTATTAGTGTGAAATGGTATGGCAGTGCCGCAATTGAGATTACATATAAAGATAGTAAGGGACAGCTGGCAAATCAGATTGTATACAGGGAAGATGAGGAAAGAATTCAGCTTTTAGAAAAGAGCTTGCCATGGAGCTTTGATGCTGATGCTGATGCAATGAGACTTGCATCTGAAGCATATAGAATACATCTGGCGCACATCTTTGATCCATATCTGGCAGTGCATACTTCATCTGTAGAACCGCTGCCTCATCAGATATCCGCAGTGTATCAGGAAATGCTTCCTAGATTACCGCTTCGATATGTATTGGCAGATGATCCTGGAGCAGGAAAGACTATTATGACGGGCCTACTTATTAAGGAGCTTATGGCCAGAGGCGACCTGAAAAGATGTCTGATTGTTGCTCCTGGAAGCTTGGTAGAACAGTGGCAGGATGAATTGTATCAGAAATTTCATGTGCGTTTCGAAATATTGACAAATGACAGAATAGAATCTGCAGTGAGCGGCAATATATTCACAGAAATGAATTTCTGTATTGCCAAGCTGGATAAACTTGCGAGAAATGAGAATATTCAGGCGAAGTTAAAGGTGACGGAATGGGACCTTGTGGTTTGTGATGAGGCTCATAAAATGTCTGCTACAGTATGGGGCGGAGAGATTAAATACACAAAGAGATTCCAATTAGGCAGGATGCTTTCAAATATTACCAGAAACTTTTTGCTGCTTACAGCTACACCGCATAACGGAAAAGAGGCGGACTTCCATCTGTTTTTATCACTTGTGGATCCAGAAAGATTTGAAGGTGTTGTTAGATCCAGCAATCAGTCTGTGGATGTATCGGACGTAATGAGAAGATTGGTAAAAGAAGAACTGTTGAAATTTGATGGTACACCTCTTTTCCCAGAGCGTAGAGCATATACTGTCAATTACGATTTATCACCGGCAGAAGCAAGACTGTACACGGCTGTTACAGAGTATGTTCAGGAAGAGTTTAACAGAGCAGATAATCTGAATAATGAACGTAAATCTACTGTAGGATTTGCATTGACTATTTTGCAGAGAAGATTGGCGTCTTCGCCGGAAGCTATTTATCAGTCTTTAAAGAGAAGACGTGAGAGATTAGAAAACCGTCTTGCTGAGGAAAAACTTGGCAAGCGCGCAGCTGAATATTTAGTACATTTTGATGAAGACTATGACGAGGACGATCTTGCACCAGAAGAGCAGGACAAGTTTGAAGATGATGTTGTAGATCGTGCATCTGCTGCTGCAACAATAAAAGAGTTAGAGGCAGAAATCGAAATATTAAAGAATCTTGAAGGAATGGCCAAGGAAGTAAGAGCTAGTGGTGAGGACCGCAAGTGGGACGAGCTTTCAAAGCTCCTTCAGGATAATAAAAATATGTTTAGTGATGAAGGCCGCAGAGAAAAGCTTATTATCTTCACGGAACATAAAGATACACTGAAATACCTTACAGAAAAGATAAGATCACTGTTTGGAAGTGACGAATCAGTAGTAACGATTCACGGTGGAATGCTTCGTGATGAACGCAGAAAAGTAGAGGAATTATTTAAGCAGGATAAGAATGTAAAGATACTGATAGCCACAGATGCTGCAGGCGAAGGTATCAACCTGCAAAGAGCTCATTTAATGGTTAACTATGATCTCCCATGGAATCCTAATCGCCTGGAGCAGAGATTTGGACGTGTACATCGTATTGGACAGACTGAAGTCTGCCATCTGTGGAATCTTGTGGCGAAGGAAACCAGAGAAGGTGCTGTATTCCAGAGACTGTTCGAAAAGCTCGAACAGGAGCGAGAGGCTCTTGGTGGAAAGGTATTTGATATTCTTGGAAAGATGACTTTTGATAACAAGTCCTTGAAGGATTTGTTAATAGAAGCTATAAGATATGGTGATGATCCTAAGGTGAGAGCTAAACTGACTCAAGTTGTTGACCATGCCATGGATAAGGATAAGCTGAGACAACTTCTTGATGAAAGAGCACTCACAGAAGACTCTATGGATGTCCACAAGATAGAATCCATCAGAGAAGATATGGAAAGAAGAGAGGCGCATAAGCTTCAGCCTCATTTCATAGAGGCATTCTTCATAGAAGCCTTTAAGTCACTGGGAGGAAAAATACGACCTAGAGAAAAGGGCAGATATGAAATTAGTTCTGTTCCATTTGCGGTCAGAAACAGAGATATGCAAATTGGATATGGTGAACCAGTGTTGAATCGTTATGAGCGCGTGTGCTTTGATAAGGAATATTGTAATGTTCCAGGATTAACGCAGGCATCTTTATTGAGTCCTGGGCACCCTCTTTTGGAGGCTGTTATTGATCTGATCAGCGAGAGAAACGTGGATGTCATGAAGAGAGGTTCAATCTTCATTGATGATACAGATTATTCAAAGGATGCAAGGCTTCTTTTCTACATAGAAGATGCTGTGCAGGATGGAGTGATCCTTCCTACAGGCGGAAAACGAGTGATATCAAAGCATATTCATTTCGTTGAGCTGAAAGAAAACGGAACAGATGTGAATGCAGGTTACGCACCATACCTTGATTATAGAGCACCAAATGCAGACGAATTAGCAAAGATAAAGAGATGGCTTTCAAGGCAGGAATGGCTTATGTCGGGTGTTGAAGACAGGGCTAAGGGCTACGCAATCGGAAACCTGATTCCGGAACATTTTGCTGAAGTCAAAGAAAGAAAAACAAAGATTATCGATAAGACCACAAAGGCTGTTAAGGAGAGGATGACTGCAGAAATCCAATATTGGGATTTTAGAGCAGCTGAACTTAAGCAACAGGAGTCAAAAGGTAAGCATAATGACAGGCTGAATTCTCAAAGAGCAGAACGTCGTGCAGAGGAACTGCAAATGAGAATGCAGGCAAGATTGGCAGAACTTGATAAGGAAAGATTAATTTCTGCTATGCCGCCGGTTGTAACAGGCGGAGCTTTGGTTATTCCCAAAGGTTTGTTGCATTCTCTGGAAGGTAGCACTGAGCATAGCCTGTTTGCTCATGGAGATCGTCAGACCATAGAATATGTAGCTATGGATAGAGTTATGGCGATTGAGCGTAGCTTTGGATATGCTCCGTTCGATGTGAGCGGAGTTAAGTGTGGTTATGATATCGAATCCAGAATTCCGGAGCGAATCTTGGAGTATGGCAGAAGACTTAGATTTATCGAAGTTAAAGGCCGTGCAAAAGGATCGACTACAGTAACGGTTTCTAAGAATGAAATCCTTACAGCTTTGAATAAGCAGCAGGATTATATTCTTGCAATCGTAGAGGTTGATGGAGACGCAACACACACTGTATATCTAAGACAACCATTTAAAAATTCGCCGGACTTTACAGCGACCAGCGTGAATTTTGATATTCAGGATCTTGTGAATAATGCAGAGATTCTGTATCAAGAATGAGAGGAAAATTATGGGAAACAAGAAGTTAATTGAGGTGGCATTGCCACTTGAGCAGATGAATGCAGCTTCTGAATATGAGAAGATGCCTGGAATTGGCCCGCATCCAAGAGGGATACATCATTGGTGGGCACGGCGTCCATTTACAACAGCGAGAGCAATTATTTGGGCGAGTATCATTGATGATCCATCTTCGAATGTGGATGCATTTCCGACGGAAGAAGCACAGGCAAAAGAGAGAAAGAGATTATTTGATATTTTAATTAGGCTTGCGGATTGGAAAAACTCTAATGATGAGAGCGTAATAAATGCTGCAAAAGATGAAATTCTTAAAGCAACAAATAACAATCCCCCTGTCTTTTTGGATCCTTTTTCAGGAGGAGGTGCTATTCCGTTTGAAGCAAGTAGACTAGGGTTAAAAACATTTGCTCATGATTTAAATCCAGTAGCCGTTATGATTAATAAGGCTATGATAGAAATACCTATTGCTTTTAGTGGGAACGCGCCTATAAATGAAAACAAAAGAGCTGAGCTAGGGTTTGATCAAAGCAAATGGGAAGGAGTAACAGGACTTACTGAGGATATATTATATTACGGTGAACATATAAAGAAAAAAGCGTTTGAGACCGTTGGAAGTATGTATCCTAAGGTCCTAATTCCTTCAGAACAAGGTGGTGGAGAAACAACAGCAGTTGCATGGATTTGGACTAGAACTGTTAAATGTCCTAACCCAACATGTGGTAGTGAATTGCCGTTGTTAAAAAGCTATGTACTTTCAAGTAAAAAAGGAAGAGAAGCATATATTCAGCCAGTATATGAGAATGGCCGGTTAAGTTTTGAAGTAGAAAATAAAAAATATCCAGGCAAAAAAAGCGGAACAGTAAGTCGTAGTGGTGTTGTTTGCCCTTGCTGCAATTCCCCTGTAGAATTTGAATATGTAAGAGAAGAAGGAAAGGCAGGAAGATTATCAGCCAGATTAGCAGCTGTAGTTGCAGAGGGAAGGCGTAGTAAGATGTATTTGAGCCCAACGATTGAGCAGGAGATGGCTGCGAAAGTTGATTTGCCAGATCATTATCCAGCTGGGGCTATATCTTATTACCCAGGATGTCTTAATACCAATGCATACGGCTTGAATCAGTTTGAAATGCTTTTTAGTAATCGACAAATGCAGACTTTGGTTGCTTTGAGCGATGCATTGAAGGATATCAAATCTCAAATAGAGGAAGATGCTGTGGCTGCAGGTATGAAAAATGATCATATTGCATTATCAAAAGGCGGAACGGGCGCTCGGGCTTATAGCGAAGCAATAGCGGTTTACTTAGCATTTTCTATTGATAGAGTTTCTAATTTCTCAAATACTGTTACTAAATGGGCACCTACAAATGAAAAGGTAATGTTTCTATTTAGTAGGCAAGCAATATCAATGACGTGGGATTATCCAGAAGCAAATATTTTTGGAAATTCAGTTGGTAGTTTTACCCAGGTTAATGAGTATATTGCTGATTGTATAAAAACATTTCCTAAGGATAGATTGCAAGGTACTGCAGTACAGGCTGATGCACAAACAGATTGCGGTCTTCGCAATATAATGATATCAACGGATCCGCCATATTATGATAATGTTCCTTATGCTGATTTGTCAGACTTCTTCTATATTTGGCTTAGGTATAACATTAAAGATATTTATCCAGAATTATTTGGAACAATGTTAACTCCGAAAAACGAAGAAATAGTTGCTCAAAGGTATCGATTTGATGGAGATATTGATCAAGCAAAGAATTTCTTCGAGGAAGGTATGTTGCAAGCATGTAGGAATATGTATCTATATGCTACAGATGAAATACCTGTGACTATTTATTATGCCTATAAGCAAAGTGAAACAGAGGACAATGGAGAAAATCAAGCCACAGCATCTTCAGGATGGGAAACAATGCTTAGTGCAATTATAAAAGCTGGATTTACAATCACAGGAACTTGGCCGGTTAGAACTGAAATGATAAAAGCGTTAAAAACAAATTGGAATGCACTTGCTTCATCAATAGTTCTTGTGTGTAGAAAACGTGGTGATGATGCTCCGCAGACTACAAGAAGAAATTTTGTTAATGCTTTAAGAAAAGAACTTAGACCGGCATTGAGAAAGTTACAGGAGAGCAATATTGCACCAGTAGATCTTGCTCAATCAGCAATTGGACCAGGTATGGGCGTGTACTCAAGATATAGCAAGGTTCTTGAATCTGATGGTTCGGAAATGTCTGTAAGGAGTGCACTTCAAATAATTAATCAAGAATTAGATCTCTTTTTCAATGAACAAGATGGTGATTTGGATAGAGATAGTAGATTTTGTGTGGATGTATATTCTCAGTATGCATTTAATGACATGAAATTTGGTGAGGCGGATACTTTAGCTAGAGCAAAAAATACATCAGTTGCAACTATGGCTGCATCAGGAATACTTTTTGCGCAAAAGGGAACTGTTCATTTATTGGAACGTAAGGAACTTACTGAAAAAGTAGATTCACATGTATCAACTTGGCTATTATGTCAGCAGCTGACTCGGGCAATGGAAAATGGAGGAATAGAAGCGTGTGCAACTTTGATTTCTAATATGTATGGCTCGGAACCTGAAAAGGCAAAAGATTTAGCATATCGCTTATATACTATATCGGAAAGAAAAGGATGGAGTCAGGAGTCTTATGCATACAACGCATTGGTTGTTTCATGGCCTGAAATCCAGTCAAGAGCAGCGACAATTCAGGCGATGGAACCAAAACAGATGAGTCTTTTTGACTTAGTATAAATACGAGGAGGTGGCGTCTCGCCAATGAAAAAATTAATAGAAGTGGCGCTGCCGTTAGATATAATCTCATCTGAAATGGATCGAGAAAAGATGGCACGTACCGGTAGACCATCTACGATTCATTTGTGGTGGTCAAGGAAAACATTAGCAGAGGAGCGAGCTATATTGTTCGCTTCTCTGGTGGATGATCCATCATCGCATCCGGAACTTTTTGAAAGTGAGGAAGCACAAAACAGAGAAAGATGTAGGCTTTTAGATATCATCAATGAACTTGTAAAGGTGGAGAATACAAATAATGCTGAAGTGATTAATGCGGCTGTTACAGAAATTGCGAAGTATTCAGAAGAATTACCTATTTGCTTTGATCCTTTTGCTGGTGGGGCTTCGATACCATTAGAAGCGCAGAGAATGGGGCTAGATGTATGCGCAAGGGATTTGAATCCGGTAGCAACATTGATTAATAAAGCCTTATTAGAAATTCCTCCATTGTTTTCAGGTAAACCAGCTATAAATCGATCAGAAGGTAGGCTGATATGGAGTGGAGCTGAGGGGCTTGCTGAGGATGTCAGATACTACGGGAAAAAATTATGTGATCAGGCATATGAAATGCTTAAATATAATTATCCGCCTATAGAAGATAGTAATCATGTAAAAAGAGATGTTTTCTCCTGGATATGGGCCAGAACGATGAAATGCCCTAATCCTTCATGTGATTGCAATATTCCTCTTGCTGCCGGATTTGACTTATCAAAGAAAAAGGGAAGCGAAGCCTGGGTAGAGCCAGTACTTGGTGATGGAAAACTTATTTTTAAGATCCATAGGGAAAAGAGAACTGACTTAACAATAAAGGCTAAAGCAGGGCATAGTGCAGTATTTAAATGTCCGAAATGCGGAGAAATTACAACTGATGAGTATGTGAAGGAAGAAGGAAAAAAATCCGGATTCCAGCATCAGTTGATGGCGGTCGTTGCAGACGAAGGAAATAAGCATATTTATTTGGAACCAGATGAGTTGCAAATTAAATGTGCTCAGGTTGATTTCCCAGAGGATATACCACATGGAGAATTGCCAAAAGGTTCCGGGAATTTTGCACCACCAAATTTTGGCCTTGGTGATTATTCAGATTTATATACTAACAGGCAGTTATTATTTTTAACTACAGTTTCGAGACTAATCAAAGATATAGGAAAAGAAATAGAACAGGACGCTATCGATTCCGGGTGGGATGATAATAGCGTACCGTTAAAGGATAAAGGTCGAGGCGCTAAAGCGTATAGCGAAGCAATTTGTGTGTACCTAGGGATGTCCCTTAGCAAACTTACAGACAGGAGTTCAGCTCTTACCAGTTGGGATTCTAGTGCGGGAGGAAAGATTAGAAATGTATTTTCCAGAGCAGCGATGCCGATGATCTGGGATTTTGCTGAAACTAATCCATTTTATTCATCATCTGGAAGTTTGGAAAAAACAATTAATGCTGCAGCAGATGCTATCGAAGTATTACCAGCAAAACAGTCTGCGGTGGTTTCATCAGCAGATGCAGCTGCTGTTCCTTTAGAGCAGAAGGCAATGATTGTTACAGAGCCACCATATTATGAGAGAGCTGATTATGCTAATTTATCAGATTTCTTTTATGTATGGCTAAGGTATGTGCTTAAGGATATATATCCGGAACTTTTTTCGACGATTACAACGCCTAAGGATGAGGAATTGATTACTTTTGCATACCGATTTGACGGAAACAAACAGGCGGCAAGAAACCATTATGCTGCAGGAATACGAAAATCACTACAGCTAATGAATCAGTCTGCTGTTGAAGAATATCCAAGTAATGTTTCATTCTTCTATAAGAGAAATCCTTTGATAGAGGGGAGCCAGGATAAATTCAAGCCAAACGAATGGGATGAATTTGTTGCAGCTGTTTCAGATGCCGGGTTCTTGATTACTGCGAGCTGGCCAGTGGGAAGAACTATCGAAAAGAATATAAGAAAGGCTGAAAACAAAGGCTTACCGATATCACTTGTTATAAGAAAAAAGGATTCAGCCGCTGAAGATACTACAAGAAGAAGATTTGTGGTGAATCTAAAGAGGGAGCTCCCTGCAATTATAGAAGATTTACAGAAAACAAGTATTGCACCATTTGATCTTCGCTGCAGTGCTGTTGGCAGGGCCTGGACGATTTTTACAAGATATAACAAAGTAATGGATGCTGACGGAAGTGAGATGTCAGCAATAGATGCATCTTATTTAATAGAGCAGGAATTAGATGCCTGTCTAGATGCAATATATGAAAATAATGAAGAAACAGAAAAAGAGGAGGTCTAGGGATATGGCTGAGAATGTCGAGTTGGTACAAAAAGGATTTAGAGTTTTACATCCGCTTCTTGCTGGCTACATTGCCTTTGAGATGAATAAGGAATACGGTGATGGATGGTGGCATGAAGTCTTGACTGTTTTATCTGATCAGGAAAGAGATCTTCCTAAGATTGGTGAATATGGTGAATTAGTAGACTCACTTGATATTGCTAATTGCCTCAGACTTTTTGACAGGCAGTGGAATGAACTTTTCAGGACTAAGCTTTCAAAAGACATCAGAACCTGGGCAAAAGAACTGATGGGTGTTAGAAATAAAATTGCCCATATCGGTGGTCAGGACTTTTCAGAGAATGATACCTGGAGAGCCTTAGACACGATGTTAAGAGTTTGTGAGGTTATTGACATGGAGGGGGCTGAGGAAATCCGCTCAATCATGAGGGAATCTCGATATGGTTCAAGCATGGGATCTACAACAGTAACAAATGGAAATGCACGGCCTGAAAAAGGCAAGGGAGAAGCAGCGGTGCTAACCAGATTAAGTGGTGAGAAACTTCCAAGCTGGAGAGAAATCATAGAGCCCCATCCTGATGTAGCGCAAGGTAAGTATAAGAACGCAGAATTTGCTGCCAATCTTGCTGATGTAGCCAGAGGCGAAGGTGCATTTGAATACCGAGATCCGGTTGAGTTTTTTGCACGCACATATGTTACTGCAGGTATGTCTGGGCTTTTGGAACAGGCATTGAGACGTTTTTCGCAGAAGGATGGAGAGCCTGTTCTTCAGCTGAAAACTGCATTTGGTGGTGGTAAAACACATAGTTTGCTGGCACTGTATCATATGTCTAGGGGTGGATTGCCAATCAGTAAGGTACCTAATCTGAAACCTGTACTTGATAGAGCAGGTGTTACGGAACTTCCTAAGGTTAATGTAGCTGTTCTTGTAGGTACCGCATTAAATCCTTCAAAATCAAGGCTGGAGCCAAAGCTTCCGGGTGTGAAAATTAATACGTTGTGGGGAGAAATGGCTGCGCAGCTTGTAATTGCTGCGGACAAACCAGAACTTTATGATCTTGTAAAGGAAGCAGACAAGAAGGGGGTTGCACCTGGTAGTGTTGCCTTGAAAGAGCTTATGGATGGCTGTGGAACCTGCTTGATTCTTATGGATGAGCTTGTTGCATATGCCAAGACTATTTATGGAGTTTCCGGCCTTCCTTCAGGATCCTTTGATAATTTTATTACTTTCATCCAGCAGATTACCGAGGCTGCAAGTGCCAGCAAAAATAGTATGGTAGTAGCTTCTATTCCGGAGTCTGCAATCGAAATCGGAGAAGGTGAAGGTGGAAAGAGAGCCCTTGAAGCCATTGAGCATACATTTGGAAGACAGGAATCTATCTGGAAGCCAGTTGCTGCAAATGAAGGCTTTGAGGTAGTGCGACGCAGACTGTTCCTTCCTTGCAAGGACGAAGCGGCGAGAAATGCAGTATGTACAGCATTTAGTAATATGTATCAGGAAAATTCATTGGATTTTCCGCTTGAAGCCAAGGAAGTAGATTATAGGGATAGAATGGTTTCATGCTATCCGATTCATCCAGAAATCTTTGATCGACTTTATGAAGAATGGGCTACGATGGAAAGATTTCAGAGAACCCGAGGTGTGCTGAGATTAATGGCTGCTGTTATTCATGAATTATGGATGGCGAATGATGCTAGTGCGATGATCATGCCAGGATCTCTGCCTCTTGATGTTCCTACTGTTCGTGACGAGCTTGTAAGATATCTTCCTGAAACCTGGAATGGAATTATGGATAGAGAGGTAGACGGCCGTAATTCAATTCCGTATCAGCTCGATAAGAATACAATCAGATACGGCCAGAAACTCGCAGCCAGAAGAGTTTCAAGAACTATTATGCTTGGTAGCGCTCCTACAGTTCGTGCCCAGAATATACGTGGTATAGAATCCTCAAGAATACGTTTGGGTATTGTACAGCCTGGTGAGAGCATAGCAGATTTTAATGATGCACTGAATACTCTTAGAGGATCATTGGCGTATCTGTATACAGATCCTTCTGGTAATAGATATTGGTATGATACCAGACCTACTCTTCGTAAGACTGCAACTGATAGAGCCACCCAGATGGCTTCTGCGGATGTGACTTATGAGATTGAACGAAGATTAAGTGAGTTACGTAAGGAAGGAGCGTTTGCATTTGCGGGACTTCATATTTGCCCTAACACATCAAATGATGTTTCGGATGAGCAGGCAGTACGTTTAGTTATTCTTAAAACTGAAGATGTACACAAGCAGGGTAAAGACAGATCAAAGGCTATTCTTCGGGCGGAGGAAATCCTTAATAATAGAGGTTCTGCTCCAAGAGTATATCGTAACATGCTTGCTTTTGTTGCTCCTGATCAGGATGGCCTTAATGCCCTGGAAAGAGCTGTAAGAGAATTACTTGCATGGCAGTCAATTAAGACTGATAGAGAGACTCTGAACCTTGATGCGGCGCAAAATACTGAGACGCAGAATAATATTAATCGAAGCAATGAAACTGTAAGGCTCCGATTAAAGGAAACATATTGCTGGCTGCTGGTTCCTTATATTGATAGAGAAATCGATATGAGAGAGCTTGTCTGGGATGTGGATCGTATTAGTGGCGGAACTGAATCTGTTGTTGCCAAAGCTGCTAATAAAATGCTTCAGAATGAGCAGCTTATCACTAAGTGGGCTCCGGCTCTGCTTAAGATGGAATTGGATAATCTGCTTTGGAAGGATGATAATCATATTCAAATTAAGAAGCTTTGGGAGTTCATCACAACATACTGCTACCTGCCAAGGCTTGCAAATTTCAATGTCTTAGAATCTGCTATTCAGGCTGGAGTTAATAGTGATGAATTCTTTGCACTGGCTTCGTCAATCAGCGGAGAGCGCTATGTAGGACTTAAGTATAATGAGTATGTATCATCAATTTATCTTACAGATTATATTGTGAAGGAAATTGTTGCCCTTAAGCAGATTAGTGCTGAGAAGACTCAGAATCCTCCACAGGGAGGAACAGAGATTCCGGGATGGGATAATCCGGCAGGTAATGGTGGTGGAGATACACCGGTTCAACCTGGCGGATGGAATCCAGTACAGCCTGGTGGAGGTACAACACTGCCTCCTGCAAGACCTACAAATACTAGATTCTTTATGAGCCAGAAGCTTGACAATACGCGTGTCATAAGAGATGTACAGAAGCTTATGGATGAGGTTGTAAATCTGCTGTCTTCTGCAGATGGTGCAGATGTCGAAATCTCATTGGAGGTTACAGCACATACTGATAAGGGATTTAATTCTAATACTGTAAGAGCTGTAACGGAGAACTGCCGTACTTTGAAGATTGATCAGTCTGGATTTGAGGAATAAAATAGAAAGTGTGGTGATATAGTGGCGTCAAAAAATACATTTTCTGTGCATGGAGATACAGTAACAATTAATCGTGAAGGATGGACACCACCAAATGAAGATATCATACCATAGCTGATAATTTAGGAGGGATAACAATGGCATATGAATCACCATTAACAATTGCAGAGGTTATAAAGGATATTTCTGCAAGTAGGTATGTATTGCCTTCAATCCAGAGAGAATTTGTTTGGGGAACGACACAGATTGAGAGATTATTTGACAGTTTGATGCAAGGATATCCAATCGGCGCATTTCTTTTCTGGGAGATTACTAAGGACCATTATGGAGACTATGATTTCTATAGATTCTTAGATCATTACCACGAGAGAAATTCAAGACATAATCCAAAGGCAAATTTAACGGGAGAAGATCATATTATGGCTGTTCTTGACGGACAGCAGAGACTTACATCTTTATATATTGGCCTTAAGGGGAGTTATGCATACAAACTCCCATATAAGCAGTGGAAGAATGATGATGCTTTTCCAAAACGAAAACTGTATTTGAATCTGATATCACCATGTGAGGACGGAAATAACAAGTATACATTTGCTTTTTTAACAGATTCGGAAGTGAAAAATGATTCTAATACATATTGGTACGAAGTAGGTAAGATATTAGACATGTCGTCTATTGGAGATGTTACAAAATTTCTGATGAAGGAAATTATTTTTACCGGTGTTTACAGCCAGGAACAATGTGAGTATGCACAGGATGTTTTGTCACAGCTTTATAATGTTATTCATACTCAACCTTCAATCAGTTATTACAAAGAAAAGTCAGTAGAACTTGATAAGGTATTAAATATCTTTATCCGTGTTAACAGTGGAGGAACAATCCTTAGTTACTCTGATCTTTTGCTTTCTATTGCTACTGCGCAATGGGAAAACCATGATGCGAGAGAAGAGATAACTGAACTTGTTGATGAAATCAATGCTATTGGAAATGGATTTAATGTAAATAAGGATTTCGTACTGAAATCTGCACTTGTTCTTTCTGATTTCAAGAATATTGCATTTAAGGTAGATAACTTCAATAAGCCTAATATGCTTAAGATTGAAGCTAATTGGGATACCATAAAGAAATCTTTAAAGAGAGCATTTATTCTTGTATCAAGCTTTGGTTATTCAAGAGACACGCTTAAATCAAACAATGCTGTCATTCCGATTGCATATTATTTGAAGACCATTGGCCTTCCTGATAATTTTGAAGTTTCTACTTCAGCTATGAGTAATAGAGATAAGATTAAGAAATGGCTTATTAGATCTCTTCTTAAGAAAGCCTTCAGTGGTCAGCCTGATAATGTATTGCGTCCGATTAGAGAAATCATACGTGATAACGGGACCGAAGAATTTCCGCTTGATAAGATACTTGAACACTTTAAGGGCACAAATAAGTCGATTGTATTTACCGACGATGATGTTGAAGAATATCTGTTGAATCTTAAATATGGAAGCAGTGAAACTTTATCAACATTGATGCTGCTGTATCCATCATTGGATTTTAACAATAAATTCCATGTGGATCATATGTATCCGAAGAGCAAGTTCACTAAGAAGTACCTTGTTCAGCAAGGTGTTGCAGTTGACAAAATTCAGCTGTATATTGATACAGTTAATAATATTGAGAATCTGCAGTTGCTGGCAGCTATTCCAAATATTGAAAAGCAAAACAAAGATTTTGATATTTGGTTCAATAAAACATATCCTACGGATGAATCAAAGCAACAGTATAGAAGTATTCATTATATTCCGGATATGGTTTATTCATATGATAATTTCTTAACTTTTGCAGAGAAGAGAAAAGAATTGTTGAAGACAGCACTAAAAGCTGCATTACTCTAATCTACAAAGATAGCGGCCTTTGGCAAACACCGGAGACCGCTATCTTTTTAATCTTTTTTATAAAACTTGGTTTCATACCCATCGCCGCTAATCAGGATATCAGGCATCCAGTCTGGGGATTTGCTCATGATACTGCAGATGGATTTGTAATCGACATCTGAGCTGCATTCGATGATGAGTTCGTCATGGACATGACCACAGATAAAGCAGTGGGAGAGGTTACGCATGGCAAAACAGAGAAGATCTCTGGAGACTGCCTGTACGATGTTCTCTACGAGTTTCGGGCCGTAGCTTTCGATTCGTTCCCATTTTTTAGCGGGTCCGATACCTTCATAAGTTACGGATTCACCGCCAAATCGATTTTCTCCGATACGAGGCTTGATGTAGCTAAGAGTTCTACCGGAAGGAAGTTTGATGAAGAGCATCCCGCATTGACATAGAAATTTGATTCCGTTTACCTCTGTAGGAATCTTCATTTTGATAGCAGTCTTAACTGCATTATCTACATCCCACCAGAAGGCAGTAATATTTGGATTGGAGGCACGCCAGGAATCAACCAGTGGCTGAAGTTCATCCTCTGTTAATCCCATATCCAAAGCTCCCATAGAAATAAGAGCACCGACGGAACCACCATAGCCTAAGGCGAGCTCTGCGATTTTGCCCTTCTGTCTGAGGTGAGAATTAACACCATGTTTTTCTACAGGTACTCCAAACATCTGACTGGCAGAAGCACAGTAGATATCCTTACCTTCTGCAAATACTTTGGAGCGCCAGGATTCACCAGCGAGGTATGCAAGGACTCTGGCCTCGATTGCAGAGTAGTCGGATACCACGAATTTGTATCCTGGTCTTGCAATAAAGGCGGTACGAATCAGCTGGCTTAAAGTATCTGGGATATCATCGTAAAGCAGTTCCAGAGTATCATAATCACCGGTACGGACAAGTTCACGAGCATCAGCAAGGTCATTCATATGATTTTGCGGTAGATTCTGTAACTGGATCAAGCGTCCGGCCCATCTTCCTGAACGATTTGCACCGTAGAACTGAAACATACCGTGAGCTCTACCATCTTTACATACTGCATTTTGCATAGCCTGGTATTTCTTTACGGAGGATTTTGCAAGCTGGAGTCTGAGTTTCAATGCGGTAGCTACATCACCATCAGTATTTTTTATCATAGCAGCCACGTCCTTCTTACCAAGGGATTCTGCTTCAATACCATGATCAGAGAGCCATTGTTTCATCTGAACTACGGAGTTTGGATTATCGAGGTTCGTGATATTCTGCATGGATATCATAAGCTCTGACTTGGACCTTTCATCAAATGCGATAGCATTTTTTACCATATCCATATCCAGCATAATTCCACGGTCATTAATTTCCTGGTCGAGATGATATTCATCCCAGATGAAGTCAGAAACCGGGAATTTTGATAATCTTTGTTTGATAGCCATTTCCACTTCTACATCACGTTTATTGTAGGCTTTGAAGTCTTCCCATTTATCGGGAGCATGTTCTGGGAGATTTCTGGTTCTGCCACCATTTTTTTTTGTCGGTTTACAAGGGCAGCAGAAGTATTTGATGAGGTCTTTACCTTCCTTCATTTTCTGATCTTGCAGTTTAAGGACAGCACCGACACCTTCAAGCGAGAGTGGTAAGCCCATATAGGCAGACCATATCATGGTACACTTCCATGAGGCTGGGTCCAGATATTTGGAGGCAGGATCTTCGAGAATACGATAGCCCTTGAAGTGTTCAGGGTGATGTCGTTTTAACCAATTGGATAAACAGATTCTTTCAAAATTGGCATTGAAAGCCCATTTTGTAACAGTATCATCAGATAAGGCTGCAAGGATATCATCAGGAATAGTATCGCCGCAGGCAAGATCAAATACCTGTACTGCACCGCCATCAATGGATACACCGAACAGTAGTATTTCAAAATTATCAGACTCAGCGTACTTGTAAGCTCCGCATTTGGAGATATCTACATCGCTATAGGTCTCTAAATCAATTGACATTTCTTTTATCATAATCTCATTCCTTTACAAAAAGGGCAGCAGCACCGAGGAGTACTGCCGCTTTGATATTAGTTTCCTTTTGGGGTCTGTTCCTTTGGCTGGAACCATTTTGCCTTTGGGAAAAGCCAGTGAAGGAATCGTTTTGCAACACCCAGGAACCACTTCCAGATTGCGGCAAGTCCCATTAACCAGAAGCCAGCTAAGAAGCCTAAAAGGGATCCGCGGATAATAGCATCTAATATTTCATTAATAGAATCCATAGTCATAATATTTTACCTACTTTCTTTGATTGTCACAGGCGGCAGCAGTATTACCACCGCCTGCTTGGTTGTCGTTATTACGTTTGATTAGTCAAGGAAATCTTCTTCTTCATCAGAAGCAAAGTCATCTTCGGCTCTGGACTTGCCGCCAAGAGGTTCACCGTCTCGAATCTTCTGGAGATTATTGAGACCGCAAGCAATTCCCTTGTTGCCGTTGCTGTTAAAAGCGTAGAGGTTGATGGAAGCTCTGCCGTAGACACCGGAATATACTTCGGATCTCTCAAGGATAGGCTGACGGTCTGCATCAACGATACCAGGTGCGGAAGCACTATTGGCATTGATGAAATATGCATTTGCATATGCCGGATCGTCAGGTCTTTCTAAGTCACCATCACGAAGAGGTGTTTTGAGGATGGAGAGTGCAGGAACCGTTTTTCCATTTCCTTTAAGCTTGCTCTGACCTTCCTCATAAGCTGCTTCGATAGCGGCTTTAATCTTGTTAACGGTTACGGTGTCAGACTTGGGAATGATGAGGGAGACACTGTACTTCGGTGCGCCTCCGTTGATGCTCTTTGCATCCCATACATTCGCATAGCTCCAACGTGTATTAACTCCTGTGATTACCTTTGTAGGGTTTTGAATCTTTGCCATAATATTGGCCCTCCTTTTACTCATTAAAGTCATCTATTGCTGTATTTATTGCCGGTCTCTTATCAGATTCCGGCACCAATGTTGGTTTACCTGGTGGCTTATACACAAGCTCACCTAATAGCTCTTCGAATTTCTTCTTTCCGAGCATTGTGCTCATGGCAGTGATGCCAAGAAGCTTTTTCTCATACGGGTCGTAGCCCGTGTCTTTTACTTTGGATGCCACAGCGGCTTCATCAGTAAATTTTCTATT
This sequence comes from Agathobacter sp., assembly GCA_022775045.1. GTDB lineage: Bacteria > Bacillota > Clostridia > Lachnospirales > Lachnospiraceae > Roseburia. The sequence continues at coordinate 32,028 of JALFLB010000028.1, read as the reverse complement.
GGATCTTCCTTCTACGATTTTCCAACCGTCAAAGTGAACACCGGATTGGGCCTGCTGTAAGGCATATTCTTTGATGTCATTTCCCCAGGAAATCATTTCATCCACCTTTGCTAAGATAGCGGCGATTTCAATGTTATCCAGGGTGGCTGGCATTTCAAAGTCATATTTTGCAAGCTCCAGATTGTACTCTGCACGTTTTCGGCAGGTGGCTTTTACCTTACAGAACTGGCAGTGGTCACCAGCTTTGAATTCGCCTTCACCTATATAGGCAAGCTGTGCGGTAGGTGCCAGAACTTCGTCAGCCCATTTCAGAAGCTTCTCTTTGGAAATGGTGTAAGTACTGATATTGTCACGTCTTGGCTGGAAAATGGTCATCTTTATCTGATGGATGTCGTAGAGATCTCCGAAGGCTTCCAATGCACCTAAGGCGTAGCACATCATCTGACTGTTTCCGCCATGCTCATCATCACCGGCACTTACCAGGACACCAAGACCGTGTTTATAATCGATAATCTGTAGAACTTCATCTGCAACGATGACACAGTCACCGGTTCCAAAGCCGTTTTCAACCCAGCGGGAGAAGTCCAGTCGCTGTTCGATCATGACCTGTGGGTCCTGGCATAGTTCCTTGGCTGCTTCAATTTGTTCCAGTACATAATTTCTGTATTCCTCTGCGCAGTTTTGCATTTCAGCATCGTAGAAGGTAAGGCTTTCTGTTGGATCAGTGCCAGCTCTGCCAAGAGCTTTTTCCACAAGGTAGGCGCACAGCTCATGACAATCGGTTCCTTGCTGTGCATATTCGGAGGTTTGATCCGCAATATTGGCACAGAGCTTTGCGCTTGGTGGGCAGGCTAACCATCTGTGACTGGCAGAAGCGGAGAGGTATGCGTGTTTAGGCATTTCCAATCACCTCGGCTTCCTTAAGAATGGCTGCATAGTCATCAGGATTTACCTGCTTTAACTGCTGAGCACCATATTTCTCAAGAAGCTCCTTGACTTCCTTCTTATATCCGGCGGCTGCTTTGGAAGCGAGCACGGCACGAACATCTTCCTTGGTGTAGATAGGTTCCGGTGCTTCATCAGCTTTCGCCGTTTCGGGAGCCTTGGTGACTTTCTTGGCTGGCTTTGTTTTTGTTTCTTCTGGTGCTTCTTCTGTAGAAGAAAAGATGTCCTTGATTGCGTTAGCAGCTTTGATCATTCCCTCGCCGCAGGCAATCATTTCATCAAGCACCTGAGATAATTCACTCATTTTGCTCATCTTGTTTTCCTCCATTTTCTGTATTCTGTTGTCTTAGATTGGCTGCCAGTCGTTTAGCTACAACACTGATTGAAATGAGAGTGTCAATGAGCTCTTCATCAATGGACGCTGTAGCCTGCTGGCTTTTATCAATCGTTTCTGTCTGCATCTGCAGCACCTCACTTTCCGAATGGCTTTCGTGCCTTTCTATCTTTCTAAGCGCATCTGGGAGAGGATTTTCCGGTCGTGTAATAAAAATTTTTAAATTTCTCATTGACAGATGGTGTACCTATGCCTATAATGAAAAACAGATGGTGTACCACTAAACGAAAAGACGAGGTGATAGAAAGTGATAAATAAGGATACACACACAAGATTTTGGGTAACACTTACGAATGAGGATTACGAGAAGCTGTCAGGGAAGGCGAAGGAAATGAATTTATCCGTAACAGCCTTTGCTGGACAAATTATTGCGGAGGCTTTGAATAAGGGACAGACAAAAGCTACATCCACAAAGAGTCCCGCTGAATTAAACAACATAGTGACAGCAGCATTGTTTAGAAAATCAGTGGGAGAGGAATTTACGATACGAGGACTATTTAATGAAGACGACTGGATGACTATGAGTCGATCAGAAAAAGCGGTTGCCGCAAAGATACTTGCAGCAATCGAAAGAAATTCGGACGACCTGGAGATATGCGATGTTGTTAATAAGACATCTGTATATAGAAAAAATAGATAGAATGATTTTAAGGGCAGCATTAATTGCTGCCCCAAAAAAGGCTCGACAGATGGTGTAACACTAACCATAATTCAAAATGGATGGCGGTACACCTACTAGACGAAAAGGAGGTATGTCTATTATGAAAGACATCAAAGAAATCAAAAAGAGCATACAGCTCTTGGTAAGATACCCACATACATTTGGATGGGTAGAATTTGGTGACAAGGGGAATGCTTGCACTGGTCGCCTGGATCATATGGACAGGGCAGATAATGATAACTACGCGGAGACTTATGCGGCAGTGGTAAAGGCCATGCCAAAATACTCGGAATTACATGAATGCTTCGGTGCTGTGCTTCAGAAGGAACTTGGATTGGCGCAGTATCCTCGATACGATTACATGGTGAAGTTACTGACCAGGATATTTATGGATGATGCACAGATGCAGGACTCTGATTCGATAAAGCGGATGTGCTTTTTCACTGATCGTGTACAGCGTTACATGAAAACTACAGGAAAAAAGGAACTTGAGCCTGCAGATATGGCACTTATTTTGGGTTAATAGAAGGAGAATTTACTATGAAAATCATTTCACTTAACACAAACACCTGGAACCACACATTGACTAAGAGACCATTAAATGTGCGTCTCTCTAATATTCTTAACAGTATTGATGAAGAGAATCCCGATATTGTATGTCTTCAGGAGATGAAATATGGTCGTAATGGTAAGTACGTCGAGCAGATTAAGAATGAGTTGCCTGGCTATCAGATCATCCTTCCAATAGATTTTGATGTAGATGAGCATTCATATTCCATCATTTCAATTATGCTTGTGAAGGAGGGAATCGATATTGATGTAAAGTCAGTCTCGGATATAGAGCTTACAAATCGATATAATCTGGTGGAGATTGGAGATGGTTTACGCATTCTGAATATTCACATTCCTCAGACATCAGAGTTTTCTGGCGCAGCCAAGTGGTATGTGCAGGAGAGGTTAAGACTTGCAGCCCAGTTCTGGGAAACTGTTGAAAAAGTAAGCACAACCTATCAGGGGAAAATGATTGTAGTTGGCGATATGAATCAGAATGCCCATGGAGCTCAGTTGACCTCGTTACAGGCCGATGGTTTTACAAGGCTCGGTTATTATGATCCAGAATTTATTGATCATATACTTTTATCACCATCTGCCGATATATATTTTAAGCATAAGAAACTGAGGGTTGATGATACAATTAGTACTGTCGATATGTACACAGATCATCCTATGCTTATAGCAAATATTGCATAGTAATTCATTATGAGGGAGACAACCTGTTGCAGTAGATAAATGAAACTACCGTAGCAGGTTGGCTTTATTACAATTAATAGGAGGACGGTAATATGCCAGTCAGAGCTATATATGAAATAAAGGATGCACCGGTACCGCTGATGACAGATATGTATATGAAAACGATTGTGCCGAGCATAGCCGAAGAATCGAAGCAGGCATATTTAAAAATGATTGAGCCGCTTAAATACGATTATAAGGCTACAGATACTGAGGATAAATGCATGTTTGACGATTGGCGAGATGTCAAGAATGAACTGTATTTTACCAAGGGATATAATAACATTTTTGAGGAAAATCAGATTGCTGGATTATGGGTGGCGTATGAAGCTTTGAATCAGATATTTGAAAGATATCCGGCTCCCGATTTTCATGCAGGTTATTTGCAGGTGTTTTACTATAATAAGAAAAGATTTTGGATAACAGCTGAGGCTGGCCATGTGGTGTTTAGTATCCCGGAAGAATATTAGAAGGATTTCGTATTGAAGATATATTGTTTAAGTGATATACTTCCATGATATTTACGTGGATGAGAGCCACATTTATATCGATGGCGATGTTCTGAGCTGTGGCGTTATCCCTGTTCTAATGGTTGACACAGAAAAGGAAGAGCGGTATCGCTATTATTGTGTTACGGAATTTGGAAATTATTTGCTGCTACCTTATGATGAGGAAAATTAAATAGTATTGTTTTGCGCATAATGGCAGTCACTTCGAAAGAGGTGGCTGTTATTTTTTTGCAAATTTTGTCCTACGACCGGAAAAGTGTAGGTCAAACCCGCTTAGGAAGTTAGGAGGATTTTGTTCCTTACTTTATAGAAACGAGGTTTGAGATATGCAGGCAACGATTTTTACAGCAAACTGCATTGGTCAGGCCGCAAACTGCAGCTACCCGAACCGGGTGACGGTGAGTACGCCGGAGCAGCTTCGGGAGGCGGTGAAGGCAGATCATGTTTGCGCAGAGTACAAAGGAAATTATCGAGGTATTGGTAATTTCATTCGTTCGGACGTGATTGTTATGGATATTGATAATGATCATTCGGAGGAACCAGCAGAGTGGATTACAGCAGAGAAGCTGGAGGAAATATTCCCGGATATGGAATATATGCTTGCTTCCAGCAGACATCATCTGCTTCCAAAGGAGGGGAAGTCGGCCAGACCGAGATATCACATCTATTTTCCTATTTCAGAGATTACAGATGCAGAAGTGTACGGAAATCTAAAGAAGGCATTACAGAAGGAGTATCCCTTCTTTGATGGAAATGCTTTAGACGCAGCAAGATTTATCTTCGGTGCTGATTGTGAAGAAGTATTGGTACATGATGGCTGGATGACTATTGATGAAGAAATTGATGTCAGTCAGGTAGCTGAGGAAGAAGATTTTGATTCCGAGGATTCGGAGAGTGCATCTGGTGGGCAGATTTTGGAAGGAAGCAGAAACAATACCATGAGCCGATTTGCCGGGCGTGTATTGAAACGTTATGGAATTACGGAAAAGGCACACGAGGCATTCCTGGAACATGCAAAGAAGTGTGATCCGCCGCTACCGGAGTCAGAGCTTAAGACTATCTGGAATAGTGCAGTGAAGTTCTTTAAGAAAAGTATTGTGAATCAGGAAGGGTATGTGCCACCTGATGAATATAACGCATATTTTGAAAGTGCTTCATTGAAGCCTGAAGATTATTCGGATATCGGACAGGCAAAGGTGTTGGTTCGAGAGTATGGAAATGAATTGAAATATACCAGTGCAACAGACTTTTTAAGGTTCGATGGCGAATGTTGGCGAGAGGATAAGCAGATGGCGATTGGTGCCGTTGAGGAATTCTTGGATCTGCAGCTTCAGGATGCTATGGATGAGGTGGCAAGAGTTGAGAAGGTGTTGGAGGATGCAGGTGTACCGAAGAAATCTATCCAGGCTGGCCCGAAGGAGCTTTTAAAAGAGGTAGATGGAAAGCTTATTCCTTTGGTTTATATGCTGATGGGTGCTCAGACTTATCTGAAGTTTGTTCAGAAGAGACGTGATTACAAATATATTGTGTCTGCGGCAAATACGGCGAAGCCGATGATTGCTATTTCCGTGTCTGATTTGGATAAAAACGAGAATCTGATTAACACACCTTATGCAACCTATGACCTTCGAAAAGGGCTTGCAGGGGAACTGCCGCATAATCCTGAGGATCTGATTACAAAGATTACTGCGTGTTCTCCGGGAGAGGATGGGAAACAGATATGGCTGGATGCCTTGAATCTTTTCTTCTGCAAGGATCAGAAACTGATTGATTATGTGCAGGAGACGGTTGGCATGGCTGCAATCGGTAAGGTTTATCAAGAGCAAATGATTATTGCTTATGGTGGCGGTGCCAATGGTAAGAGTACCTTCTGGAATACCATTTTCAGAGTACTTGGAAATTATGCAGGAAAGCTTTCAGCGGAAGCCTTGACCATGAATTGCAAGCGAAATGTGAAGCCGGAGATGGCAGAGCTTAAGGGAAAACGGCTCATCATTTCTTCGGAAATGGAGGAAGGTATGAGATTGAATACCGCTGTGGTGAAGCAGCTTTGCTCTACGGATGAGATTCAGGCAGAGAAGAAGTATAAGGATCCGTTTTCCTTTGTACCGTCACATACATTGGTTCTCTATACCAACCATCTTCCAAAGGTAGGAGCCAATGATGACGGCATCTGGAGAAGGCTGGTGGTCATTCCCTTCAATGCAAAGATTACAGGGAAAAGTGACATCAAAAATTATGCGGATTATCTGTTTGAGCATGCCGGTCCTGCAATTATGAGCTGGATTATCGAAGGTGCGAAGCGGGCGATTGATAAGAATTTTCATACGACACTGCCGGATGTCGTAGAGGCTGCTATTCAGGCATACCGCGAGGACAATGACTGGCTGGGGCAGTTCCTGGAGGAATGCTGTGAGATGGATCCTTCCTATAAGGAAAAATCAGGTGAGTTGTATCAGGCTTACAGAGCGCATTGCATGCAGAATGGCGAATATATCCGCAGTACCACAGATTTCTATTCTTCGATGGACAAGGCTGGTTATAACCGAATCCGCAAGAATACCGGGGTACAGGTCGTAGGATTAAAGCTTAAGGAAGGACAGGAATTTTTGGAGTAAGAATAGGCTTTTTGTGTAGGTCGTTAACCTCAGTACATAAAAGTCCCTTTAGAAAGAATTTGAATAAAAATCTGCTTAAGAGAGTTTTACGGAACGAGGTACTCGACCTGCACACCTGTTAAGAATGATGGAGGCGTGCGATGCGTGAAAAATATATTGAACAGAGATTAGTGAGAGAGGTTAAAAAGCGTGGTGGCTTGTGTGAGAAGTGGAATGCCGGTTCATCGGGCTGGCCTGACCGACTTGTTTTATTACCTGATGGGAAATTCGGGTTGGTGGAAGTGAAGGCGTCAGGAAAGAAGCCAAGAGTTTTGCAGGAGCACAGGCATGACCAGCTAAGGGCTCTTGGATATAAAGTATTCGTCCTGGATGATGCAGGACAGATTGGAGGGATTCTTGATGGAATACAAACCACATGATTATCAGCAGTTTGCAATCAATTATATATTAGAGCATCCGATAGCAGCCGTGATACTTGGGATGGGACTTGGTAAGACCAGTATTACATTGACAGCCATTGAGCAGCTTATATATGACAGCTTTGATGTGAGTAAGGTTCTGGTGGTAGCGCCACTGAGAGTAGCAAGAAATACCTGGAGTGATGAGATTCATAAGTGGGATCATCTGAAACACTTAAGATATTCCATTGTTCTTGGCTCTGCTACAGAGAGAAAAAGGGCTCTGGAAGCAGATGCAGATATTTACATTATTAACCGTGAAAATCTGCAGTGGTTGATTGAACAAAGTGGAGTGAATTTCATCTGGGATATGGTAGTGCTGGATGAATTATCCAGCTTTAAGAATTGGAACAGTAAACGTTTTAAGGCTTTTATGAAGATTCGACCAAAGGTGAAAAGGGTAATCGGATTGACTGGTACACCTTCCAGCAACGGTTTGATGGATCTGTTTGCAGAATTCAAATGTCTGGATATGGGAGAAAGACTTGGAAGATTTATCAGCCAGTATCGTGTGGATTATTTTGTGCCGGATAGGATGAATGGTTCGATTGTTTATTCTTATAAGCTAAGAAGTGGAGCTGAAGAACAGATTTATGAGAAGATTTCCGATATCACAATTTCCATGAAAGCCTTGGATCATCTTCAGATGCCGGAGCTTATCAGTAATGAATATACGGTTTATATGAATGATGAGGAAGCGAAGCTTTATGCAGATATGGAAAAGAATTTATTTGTTCCTTTGAAAAAGGGAGAGATTACAGCAGCAAATGCAGCAGCTCTTTCAGGTAAACTTCTTCAGATGGCAAATGGCGCTGTATATTCTGATGATGGTGAAGAAATTGTAATTCATGATCAGAAGCTGGATGCCTTAGAAGATATGATCGAAGCAGCAAATGGCAGACCTGTTATGGTAGCTTACTGGTTCAAACATGATTTAGCAAGGATTATGCGAAGGCTTACTGAGAAAAAGATTCCTTTTGAAAGGCTGGATTCTGAGGACAGCATCAGAAAATGGAATCGTGGGGAATTGCCGGTGGCGTTAATACATCCAGCCTCAGCCGGACATGGTTTGAATTTGCAATCAGGTGGAAATACATTGATATGGTTTGGGCTGACCTGGAGCTTGGAGCTATATCAGCAGACGGTGGCAAGACTTTGGAGACAGGGACAGACTGCGGGGACTGTGGTGGTTCAGCATATCATTACTGCTGGCACAATAGATGAAGATGTTATGAAGGCTTTAGCCAATAAGGATACGACACAAAACAGATTGATTGCAGCAGTAAAGGCGAGGGTGACACATGACAGGTAAGAACCAATTTGAAGATCCATATGAAAGACTTGCGAATGCGATTATTCTGAATGCGGTTGCTGATTACAGAGCCGCACTCAAAAAGATAAAGCGCAATCCAAAGAGCAAGGCAGCAATAGATGAAGCATTACAGCTAGAGAAGTTTTTCGGAAGTTCGTGGTATCAACAGCTGACTTCCGTGGATGGAAAGTTTCTGATCCGTAAGCTTCAGGACGAAATAAGACAATCAGAGTAAATCCGAGGGAAATAACTTTTCGGAGGTGGCTTATGACAGCTAAGGAATATTTGAAGCAGGCGTATCTGTTGGATAAACAGATACAGGTTGAGGTGAAGGAACTGGAGCAGCTTCGCGAGATGCGTGGCACGATCCAGGGATGCACTTATGGAGAAAAGATTGGGACAAATCCAAATAGAAATCTGGAAGCACCATTTATTAAGACCATTGAAAAGATATGGGATTATGAGCAGAGGATTGATGCACAGATAAATAGATTGGTAGACCTTCGTTCAGAAATTAATGCGGCGATTGAAAGTATGGAGAACCCAGAGGAAAGACTTCTTTTGAAATATCGTTACCTGAAAAACGAGAGCTGGGAAGATATTTCCTACGAGCTTAATGTATCATATCGCACAGTACATCGTATTCATGCATCAGCATTAAACAATTTCATTGTACCAGAATAAGGTTGGCACACCTTGTCCCAACATGGCATAAGCATATATGTTATTATGATAGTGTCGAAAGTGTACGACGAAAGCAGAGCCTTGGAAGCCAAAAACTTCCGGGGCTTTTGTTATGAAAGAGGTGGATGCATTGCCATATAGAAGCAACATACCGTGTAAACATCCTGGCTGTGCAGCACTTATTCCGCACGGTCAGATGTATTGTGAGGAACATAAGCCTTTACATACAAAGGACAGAGCTCATGCAGCAGAGCGTGGCTATGGTGCCAAGTGGCAGCGTGAGAGAAGGAAGTTCTTAGAGAGCAATCCATTCTGTGTGAAGTGTTATGAAGAAGGGCACATCACTATGGCTACAGTTGTGGATCATATCAAACCACACCGTGGAGACCAGAAACTCTTTTGGGATAGGTCGAACTGGCAGCCTTTATGTGAGCATCATCATAATGTAAAGACGATGACCGAGGATAGATTCAAGGAATATCGGTTCTGATAGAGCGAGGGTAGGGGGTATTTGAATCTCTACAGGCCTTATGCTACAAGACCGGCGCCCCCTCTTCTGTGCAAAATCGCGAAATGAAAGACGGGGGGTCTAGCTCATAATAATCCATTGACAAATCGTGATATAACTACTATAATTTAAATGAAATTCGGCAAAACAACAAAGTGCCGAAATATATTTAAATAATTATTGCGAATTTGGATATACTGGAATTGAGGTGAGCTAAAATGACAACGACTGCAAAGATTTCCAATGACCAAATGATTTTTTCAGTTCAGGAACTGAAAGAAAAAGGATTTTCATATTATAAAATTAATCAGATGGTTGAACAGGGAATTTTGATAAAACTAAATAAAAGGTATTACGAGAATGCAAATTTTGATGGAGAGGAATCAGATTTCTATTATGCATACGCATTTGTGCCAGATGGAGTGGTTTGTCTGCTGAGTGCGGCTGTTTATTATAATCTGTCAACATATCGTCCAGATGCTATTGATGTAGCCATTCCCAGAAAAGCTAAGGTTTCAACTCTTCCAGACTGGCCAGAATTGAATGTGTGTTATTTCACGGATGATCGATTCGATGTCGGGATTGAGACTATAGAAGAAGGAAAGAATAAATTTCGGATCTACGATATCGAGAAAACTGTTGTTGATATTGTATTCTATAGGGAACGAATTGGAATCGAAGAAACAAAGGAAGTTCTCACAAATTATCTGCACCGAAGCGACCGTAATCTGAATCGGCTTATTAGATATGCAGAAATGCTCAAGTGCGGGGATGTAATGAAGAAATATCTGGAGGTGCTGGTATGATAAGTGCAATATCTGTAAAGGATAGATTAAAGAAACAAGCGATGGAAGATGGAAAAACCATGCAGGATAAATTAGTCACATATGGGCTTGAAAGAACCATATATAGGTTATCCGTATCTCAGTATGCAGAGAGATTTACCTTGAAAGGTGGTATTTTCCTATACGCATTATTTGATGGAGAATATGCACGTGCCACAATGGATATTGATTTGCTGGCACAGCGCATCCCAAATGATGCTGAAAAAATGAAAAAGGTATTTAACGACATTTTTTCAATTGAATGTGACGATGCACTTCGATTTGATTTAAATACGCTTGAGGTTACCAATATAACTGAATTCAAGGAGTACCATGGCGTAAATGTATCAATTACAGGATACTTAGATAGAACCAAAGTTCCGGTGTCGATAGATATTGGATTTGGAGATGTTATATATCCAGAGAGAATGAAAATGGAGTTCCCTGTATTGTTGGATATGGAAGTCCCGGAAGTATATGCTTATTCAATTTACTCAGTGATAGCAGAAAAGTTTGAGGCAATTGTTTCTCTAGGACTTGCAAACGGAAGATATAAGGATTTCTATGATATCTATGTGTTGGCTGATAGATATGAGCTTGATGGAACTGAACTTAAGAATGCCATTGTAGAAACCTTTACTCATCGTGGTACGGGCTTTGATGATATTGCGGCTTTTGAAGATGATTTCACGGAGGATGCGACAAGGCAAGGAAGGTGGAATTCCTTTATCAAAAAGAAGAAGGCTCTTGTAAAGGTTGAATTTGCGGAGACAATGCAGTTGTTAAAGGTGCTGCTGCTTCCGATTGTGGATGCAATTCATAAGGCTAAGCCTTTTGAGAAAAAATGGGATAGAGAAACAAAAACTTGGATATGAATACATATTTAATAAATGGGATCGTGTAGAGATACATGGTCCTTTTATTATGCAAAAAATTAAGGGAGGAGGGTATGACCATGGCAGGAAGAAAGCCAAAGCCTACAGCTTTGAAAAAGCTGGAAGGTAATCCGGGAAAAAGAAAATTGAATACGAAGGAGCCAATTCCGGCAAAGGGAATGCCTGACTGTCCGGAATGGTTATTACCTGAGGCTAAGAAAGAGTGGGAACGTTTAGCTGATTTGATGAATCAGATGGGTATTCTTACGGAAGTGGATATGGCGGCATTTGCTGCGTATTGTCAGTCTTACGCCAGATGGAAAGAGGCTCAGGAACATATTTCTTCTGAGGGATCTACCTTTGAGACTGATAAAGGATATCAGCAGCAGACACCTTGGGTTGGTATCGCAAATACTAATCAGAAACTGATGCTACAGGCAGCATCTGAGTTTGGACTCACGCCGTCATCCAGGTCACGTATTGTGGCTGGTAGTACAAAGGGTAAGGAGCCGGAAGATGAGATGGAGGCATTGCTTGGAGGTGATTCTTAATGGCAAAGGAACCAAGACCAAAGGGATATCCAAAGCTTAAGAATTATAAGCCTTCTCAGTTTATGCTGCCTACTTCTCACTATGACAAGAAGAAAGCAGACAGGGCAGTTACTTTTATTGAGAATCTTTGCCACACGAAAGGCAAATGGGCCGGAACACCATTCTGGCTGTTGCCGTGGCAGGAGCAGCTCATAAGAGATATTTTTGGAATTGTAAAACCAGATGGGAACAGGCAGTTTCGTACTGCGTTTGTGGAAATATGTAAGAAGGTAGGAAAGAGTGAATTGGCTGCGGCCGTCGCTCTTTATTTATTATATGCTGACAATGAGCCAAGTGCGGAAGTGTATGGTGCAGCAGCTGACCGTCAGCAGGCATCTATTGTATTTGATGTAGCGAAACAGATGGTGGAGATGTCACCGGCTTTGATGAAAAGAAGCAAGCTGATGGGAGCCACCAAGCGTATTGTGAATTACAGCAATGCTGGCTACTATCAGGTGCTGTCAGCTGAAGTTGGTGGCAAACATGGATTTTCAGTAAGCGGTTTGGTATTTGATGAAATTCATACCCAGCCGAATAGGCAGTTATATGATGTACTTACCAAAGGTTCGTCGGATGCAAGACAGAATCCGCTACATTTTATTATCACGACTGCAGGTAATGACAGACATTCCATTGCATATGAGCTTCATACAAAAGCGGTGGATATTCTGGAAGGCAGACGTGTGGATCCGACTTTTTATCCTGTGGTTTACGGGCTTAAGGATGATGAGGACTGGGAAGATGAAGCGAATTGGTACAAGGTCAATCCTTCTCTTGGATATACCGTTGATATTGAAAGGTTGAGGGATGCGTATAGAGAAGCAAAGCAGAACCCAGCTGATGAAGTCACATTCAAATGGCTTCGATGCAATATGTGGGTCAGTTCGACCGTTGCATGGATTCCTGATGCGATTTATATGAGAGGCAATGAGCCGATTGATATGGATGCGCTTGCTGGCAGAGATTGCTATGCGGGCCTGGACTTATCCAGTACCGGAGATATTACGGCATTGGTACTGATATTTCCGCCAAGGGATGAGGATGAGAAGTATGTGCTTTTGCCGTACTTCTGGATTCCTGAGGAAACCATTCCGAGAAGAGTGAAAGCTAATTCTGTACCATATGATATCTGGGAAAAGCAGGGCTACATCATGTCAACCGAAGGGAATGTGATTCATTATGATTTCATCGAGAAATTCATCATGGATTTATCGGAGAAGTATCACATTTTAGAGATTGCGGTGGATAGATGGAATGCGACTCATGTAATCCAGAACCTGGAAGATAATGGACTTACGATGGTGCCATTCGGACAGGGCTTTGCTTCTATGTCAGCTCCTACGAAGGAATTTTACAGACTGCTTATGGAAGGCAAAATCATTCATGGTGGTCATCCGGTAATGAGATGGATGGCAGGAAATGTAGTAGTTGATACAGATCCAGCCGGAAATATAAAGGTGACGAAAGCGAAATCGAAAGAAAAGATTGATGGCATTGTTGCTGCAATTATGGCTTTGGATAGAGCAGTCAGACACGAAGGTGAAAGTGGAAGTGTCTATGATACAAGAGGATTGCTGGTATTTTGATAAGGAGGCTTTATGGGATTTTTGAGTAATATATTCCGGGGCAGGGATGCTCCCACAAACAGAACATCAGGAAGTGCGTATTCCTTCTTTATGGGTGGTTCGACTTCCGGTAAGAGGGTAAATGAGAGAACAGCGATGCAAATGACGGCAGTGTACTCCTGTGTGAGGATATTGTCGGAGGCTGTGGCAAGTTTGCCATTGCAGTTTTACAGATACAATGCAGATGGTGGTAAGGAAAAGGCGGTGGATCATCCGCTTTATTTTTTGCTCCATGATGAGCCAAATCCAGAGATGACTTCCTTTGTGTTTCGAGAAACCTTGATGACACATTTACTTCTATGGGGAAATGCGTACAGTCAGATTATCAGGAATGCGAGAGGGGAGATTATTGCTCTGTATCCGCTGATGCCCGACAGGATGGAAGTGAACCGTGACCAGGATGGCCAGATTTATTATGAGTACTATCTTAGTTCAGATGATGCGCATACCATGAAGGGAACATCGGTAAGATTGCAGGCACAGGATGTACTTCACATTCCGGGCTTAGGCTTTGACGGTCTGGTGGGATATAGTCCGATTGCGATGGCAAAGAATGCAATCGGTATGGCGATTGCCTGTGAAGAGTACGGCGCTAAATTCTTTGCAAATGGTGCTGCTCCTTCCGGTGTGTTAGAGCATCCGGGTACTATCAAAGATCCAAGCAGAGTAAGGGAAAGCTGGCAGGCAACCTTTGGTGGTTCTGCCAATGCCAATAAGGTGGCTGTGTTGGAAGAAGGGATGAAGTACACACCAATTTCCATCAGTCCGAATGAAGCACAGTTTTTGGAAACAAGGAAATTTCAGATTGATGAGATAGCTCGAATCTTCAGAGTGCCGCCACATATGGTGGGAGATCTGGAGAAGTCGAGCTTTTCTAATATTGAGCAGCAATCCTTGGAGTTTGTGAAATACACTTTGGATCCGTGGGTGGCAAGATGGGAGCAGGCGATGGTCAGAGCCCTTCTTACACCGGAAGAGAAAAAGAAGTATTTCTTTAAGTTCAATGTGGACGGTTTGCTTCGAGGTGATTACCAAAGCCGAATGGCCGGGTATGCGACAGCAAGACAGAATGGTTGGATGTCAGCAAATGATATCCGCGAGCTTGAGAATCTTGACCGCATTCCTGCAGAGGCAGGTGGTGACCTTTATCTTATCAATGGAAATATGACCAAATTGGAGGATGCAGGTATCTTTGCTGTAGATGGTAGCAGTAAGTCGGATGATGCTGTGCAAGAGCAGAAGAAAGGGCAGCCACCAGATGAAGGTGGTCAGCAGAATAAAAAATATGGAGGTAAGCGATGAAAAGAAAGTTTTGGAACTGGATAAAGAATCAGGATGAGAGCGGCGCTGTGATGAGAACGCTCTTTTTGAATGGAGAAATATCAGATGAAACCTGGTATGGGGATGAGGTAACACCGAAGCTTTTTAAGGATGAGCTTGAAAGTGGTTCGGGTCCGATTTCTGTATGGATTAACAGCCCCGGCGGTGATGTGTTTGCCGCAGCCCAGATTTACAACATGCTGATGAATTATCCATACGATGTGACAGTTAAGATTGATGGTCTTGCGGCTTCGGCTGCCTCCGTGATTGCAATGGCTGGCACAACTGTCGAAATGAGTCCTGTGGCAATGATGATGATTCATAATCCGGCAACGATCGCAATCGGAGATTCCGAGGAAATGAAGAAGGCGGTGAAGATGCTGGATGAAGTAAAGGAATCCATCATGAATGCCTATGAGATTAAGACTGGGCTTGCTAGGGATAAGATCTCAAAGCTTATGGATGCAGAGAGCTGGTTCAATGCAAAAAAGGCAGTAGAGCTTGGCTTTGCAGATAAAATTCTTTTTGCCGAGGGGCAGGAAGGTGTAACTGGTGGAGAAATAGAAGATGACATTAAAGTTGGAGCAGTTATGTTCTCAAGACAGGCTGTGACAAATTCGATGTTGTCTAAGCTTATCCCACCGAAACAAAAGACAGAGAAACGTACTCCGGTAGATCAGCTGGAGAAGAGACTGAGCTTGTTATCGCACTGATAGCAGGCTCTTTACATTTTAGAAAATGGAGGATTTTCATTATGAGTAAGATTTTAGAACTTAGAGAAAAAAGAGCAAAGGCCTGGGATGCAGCAAAAGCGTTCTTAGATGCCAAGAGAGGCGCAGACGGTATGCTCTCCGAGGAAGATACTGCGGCCTATGACAAGATGGAACAGGATGTTATGAATTTGGGTAAGGAGATTGAGAGACTGGAGAGACAGGCTGCCATTGATGCAGAGCTTTCTAAGGCTACCAGCACTCCACTTACCGGAAAGCCGGGTGCCAAGATGGGGAAGGATGAAACAAAGACAGGACGTGCTTCTGATGAATACAAGGGTTCCTTCTGGAATGCCATGAGAGCAAAGACTCCTTCCGCAGCAGTGTACAATGCATTGCAGGTAGGGACAGATTCTGAAGGTGGCTATTTAGTTCCTGATGAATTTGAACATACACTGGTCGAAGCTTTGGAAGAGGAGAACGTATTTCGTACTCTTGCGAAGATTATCAATACTTCCTCTGGTGACAGAAAGATTCCGGTAGTTGCTACTAAGGGAGAGGCTTCATGGATTGATGAAGAAGGTCTTTATCAGGAAGATGACGATGCTTTCACGCAGGTATCTATTGGTGCTTACAAGCTTGGTACTATGATCAAGGTTTCTGAGGAGCTTCTTAATGACAGCGCCTTTGACTTGGAAAGCTATATCAGCAGAGAGTTTGCAAGACGTATCGGTGCCAGAGAGGAAGATTCCTTCTTCAATGGTGATGGTACAGGTAAGCCTCTTGGCATTCTTGCAACAAACGGTGGTGCTGAGATTGGTGTTACGGCAGCGAGTGCCACAGTCATTACTGCTGATGAAGTCATCGACTTGTTCTACAGTCTGAAGTCTCCATATCGCAAGAAGGCAGTTTGGGTATTGAATGATGCTACAATCAAGGCAATCAGAAAGCTCAAGGATAATAACAATCAGTACTTATGGCAGCCTTCCTTAGTTGCCGGTACTCCGGACACGATCCTTGGAAGACCTGTAGTAACCTCTGCTTATATGCCTACGGCAGCGGCCGGAGCAAAGACAATCGCATTTGGTGATTTCAGCTACTACTGGATTGCGGACAGACAGGGCAGAAGCTTCAAACGTCTCAACGAGCTTTATGCTGCAAATGGCCAGGTTGGTTTCCTTGGAAGCCAAAGAGTGGATGGTAAGCTTGTGCTTCCTGAGGCGATCAAGGTGCTTCAGCAGAAGGTCGGAACTTCTGGATCCTAAGATGAGGAGGTAAAACAAGCGGGCATTTGCAGGATTTGAAAGCAAATCCCCGCTTGTAGAAACGCGCATGGTAGTGACATTAGAAGAAATGAAGAATTATCTCAGGGTGGACTTTGAGGATGATGATGCGCTGCTTTCCGGCATCATTGCTCAAAGTCAGCAGTTGTGTGTGGACATCGCAAGACTTTCTGAGGAAGCATTTGAGAAACAGGCGGTAAGTAAGATTGCGGTGATGTATGCAGTAGCTTACCTGTATGAGCACAGGGAAGAGGCTGACCATCATGCGCTTACTTTATCGTTGAGGTCGCTTTTGTTTGGTGTAAGAGAACCGGGATTTTAGGAGGTGCTGATGAACATTGGACTTTTGAATGAGAAGGTAACCTTCCAGAAGAATGAACTGGTGGTAGATGCAATTGGCAATCATAAGAATGCTTGGGTTGATTTCTACAGTTGTTCGGCAACGATTGGCGGTGAAGGTCTGGCAAGCTCCAAGGAAAAGGAAGAGGCAGGAACCATTGTGGAGGATGTGGGAATGACTGTAATCATTCGTTATTGTAAGAAAGCATCCGAGATTGGTTCTACCACGCACAGGCTGATTTTTCATGGAGAAATTTATGATATCTCGAATGTAGATTATATGAATTTTAAGAAAAAAAGTTTGAAATTCAGCTGTAGGAAAGTGAGGCGGTAACAATGGCAAGGGACAGATGCAGGGTGGATGAGATGGCGCATGTTATCATGGAAGGCTTGCAGGAATATGCAGACCTTGCGACAGAGGATATGAAAGCCGCTGTGAAAAAGGCAGGCAGGAAAGCAAAAAGTGATGTGCAGGCAGGAGCACCTGTGGATACCGGTCAGTATAAGAAAAGCTGGACGGTGAAAACCACAAAGGAAAGTGCTAATGCGATGGAAGTGACAGTACATTCCAAGAACCGTTACCAGCTGGCACATCTTTTAGAATTTGGTCATGCCAAACGGGGTGGCGGCAGAACGAGAGCCTTTCCGCATATTGCTCCGGCAGAGAAAGCTGCAGCTGAACTTTTGGAAAGAGAAGTGGAGGCGGCATTGAAATGACGATGGAAAAGTTAGTGGAAATGCTGCAGGAGATGAAGATACCTTTTGCGTATGACCACTTTGCAGAAGGGGAAAGTCCTGAGCCACCGTTTATCTGTTATCTCTTACCCGGTAGCAATAACTTTGCTGCAGATGGGAAGGTGTATTTCAAGATAAATGAGGTTCATATAGAACTGTACATGGATTTTAAGGATTTGGATCTGGAGAAGAGGGTTGAGGATATTTTAGATTCTCATGACATTTTCTATAACAAATCTGAAACATGGATTGAAAGCGAAAAGCTTTATGAAGTCTTATATATTTTTGAAATGGAGGGTTTGAACGATGGCTAAGAATAAAGTCAAATACAATCTTAAGAATGCCCACTATGCAATGCTTAAGGTGGATGAGGAAGGTGTTATTTCCTTTGATACACCGGTAGCTTTGCCTGGTGCAGTATCAATTTCTCTGGATGCCAATGGAGAACCGGAGAACTTTTATGCAGATGGGGTGGCTTATTACGTGATCAATAACAACATGGGCTACGATGGAGATTTGGAACTTGCTATTATTCCTGAGGATTTCAGGGTATCTGCCTTGAATGAGTCGCTGGATGATAACAAGGTTCTGATTGAGGATGCGAATTCCGAACTGAATGCCTTTGCATTGCTTTTCGAGTTTGATGGTGATGTGAAGCATATCAGACATGTGCTTTATAATTGCTCTGCATCAAGACCTGGTATTGAGGGTAAGACCAATGAGGATTCCAAGGAAGTGCAGACAGAAACGCTTACAATTAAGGCAACACCGCTTCCTTCCGGAGTGGTGAAGGCAAAGACCGGTAATGAGACAGATAGTTCTGTTTATACCGACTGGTACAAGGCAGTTTATATGCCGTCTTTTACCGGTGTGAATACGGATACTGAGACAATGTAAGGTAAATGGAGCTGAGGCTGATGCTTTAGCTCCAGATTTTTTGAAGGGAGACTCTGCATATGAGTATGGTTAAAAACATCGAAATTGACGGAAAGCAGGTACCGTTCAGGGCAAGTGCTGCAATTCCGAGAATATACAGAATGAAGTTCCAGCGGGATATCTATAAGGATCTGGCTTCTTTGGAGAAGGCGATTGATAGTAATACAGAAGAGGTCAGTAACTTGGATATGTTTTCTTTGGAGATGTTCGAAAATATTGCTTATGTGATGGCAAAGCATGCAGACCCTGCGATTCCAAATACACCGGAAGAGTGGCTGGATGAGTTTAATACATTTTCTATCTATCAGGTGCTTCCGAAGATTATTGAACTCTGGGGACTGAATGTGAAGACGGATGTGGAGGCTAAAAAAAACTTCGTGCAACAGACCGTCCGATGACAACACCGTTGTTCCTATTGCGGTGTGTACAGCTTGGAATATCCATCAGGGATTTGGATTTGCTGACCATCGGAATGGTGAATGACATGTACGTGGAAAGTAATAATGATCAGGATGCAGACAAGCATTATCACACACTGGCATCTCAGGAAGATTTCGATCGCTTCTGATGATGCCATTTTTATTGGGAGGAGGTAAGGTATGGCAGCCAATAGAATTAAGGGTATCACCATTGAAATTGGCGGCGATACCACCAAGCTACAGACAGCCCTTAAGGGTGTTAATACAGAAATCAGAAATACACAGTCACAGCTTAAGGATGTGGAGAAGCTTCTGAAACTGGATCCGGGCAATACGGAGCTGCTTTCCCAGAAGCAGAAGTTACTTGCACAGGCCGTTTCTGAAACTAAGGAGAAGTTAGAGACATTAAAGATTGCTGCGGAGCAGGCAAATACGGCTCTTGCTAATGGAGAAATATCTCAGAGCCAGTATGATGCTTTGCAGAGGGAGATTGTTGAAACAGAGCAGGAGTTAAAACGGTTAGAGGAACAGGCGAATCAGTCTGCTACTGCAATGCAGAAGATAGCGGCTACCGGAGAACAGCTGAAAGATGTTGGAGGGAATATTGAATCTGCCGGAAAGAAGATGTTGCCGGTTACGGCTACAGTGACAGCACTTGGTACTGCATCTGTGAAAACGGCTGCTGATTTTGAAGCTGCCATGAGTAAGGTTGAGGCGGTATCCGGTGCGACTGGTTCTGAGATGGAGGCTTTGACTGCCAAGGCAAGAGAAATGGGTTCTAAGACGAAATTCTCTGCCAGTGAAGCGGCTGAGGCCATGAACTACATGGCAATGGCTGGCTGGAAGACGGAGGATATGCTTTCGGGTATTGAAGGTGTTATGAATCTTGCAGCTGCATCCGGAGAAGATTTGGCTACAACTTCTGACATTGTGACGGATGCCCTTACAGCTTTTGGACTTACGGCGCAGGATTCGGGACATTTTGCAGATGTACTGGCGGCTGCTTCAAGTAATGCTAATACCAATGTGTCTATGATGGGTGAAACCTTTAAGTACTGTGCTCCGATTGCAGGTTCTTTGGGATTTTCTGTGGAGGATACCGCGGAAGCCATTGGTCTGATGGCAAATGCTGGTATTAAGAGTACACAGGCCGGTACTTCTCTTAGAACCATTATGACTAATTTGTCCGGTGAAGTAAAAATCTGTGGTGCCAATATTGGTGAGGTAACGATTGCTACCAGTAATGCAGATGGTACGATGAGAGACTTATCCGATATTTTGGCTGATTGCAGGGTTGCTTTTTCTGGATTATCAGAATCGGAAAAGGCAGCTGCAGCAGAATCTTTGGTAGGAAAGAATGCCATGTCAGGCTTCCTTGCACTTATGAATGCAGGGGAAGGAGATATAAACAAGCTTTCCGGTGCGATTGACAACTGTGATGGTGCTGCACAGAATATGGCAGATACCATGAATGACAATCTGGAAGGACAGTTAACCATTTTGAAGTCGGCTCTTGAGGAGCTGGCTATTTCTTTTGGACAGCTTTTAATTCCGGCATTAAGAGAAGTGGTGCAGTGGTTACAGGGGTTTATCGGATTTTTGAATTCCTTGCCGGAAGGCGTGAAGAAAACCATTATGGTGATTGCTCTAGTAGCAGCGGCACTTGGACCAGTACTGATTATTATCGGTAAGGTAATTTCGGCAATCGGTACGATTATGACAATTGTACCGAAAATGGCTGGCGTCATCAACGTGGTGAAGGGAGCATTTGCAGCATTAAATGCGACTATGCTTGCCAATCCAATTGTTCTGATTATTGCAGCGATTGCTGCTTTGGTGGCGGCATTTATCTATCTGTGGAATAACTGCGAGGGATTCAGGCAGTTCTGGATTGATTTGTGGGAGAACGTTAAGCAGATAGCAGTTGCAGTATGGGAAGGACTAAAGACGTTCTTCACTGCAGCATGGCAGGCAATCAGCACGACAGCACAGACTATCTGGAATGGTATCAGGAATTTCTTCTCTGCTTTGTGGGAAGGAATCAAGACTATTTTTACTACTGTGTTAAATGTGATTAAGACGATTGTTACCACCTATTTCAATGTATACAAGACAATCATCACAACTGTGTTCAATGCAATTAGGACGGTTATTACTACGATTCTGAATGCCATTAAGACTGTGATTACAACAGTATGGAATACCATCAAAAATGTATTTACAACAGTGCTGAACACCATTAAGTCAGTAGTGTCTGGAGCCTTCAATGCGATGTGGACTGGTATTAAGAATACCATTTCAGGAATCGTAAATACCATAAAGACTGGCTTTAACAATGCAGTTGGTTTTATCAAGAGCCTGGCATCTTCGGCTTTTCGTTGGGGTGCAGATATCGTTGAAGGAATCGTAAATGGTATCAAGTCCTGCATTGGGAAGGTAAAAGATGCGGTCTGCAGTGTGGCTGACACCATCAAATCTTTTCTGCATTTCTCGGTACCGGATGAAGGACCTCTTACAGAGTATGAGAGCTGGATGCCTGATTTCATGTCGGGACTGGCTAAGGGCATTGAGAACAGTAAAGGACTGGTAAAGGATGCAGTCAGCGGTCTTGCGGCAGACATGGTTATCAATCCGCAGATGAAGGGCAATCAGATGGCAATTGCTGGAGGAGGTTCTGTATCCAGTGCTGACCTTACTTCTTTGGTAGGTGCTATCAGGGAAGCAGTTGGTGGCTTGTCTGGAAATAGTGGTGATATCGTTATCCCAGTATATGTTGGTGGTACGATGCTTGATGAAGTAATTGTGAATGCTCAGCAGAGAGCAAACTTAAGAAGTGGAGGAAGGTAAGCGATGGCATTTTTTCAATATTTGAATTTTGACGGCGTGGATCTTCCTCTGCCAGATAGTTATGAAGTGGATATGTCGGATAAGGAGGCAGATAGCGGTGGAGAAACAGAGGCCGGTACCATTCAGAGAGATGTGGTAAGAGCAGGCGTTGTGACGATATCTGTTTCCTTTTCTGTTACCCAGAAGTGGCTGAAGCTGCTGACGGAATTTAAGCAGAAGGAAAAATTACAGGTACGATTTTTTGATCCAGAGACGGTCAGTCAAAAGGATGCGGAAATGTATGTGGATGGGTTTAAGGCAAAGCTAAAGAAGGATACCAGCTATAAGGGACTGTGGACAGTGAGTTTTAACTTGAAAGAATTGTAAAATTTAGTGGACGATTAAGTGCTTTTGCTACTATAATGATATGTGTTCAAACCATAAAATATTATTAGAAAGGTATGATGAAAATGGCATTTGATGATTCTTTTTCTAAAATGGACTTGTCATATACAATGAATATGGCATCTGGGGTACAAAGACAAATCGAGGAGTCAAATAGAAGATATAGAGAAATATCAAATGAAGCATACGAAACACGTCAACGTATGCAAAATGCACTGGAACAAACAGCCAGTAATACTGCTGAAACAAATTTGCAGTTGCAAAAAGTTGTTGAGAATCAGAATGATTATATAGAACTTTTGAAAGAGCAATTATTAGTTCAAAAACAGCAATTGGAATTCGATGAACAACAACTAGCGGTATTGAAAAACATTTTTTCATCCGATGAGGATAATGTTTTGATTGAAAAAGAAATCATGAGATTGATTCAAGAGCAAATTGATTCACAGCATCCCTTATGGGATTATGTAAAAGATAAAGGTGGGGATTTAGCTGTGACGGGCATTACTGCTTGTGCACCAGTGTTTTATGGAGCATTTAAAGCATTTCTTGCATCAAAAGGTATTGTATTCTAATTAATAAGAGGGCATCAGTCATCATTAAGTTGGCTGGTGCTTTTTCTATGGAAAGAAGGTGATTTCTTGTATCCGGTAAGTGAAGCATTCCTGCAGGCGGTGCAGGAAAATACCAGGAGGCAGAAGTGGTCTGGAAGGATTACGACTGTTAAGGGAACAAAATATGAGTTTACAGATAAAGACATTGTAAAAGGAAGTGGATATATTACCAGACAGTGTTGTGGATCTACAGAGATTGAACTTGGAAGTGTGTATGCTGCAGAGATGGGCATCACACTTTTTTTAGATGTTGATCGGTATTCATTAGAAGATGCAACGGTAGAACTTTTCTATTCCATCCGGCTGGCGGATGGTTTCTGGGAGACAATCCCTATGGGAATCTATGAGATAAGTGAAGCAAACAGGAATATCAAGACTCTGGAGATTAAGGCTTATGACTATATGCTTCGGTTTGAAAAATCAACAGCTACGGATAGTTCCAGTGGTTATCCATATGAGTTTTTAAGTTATGCCTGTGAGAAGTGCAAGGTAGAACTGGCGCATACCAAGGAAGAAATTGAAGCTATGCCAAATGGTGCAGAGCTTTTGGGTATCTATCCGGATGGAAATATTGAAACATATCGTGATTTGATTTTCTATGTGGCGCAGGTGCTTGGGAGAGTGTGTCAGATTAACAGAGAAGGAAAATTGCAGCTGTTTTCCTATGGAAATGAGCCTGTGGTGGAGTTGGAAGCGAAGCACAGGTTTTCAAGTTCCTATTCGGACTTTGTAACAAGATATACGGCAGTTTATTCTACCAATGAGGTGGATGCGAAATCTGAGTATTACTGTTTAGAACCGGATGATGGCCTGACTATGAATCTTGGAATCAATCCGCTTTTGCAGTACGGATTACAGAATACCAGGGAAGCAGTTATCACAAACATTCTAAATGCAATTGCAGTTGTAAGATATGTGCCATTTGATTCCAGTACCATTGGAAATCCTGCGCTGGATCCGATGGATGTGGTGAGATTTAGTGGCGGTCATGCAGATAAGGATGCTATCAGTTGCATTACAAGTATTACCTATAAGATTCATGGAAAGCATTCCCTAAAGGGAGTCGGCAAAAATCCGCTGCTTTCTTCAGCAAAGAGTAAGGCGGATAAGAATATTATTGGACTTCTCAACCAGGTGGAAACCAATAAGTATGTGATCTGTGCTTACGAGAATGCATCAGAGCTTTTGGTAGGAAGTGAACCAATCAGAATTATTGATGTGACCTTTGCGTCCATTGAATCTACCAGTGTCCTTTTCATTGGGAATGTAAACTGCATTGTAACTGCGGAGGAAGAGAGCGTATCCGGTGAATATACAGCAAGTCATCAGATGCCTACAGTGGATAGTATTATTGCAAAGGCTGTAGCAGAGGCAAAGGAAGCGGAAGAAATTCCGGAGATCGAATATGAAACTGTGGAAGAAGATGTGACTGTCCCGATTACCAGAAAGCTGGATCCGGTGGTCACATTTTTATATAGGATTGATGATACCTGGATAGAGGATTACCAGCCAAAGCAGAAGCTACATGATGGGGAGAATATCCTATCGCTTTTGTATCCAATCTGCGGACTGGGTGCAAACAGTGCAAAGCGTCTGGAAGTATATATGACGGTTGAGGGTGGTGAAATTACCATTGCTCCTGCGAACTGTAAAGCTGCTGTTGCCGGTAGTGGCATCGCAAGCGGATATACAGAGTGGGATGGAAAGATTGTCATTGAAGAGTATGTGGGTGTTATTTCAATGGGAAGCAATAAGGTGACACTTAGAAAGATAGAAGAAAATGCTGATTTCAATCTGTGGAATGAGACCATATATGGCTTTGCGGATTCTGTGTCTCTGATGAAGCTGAATGGTTCCATGAAGCTGGTTGGTCTATCGGATTCGGTGGGAATAGATTAAGGAGGTAAAGCGTGATGCTGAAAGGAAAAACAAAAATTGAACTTCGGGATGTACATACCAGAGAGGTGGAAGTGATTGAGGAAGAAAACATGGTTACCAATGCGCTCCAGTATATTTTTAATCCGATGGGGTACGTGAAAGCGGCAGACCCTATGTTTACAACCGAATATGTCAATTACTATAAGACCTTGACCGGTGGCCTGCTTCTCCTAAACAAAGCATTAGATGAGAATGCAGATAATATTTCACTGCCTGGTGATGTGGAGCAGACCGGTTGTGCAGTATATGACCAGCAGAATTCTTCCGGACAGACGCTGCGCGGTAATTTTAATGCAACAGAGTCTGAAATTGATATGGAAAATCGGAGAGTGAAGTATGTTTATGATTTTGATACTGCGGAAGGAAACGGAACGATTGCCTGTGTTGCTCTGACACATGCGTTAGGAGGATATGGAAATCGAGGGCTGGATGTAGAACCGACAAGAGAGCTGTATCCGTATTACAAAAGCATAGGAAGTGGTCTTTTGCGTTATACAGGTACCAATAGTGGAATCAATGGACAGGACAGAACCATGTCATATACACTATATGGAACAGGAATAAAGTGGATTGTTAAGATTGATGCATCCACAGACAGTGTGTATTACTTTACAATTACAAGTACAACGTCTGTGAGAATTAGCAGGTATCGGGCAAACATTCATACCATTTCTCTGTTTGACAGACCGGGGGCAGTGAGAACACTTTTGGAAGAAACGGATATTACATTTACACAGGCGATAAGCCAGCAGTATTTTTCATACAACTATGATGAGGAAACAGACAAGTTGTACATCGTGTCAGGCTCTTCCTATTCCGTTTCAAATGGCGGGAACTTTGTGGTTACCGAGATTGATATGGCTAATGGCTATGCGGTTAAGCAGTATGCAATGACCAATATGATTGGCAGTGCCATGAGGCTTGGTTATGAAAGAAGTGATGTTTACTGCTACCGTGGGTATCTGTATTTTCAAAACTATGGATATGGAGTGAAATTCTATATTTACCGTCAGGAGATAGGCAATTCAGCCAATGTTCAAAAGGTTGATGTGGAAGTCAGACAGTCGGAGCCGGTTATGGCGAGAAATGGAAGGTTATATTTTGAATGCGCTTCTTCATACTCGGGCAGTTATTGCTGTTATATCATCAATACGGATAATTTCACTATGAGATATCCGGAAACCTATGAGGTATTTGATGCTAATGACAGACAGTACGTGCCGGTGATCGGATATCCGCTGACATACTATCTAACCTGTGGTTCCAACAATGGTATTTTTGCCATCAGGACAGATTATCTGGCAACTATCAATAATTTAAGTTCGCCTGTTGTAAAGACTGCGGATAAAACCATGAAGGTGACCTATACACTGCTGGAGCAGTAAAATAATTATTTTTGAGATGAGGCAGTTGCTTCGGAGAAATTCTATGAGGTAGCTGTTTTTTCTATACAAAAATCGAAGGAGGATATGAGAATGAAGGAATTTTGGAGTATGGTACAAATGGTGTTTACAGGCATTGGAGGTTGGATTGGCTATTTTCTGGGAGGTTGTGACGGGTTAGTTCTTGCTTTGCTCTTATTTGTGGTGATGGATTACGTCACTGGAATCATGTGCGCAGTTGCTGATAAGAAACTCTCTTCGGAGGTTGGATTTAAGGGCATCTGCAGGAAGGTGTTAATCTTCATGCTGGTAGGAATTGCAAATATTTTGGATGTACAGGTGATTGGAACAGGATCAGTGCTTAGAACAGCAGTGATCTTTTTTTATCTCAGTAATGAGGGGATTTCTTCGCTTGAGAATGCAGCACATCTGGGGCTTCCAATTCCGGAAAAGCTTAAGCTTGTGTTAGAGCAGTTGCATGAGAGAAGTGAGGAAGAGAATGATTCTTCTGGCGAAAATAAGGATGGTGAGTAGGTATGGGATTTACAAACAGTCCGCTTGTGGCGTATACGAAGCTTAGTCCGAATCATTCAGGATTAAGAACACATAGAATTGACAGAATCACACCGCACTGTGTTGTTGGACAGTGCACTGCAGAAGGCTTGGGAGATTGGTTTTACAGAACCTCTACCCAGGCCTCTTCTAATTATGGGATTGATAAAGATGGTAGGGTAGGCATGTATGTGGAAGAGAAGAATCGTTCCTGGTGTACCTCCAGCAATGCTAATGATCAGAGGGCGATTACCATTGAGTGCGCTTCGGACAAGGTGGAGCCTTATATCATGTACGAGGTGGTGTATGCGAAACTGATAGACCTCTGTACCGATATCTGCAGGAGAAATGGCAAGAAGAAGCTGCTTTGGATTGGGGATCAGGAGAAGTCCTTGTCTTACGAGCCAGAGGATGATGAAATGCTCATCACAGTCCACAGATGGTTTGCCAATAAAAGCTGTCCGGGAAATTGGCTTTACGCAAGACTTGGGGAACTGGCAGAAAAGGTTACGTCTCAGCTTGGTGGTGTCAATGCAGTGATTCCTTCCGGTATGCAGGCAAGGGAGTTTCAGAAGATGACAGAAGCTCAGGTGATTGATAAGGTTGGTGCGTTATTTACAGCTGACCAGAAGAAGAGCGGCATTCTGGCATCCGTATCGATGGCACAGTTTATTCTGGAGAGTGGCTATGGTAAGAGTGAACTGGCACAGGGTGCCAATAATTGCTTTGGCATGAAGAAATCTCTTTCGGGGAATACCTGGGGTGGTTCTACTTGGGATGGTGTTAGTATTTATACCAAGAAGACTCAGGAGCAGAATGCAGATGGAAGCTATGTGGCTATTACTGATGATTTCAGAAGATATGGATGCGTGGAGGATTCCATTGCAGATCATAGTGCTTATCTGCTTGGCGCTAAAAATGGCAGCAAGCCTAGGTATGCGGGCTTGAAGGAATGTACTGATTATAAGAAGGCAGTGCAAATTATTAAGAATGGCGGCTATGCGACATCATTAACCTATGTGGAGAAGTTGTGTTCCATTATAGAGAGATGGGAACTGACTAAGTACGATGTGAAGGATTCTGGCTCTTCTGATGTTGTGGTGAAGTACTATAGGGTAAGGAAGAATTGGAAGGATGCTGTTTCTCAGCTTGGTGCTTATACTGTGCTTGACAATGCTAAGGCGATGGCGGAGAAGTATAGTGGCTATACAGTTTATGACTGGAATGGGAAGGCTGTGTATGGTGCTGAGGTTGATGGTGGAAATGATTTTGTGGCAGAGTATTCAAATGCGGATTGTCCGTTCCTGGTAAAGGTTGACATTGATGATCTGAATATCAGAAAAGGTGCCGGAACCAATACTGCTAAAACCGGAAGATATACCGGGAAGGGTGTATTTACCATCGTCCAGGTGAAGAGCAGTAGTGGCTCAACACTTGGATGGGGTAAATTGAAATCTGGAGCTGGTTGGATTAGCTTAGACTATTGTGTACGCATTAACTAACTTGTTGTTTCGGGAAGCGGATGATATTATCATTATTATCTAAGCTATCTGCTTCCCGGATTTCTATATATTCAGCATCAATGATTTGGGATGTCTTGGTTTTGTGTGTGGCAATTGTTTGAGTTTTTTTTGCGGGTGACTCAAGGCAGGTGATTGAATTTTGAACTAATTGATGTAATTTGGCCTGTAAGAGAGGTCTGCCATATTCATGCCAGAGCATTGATAAGATATCGATGCTTACATCAAATACAAAGTCTTTTGTCTGTTCTTTGAGTCTGTCTTTTTGCGTATATGTTTTCTGTGGAACTGCTGGTGGTATCGTAGGCTCCACATATGGAACAGGATTCTTGTACTGAACGGACATCTTTCCGTTTTCTCTAATTCCTCCAGAACTGTCAGATTGACCTTCTTTTAATTCGGGTGCTTCAACAATAAGTTTTCTCATCTTTATTTCCTCCTGGTTCGTGGTTTTTCTACTGTTAGGCATAATTGTGGCTCCTTTCATAATAAGGTTTGTAATTTACGCGGCGATTAGCATGTGGGTTACACCTTGGTTATAGGGATCCAGGTGCTTTTCTGAAACGTGGGTATTACAGAAATTTTGAGAGAGCATATCTTTGATTGCTGTTCCGTGGTTGTAACCATGAATGATAATTAGTCGAAAAACAATTCTGACTACATTAATAATGTTGTTAATAAATTTTTTGGCTTGGAGGCATTTCATACCATGGACATCGACGATTATACGCATTTCGTCTTTTGAAATTAGAGATATTCTGTCCATATCATTTTTACTAAGAATAAAGCTGAGTTTGGTTAAAATGTAATCGTAGTTATGTTCCATATTTTTCTCCTCCATGGTTGACTTTTCTTATTGATATTATTATAATTCAATTAGATTGAAACGTAAAGTAAATATAAAACAATATAATTACTTTTTGGGTAATAAAAGGAGGGCGTATGAAATATTCAGCAGAAGTTACAGGTAAAATTATAAAGAAAGAGAGAGATAATAGATGTTGGTCGCAGAAAACGCTTGGAGATAAACTGGGAGTTTCAGGTAAACAAATATCTAATTATGAATCTGGAGTGCTAATGCCTCCTATGGACATACTTATAGAAATGTGCGAAGTATTTGATTGTGAATTGGGATATATTCTTAATGAAGAAAGCTATGCTAATGGTACAAAACTTATGACAGCTATAAGTGATAAACTTGGCCTTGATGCAGCCTCGGTTAGTTCAATAATCACTATTACAGGGAAAGAGAAATCTTGTGTTAATTTTGGATATGAATCTGAGAAAAATCGTAGAATACTAAATCAGTTCTTTTCTTCTCCTGCGTTTAGTTATTTTTATGAATGTCTATCCGATTTGGATCGAATGGTTGAACAAAGAAAAAAAGTGTGGGATGAGCTTGAAAAAACTTATTCTAAGGAATTAATAGAGCAGGCATTTTCCTATTACAATAGTACAACAGATTATTTTCATGATTCTAATGCCGAAAAGCTTGATGATGTTATGTATGAGATTATGGGTGCGATAGATAGTACAATTGACAAGGAAAATAATTTTATATATCCGATAAAAGTTGCTCGTTATGAATTGAACGAAGCGTTTGGAGAATTAATTAATTCGATTTATCCTAAGAAGGAATAATGTATATGTGGTAGGCGGCCTGTGGGAAGATATACCTGCAGGTTTTATTTTTTTGCTTTTTTTCGTCATTCACCGGAATTATCTCGGCAAAAGGCGCTTAGGAAGATAGAAGGGAAGAACCTTACTATCTTATGGAGGTGTCGATATGACGGAAAAGAAAGAGCTGCCCTGGTGGCAGAAATACACATTAACACTGAATGAAGCATCGGAGTACTTCGGTATCGGATACAAGAAATTAAAGCTCTTTGTTCAGGAACATTCAGATGCTGACTTTGTTCTTTGGAACGGCAACAGAGCACTGATTAAGCGTGAGCAGTTTGAGAAGTATATGGACAGTCAGATGAATGTGATTTAATTCAAAAAAGTTTTTTATTTTCTTGTGGAAAAAGAGTCTTGTCTGTGGTACACTATCAATACATAGTCGGATACATACTATGTGCTATATGAATAAAGCAGCAAGGCTCTCCCGATTTTGAAAGGAGACGATGTTCAATGAGCGAAAAAAGACGCGATAGTAAAAATCGCATTCTTCGCACAGGAGAGAGCCAAGAAGCGGATGGACGATACAAATTCCGATACATAGATGGCAATGGAAAGCGTAAGACGGTTTACAGCTGGAGATTGGTAGCTACGGATAGTATCCCCGCCGGAAAAAGAGATAATGCACCTTTACGAGAACAGGAGAAAGCAATCAACAGGGATTTGGATGATATGATTACTCCTGATGGCGCAGGCTTGACAGTTCTTGACTTGGTGAAGAAATACATTGCAACCAAGACAGGTGTTAAGCATACAACCAGAGCTGGTTATGGTACTGTAATCAATTTGCTGGATAAGGATCCCTTTGGCGCAAGACGAATTGATAAAATCAGATTGTCGGATGCGAAGGAGTGGTTGATTAGGTTGCAGCAGGTGGATAAGAAAAGCTATTCGGCGATTCATTCCATCAGAGGGGTAGTTAGACCGGCATTTCAGATGGCAGTGGATGATGATATATTAAGAAAGAATCCATTTGAATTTCAACTGGCAACTGTGGTGGTAAATGATGCGGTCACTCGTGAGGCCATTACAAGAAAACAGGAAAGAACTTTCCTTGATTTCATCAAAAATGATACGCACTATAGCAAGTATTATGACGGTATGTACATTCTGTTTAAGACAGGAATGCGTATTTCGGAATTTACAGGGCTGACTGTTAAGGATTTGGATATGGAGAACAGAACTATCAATATTGATCACCAGCTGCAGAAGACTGGGACGCTGGTCTATATTGATACAACAAAGACCTACGCCGGTACAAGAGTGATTCCGATGCAGGATGATGTATACGAATGTTTTCAGCGTATATTGAAAAATCGCAGACCACAGAAGGTAGAACCTATGATTGATGGTTATTCCGGTTTCCTTTGCTTTGATAAGGACGGTAAACCTATGGTGGCAATGCACTGGGAGAAATATTTCCAGCATGCGGTTGACAAATACAACAGCATCTATCGTGTACAGCTTCCTAAAATTACACCTCATGTATGCAGACACACATACTGCTCTAATATGGCGAAGTCCGGAATGAATCCAAAGGTACTTCAGTATCTGATGGGTCATTCGGATATCAGTGTCACTCTCAATACCTATACACATCTTAAGCTGGATGACGCGAGAGAAGAAGTGGAGAAGCTTGCCAAGAAGCAGGCAGAAGCTGAAAATGAGTTTCGGCAGTTAGGTATGAAGGAGGACAAGGTCAAATTCAAGAAGATGGGGTAAATGGTCTAATTTAGACCATTTCGTAAAATGGCTAGAAAGTCAGTAAATTCAAGGCTTTGAAGATGGTCGTGGTCTAAAACAGATTGAAAAAGGGTAAAATTTTTAGACCAATTTTTTTCGGAAAATCAAAGGTTTCAGACATAGGAGAACGGCAAATGTTGGCTGGTCTAAATTTGAAATCAGAGACCATTTTAGACCATATTTTAGACCATTTGAAGGAAGAAATATACCGAGATAAGCCAAAATAAGCCGAGAAATGGGAAAAATCTTGATAGACTGAAAAAGTGCGCAAATGCTTGAAAAATAAGGAAAAACCGAGATAATCCGAGATAAAAAAGGAGTTAAAAATAGATG
>JALFLB010000058.1 GCA_022775045.1 Agathobacter sp. | reverse complement strand
GCGTGAAGCCCCCCTCAAGATGAGATATCCCTCCATATGGAGTAAGACCCCTTGAAGACTACAAGGTAGATAGGGCAGAGGTGGAAGCATGGCAACATGTGGAGCTGACTGTTACTAATCGGTCGAGGGCTTGATCAATGTGGTACATCTTCGATGTATCGCTTAAGAGAGTACATTTCCGATGTACGACCAGGCGACATACGAGCAGAGCGAGTATGTTGGTAAAAGCGAGTTCTGGAAGAACTTACGGTAAGTTCTGTATGAAATTTTGAAGGTACAATATCTTTAAGGCCTAGTGGCTCAGTTGGTTAGAGCGCCGCCCTGTCACGGCGGAGGTCACGGGTTCGAGTCCCGTCTGGGTCGTTTGTTGTGGTCAATCTTTGATTGATTACGTACGCAAAGCACTTCGCATGGCGAGTTATTATGTGCTTTGTTTTACATGGGATCTTAGCTCAGCTGGGAGAGCATCTGCCTTACAAGCAGAGGGTCATAGGTTCGAGCCCTATAGGTCCCATTTGTTTCTTTTGCCGATGTGGCTCAATTGGCAGAGCAGCTGATTTGTAATCAGCAGGTTATCGGTTCGAGTCCGATCATCGGCTTATACAAAATAAATATTTTGTAGATATGGGCAGATTCCCGAGTGGCCAAAGGGGACAGACTGTAAATCTGCTGCAAATTGCTTCGGTGGTTCGAATCCACCTCTGCCCATTATAATTAGTTAGAAACTAGTTATATATCATAATTTAATAGCGCGGGATGGAGCAGTCTGGAAGCTCGCCGGGCTCATAACCCGGAGGTCATAGGTTCAAATCCTATTCCCGCAACTCATGCCTAGTTAGCTCAGTTGGTAGAGCAGAGGACTGAAAATCCTCGTGTCTCTGGTTCGATTCCGGAACTAGGCATTTTTTATTATATAAAATTAGATTGGTTATACGTTAAAGGGAGGATATATGCTCTATTATATTATTTTTATAGTTGCTGGTTATCTTCTTGGAAGCATTTTGTTTGCACCAATATTCGGATATTTGCTAAAAGAAAAGGATATTACAAGTGGAACAAAAGATCACAATCCCGGAACAGCAAATGCATTTATGCAGGGAGGAATACTGTGCGGAATTCTTACGTTGCTTGGGGATTTGGGCAAGGGCTTTCTGCCTGTTTTTTTGTGTTTGCATTTCGCAGATAAAGAAATCAGTAGTGTGGGACTTGCGTTGGTTATGCTGGCTCCGGTATTGGGACATACATTTCCAATCTATCATAAATTTCATGGTGGAAAAGGTATTGCAACAACCTTTGGCTGTCTTTTAGGCTATGCGCCGAATCTAATTCCGGCATTAATTCTTGCCATATTTTTCATTTTATTCTCATTGGTTATTCGTATTACACCACATTTTCATCGGACAATCGGAACATACATTTGTGCTACAGGAATTTTTTTTGTGTGGAGTGATACGCTGGGACAAAAGCTAGGATTTTTGTTGATTACAGTAGTGGTGTGTATTCGTATGCATTTGAGTAAGGAAGAACGAGAAGAATGTAAGGTGAATTTATTATGGATGCATTGATTTTATCATGCAGTACAGGTGGAGGACATAATGCTGCCGGAACTGCTGTGAAACAAGAATTGGAGAAGCGCGGACATCATGTTGTGATGATGGATCCGTATGAGCTTGTGAGCCATAAGTTGGCGATCGGAGTTGGTCGGGTGTATGTGAAGATGGTGCAGCGCATGCCAAAGGTATTTGGATTTGTGTATTCCCTTGGATCGCTGGTTCGGCATGTCCCGGGGATGTCTCCGGTATATTATGCAAATATTGTTGTGGCGAAGAAATTGAGGACTTATTTAGCAGAGCATCCGTTTGATGTAATTATCATGCCTCACTTATATCCGGCAGAACTGATTACTTATCTGAAAAAATCGGGAGAGAAACTTCCGCTTACGATATTTGTTGCGACGGACTATGTGTGCATTCCATTTACAGAGGAAACAGATTGCGATTATTATGTCGTTCCGGGAGAAGAGCAAGTGAATAATTTTGTAAAAAGAGGAATTTCTAAAGAGAGAATTTTACCATTTGGAATTCCGGTCAGTCCTGCTTTTGATGAAGTGACGGATCAGACAAAGGCCAGAGCGGAGTTGGGATTAGAACAAGACACCCGGTATATTCTGCTGACGGGGGGGAGTATCGGGGCCGGCAATATTGAAAAGACAATCAGAATTCTTCTTTTTTTGTTTCACAAAGAGGCTATGAGAGGAAAAGTGATTGTTGTATGCGGAAATAATGAGAGGCTTTACGAAAGACTGAATCGCCGGTATGGGGCACAGCTCATTCTTCTTCAGAAGACGAATCAGATGGCCACATATATGCGTGCCTGCGATTTATTTATCTCGAAACCGGGAGGCCTTTCGTCTACGGAGGCGGCAGTCACAATGGTGCCATATATTCAAATTACTCCGATTCCGGGATGTGAGACTCACAATATGCGTTATTTTTCCCAAAGTGGGATGAGTATTGCGGTTCGGCATCCCGTATTGGAGTTGATTAGTGCTGTAAAAAAATTATGCTGCGCAGATAGGTCCG
This sequence comes from Agathobacter sp., assembly GCA_022775045.1. Classification (GTDB taxonomy): domain Bacteria; phylum Bacillota; class Clostridia; order Lachnospirales; family Lachnospiraceae; genus Roseburia. Next base: position 54,944 of record JALFLB010000058.1, on the reverse strand, counting down.
AGCAGATGCTTGAAAAGCAACAACGTGGTATTCCGAGGAATGCAAGGGGCCGGCTCTGTGATTGGATTGAGACACAATGCAGCTAGCCCTTGCAATACATCTGGAAAACGGTATAATAAAATGAGGGTCGATCTACATACATTTATTAGAAACAAATGAATCCAATCAAGGTGCCGGAAGCATGGCGTTCCGGTGAAAAGGGAAACCGGTGCAAGTCCGGTACGAACTCGTCACTGTAAGAGAGGAGTTGAGGCAATAGCCACTAATTGATTACTTGTGTGTATCAATCGGGAAGGATGCCAAAACGAAGATCCTCAAGTCAGGAGACCTGCCTTGATTGTAAGTCGAAACAGCCACGAGTGATTGGTTTTGTTGGAGAGGAGCAGAACATGCTCCGGTATTCCTCTTTGCCGTTTGTGGCAGGGAGGTTTTTTATGTCTAAAGTAATTATGGTTCAGGGGACAATGTCAAATGCTGGAAAAAGCCTGATTGTTGCTGGATTGTGTCGTATTTTCAAGCAGGATGGGTATCAGGTAGCACCATTCAAATCTCAGAACATGGCGCTGAACTCCTTTATAACGGAAGAGGGGCTTGAGATGGGAAGAGCGCAGGTTATGCAGGCAGAGGCCGCAGGGGTATGTCCATCCGTGTGTATGAATCCGATTCTGCTGAAGCCGACCAACGATGTTGGCTCGCAGGTGATTGTTGAAGGGGAGGTGCTTGGTAATATGAGCGCCAGAGAATACTTTGCCTATAAGAAAAAGCTGATTCCATATATTCTGAAGGCATTTACAAAGCTGGAGAAGCAGGCAGACATTATTGTCATTGAGGGGGCTGGAAGTCCGGCAGAGATTAATCTTAAGAAGGATGATATTGTCAATATGGGAATGGCGCAGCTGGTAGATGCGCCTGTTCTTATGGTTGGAGATATTGATCGAGGGGGCGTGTTCGCACAGCTTATAGGAACACTGATGTTGCTGGAGGAGGAAGAAAGGGCACGTGTGAAAGGACTAGTTATCAATAAGTTCCGAGGAGATAAAACCATCCTTGATCCGGGGGTGGAGATGTTGGAACAGCGCGCTGGTGTAAAGGTTGCCGGGGTGGTACCGTATATGCATCTGGAACTGGAGGATGAGGACAGTCTGAGTGGGCAGTTGGAGAAGAAGGAGGTTGGCGTGATTGATCTTGCGGTCATTCGGCTGCCTCGTATTTCTAATTTTACGGATTTTCATGTATTTGAACAGATGGAAGGGGTATCGGTTCGTTATGTAAGTTCTGTGAAGGAACTGGGCAATCCGGATATGATTATTCTACCGGGGAGTAAGAATACGATGGGGGATCTCAAATGGATGAGGCAGAATGGTTTGGAGTCGGCTGTCAAAAAGTTTGCGATGTATGCGCCGGTCTGGGGAATCTGCGGTGGATACCAGATGCTGGGACGAACGCTTAGCGATCCAAATAGTGTCGAAGAGGGCGGTTCGATGTACGGGATGGGGCTTTTGGATATGGAGACGGTTTTGCTTGCGGAGAAGACGAGAAAACAGGCAAAGGGGCATTTTGCAAAGATACAGGGTATTTTTTCTGAATTGTCGGGGATGGAACTGCATGGATACGAGATTCATATGGGACAGACAGTCTCGCAGACAAGGACGCCGGTTGTGAGTCTGGGGGAAAAAGCTGATGGGGCATTTTCTGGAAATGTATACGGCAGCTACATCCATGGGATTTTTGATGGGAAGCAGATTGCTCCATGTATTGTAAATATTTTGGCGAAGAGAAAGGGTGTTACGTGGAAAGTGGACGTCAGCTATGATTATGCAGCACTGAAGGAAAGGCAGTATGATGAGCTGGCACAGCAGTTGCGCCAGCATATGGATATTGAGTATGTGTATTCAATCCTGCAGGAGGCCAGGATTCAGTCTTTACGATAAGAAGGAAAGAAAGAGTATGAGGTTAGAAACAGTAATTGCACGAAAACAGCTGGAAGAAATGCATATTGATAAACCAGATGAGAAGATTTACGCAAAGGTCAAGGCTATTTGGGACAGAATTGCAAAACCGTTGGATGGTCTTGGGGATTTCGAAAACATGCTGGCCAGAGTCGGAGCGATTGCGGGGACAACCGCTTTATCTATTGAGAAACGTGCGATTATTACCATGTGTGCAGATAACGGTATTGTTGAGGAAAATGTCAGCCAATCGGGACAGGAAGTGACAAGGGTTGTGGCAGCTTTTATGGGGCAGCAGGCAAGTTCGGTAGGAAAAATGGCGGCACGCGCTGGTGTGGATGTGATTCCGGTAGATATCGGGATCAATTCGGACGAGATTCTGCCGGGGGTGCGGGATTGTAAGGTTATGCGGGGAACGAGAAATTTCCTGATGGAGCCGGCGATGACAGAACAGGAAACGTTACAGGCTGTTTCAGTCGGTATTGCGATGGTTCAGGAATGTAAAAAGGCGGGGTATGAAATGCTCGGCACTGGGGAAATGGGCATTGGAAATACGACTACCAGCAGTGCAATAGCAGCGGCTTTATTGGGCTGTGATGCAGCGTGTGTGACTGGGCGAGGTGCGGGTTTAAGTGATGAGGGATTGTTGCATAAGCAGCAGGTAATCGCACAGGGGCTTGCCCGTTATCCGGTTGCCGAAATGGATGCGTTACAAATTCTTGCAACTTTCGGGGGTCTTGATATTGCCGGGATGGCAGGAATATGCATTGGTGGAGCAATTTATCATATGCCGGTAGTACTGGACGGACTGATCAGTTCTGTGGCTGCGCTTGTAGCAGAGCGTATGGTACCGGGAGTAAAGGAATACCTTTTGGCATCCCATTGCAGTAAGGAGCCTGCAGCAGCGAATATCGTGCGAAGTCTTGGACTCCATCCGGTTATTGATGCAGGACTCGGGCTGGGCGAGGGAACTGGAGCAGTTATGCTTTTTTCTCTGCTGGATCTGGCGATGGCGCTGTATTCGGATCAGACCACTTTTGAGAAGATGGAGATCGGACAATATCAGCGATATGGTAATGAGGAAAAGAAGAGATGATGACACTGGTAATTGGGGGAAGTGGAAGTGGAAAATCTGGGTATGCAGAATCACTCCTTGACGGGTATGCAGAAAAGTATTATGTAGCGACAATGCTGGCAGAGGATGAAGAGGCCAGAAAAAAGATTGGTCGTCATCGGGCTTTACGTGCAGGAAAAGGTTTTGTGACGATTGAGCAGCCACGCAATCTTGCCGAGGTGGTGAAATCTCTGGTAAAGGAGGGAGTGGTATTGCTGGAATGCGTGTCAAATCTGGTGGCAAATGAGATGTTTATGCCATCCGGAATCGTGCCGGAGGAGGTTGTGGCTCATAAGGTGCTGGATGATATCTGTACTTTGTCGGAAGTGGTGGAGGTGTTGGTGGTAGTGAGCAATAATGTATTTGAAGATGGAATCTGTTATGATGAAACGACAATGGCATATCTGCGGGCACTGGCAACAGTAAATACTGGGATAGCCCGGATGGCAGATGGGGTGACGGAAGTCGTCGTGGGCATTCCAATTGTGGTTAAGGAGCAGTAGCATGAAGATTTTTAAAGCAATTGCAATTGCATTTTCAACTTATTCGAAAATACCGATGCCTATATTTGAGTGGAAAGATGAGGATTTGCGTTATAGTTTGTGTTTTTTCCCATGGGTTGGTGCGGTAATCGGGGAGGGAATCTGGCTGTGGTTTCGTCTGTCTGTGAGACTGGGAGTGAATACGCTGACCTATGTGTTGATTGCAGCTGCGATTCCATTGCTTGTGACTGGTGGGATTCATGTGGATGGATATATGGATTCGATGGATGCTTTTCATTCCTATCAGCCGAGGGAGAGAAAACTTGAGATTTTAAAGGATGCACATATTGGTGCATTTTCTGTGATCATGCTGGGAGTGTTTGGGCTTATTTATGTGGCCGGCTTTGCCCAGATTACGGATAGTCGCACGTTATTGGTATTTTGTTTTGGTTTTTTTCTTGCGAGATGCCTAAGTGGTATAGGGGTAGTGTCTCTTCCGGCAGCAAAGAATGAGGGAATGTTGTATCGATTTGCCAGCAGTGCAGAGCAACGCTGGGTGAAGTTGGTGCTGTATGCGCAGCTTGTATTGTGCTGTGGTCTGATGATCTGCATTTCATGGAAAAGTGCACTGGTATTGATTGCAACGGCCCTTTTCAGCTACGCATATTACTGTTATCGCAGTAATCGTGAGCTGGGAGGAATTACCGGTGATACTGCAGGATATTTTGTTACAATTTGCGAGGGGGCAATGGTGGTGGCAGCTGCGGCGGTCAGTATTGCTATCCAAAGCATGTAAGGAGAAGAAGTATATGGAACTCTATATTGGAGGATATAAACAGGAAAAATATAAGTATGTAATTAAAAATAGAAATATTTGCCAAGAGCGGATTTGGAACCATTTTCATCAGTGGTTTCGGGAAGCATTAAAGGATGGCAGGGACGCAGAAAAGGAGGCCTGGGTATATTTGCGAGAACATCCGGATTGTGTGGTAATTAGTGATGAGGTTGGAAATGGGATTGTCCCAATGGATGATTTTGAGAGAGAGTATCGGGAACGGCTTGGGCGGATGCTTGTTGAGATCGCAGCGAAGGCGGATCATGTGGAGAGAGTGATATGCGGAATCGGACAGAGAATCAAATAGATTTCTATATAATACGTCATGGGATGACACCTGCAAATGAGGAACATCGTTATCTGGGACGGACAGATGAATCTCTCAGCCAGCAGGGAATTCGACAGCTAAGAGCGGCGGTATGGAGTACTTTGGTTTCTCCGGAGTTTGTGCTTGTGAGCCCCATGCGCCGTTGTAGGGAGAGTGCAAAGCTTTTGTTTGTGAATGTGCCAATGCTTGTGATCCCAGAATGGCGCGAGATGGATTTTGGGGAATTTGAGGGGAAAAATTATGAAGAACTGAATGGAAATCCGAGGTATCAGTCCTGGATTGATAGTGGGGGAAGAACTGCTTTCCCGGGGGGCGAGAGTCGTGATGAATTTGCAGAGAGAGTGGTGGCAGGTATGGAGAAGGCTGTGGGATATCTGCACAATCAGTTGGAACAGAAGGCTTGTGCGCGATGTGGAGCAGGTGGGAGCATGTGCGTGGCTGCTGTGGTACACGGAGGAACGATAATGGCGCTCCTTGACCATTACGGTGAGGGAGATTATTATGATTATCAGGTGGCAAATGGAAAAGGCTTTCGTTGTCATCTGACACTTGGTGGAAAAGAGATTCAATTCAGGATTGTTGGGAAATTATGAAAAATCATCTTATTGCATTTGTATTAGGTTTTCTGTTGGACCTGCTTTTGGGGGATCCCTATTGGATGCCGCATCCGATCCGGTTGATTGGAAGTCTGATCGCAAAGTTGAAGCGATGGAACCGGCAGGAACTAAGTGACCGGCGAAAGAAGGATAGAGGGACGATTATGGTCATTCTTGTAGTGGGACTTACAATGTTTTTTTCAGCAGCGATATTGTTGCTGGGCTATTGGATTCACCCACTGGCTGGCTGTGTGATTGAGACGGTAATGACGTACCAGATTCTTGCATTGAAATGCCTTAAAGTGGAGAGTATGAAAGTGTATGAGCTCCTTGTGGCGCAGAATCTTGCAGAGGCAAGGCGTGCTGTGTCTATGATTGTTGGTCGGGACACGGAAAATCTGGATGAGACTGATGTGGCGAAGGCGGCAGTTGAGACTGTGGCAGAGAATACTTCGGATGGCGTGATTGCCCCAATGCTTTGTCTTGCCTTGGGAGGACCGGTACTGGGTTTTTTTTACAAGGCTGTAAACACAATGGATTCGATGGTTGGATATAAAAATGAGACATACTTCTATTTTGGGAGATGTGCGGCCAGACTGGACGATGTTGTCAATTATATTCCGGCGAGAATCAGCGCACTTTTTATGGTTCTGGCAAGCTTTCTTGCCGGAAAAGAGTTTGATGGAAGGCGTGCATGGAGAATCTGGCGAAGAGACCGCAGGCGACATGCAAGTCCGAATGCGGCACAGACTGAATCGGTATGTGCGGGAAGTCTTGGAATTCAGCTTGCAGGTAACGCCAGCTACTTTGGAAAAGTTGTGGAGAAACCGACCATCGGAGATGCTGTAAGGCCGGTTGAATATGAGGATATTCGAAGGGCAGACAGATTGTTGTACGGCACAGCTTTTTTGTGTGAGAGTGTTTGTGCCCTCGGGCTTTTTATTGTTTGTATGATATAAGGCTCCAAAGAATTTTTGAATCTCACATCTTGGCGGAGGAGAAAAATGATGCATCAAATGGCACTCCACGGCGGAGATATTTATAATCAATCAATTCAATATGATTTTTCAGTCAATATTAATCCGCTTGGTATGGAATTTTCGCTACGCCAGGCGATGGAAAAAGCAGTGCAGCATTGCAATACGTATCCACAGTATGGCAATATCCGGCTGAGAGAGGCGATTGGAGAAAGTGTTGGTCTGATGGGGGAACAGGTTCTCTGTGGAAATGGTGCATCAGAGCTTTTGGCGGCAGTGGTGCATGCGCTCCGTCCGGCAAAGGTTGTGATTCCGCAACCGGCATTTTCCGGTTATGCATGGGCGGCACAGATGGTGGATGCACAGATTCGAAATTATATGCTTCAGGAGGAGACTAATTTTGCCATTACAGAAGAGATTCTGGAGGTACTTTCGGAGGATGTGGATCTGCTTTTCCTGGCAAGCCCGTCAAATCCGGTGGGGAGTATGATTGCGCAAAAACTTCTACGGAAGATATTGGTTAAATGTAAAGTTTTGGGAATTGTAGTCGTTCTGGATGAGTGTTTCATCGAGTTTACCGGGAAGGAGAGCGTCTGCAAACTGGTGAATCAGTTTGATAATCTGATTGTCATACGTGCTTTTACAAAAATATATGCGATACCGGGAGTGCGGCTGGGATATTTACTGGCATCTCACCCCTTATGTGACCAGATTTCCAGACAATTGCCGGAATGGAATCTGTCGGTGATTGCACAGCAAGCAGGGTGTTTTGTGTTGGCACCATCGTCCAAACAATGGGACAGAGAACATTATCTTGAACATACAATTGAAATAATAAAAGAGGAAAGACAATTCTTAACAGAAGAATTAATAAAAGACTCAGGTGGAAAGATTAGGGTTTATCCATCGGAGTCCAATTTCCTTCTGCTGAAAACAGAGCTTCCATTGTATGAGGAACTTCTTAAGATGGGGATTTTGGTAAGAGACTGTTCGAATTATGAGGGACTCGACAGGGGATATTACCGGATTGCCGTGAGGGAGCATACTGCGAATCAGATGTTGCTTCATGCCATTGGCAGCATTGTGAAAGGAGATCGATTATGAAGGAATTGGAATATGTTCTTCCGGGAGAAATAGAAAAAAGGAGTTTTGCAATCATTGAGTCAGAGCTTGCGGAACGTGGAATTTCACTGCCTCGGGAGCAGAGAGCTGTTACCATGCGGGTCATCCATACCAGCGCAGACTTTGATTATGCAAAAACGATGAGCTACTCGAGGGATGCGGTTGCGATTGCAAAACGGCTAATCCGGCAGGGGGCAGATATTGTTACCGATACCAATATGGCATTGGCGGGAATTAATAAAAAGGAGTTGGCGCGTTATGGCGGTCAGACTTATTGTTTTATGGCAGATGAGGCCGTGGTACGAGAGGCGAAAGAACGCCAGCTGACGCGGGCTGCCGTGAGTATGGAGCATGCGGCGCAACTGGAAAAGCCGGTTGTTTTTGTAATTGGAAATGCGCCAACGGCACTGATCAGTCTATACGAGCTGATGCAAAAAAGAAAGTGGAGACCGGCTTTTGTCATTGGTGTTCCAGTTGGTTTTGTGAATGTGGAGGCTGCAAAAGAGCTGATTCTTTCTACGGATGTTCCGCATATTGTGAATCGAGGAAGAAAGGGTGGAAGTAATGTGGCAGCGGCTATCGTTAACGCTCTTTTGTATGATATGATATAGGAGAAAAAGACAAAAATTGCAGGAGTGATATATGCGGTATGGATTTACCACAGGAAGCTGTGCGGCGGCTGCGGCGAAGGCTGCGGCGTATATGCTTCTGACCGGAAAAGAGAAAAAGACTATAAGTATTGAAACTCCCAAAGGAATTGTGTACACTCCGGAGATTGTTGATATTGTAAGAAATGAGAATGAGGTTTCGTGTGGAGTGATAAAGGATGGCGGCGATGATCCGGATATTACAAGCGGCATGAAAGTTTGTGCGCGTGCAACCTTTTCCGAGATAAAGACGGATGCGAATGGAGAACAGACATCGATACAAATTTCAGGAGGTCCAGGCGTTGGAACGGTGACGCGCCCAGGGCTGGATCAGCCAATTGGAAATGCTGCAATCAATCACGTCCCAAGGGAAATGATTGCACACGAGGTACAGCAGGTGTGTCAAATCTGTGATTACCGCGGCGGGATCCAGATTGTGATTTTCGTACCCGGAGGAAATGAGGTGGCAAAGAAAACCTTTAATCCACGGCTCGGAATCGAGGGGGGGATTTCGATACTGGGTACAAGCGGTATTGTGGAGCCTATGAGTACACAGGCGCTGCTGGAAACGATTTATATTGAACTGCGGCAGAGACGCACCGAAGGAACCGAGAGAATTGCGGTATCGCCGGGTAACTATGGATTGGATTATATGAGGCACACTTACGGTTATGATCTTAACCGCAGTGTGAAATGTAGCAATTTTATCGGGGATACCATCGATATGGCGGCAGAACTTGGATATCGGCAGATGCTTCTTACGGGACATATTGGAAAGTTGATTAAGCTGGCGGGGGGCATTATGAACACGCATTCCCGAGAGGCGGACTGCAGGATGGAGCTTCTTGCGGCAGCAGCAATGCGCCGGCAGATGCCAGCGGAATGTCTGGGGGCTATTTTAGGCAGCCTTACCACCGAGGAAGCACTTGGGAAACTTCCGGATGATAAATCAAGGGAGACAGTTATGCAGGATGTTATGGAACATATTGCTTTTTATTTGGACCGGCGTGCCGCTGGAAAAATGCAGATTGAGTGTATTGTTTATTCGAATGAATTTGGGGAACTTGGCTGTACGCAGGGAGCGAAGCTGCTGTTGGAGCAGATAAAACATAAGGAGGAGAAGCTGCGATGATTTATTTTGTAGGTGCCGGAACTGGTGCCCCCGATTTGATTACAGTTAGAGGAATGCGGTTGCTACAGAAAGCTGATGTAATTATTTATGCGGGCTCACTGGTCAATCCCGAACTGCTTTCCTATGCAAAAGCAGATTGTGAGATTTACAATAGTGCCAAGATGACGCTTGAGGATGTCATTGACGTGATGGAAAAAGCAGAGACTAAAAATTTGGTCACGATTCGACTTCATACAGGAGATCCTAGTATATATGGGGCTGTAAGGGAACAGATGGATTTGTTAGAGGAGAAGGGAATCTCTTACGAGAGTTGTCCGGGCGTAAGCGCCTGCTTTGGAGCAGCGGCTTCCCTGAATCTGGAGTATACACTTCCGGGGGTTTCCCAGTCTCTGATCATTACGAGGATGGCAGGGAGAACCGGAGTGCCGGAGCAAGAGAGTATTGAGAGTTTTGCTGCACACCATGCTTCTATGGCCATTTACCTGAGTACAGGAATGTTGGAGGAACTGAGCCAGCGACTGATTGAAGGAGGATATGAGCCACAGACACCGGCCGCACTTGTCTATAAGGCTACATGGCCGGAGGAAAAAGCGTTTATCTGCACAGTTGCGGATTTGGCAGTGGTTGCAAGCGAGAACGGGATTACGAAGACAGCGTTGGTTCTTGTGGGTGATGCGATTGCACATCAGCATTATAAAAAGTCACGGTTATATGCGGCTGATTTCGAGACCGAATATCGAAAAATCAAAAAGGATTAATAAATGAAACTTTATGCGGCTGCCTTTTCCGAGCAGGGAAGGCAATTGATCAAAAAAATTGAAAAGATACCGCTTGCAATTGATTATGGAACGATTCCCCTGTTCTGCAGAGGAGAAAAAGTGCAGGATCCCGTACGTATATCGGTAAGAGAACGGGAACCGCTCGAGGATTGGGTGAGTCTGGCGTTTGCGAAGGGGCTGCCGATTGTGTTTGTGGGGGCAGCAGGGATTGCAGTGCGGGCACTGGCATCTTTGCCGAAGAATAAGGGAACAGACAGTCCTGTATTAGTTGTTGATGAGGAGGCGGGCTTTGTGATTCCTCTTTTGTCAGGACATATTGGAGGGGCTAATGAATTGGCAGTTCAGTTGGCGAAGGGACTCGGTGCAATACCGGTCATTACTACAGCGACAGATGTGAAGGGAGTGTTTGCGGTCGATGTATTTGCGCGAAAGAACAATCTGTCCGTGGTAGATTCCAAAGGGATTGCAAAAATTTCTGCGAGGCTGCTCCGCGGAGAGCGCGTGCATATGGCGGTCGAAAATCTGGAACAGGAACAGCTGCAGCGGTTGGGAGCACCGGATGAAATTGGGCTTGTGCCGTGGTCTGGGCGAATGATACAAAGACCGGAGATTGTAGTTTCCTCCGATGAACGGGATTTCGCTGATGCGGAACTGGGACTTAAATTTCGGGATTACGTGCTAGGGATTGGCTGTAAAAAGGGAAAGTCCGTAGAGGAATTGGCAGAATGGCTGAGGCAGGCACAACGGGATGGTATGTTACAGAGTGAGAGGGTAGCAGCGGTTGCTTCGATTGACAGAAAAAGAGAGGAACCGGGGCTATGGGAGCTGGCACAGCAGCTGCGGCGTCCATTATACGTCTTTTCCGGAGAAGAGTTGCGGGCACTTCCCGGAAACTATACAGTATCTACGTTTGTGGAGCAAACGGTTGGTGTGGATAATGTTTGCGAGCGAGCGGCGGTGGCAGCTGCCGGCGGCATGTTGGTGTTGAATAAGAAGACATACAATGGCATGACTTTTGCAGTGGCAAAAATAAGTGGGGCATGCGCAAAAAAACGGAGTGTGAGATTTGATGGGTAATCAGATATATGTAGTAGGAATCGGACCGGGCAATGAATCTATGATGACAGCGGAGGCTTTGCAGGTATTGGAACAGAGTGAGGTAATTGTCGGCTATACAGTTTACCTTGAATTGCTTGGGGAACGTTTCACAGATAAGGAATGTCTGTCCACGCCAATGCGGCAGGAGGAGAAACGATGTCGGATTTGTTTTGAAAAAGCCAGGGAGGGGAAACGGGTAGCACTAATTTGTAGTGGCGATGCAGGAATTTATGGGCTTGCATCCCTGATGCTTGAACTTGGGAAAGAGTACCCGGACTGTGAGGTGGCGGTTGTTCCGGGGATTACAGCAGCGAGCAGCGGGGCAGCAGTGCTGGGAGCGCCGCTTAACCATGATTTCTGTGTTATTAGCTTAAGCGATCTGTTGACACCATGGGAGAGGATTGAAAAGCGGCTGGTTGCGGCGGCAGAGGGGGATTTTGCGATGGCGATTTATAATCCGGCAAGCCGCAAACGGGCAGATTATCTCGAGCGTGCCTGTAACATTCTGATGGAACATGGGGTGGAGCCGGAGCGTGCCTGTGGTTATGTGGAAAATATCGGCCGTGAGGGAACCTGTGCCGCAACCTGTACGATACAGGAACTTGTTCATGCGAAAGTCAATATGTTTACAACCGTGTTTATAGGTAATTCCCAGTCAGAGATTATTGGTGGAAAGCTGGTTACGAAAAGGGGATATCGGATATGAGCGAAGTACTGCTTTATGCGGGAACAACAGAGGGACGGGAACTGGCACAACGCCTGTCAGAGGCAGGAGTGACCTGTGATGTGTGTGTGGCGACCGAATATGGAAGTGAAGTGATGCCAAAGCTGCCGGGGATACAGGTGTTGGTTGGAAGGCTTGATGTGGATGGGATGCGGGCGCTGGCTTTGGGCGGGTACCATGCTGTCGTGGATGCAACGCACCCTTATGCGACAGAGGCGTCAGGGAATATTCGAAAGAGCTTGCAGGGAACAGATATTCCTTATTTTCGTCTGATGCGCAAGAAGGCGATGAGGGATTTGGACGGAAATATTCAGGTTTTTGATGACAATGAAAGCTGTGCGAAGGCCCTCTCCGCCACGAAAGGAAATATTCTGCTGACAACAGGGAGCAAAGAGCTGGCGGCATACTGCAGCGATGAAGGAGTTCGCAAACGGCTGTTTGTGCGTGTGCTTCCAGGTATGGAGAGCATTTCAAAATGTGAGGAACTGGGAATCAGGGGAAGGCAGATGATTGCTATGCAGGGACCGTTTTCCAAGGAGATGAATTTAGCGTTGTTCCGTCAGTTTTCGATTGCAATTCTGGTCACTAAGGAAAGTGGTGTAAGCGGCGGTTTTGCTGAAAAACTTGCAGCGGCACAGGAGGCAGGGATTCCGGTGTATGTGATCGGAAATCCTGAAAGGGATAAAGGCATGAGTTTTCGGGAGGTGACAGAGGAACTAAGCGGCCTGCTGGGGAAAAGAATCAATGGTAATGAGAAAATCGAAATCTCACTCATTGGAATCGGAATGGGACCGGAAATGCTGACGCTGGAGGCAAAGCAGAAGCTGGATGAAGCGCAGCTTGTGTTTGGAGCTCCGCGCATGCTGGAGGGACTGACAGCAGGGAAAGAGAGTTATCCGTATTATCGGGCAGAAGACATTGTTCCGGTTCTCAGAAAAAGGCAGGGAAAATCGTCTGGAGGGACTCTGAAGGCATCTGTTCTTTTTTCGGGGGATACTGGATTTTACAGCGGATGCGAAAAAATAAAAACAGAATTAAAGCAGGCAATCCATGGGGAGATAAAGATTTATCCGGGAATTTCCTCTGTGTCTTATCTGGCGGCGAAGGTGGGAATATCCTGGCACGATGCGAGTCTGCTCAGCATTCACGGAAGAACAGGGAAACAGGGCTGGGAGTCACAGCTTCTGACATCAGTGACATATCATGAGAAGACATTTTTACTTGTATCGGACGCAGCGGATATTAAAAAATGCGGGGAGCTATTGACCGAAGCCGGATTGGGACACTGTACTCTGGTTTGTGGTTTTTCGCTTTCGTATTCGGATGAACAGATTTGTCAAATGAAGGCAGAAGAGGCAGGAAAAATGCCAGATCAGGGGCTGTGCACCTGTCTGATCTTGAATTCGACAGTGGAGCAAATGCCACTCGTCCCGGGGTTGTGTGACGATGCTTTTTTGCGGGAGAAAGTGCCAATGACAAAGGAGGAAGTCCGTGAGGTCTGTCTCTGTAAGCTTGGATTGACGGAAAATGCAGTGGTCTATGATGTAGGGAGCGGAACAGGTTCCATTGCGGTTGAATGTGCACTTCGATCACCGGATATTCGTGTATATGCAATTGAACGGAAACCGGAAGCACTTGCACTTCTTAAGCGGAACCTGGAAAAATTTCATCTGCATCATGTTGTACCGGTGGCGGGTACGGCACCGGAGGTATTGCAGGATTTAGAAATGCCAACCCATGTGTTTGTGGGAGGAAGCAGCGGACGTATGGAAGAAATTTTGCGATGCGTCTGGGAGAAAAACGTAGATGCCCGTGTGGTTGTTACTGCGGTTAGTCTTGAGACGATTTCGGAGGTGACACGGCTTTTGGATGTATTTTCGAATTTTAAGGAACGGTCTTTGTATACGCAGACAACTCAGCTTCAGGTGAGCCGTGCACGGGAACTTGGCGCATATCATCTCATGCAGGCAGAGAATCCGGTCACGATTTTTTGTATGAGATTACTTTGTGACGAGAGTTAGATGCAGAATGGGGGAATATTATGAATCACGCAGGAATTCTGTTAGTCTCTTCGGGAAGTGGCAGCGGCAAGACCACTATCACCTGTGGGCTCCTTGCTACATTGAAAAACCGATCGGTTCGGGTGCGTAGCTTTAAGAGCGGACCAGACTATATTGATCCAATGTTTCATGAACGGGTGCTCCATATTCCTTCACGGAATCTGGATACTTTCTTTTCCGATGTCAATCAGATACGAAACCTGTATGCCCGCGAGGCAGAGCAATATGATTTTTCTGTGATAGAAGGGGCGATGGGACTCTACGATGGTCTGGGAGGAACCGATAAGGAAGGATCTGCTTATCACCTTGCCCAGACACTGGATCTGCCGATCGTTCTGGTTCTGGACGCACATGGAATGGGAAGAACTATGATTGCTCTTTTGGCAGGAATTCTGAAGTATGATGAGGATCATCGTATTATGGGGGTGATTCTAAACCGTACGACAGAGCGTTTTTATGAGATTATCGGTCCTTTGGTGGAACAGGAGCTTGGACTTGTAGTATTTGGCTTTTTCCCAGAGCAAAAGGATTTTTGTCTGGACAGCCGTCATCTGGGGTTAAAGCTGCCGCAAGAGATTAAGGGATTGCAACAGCAGATTGCCAGAGCTGCGGATGTATTGGAGAGAACCATTGATGTAGATCGGATGCTGGACATGGCGCAGCGTTGGGCGTTGCTGCGGGAATTTCAGCCATTGCCGATTGAAAGTGCAAAACCAGGACAAAATAAAGAATGTGCAAAAAATTTAAACAAAATAGAACCCCTGCGTATCGCGGTGGCTCGGGATCAGGCGTTCTGCTTTTACTATGAGGATAATTTGCGCATGCTGCGGGATGCCGGCGCAGAGTTGGTTGCATTTTCGCCGCTTGAAGATTCTAAGCTGCCGGAACAGGTAGATGGATTGCTTCTTGGAGGAGGATATCCGGAACTGTGTGCCAGACAGCTGTCTGAGAATGTATCTATGCGGGAATCGATCCGTGTGGCAATCGAGGAAGGAATGCCGTCGGTTGCGGAGTGTGGAGGCTTTATGTATCTTCATGAGCGCCTGACGGATGAGACCGGGAGTACGTATCCTATGGTGGGAACTGTTCCGGGAGGGTGTCGCAATAGTGGAAGACTGGTTCGTTTTGGTTATGTGGAACTCTGTGAGAGCCAGATGCATTTTTTGGCGGGAAAACCAATTCGGGGACATGAATTTCATTATTATGACAGTGATGAAAACGGGAGCAGCTGTATGGCTGTGAAACCGACAAACGGCAGAAAATGGGCGTGCATTCATGGGGGAGATGATCACTGGTGGGGATATCCGCATCTTTATTACCCGTCAAACCCTGAATTTGTGCAACATTTTCTGGAGAAATGTATGGTGAGGAAGAGAAGATGAAGAATAGCAAGGGAACACTTTATGGAATTGGTGTAGGACCGGGAGAGGCAGAACTGATCACCTATAAAGCAGTCCGGACGATAGAGGACTGTGATCTGATTGTGCTGCCGGCAGAATCAAAAGATACCTGTTATTCATATCAGATTGTTGAACAGGTATATCCGGCTGTGAGAGAAAAAGAAATTCTTTGTATGCCGTTTCCAATGATTAAGGATGAAAAAAAATTGAAGATTGCGCATGAAAAAATATATTCAGCGATTGCGAATGAACTGAAACAGGAACATCATGTGGGATTTTTGACGATTGGAGATCCGAGCGTCTATTCTACCTATCTGTATATGCATACGCGTGCAAAAGAGGCTGGGTTTGAAGCCCGGATGGTAAGTGGTGTTCCGTCCTTTTGTGCAGTTGCCGCGCGGCTTGGTATCTCTCTTGGAGAAGGGACGGAGGAAATACATATCATTCCGGCCTCCTATGATATTGCAGAAACTCTTTCCTATAAGGGAACGCGTGTTTATATGAAATCCGGGAAAAAACTCAAAGAGCTGATAGAGGCGCTTCGTTCGGATCACCGGACTGTGGACTGTGAAGTATGCGGTGTGGCCAATTGCGGGATGGAAAATGAACAGGTATATCATAGCCTGGAGGAGCTTGAGGGAGCAAAGGACTATTTGACAACAATAATTGTAAAGCAAAAATCCCGTGAACATTCCTATCGTTTCTTTGAAAATCGGGCATGTAAGTATTTTCCATGTCATGGAGGGGTACCGGAGTTTAATTGTCTGTTTTGCTATTGTCCGTTATATGCAATGGAACATTGTCCGGGAGCGCCGGAGTTTAAAGAAAAGAATGGAAGGCGTCTGAAGATTTGTACAAACTGTAATTTCCCACACAAGCCGGGAAATTATGATCAGATCATTGAACTGCTGAAAACCCCGCACGACTCTGAATAAAGCTTTTGTGCGGGGGTGTTTTTACAGGGCGATATTAATATGCAGCCCCTTTGAATTGATCTGAGAAGTAATATCATTGCCAATTGCGCCGTTAAGTTTGCGGGCAATCACCATGACTTTTTTTGTAAATTCGCAATCCTCTGAAAAAAGCTTTTTTGCTTTGGAAGTATCAGCTGCTTTCAGCAGGTCGTCATTCACTGACAGTTTTCCGTCAGATTCGAGGGTAATACCCAGATCTTCAAATTCATCTGCGTATTTGCTGCTTAACGTTTTCAGCTGGCGCATGTAATGTTTACTATCGTGATTATCAGAGGTTTTGGAAGAATCCATGATATTGTTGTAGGTTTTTATAAAAGCCTCGATCGAGGAGCGGGTGGTATCATCAAGATCACTGTCATCTGTTTTGCTTTCAACCTCATACTTATTGCGTCTAAGCTGTTTGGCAGCCCGGGAAAGCGCACGGCTGTCCTCGTAGGATAATTCGATTTTACTATAATCCTTGCGGTCGGATTGTTTGATAACACCGCGATTGTTGGAATAAAAATTGCGCATGAAATAGTCTGTGGACAAAGTAAGCCCGGATGATACTTTTGCCATAATCGTTTGCCTCCTGAGGAAATTCTCAATAGATATATCGGCTTTTTTCTTTACTTCTTTAACGAAAAGAAGTAATATTATAATAATGAGAGCAGATTGCACGATAGGAGGAGTTTATGGAGACAAGAACATTTGGAAGGACCGCAGAAGGGAAAGAGGCGAGTCTTTATACAATTGCTAATCATGCGGGGATGCGTGTACTGGTGACAGATTTTGGTGCAACGGTGGTTTCTGTCTTTGTAAAAGACAAAAATGGTAAGGATACGGATGTAATCTTTGGATATGATAATGTGGAAGAATACCAGAATGGAATGAGCTATTTTGGAGCAACAGTTGGAAGAAACTGTAATCGGATTTCAGATGCAAAGATTACTATTGACGGAGTAGAGTATCTGCTTGATAACAATGATCGGGGAAATAATCTGCATAGTGGACCGAATGGGGTTTCCAAGCGTATGTGGAATGTGAAAGAGCATTCCGAAAGCAGCATCACATTCCAGATAGAGGATGCAGACCGGCAGCAGGGATTTCCGGGCAATGCAGATATTCAGGTGACCTTTGCGGTGACGGAGAAGAATGAACTTGCGATTTCTTATCATGCAGTAGCGGATAAGAAGACTGTGTTTAATTTTACCAACCATTCCTATTTTAACCTGAATGGTGTTGGTAACGGTACAGCAATGGAACATATATTACAGATTCAGGCGTCCCATTATACACCGGTTCAGGATGCCCGGGCAATTCCGACGGGGGAGCTTGCACCAGTGGAGGGAACTCCATTTGATTTCCGCGAGCCGAAGCCAATTGGCAGGGATGTGGATGAAAAGCACGAGCAGCTGGGATATGGCAATGGTTATGATCATAACTTTGCTTTGGACAGGAAGACTTCCGGTGTAGAGAAGGTGGCAACTGTATACAGTCAGAAGAGCGGTATTCAGATGGATGTTTACACAGATTGTGTTGGTCTTCAGCTTTATTCTGCAAACTTTGCACCGGCCCAGACCGGTAAGGGAGGCAAGACATATAACGGACGAGATGCATTCTGTTTAGAGACACAGTATTTCCCGAATGCTGTCAACGAGCCTGATTTTATAACGCCGCTGACCCCTGCGGGTGAAGCTTATGAATCCCAGACAATATATGCATTCAGTATTGTTTAAGACAACAGCCCAATTCTTCGGAGTTGGGCTGTTTTTAAAATCTATCAAGACGAAGAAGGAGAAAATGAAATGAAGATAGTGTTTCTTGATGCCAAGACGATAGGAGACGATATTAATCTGTCTGGTTTTGATGAGCTTGGAGAGGTTGTTAAGTATGGCTTTTCTACGACGGAGGAAGCCCGCGAGCGCACAAAAGATGCTGATGTTATCATATTAAACAAAGTAGAGATTAACGAAAAAACGATCGGTGAAGCAAAAAATTTAAAACTGGTTTGCGTGACGGCTACAGGCACCAATAATCTGGACAAGGAATATCTTGCAAAACGCGGGATTGCCTGGAGAAATGTGGCAGGGTATTCTACGGAAAGTGTTGCACAGCATACGTTTGCAATGCTTTTCTATTTATTGGAAAAATTGCGCTACTATGATGATTATGTGAAAACCGAAAAATATGTGGAGGATGTGTCGTTTACACATTTTGCGAAGGCGTTTCATGAATTGACGGGTATGACATGGGGAATTGTCGGACTCGGAAATATTGGAAGGAGAGTGGCGGATATTGCAAAAATGTTTGGCTGCCGGGTTATTTATTATTCGACATCAGGAAAAAATATACAGCCGGGGTATGACAGAGTCAGCTTTGAGGAACTTTTGACACAGTCGGATATTGTGTCGGTTCATGCACCTCTGGATGAAAACACACAGGGGCTGATGAATCAGGCTGCTTTTACAAAAATGAAAAAAACCGCGATTTTTCTAAATCTTGGAAGAGGACCGATTGTTGTCGAACAGGATCTGGCAGATGCCTTAAATGAGGGAGAGATTGCAGCAGCAGGTCTGGATGTGCTCTCGGTGGAGCCAATGCAGGCGCAGAATCCGCTGCGCTCAATCAAGGACAGTGAAAAACTGCTTATCACACCTCATATTGCATGGGCCAGTGTGGAGGCAAGAAATCGCCTGATGCAGATTATTGTTGAACAGATCAAGTCATTTTTTCCGGACTAAAATGCAGATTCACTGCATATAAATAGTATAAGCAGAGGCTTTATAATCCACTTAAGAAGGAACGGTTGCCGTACTCTTTTAAAAAAGCTTTTTTTTCTGTTCCTTCACAGCCGTTATACAGCAGATGGTAATAAGCGGCAATGCGTTTACAGTAATGCCGCTGGGCTTTCTGGTACAGATCGTCAAAGGAGGCAGTGGAGCGCTCATGGGTCCAGGGATGGATCCATGTACGGTGTTTCAGATTCAGTGGGTCATCGATAAAACGGTAATAATCGCTTGCCAGCATAGGGGAGAGAAATGCTTTTCCCAGAAGCAGCTTTTCGATCAGACGCGCCAGCACTTTTTTCTGGCCGGAAGGATCCCGAAGAAGGCGCGTGCCAAGCTTCATCCAAAGTGGAGCACCGCCGAGCAGGACTTCGCTTGCAACGATATCCGGGTAGGTGTTCTGGTAGGCATACACAAGCATCTGAATTATGACTTTGCGCTGCAGCGGTGTCAGATGAATGGTTGCACTCTGATGAAAGTGGGAAGGAAGGATACGTTTTTTTCGGTAAAGAAGTGCAGTATCTATTTCAGTCTCAAAATAAGCATGCTGTCCGAAATACTGCAGATTGGATGGCGGATTATCCGGAGTATAGCCGGTAAAGGCATACACATATGGATGGATGGCGCAGTCCAGCGTATAGTGTCCGATGAAACCGGTAATATAGGAATCCGCAATTGCCAGGGAACGTTTTTTCTCCAAAAAGAAGCGGCGGCTGTCCAGGAGATTGGAAAAAAAGACGCCAGTATCTGTGGTGTGCGCTAAGGCACCAATATTGGTTGTGTGCATCAGGTAGGAGGGAAGGTAGTAGAAAAAAAGGTCCGGGCCCTGCAGACCAAGCGCAAATGCACTGTGATTCTGTTTTAAGTTCTTACGTATCTGTGTGGAGGCAAGATGTCGGTAGGCATCGACTCCAAAAAGATAATGAGTTGTAAAACCTGGCATGATACTTCTCCCATCTCATCATTTTATTCTGGAATTAATTATAGTATATCCGAAAAATAAGGTAAATACTGTTTGGATATAATAAAGAATTAATTAAGAAAACATTTAGACAAACGGGGCAAAATGTATATTGTAAATATACAGGATTATGTGATTGAATCTTTTCATTCGACAGCAAATCCCATATACTTCCCAATAGAGTAAAAAAGAGAATGAAAGGAGCAGAAAATGGCAGGATTAAAAGATGCAGCAGAACGGCAGGCGTTTTCTGTTGCCATTGAGGCGGCACTTAAAAGCCTGAAGAAGGACAGACAAAAAGCCTTATTAAATATAGTAAATTTGACACAGAAATTCATGGGTGATCATTTCACACCGGAATCCTATGAGGGTGTCAGAAAGATGATTATGAATCCGGATCAGAAATGGATGCATTATGTGAATCGTCTTCTGGATGAAACAGACCCGCATGTAGCAAAAATGACGGCATTGAATCTGGGCTATCAGGCGGCTTTTGCGGGAACCAAAAAAATTCGTAAGATGAGAGAAGTCGAGGATTGTAATATTCCGTGGCTGATACTGATGGATCCAACCAGTGCATGTAATCTGCATTGTACCGGATGCTGGGCAGCAGAGTACGGACATAAATTAAATCTGACCTTCGAAGAGATGGACCGAATTGTTACGCAAGGCAAAGAATTGGGAATTTACTTCTACATGATGACAGGTGGAGAGCCGCTTGTACGCAAGGCCGATATTATCCGGTTATGCGAGAAGCATAATGAATGTGCCTTTCATTGTTATACGAACGGCACATTGGTTGATCAGGCGTTCTGTGAGGAAATGAAGAGAGTTGGAAATCTGTCCCTGTCCATTTCTCTCGAAGGCTTTGAGGATGTGAATGATTTCCGGCGCGGTGAGGGTGTGTTCCAAAAGGTGATTCAGGCGATGGATCTGCTTCATGAAAACGGTCTGATTTTTGGCAACAGTGTATGCTATACCCGTAAAAATATGGATTCCGTAACGAGTGATGAGTTCTTTGACCTTCTGATCGAACATGGCAGTCGTTTCGCATGGTATTTCCATCTGATGCCAGTCGGTATGAAGGCTTCTCCGGAGCTGATGCCAACCAAGGAACAGAGAGAATATATCTATCACAGACTTCGGGAAGTGCGTGGATTTGAAGGGGGAAAAGAGATCTTCGTCATGGACTTCCAAAATGACGGGGAGTATGTTGGAGGATGTATTGCAGGAGGACGCAATTACTGTCATATCAATCCCAAAGGAGATGTGGAGCCGTGTGTATTCATTCACTATTCCGGTGCAAACATCCGGGAGAAATCGCTGTTGGAGTGCTTGAAGCAGCCGTTATTCATGGCATACAGAGACAATCAGCCGTTCAATGATAACATGTTGCGACCATGTCCGATGCTTGAGAACCCGGAGATTTTACAGAGGCTTGTCCATGAGACAGGAGCCCGTTCTACCGATGTCGAGGAGGCGGAGCCGGTGGAACACCTTTGCGGAAAGTGTGAAGCAT
Organism: Agathobacter sp.; assembly: GCA_022775045.1. Taxonomy (GTDB): domain Bacteria; phylum Bacillota; class Clostridia; order Lachnospirales; family Lachnospiraceae; genus Roseburia. Next base: position 33,479 of record JALFLB010000058.1, on the reverse strand, counting down.
ACGCGCGTGAATGGAAGGAAACTGCGGATAAGCTGTGGGCAGAGCATCCATATCAAATCAAAGGGTATACGAATTTTAAAAAGAAAAATTAAGATTTTATTCATGGAATTCCCGGTTTACATGCCGGGAATTTTGTTGTATTGTTATGGAATGAAAATGAATTTTAAGATCCAGTTGGAATACGATAAGAAAAATAATATAAGAGCGGCGATTGCGGTAACACTGGCTGTTGTTATGTATGTCACGATTGGATATCATATTGCGGCGCTCATTGCATACGGATTCGCATATTACCTGATAAAAAGTTTAAAGATTGATCTGGATGAACGTTATCCGTGGTTATGGACAGGAATTTTATTTGCAGCGGGTGCGATACTTACCACATTTTCAATCCAATATATGCTTTTGGACGCAGAATCTTTTACAAAATTAAGCAATATCAATTGGATGCTTAATGTGTTTTGTTGTATGGTTGTTTACTTCGTTGTCCAGCTATTTACCAGCAACAGTGGATTAAGCTGTATCATATCGCATCTTGTTCTGTTGTCTTTTGGATTTGTCAATTACTTTGTTTATCTTTTCCGCGGAAATGAATTTTCTTTTTCGGATATTCGTTCCATCGGGACGGGGTTAAGTGTAGCTGGAAATTATCAGCTTCGCCTGAATGACAGGTGCGTGTATGTGATTCTTTTGGCGGCACTTTTTATTGCATTTGTCCGTAAATGTCAGGTCCGATTTTCAAAAAAGTGGCAAATGCGCCTGATAGATACGCTGCTTGGAACAATTTGCTGCATTGTTGTGATCCTTCACGCATGGGATATCAATACAGAGACATGGGAGCAGAAGGGAACCTACCGCAATGGTTATATTTTGAATTTCGTGCTGGGTATCAGAGACAGTATTGTCCGTGCTCCGGAGGGGTATTCAAGGGAGGCAATTGCCGCGTTAGAGCAGGAATACCAGGCCAGAGTAGAGGATGAGGCAGGAGTGGACGGCAAAGAGCCGACCATCATTGTAATCATGAATGAATCTTTTGCAGATCTGAGTGTGATTGGGGATATGCAGACGAATCTGCCGCTGACACCGTTTATTGATTCGCTGAAGGAAAATACAACAAAGGGATATGCACTCTCCTCTGTTTTTGGTGCGAAAACGCCGAATTCCGAGTGGGAATATATGACAGGTAATTCGATGGCGTTTCTGCCAGCCGGATCCGTAGTTTATCAGCAGTATATCAGCGATACACCGACATCGATTGTTTCCAATCTCAAAGAGCGGGGCTATACCTGCGTGGCAATGCATCCGTATTATGAAACCGGGTGGAGCCGTAATCAGGTTTATCCGAATCTGGGCTACGATGAGATGCATTTTATAGAAGATTTTGATCAGGAAAACGTAATTCGTGACTACATTACAGATCAGGAATTGTATGATAAGATTATCAATCGCTATGAGAATCGGGGAATAAATGAGAGACTGTATATTATGGGAATCACAATGCAAAATCATGGTGGATATACGGATACTTATGACAATTTCCCGGAAAAATATTATAAGGTAGGACGTTCTTATACGGATGCAAACCAGTATTTCTCCTTGATTCATGAGAGTGATGAGGCAGTAAAGAATCTGATCGATTATTTTTCGCAAGTCGAGGAGCCGGTGGAAATCGTTTTTTTCGGAGATCATCAGCCGAGTCTGAACAGCAATTTTTATCCTATTTTAAACGGAAAAGGATTGTCGGGTCTATCGGAGGAGGAACTGGAAGCTCTTTATACGGTTCCGTTTTTTATCTGGACCAATTATGATACACCGGAAGAAAAGGTGGAGATAACGAGCCTCAATTTTCTTTCTACGCTCACTCTTGAGCGGGCGGGAATGGAACTGCCGGCATATAACCAGTTTCTGGCAGATATGATGAAAGTGGTTCCTGCGATCAATTCCAGAGGGTATTATTCCAAAGCGCAGGGAACGTATCTGCATATTGATGAGGCTTCTGGGGAGGAGGCCGAGTGGATTAAGCGTTATCATATATTGCAGTACAATGCCATGTTTGATAAAAGGGGACGAAGTGATGTGTTTTTTCCATATCACCTAGATACAGATTAAGAAGAGGAAAACATCGTGAGATTAAGAGATTTATTGAACTACAACAAGATAGTTATACAGTGTCATGACAACCCGGATGCAGATGCAATCGCTTGTGGGTTCGCTGTATATCTGTATCTTAAAGAGTACGGGAAAGAGGTTTCACTCATTTATGGAGGGCGAAACCATATTCGTAAGACAAACCTGGTGATGATGATTCAGGATCTGGAGATTCCGATTGCACATGTGGAGCATCTGGAATCGCCGGAATTGCTGGTGATGGTAGACTGTCAGTATGGAGGCGGCAATGCTACCATATTCCCGGCGGAGAAGGTGGCGGTGATTGATCATCATCGTGTCAGCACAGAACTTCCGGAGCTATCGGAAGTGAAAGAAAATCTGGGGGCATGTGCAACCCTGATTTGGAGTATGCTCAAGGAGGAAGATTTTGATGTCAGGAACGACCGCAAGCTTTCGACGGCATTGTATTATGGTTTGTATACAGATACCGGAGGATTTGCGGAGATTGCACATCCGCTGGATAAGGATTTGCGGGATGAGGCAAGATTTGACAAGATTCTGATGACAAAATACCGGAATGCAAATTTATCTCTGGAAGATCTTGAGGTTACAGCTACTGCGCTTTTGCGAAGCGATTATCTGGATGAATATCGTGCTGCAATTGTAAAAGCAGCACCCTGTGATCCGAATATTCTTGGTATCATCAGCGATCTTGTGCTTGAAGTGGACGCTGTGGATATCTGCGTGGTTTTTAATGTCCAGAGGGACGGTGTAAAAATTTCTGTGCGCAGTTGTGTTAAGGAAGTAAAGGCAAGTGAGCTTGCCGCTGAACTGTGTAAAGGAATCGGTTCAGGAGGTGGTCATCTGGTCAAGGCCGGTGGATTTATCCAGATGGATCTGTTGATGGATGAGTATCTGACGTTTTGCAAGGAACATCAGCTGGTACCGCGTATACAGATTGATGCTGAGGGAGACCGGGAGACACCGACGCTTTCTGGAATTAAACTGGTGTTGGAGCAGCGCCTTCGTGAGTACATGAGGAATACGGACATCCTTTATTCGGGAGAATGCCAGTTAAATGCGGACAATGCACAGGCCTTCTGCCGCAGATCCATTCCGTGGGGATTTGTAAGACCGGCAGACCTTGTTCCTGTGGGAACGGAAATAACGGTTCGTACGATGCAGGGAGATGTGGATACGATAGTACAGCCGGACATTATTCTCGCAATTGGACCTAAGGGGGAAGTGTATTTTCGCAAGGAAGAAGAGTTTGCCCGTCAATATCGTTCATACAAAGAATGGGATTTTTATCTGCAGGGGGCAGAGTATGCACCGACAATCAACATCCGGGAGACCGGTACGGTCATATCACTGATGGATTCGGCGAAAGTGTGTGTGCCAAGAGGAAAGAAGATTATTTACGCGCGGAAGCTGGACCGCAAGGTCAAGCTTTTTCGGGAGGATGATGCAAACCAGCAGTATACGCTTGGTCGTGCAGGCGATTATCTGGTGGACAGTTCTGACCAGATGAACAGTGTTTATATTATGAAAAAGGAACTGTTTGAAAAGACATACCGTAATGCGCAGGAACCGGAGAATCATAAGGCGGTAATTTTTGATTTGGATGGAACACTCTTGTACACCCTTGAAGATTTAAAGGACGCGGTCAATGTAGCGCTGGCTTCCCAGAATATGCCGGTTTGTACCCTGGAGCAGGTAAGAAAGTATGTTGGAAATGGTGTGCGTAAGCTCATGATAAGGGCAGTTCCGGATGGGGAGAAAAATCCACGGTTCGAAGAGACGTTTGCCGCGTTTAAGGAATATTATGGAAAACATTGTCTGGATCACACGAAACCGTATCCGGATGTGATGCTTCTGCTGCAGGAGTTAAAGGCGCGTGGTGTGAAGACTGCAATTGTTTCCAATAAGATTGATTCGGCGGTCAAAGAATTGAGCGAACGATTCTTTGACGGATATATCATAACGGCCATCGGCGAGATGGAAGGAATTGCCAGAAAGCCGGCACCGGATATGGTTGACAAAGCTCTCAGGGAATTGGAGGCAGACCGGGAAAATGCGGTTTATGTGGGCGATTCGGAGGTGGATGTTCAGACAGCCAGGAATGTGGGGCTTCCATGCATTTCTGTAACGTGGGGGTTCAGGAGTGTTTCATTTTTGAAGGCCAATGGTGCGAAAACCCTGATTCAAACCCCGCTTGAACTATTGTATCTGTTATAGGTTTTGTGGTATCATGAAACAATATTGGAAAGTAAATAAGCAGCAAAACACAGAAAGGAGTACGGGAACGTGGAAGAGAGAATTTCAGGACACACAGGTCTTCTGGCTTTGATTGGATCACCGGTGGGACATTCCGGATCTCCGGCAATGTACAATTACAGCTTTGCGAGACTGGGACTGGATTATGCATATGTAGCATTTGACATCAAGGAGGATCAGGTAAAGGATGCTCTGGATGCCATGAAGCTTTTTAAAATGAGAGGCTGTAACGTGACAATGCCCGATAAAACAGAGGCGGCAAAGTATATGGATGAACTCTCACCGGCAGCACAGATCATCGGTGCGGTGAATACGATTGTCAATGATGATGGAAAGTTGACCGGATATATTACAGATGGAGAAGGATTTGTCAATAACCTTAAGGACCATGGGATTGATATCCGGGGAAAGAAAATCACAGTTGCCGGCGGTGGAGGAGCAGCCACTGCGATTCAGGTACAGTGTGCATTAGACGGGGCACGGGAGATTACAATTTTTAATATCAAGGACGCTTTTTTTGAGAGAACACTGTCTACGGCAGAAAAGATTCGGGCAGCAGTGCCGGGAATTATTGTGAATGTTTATGACATTGCGGATACTGCACGTATGACGGAGGAGATTGCATCCAGCGATATCTTTGCCAATGCGACGATCGTTGGAATGAAACCAATGGATGATCAGAGTGTTGTTAAGGATCCTGCGGCATTTCGTCCGGGGCTGGTCGTTTGTGATGCAGTATATAATCCGGAGGAGACAAGACTGCTCCGTGAAGCAAAGGAAGCGGGATGTGTCTGCATTGGAGGCAAAGGAATGCTGCTGTGGCAGGGTGTCGCTGCATTTAAGCTGTACACAGGCATGGATATGCCGGTAGATGAAGTAAAGGAGAAATTTTTCTCATGATCGATTATAATATTTTCCTGATTGGATTTATGGGGGCCGGCAAGAGTACGATTGCCCGTACACTAGTCCGGGAACTGGGATGTCCGCTGGTAGAAATGGATGAGCGTATTGTGCAGGAGCAGGGAATGTCTATTAATGATATTTTTGCTCAGTATGGGGAAGAACATTTCCGAGATATTGAGAGCAAGCTGATCCAGGATCTGGGAAAGCAGGAGGCTTCCGTCATTTCCTGTGGTGGAGGTGTGGTGGTCCGGCCACAGAATACAGAATATATGAAACAGAGCGGACGGATTGTTTTTCTTTCGGCAACACCAGAGACGGTGTATGAGCGTGTGAAGAACAGCAATGACCGACCGATTCTAAATGGACACATGAATGTGGAATATATTGCACAGCTGATGGAGAAGCGGCGCAGGCTTTATGAGGAGGCAGCCGATTTTATAGTCTCGACAGACAAAAAGACGAGAGAAGAAATCTGTCAGGAAATTTTGGACAGATTGGAGGAAACAAATGAAATTTAGTTGGGATAACAAATTTATTTCGGCACTGGGAAAACTAGTGGATTGTGTGTGGCTGAGCATTCTGTGGGGAATTTGCTGCCTTCCGGTTTTTACGATCGGGGCGTCCACTTCGGCACTCTTTTATACCGTACATAAATCAATCCGCGGAAGCCGCGGCTATACCACACGCAATTTCTTTTTAGCATTTAAAAATAATTTTAAGCAGGCAACACTTTCCTGGCTTGTTTTGTTAGTAATCGAGGCAGTATTGGCGGCAGATGCTTTTATTACCCGCCAGGTTTTGATGACAGGAAACTCATGGGGCGCATTCTTTTACTTCTTCCTTGTAATGCTTGCTCTGGTCATCGGTTGGGCGTGCTATCTATTTCCATATGTGGCCAGATTTGAAAATACCGTGAAGGAATCCCTTAAGAATGCAGGTCTGCTTGAAATCCGGCATTTGCCGTGGTCTTTGCTTTTGATTGTTCTTGCATTGCTGGGACTATTTTTGACATGGCTGATTCCGATTCTTATTTTCCTGATGCCGGCAACGATGTTTCTGTTGTTTGACTGTATTTTGGAACGGATTTTCCGGAGATATATGAGCCCGGAGGATCTGCAGAGGGAACAGGAGAACGACCAGCTGGATCGGATGGAGTAATTAAAGCGTATCATACAAAGAGAGGAGATAAATAAAATGAAGATTGAGATTTCAGAGGCAGTAAAGTACATTGGTGTGGACGATAAGACGATCGATCTGTTCGAGAGCCAGTATGTGGTTCCGGAAGGCGTGTCTTATAATTCGTATCTGATTATGGATGAGAAGGTTGCGTTGATGGATACCGTTGATGCGAGAGGCATGAAAGAGTGGGAGAGCAATCTGATGGAGGCTTTGGGTGGTCGTAAAGTAGATTATCTGGTAATTCAGCACCTTGAGCCGGACCACGCAGGAAGCATTGGAAGACTGGTAGAGTTGTTCCCGGACGTGACACTTGTGGGCAATGCAAAAACTTTTGCCATGCTCCCGCAGTTTTTTGATATTGATCTGGAGGGGCGCACGATGACGGTCGCAGAGGGCGACACGTTATCCCTCGGTTCTCATATGTTGAACTTTGTTATGGCTCCGATGGTTCATTGGCCGGAGGTTATGGTAACATATGAGAGCAGTGAGAAAATCCTTTTCTCAGCAGATGGTTTTGGAAAATTCGGAGCGCTCGATTATGATGATCCGGAAGGATGGGCATGCGAGGCAAGAAGATATTATTTTAATATTGTCGGTAAATATGGAGCTCCGGTGCAGGCACTTCTGAAAAAGGCAGCAGGTCTGGATATCCAGATGATATGTCCGCTGCATGGACCAATCCTAAAAGAGAATCTGGGATATTACATTGGAATGTACGATACATGGAGCAGCTACAAGCCGGAAAACAAGGGCGTGCTGGTTGCGTTTGCATCCATTCATGGAAATACCGGAAAGGCAGCAGAGCGTTTCGCAGAAATGCTCCGGCAGAGAGGTGTGGAAAAGGTCGTTGTCAGCGATCTTGCCCGTGAAGATATGGCAGAGGTGATTGAGGATGCATTCCGCTATGACAGAATGGTTTTGGCGGGGGCAAGTTATGATGGTGGGGTATTCCCATGTATGCAGGATTTCTTACATCATCTGCAGTCTAAGGCTTATCAGAACCGTACGGTTGGAATTATCGAGAATGGTTCCTGGGGACCGACCGCAGGCAGGACAATGAAAGGTATTCTCGAGACAATGAAGAATGTTACGATTGTTGATCCGATGGTTACAATCAAGTCCACCATGAAGGATACCGATTTGCCGGCGATGGAAGCGCTGGCAGATGCAATTGCAGGGGCCTAGGGAATAATAGAGAATAAAAAGGTGTTCAGGTTTCCGTGGAAGAGGGAATCTGAACACCTTTTGTTATATGTAGAAAATGTAAAAAGTTTGTCGATAGGATGAAAAAAATGCCGGGTGTCTCTTGAATGGATGAAAACATAGATGTAGAATAAATTGGTTAAAATAGAGGATAAAAGAGTGCTGCATGGGGAAGCAGCAGCAAAGGAGAGAAGGATATGAGAAAAACAAAAATTATCTGTACAATAGGACCGGCGAGCGAGAAAGAAGAGGTTATGACCCGGATGTGTCAGGCGGGTATGGATGTGGCACGTTTGAATTTCTCGCATGGAACCCATGAAGAACATCAGAAGAAGATTGATACAATAAAAAAAGTTAGAAAAAAATTAAACCTTCCAATCGCAATTATGCTGGACACCAAGGGACCGGAGTATCGAATTAAGACTTTTGAGAATGGCAAGATTACACTGAAAGAGGGAGATACCTTTACGCTGACAACGGATGAAGTCGTGGGCAATCAGGAACACGTTTCGGTTAATTACAAGAATCTGATTGAAGAATTGAAAATCGGAGATCGTGTACTGGTCAACAACGGACTGATTATCTTGGAGGTTGAGAAGCTGAAAGCACCGAATGCCATCTGTAAAGTAATTGCAGGTGGAGAGCTTTCTGACCGTAAAAGCATGAATTTCCCAAACAAGGTCATGACCCATGCATATCTGAGTGAACAGGATAAGCAGGATCTGCTTTTCGGAATTAAGAATGATGTGGACTTTGTTGCGGCGTCATTTGTTTCGACCAGACAGGATGTGGAAGATATCCGGAATTTCCTGGATGAAAATGGCGGACAGGATATTGATATTATTGCCAAAATTGAGAACAGATCCGGTGTGGAACATGTGGAGGAAATTTGTCAGATTGCCAACGGAATTATGATTGCTCGCGGAGATTTGGGTGTGGAGATTCCGGGTATGGAGGTGCCGGCAATTCAGAAATATCTGATAAATAAGTGTCGTTTGCTTGGGACCCGGGTAATCACGGCAACAGAGATGCTGGAATCCATGATTCATAATCCACGTCCGACAAGAGCGGAATTGTCGGATGTGGCGAATGCTGTATATGACGGATCTTCTGCAATCATGCTTTCCGGAGAATCAGCAGCAGGAAAATATCCGGTTGACGCTGTTCGCAATATGGCGGAGATTGCGGAATATACGGAGTCACAGATTAAGTATACGAAGCGGTTTCAGACTTCGGATTTTGAAATTACCAGTATTTTGGACGCAATTTCCCACTCGACTTGTGCAATGGCGGTGGATGTGCAGGCAAAATGTATTGTGGTAAGCACCCTGAGTGGGACAACAGCACGGATGGTAAGTCGTTTTCGCTGTCCGGTAGATATCATAGGTATGACAACATCTGAAAAGGTGTGGCGCAAACTGAACTTGAGCTGGGGAGTGACACCGGTGATGTGTGAAGAATTCAGTTCAATGGAAGTGATGTTCTATCATGCGATGAACCAGGCGAAGAGTATATTCAAGCTGAAGAAAGATGATACGGTTGTACTGACCGGCGGGCTGATCAATGGACAGGTTGGTAATACCAATGTAATTAAGGTTGAACGTGTGAAATAATTTCCTGTATAGATTTCCACCATTTACAAATAATAGATATACAGTAAGTATAAATGGAGGAAACGAATTTGAAAGCGACAGGAATTGTGCGTAGAATAGATGACCTTGGAAGAATCGTTGTGCCTAAAGAGATTCGCCGGACACTGCGAATCCGTGAGGGAGATCCGCTTGAAATTTTTACCAACCGAGAGGGAGAAATTGTGCTGAAAAAATATTCTCCTGTGGGAGAACTTGGAGAATTTGCTACGTGCTATGCACAGTCTCTTGCACAGGTTGTCGAGGCTCTCGTCTGCATCACTGATCGTGATTATGTTATTGCTGCGGCAGGCAGCGGTCGTAAGGAGGTTGAGGGTGAACATTTAAGCAGCGAAGTTGAGGCACTGATTGAAAGAAGGGGAACCTTTGTAGTTTCAGATGTAGATCAGGAGTTGCCAATCGTCACAAAAAACTGGAAGAGTGATTACAAAGGGTCGGTCGTTTCAAGCATTATTTGTAACGGGGATTGTCAGGGGGCTGTGATTATGCTGGAAAAGACCGGACAAAGTGATAAGCTTGATGTTTTGAAAATTCTGGCAATGTCGGCGGCAAACTTCCTGGGGAAAAATATGGAACAATAAAAAAAGACTCATTTTGCTCATTTGAAAAAGGCGGAATGAGTTTTTTTCTTATCCAAATAAGGTAACAAAATATTTTCGTGTGACCACTGTGTGACTTTTGTACTATATAGTTGGCATAAAAGAAACAGAAAACGCGGATGAAGAAACTGAGGAGCAGAATGCATAGTTCAGAAGGGAGAAAAATGAAAGCTTTAGATTATATAGTACTTGCCGTATTTGTGGTAGCTCTTATTATACTGTGCTTTTTCCAGCAATGTACATTGGATATTTTTATTTTGGTGTTTGGATTTGTGGTGGCAGCAATGTCTGCAATTGCAATGTTTCTTCAGAACAGAAAGAAAAAAGATGAACAGCAGGAATAAATAAAGAATTTCTCTACAGACTGAGACAAGACCCCGGAATTTTCCGGGGTCTTGTTACATATATACATATAAGTTAAGAAAAAGATAATTTGCATATACACCATAAAAGAGATAAAATACATGATATATGCCCCCGGGTGGATTGGATAAAGGAGAGTATATGGCAGAGAAGAGAAAGAAGAAAAAAAAGCAACACCGCTTTTTCTGGTTTATGATAAAGCTGCAGATCTGTTTAATGCTGGTGGTGCTGGCGTGTTTTGGATATTACTATTTTGGCGGATATGCGGATGAGGTACAGCAGTTGAAGCGTGAGGCGGTACAGGAGGTGGCCGCATCGGATGAGACATTGTTTATTCCGTCGCAGACATGTTCTGTTTATGATACCAATGGGAATCTCATTTCAGAGCGCAAGGGGGTAAAGGATGCCCAATATGTCAAGTATGAAGATATTCCCAATGAATTTGTGACCGCATTTATCAGTATTGAGGATAAGAAATTCTATAGCCACAATGGTGTGGATTTCAAGGCCGTTGTGCGTGCGGTGAAGGCACGAATCCAGAATGGACGCATCACGCAGGGAGGAAGTACCATCACCATGCAGCTTGCCAAGCTGATGTATATGGAACCCGGCAAGACATGGCAGTACAAGGTCAAGCAGATGTTTCTGGCAATCGAGCTGGAGAAACGCTATAGCAAAGAAAAGATACTGGAATTTTACTTAAACAATGTCTATTTTGCAAATGGATATTATGGTGTAGAGGCCGCTTGTCATGGATATTTTAATTGTGAACCGAGTGATTTGGATTTGTCACAGGTGGCTTTTTTGTGCGCAATTCCAAACAGTCCGTCCTACTATGATCCGGTAACGAGCCCGGAACATACAATAGAACGCCGGGACAGGATTCTGCAAAATATGCTGGATGACGGGAAGATTACGCAGGAGCAGTATTATGAGGCGGTCAAAGAAGAAATTACTTTGAATCGTCCACAACAGGAGAATACAGAAATAATCAACAATTATGTGGATACATACACCTATTACTGTGCAACCCGTGCTTTAATGGAGAAGGAAGGTTTTGTCTTCCAGAATTATTTTTACGCCGATGAGGAGAAAAAAGCGTATGACGAAGAGTACGATGAATTGTACAGCGCGTGTCAGAAGAAGCTGTTTTCCGGTGGATATAAGATTTATACGACCATTGATATGGAAAAACAGAAGGAACTGCAGAGTGCGGTGGATGATACTCTCGCGGGATTTAAGAAAAAGGATGACGATGGCACCTATCAGATGCAGGGATCAGCAGTATGTATTGACAACAGCAACGGATATGTGGTGGCAATTGTAGGCGGGCGCGATCAGGATTTTACTTCTTATACATTGAATCGTGCATATCAGAGTCACCGGCAGCCGGGAAGTTCCATTAAGCCGCTGATTGTTTATACACCACAATTTGAGAGAGGGTATGATCCGGATACGATTGTGGATGATCATAAATTCGAGGGAGGACCATCCAATGCCAGCGGTTCGTATGCAGGTAAGGTTACGGTGCGCTATGCAGTGGCACATTCCCTCAATACAGTGGCATGGCAGCTATATGAAGATCTGACACCGGATGTAGGACTGCGATATTTGAAAAACATGAATTTCAGCAGTATTGTAGAGGAAGATTATACTCCGGCAACATCTCTTGGAGGGTTTACGAAGGGAGTATCGGCTCTGGAGATGGCGTCTGCATTTGCGACGCTTGAGAATGATGGAATGTATCGTCAGCCGACCTGCGTCAAATCCATTGTCGATTCGGATGAAAATATTGTTTATGCATCAGAGATGACAGAGGTTTCCATTTATAAGACAGATGCGGCCCGGACGATGACGGATGTGCTTACAACAGTTATGGAAAGTGGAACCGGACGTTCGCTGAGGCTTTCTAATATGCCGTGTGCGGGCAAGACGGGAACAACGAATGATCACAAGGATGGATGGTTTGTGGGTTATACGAGATACTATACGACAAGCGTCTGGGTTGGTTGTGATTATCCGAAATCTATCAGTAATCTAAGTGGAAGCACCTATCCGGGACAGATCTGGAAGACGTATATGTCGGCAATTCACAAGGATTTGGAGCCAATGGATTTTCTGCCGTATGCAAAGATGTCGGACGATTTTGTGGAGCAGCAGAAGCAGGAACAGGAAGAACATGACAAAAAGCGTGAGGAAAATCAGGAGCAGGAAGAAGAACCGGATGATAACGGCGATACACCGACAGATCCGGCAAATGATCCAAACCAGAATCCGGATGACAATTCAAATGGGGAGAATCCGGATGATAATCCTGTAGATACCGATGATCCGAACGCCGATCAGGATACAAATCCGGGAGACAATGGAGCAGACCAGAATAATGGGGATGGAGAACCCGCAGACGGAGGGGCGGATGTTGCGAATGATGCCGGCAATACCTGACAAATATATCCATAGAAAATGAAAAATTAGGTTGGATGACAGGTTTGAATATGTTAAAATACCAATATATAATAATCGTCTGGACGAGGAGGAGTGTTAGGTGAATAAGTACGGCTTTGGAGTTGATGTTGGAGGAACCACAGTTAAGATGGGCTTTTTTGAAACCGATGGAAAGTTGATCGATAAGTGGGAGATTAAGACGGATACGAGCGACAATGGGAAGTGCGTCCTGCCGGATATTGCGCAGGCAATCGACAATAAGCTCGCACAGGAAGGAATCAGTAAAAGTGAAGTAGAGGGAGTTGGAATTGGAGTTCCGGGTCCCGTGCGCAGCGACGGTGTCGTTAACGGATGTGTGAATCTTGGCTGGGGCGTGGTCAATGTATCTGAGGAACTTGGCAGCATGACAGGCTTGAAAGTAAAGGTCGGAAATGATGCAAATGTGGCAGCGCTCGGTGAGATGTGGAAAGGCGGAGCGATGGGCTGCAGTGATGTAATCATGGTAACACTTGGAACTGGTGTTGGCGGTGGAATCATTGTAGATGGACATGTTGTTGCGGGATATAATGGTGCCGGCGGTGAGATTGGACATATTACGGTGAACAACGATGAAATTGAGCCGTGTAATTGCGGACAATATGGATGTCTTGAACAGTATACCTCTGCGACAGGTATTGTTCGAATGGCGAAGCGCAAGCTGGCTAAGACCGCTGAGGAGACAAGCCTTCGCAATTTCGCGGAACTGACAGCAAAAGATATCTTTGATGAGGCAAAGGCTGGGGATGAAATAGCCCTGCATCTGGTGGATGAGCTTGGAGAAATTTTAGGTTCGGCCCTTTCTAATATGGCGTGCGTTGTCAATCCGGAGGTGATCGTGATCGGAGGAGGTGTTTCAAAAGCGGGACAGATTCTGATCGATACAATTCAGAAACACTATATGGAGACCTCTTTCCATGCTTGTCGCAATACTAGATTCGAGCTTGCTTCACTTGGCAATGATGCCGGAATGTACGGATGTATGCGGTTAGTACTTGAATAAAATATGATTTTTAGCTGCCCTTCGGGGCAGCTTTTTAAATTTATCTTGACAATCAAAGTATTTGGAAATATACTTTGAATAGCAAATAGTTTGATTATCAAATTATTTGGAAACAAATGAATATTATGAAAAAGGAGATTCAACCATGTTAGAGAAGATTAAAGAAATCATTGTAGACCAGTTAAACGTAGATGCAGATGCAGTTACACCAGAGGCAAAGTTCAAAGAGGATTTAGAGGCAGATTCCTTAGACCTGTTCGAACTGGTTATGGCATTAGAGGAGGAGTATGGTGTAGAGATTCCTTCTGAGGATCTTGAGAAGATCTTAACAGTACAGGATGTTATTGATTACCTGAAGAACAAGGGTGTAGAGGAATAATCATGAAGACAAGAGTGACAGAACTTCTTGGAATTACATACCCGGTTATCCAGGGCGGTATGGCCTGGGTAGCAACACATGAGCTCGCCAGCGCAGTATCCAACGCTGGCGGTCTTGGCATTATCGGGGCTGGTGGTGCACCGGCATCATGGGTGCGCGAGCAGATTCAGGCAGCCAAGAAGGAGACGGACAAGCCGTTCGGAGTGAATCTGATGCTGATGAATCCGGAGGCGGATGAGATTGCGAAAGTGATCGCAGAAGAAAAGGTAAAGGTGGTTACCACCGGAGCCGGCAATCCGGCGAAATACATGGAGATGTGGAAAGCGGCTGGAATCAAGGTGATTCCGGTTGTCGCAAGTGTGGCACTGGCGAAGCTGATGGAGCGCGGTGGTGCGGATGCGGTTGTTGCTGAGGGAACCGAGTCCGGCGGACATATTGGTGCACAGACCACCATGACACTGGTACCACAGGTTGCTGACGCGGTTTCCATCCCGGTTATCGCCGCAGGCGGTATTGCGGACGGAAGAGGCTTTGCAGCAGCTATGATGCTTGGCGCAGAGGCGGTTCAGATGGGGACACGTTTTGTGGTGGCAAAGGAATCCACCGTACATGAGAATTACAAGCAGAAAGTCATTAAGGCAAAGGATATTGATTCTGAGGTGACAGGAATGTCTACAGGACATCCGATCCGTGTGCTGCGCAACAAGATGACACGTGAGTATCTGAAGAAAGAAAAAGAAGGCGCAACCTTCGAAGAACTTGAGCAGCTTACCTTAGGTGCACTGCGCAAGGCGGTGGTAGAGGGGGATGTCATGTATGGAAGTGTTATGGCAGGACAGTCTGCAGGACTTGTCACAAAAGAAGAGACCTGCGCTGAAATCATCCAGGAGATCATGACCGATGCGAGCAAACTTTTGAAGTGACGATTCAGAATTGAGGAGAGACGATGAAGAGAGTATTTATGTTCCCGGGACAGGGATCCCAGTATATCGGTATGGGTAAGGAATTTTATGACACCATGCCGGAGGCAAAGGCAGTTTACGATCTGGCAACAGAGGTTACAGGACTTGATGTTGCAGCTCTTTGCTTTGAAGAGAATGATAAGTTAAACATTACAGAGTACACACAGATCTGTATGCTGACAACAGAAGCTGCTATCTACGCAGCATTGAAGGCACAGGGAATTGACTGCGATGTGACAGCAGGTTTAAGTCTGGGAGAGTATGGTGCACTGATTGCATCCTCCGCAATGACCATGAAGGATGCTTTTGCAGTTGTGCGGAAACGTGGAATCTACATGCAGGAAGCTTATCCGACCGGCGGTGCAATGTCAGCAATTCTCGGACTCGATGCAGATGTCATTGCAACTATTTGTGATGAAGTAGCAAAGGACGGTTCCGTTGTATCGATTGCCAACTATAACTGCCCGGGACAGATTGTCATTACCGGTGCGCAGGAAGCAGTGGAGACAGCAGGCACAAAGTGCCAGGAGGCAGGTGCTAAGCGTGTGGTTCCACTTAAGGTGAGCGGACCATTCCACTCTCAACTTTTGATTAGAGCAGGAGAGCAACTTGGTGAGGCACTTAAGGATGTAGAGATTCATCCAATTGAGGTGCCATATCTGACCAATGTTACGGCTGATTACGTAAAGGATCCAGCAGAAGTAAAGGATTTTCTGATTCGTCAGGTTTCCTCTTCGGTTCGTTGGCAGCAGACCATTGAGCGTCTGATTGCAGATGGTGCGGACGAGTTCGTAGAGATTGGACCGGGGCGCAGTCTTTCCGGATTTATGCGCAAGATTAATCGTGATGTGACAACCTACAATATTGACAAGATGGAGGATTTTGACAAATATGTTAACCGGTAAAAATGCACTTGTAACTGGAGCAGGAAGAGGCATTGGAAAGGCAATTGCCCTTGAACTGGCAGCAAACGGCGCGTTTGTTATTGTCAATTACAATGGTTCAAAGGAAGCAGCAGAGCAGACCGTTGCACAGATTAAGGAAGCGGGCGGAGATGCTGTTTCCTACCAGTGTAATGTTTCAGACTTCGATGCCTGCAAGGCAATGATTGATGATCTGATCAAGACCTATGCACATATTGATATTCTTGTCAATAATGCAGGAATTACCAGAGACGAGTTGCTGATGCGCATGAAGGAAGAGGATTTCGATGCAGTGCTTAACACGAACCTCAAGGGAACCTTCAACACAATTCGTCACATGTCACGCTATTTCTTAAAGCAGCGTGCAGGAAAGATTGTAAATATTTCATCCGTATCCGGAATCTTAGGAAATGCAGGACAGGCCAATTACTCCGCAAGTAAGGCAGGCGTCATTGGACTGACCAAGGCTGTTGCCAGGGAACTGGCAAGCAGAGGCATTAACGTCAATGCGGTGGCTCCGGGATTTGTTGAGACGGAGATGACAGACGTGCTGTCTGACAGCGTGAAGGAGGACCTGCTGGGACAGATTCCACTGGGCAGAGTAGGACATACACAGGATATCGCTAAGGCAGTTGTCTTCCTGGCATCGTCTGCAGCGGATTACATTACCGGACAGGTACTTTCTGTGGACGGTGGAATGGCAATATAATAAAAAGCTGACTCGAATAGTAGAAAGGAAAAAGGTAAGACATGAGTAGAAGAGTTGTCGTAACAGGAATGGGCGCAATCACTCCAACCGGTTTGAGTGTGGATGAATTTTGGAACAGCGTCAAGGAAGGCAAGACTGGATTCGGCGAGATCAGCCGTTTTGATACAACTGACTATAAGGTTCATATGGCCGCAGAGGTAAAGGACTTTGTAGGAAAGGAATACATGGATTTCAAGGCTGCCAAGAGAATGGAACTGTTTTCCCAGTATGCGGTGGCCGCTGCAAAAGAGGCAATCACAGATGCAGGACTTGATATGACAAAGGAAGATCCGTTCCGCGTAGGAACCGCAATTGGGTCGGGTGTGGGAAGTCTGCAGGCAATCGAGCGTGAGTACACCAAGATTGTAGAAAAAGGACCAGGCAGAGTGAATCCAATCTTTGTGCCATTGATGATTTCTAATATGGCAGCAGGTAACGTGTCCATTCAGTTCGGACTGCAGGGAAAGAGTACGAATGATGTAACAGCATGTGCAACCGGGACAAACAACATCGGAGATGCATTCCGCAGCATTCAGTACGGAGAGGCTGATGTGATGCTGGCAGGAGGCGCAGAGGCAAGTGTCTGCCCGACAGCAATCGCAGGGTTTACAGCTCTTACAGCTCTGTCTACCGTAAATGATCCAAAGAAATGCTCTCTTCCATTCGACAAGAACCGCAGCGGCTTCGTATTAGGCGAGGGCTCCGGCATCGTTGTCCTTGAAGAATTAGAGCATGCTAAGGCGAGAGGTGCAAAAATATACGCAGAGGTAGTCGGATACGGATGTTCCGCAGATGCATACCACATTACATCCCCGCTCGAGGATGGAGCCGGTGCAGCACGTGCAATGACAAATGCAATGAGCGATGCAGGAGTTCAGCCGTCTGATATTACCTATATCAATGCACATGGAACTGCAACTCATCATAACGATCTCTTTGAGACACGTGCAATTAAGCTTGCATTCGGTGAACATGCAAAAGAGTTAAAGATTAACTCCACCAAGTCTATGATCGGTCATCTTCTCGGTGCAGCAGGCGCAGTTGAGTTTATTACCTGCGTGAAGGAAATCGAGGAGGGCTATATCCACAAGACCGTTGGGTATGAGACTCCGGATGACGAGATGGATCTTAATTACTGTCAGCAGGATTATAACGAGAAAGTGCCATATGCACTGTCCAATTCTCTTGGCTTTGGCGGACATAATGCAAGTATCCTGATCCGCAAGTACACTGACTAAGGAGGCGTCGCATGACAACACAGGAGATTATGGAGATTCTGCCACATCGTCAACCGTTCCTGCTTATTGACACAGTCGAGGAGTTAGAGCCGGGCGTGAGGGCAGTCGCAAAGAAAAATGTGACCTTCAACGAGCCATATTTCGCAGGACATTTTCCGGGAAATCCGGTTATGCCGGGAGTTCTCATTGTTGAGGCATTGGCGCAGACCGGAGCTGTTGCAATTCTTTCGCAGCCGGAGTGGAAAGGGAAGACTGCGTATTTTGCAGGAATCAATCAGGCAAAATTCAAGCAGAAGGTTCTTCCAGGCGATACACTGACGCTGGAGACTGAAATTATCAAAGTAAAAGGGCCAATCGGTGTCGGAAAGGCAACTGCCCGTGTAAATGGGAAGTTGGCCTGCTCAGCGGAGCTGACGTTTGCGATAGGGTAGTGAAAAGAGGAACGATTATGTTGTTTAAGAAATATATTACATTGAAAAAAGATGAGGAGCCGGAAAACAGCGAGGTGAAAGAGGTTGCACAGGAGCAGCCGGAAAACAATCAGCCGGCTCCGGAACCGGTTGAGACGGTTACATGTAAGATTTGTAAAAAAGAACTTGATAAGAAGCGTGTTGTAAAGAATAAGTATGTCTGCTACGAGTGTGGATATTACTTTCGTGTGCGCGTGAAAAACCGTATCAAGATGGTTGCAGATCAGGGCAGCTTTGAGCCGTGGGAGGAGGACCTTAAGACAGGAAATCCTTTAAATTTCCCGGAATATGAAGAAAAGGTTGCTGCAACACAGGAAAAAACCGGTCTGAATGAGGGAGTTACGGTTGGAAAATGCACGATCTATGGTGAGGAAACAGTACTTGGTGTGATTGATGCCCGGTTTATGATGGGAAGTATGGGACACGTGGTAGGCGAGAAGATTACGCGTGCGGTTGAGCGTGCTACCGAGTTAAAGCTTCCGGTTATTCTGTTCTGCTGCTCGGGTGGAGCTAGAATGCAGGAGGGAATCATCTCCCTGATGCAGATGGCAAAGACCTCTGCTGCAATCAAGCGTCATTCGGATGCAGGGCTTTTATATGTTCCGGTACTGACGGATCCGACCACTGGTGGTGTGACGGCAAGTTTTGCAATGCTCGGTGATATCATTCTGGCAGAGCCGAAGGCATTGATTGGATTTGCGGGAGCCCGAGTAATTGAGAATACTATCGGACAAAAGCTTCCGGAGGGATTCCAGCGTGCAGAGTTCCAGCTTGAACATGGATTTGTCGATGCAATCGTTGAGCGTGATCAGCTGAAGAAGACATTGTACCAGATTCTTAAGATGCACAAGCCGAGAACAGGCTATGCAAATTTTGATCCGCTTCATGAGGATGATAACTATGAGCCGACAGAGCTTATGAAGGAGCGCAGTGTGAAGTCCAAGCCATTGGATGCATGGGATAAAGTGACTGCAGCCCGTCAGATGAAGAGACTTGCTTCGGTTGATTATATGGATGCCATTTTTGATGACTTTATGGAATTGCACGGAGATCGCTATTTCCGCGATGATCCGGCAATTGTCGGCGGAATTGCTTATCTGGATGGACAGCCGGTAACTGTAATCGGTGTACATAAGGGAAAAGACTTAAAAGATTGCGCACATCGTAATTACGGAATGCCATCGCCGGAAGGATATCGTAAGGCATTGCGTCTGATGAAGCAGGCGGAGAAATTTGGCCGTCCAATCATTACGTTTGTCAACACCTCCGGTGCATATCCGGGAACAGAGGCAGAAGAGAACGGACAGGGAGAGGCAATCGCGCGTAATCTCTATGAGATGTCAGGAATCAAAGTCCCGATTCTGTGCCTGATGATTGGTGAGGGCGGCAGTGGTGGTGCACTTGCACTTGCTGTGGGGAACGAAGTATGGATGATGGAAAACGCGACCTATTCTATTCTTTCACCGGAAGGATTTGCTTCCATTCTTTGGAAAGATGGTAAGCGTGCAAAGGAAGCAGCCGGCGTGATGAAGATTACAGCACAGGATTTGAAGGAGCTTCATGTTGTGGAGGATGTGATTCCGGAGTACGGCGGAGCCGATGAGGATGCACTTGTTTCCATCGCTAACTACATGAAGGGCAATATGAAAAAATTCTTAAAGGCACAAAACGGCAAGAGCGGCGAACAACTGGCACAGGAAAGATATGACCGTTTCCGTATATTTTAATGAAATAAATAGGAGAATATAGATGAAGATATTAGGAACCGGAAGTGCACTTCCGAAAAAAGTCGTAAGCAACGATGACCTGGCACTGGTGATGGATACCTCAGATGAGTGGATCAGCACCCGTACCGGTATTCGTAAGCGCCATATCGCGGTGGAAGAGACAACGACCTCTCTTGCAGTTGAGGCAGCAAAAAAAGCACTGGATGAGGCAAAGGTGTCGATTGACGAACTGGATCTCATTATTGCAGCAACAGTTTCATCTGATTATATTTATCCGACGCTTGCCTGTGAAGTGCAGGCTGCAATTGGTGCAAAGAATGCGACTGCTTTTGATATCAGCGCAGGCTGTTCAGGATTCCTTTTTGCGCTTTCAACAGCAGATGCATATTTTCGGACAGGACGCTTTCATAATGCATTGATCATGGGGGCAGAAACCCTCTCTAAGATGATGGACTGGAGTGACCGCAGTACCTGTGTGCTTTTCGGAGATGGTGCGGGAGCAGCTGTAGTAAGCGCCGAGGGAAATCAGCTTCTCGGAATGGTGCAGGGGTCTGACGGAGCCAGCGGAATGGCACTTAAATGTGATAACCGACCGGTCAATAACCTTTATCATCAGATGGGAACCCAGACTTATTCCTATACAGAAATGGATGGCCGGGCAGTCTACAAATTTGCTGTGCGTACAGTTCCAAACGCAATAGGAGAAGTGTTAGAGCAGGCGAAAGTGCCGGTGGAGGATATAAAGTATTTTCTGCTTCATCAGGCAAATCTGCGTATTATTGAGTCGGTTGCCAAGCGACTGGGGCAGCCGATGGAAAAGTTCCCGACGATTCTTGAAGATTGTGGAAATATTTCGGCAGCGAGCGTACCGATTTTGCTGGACAAGGTTCGAAAGGACGGCATGATTAATCAGGGCGACAAAATCGTAATGGCAGGATTCGGTGCCGGACTGACATGGGGCGCTTGTGTGATTGAATGGTAGCGCATATGAATCGGATTTTCCGAAGGAGTTTAACATGACACTGGAAGAAACATTAAATGAACTTCTTGTAAAATTATTTAAAGATATTCTGGAGATAGAGTCAAAGTGTCTCATAACGGAGGAGTTTCAGGATATTAGTTACAATGACATGCATATCATTGAAGCTGTCGGCGTTGAGGAACCCCGTAACATGAAGACAGTTGCAGGTCTTATGTCTGTCACGACAGGCACACTTACCAAGGCTATGGATGCATTATGTGAAAAGGGATATGTAATTCGCACACGAAGCACTGAGGATAAGCGGGTGGTGGAGTTGCGTCTGACTGACAAAGGGAAAGAGGCTTACTATCATCATGAACAGTTTCATCGGCAGATGATTAAGAATATTTCTTCAGAGATGTCCGAGAAGGAAACGGAAGTTTTGATTTATGCTCTTGCAAAAATGGTGGATTATTTCCAGCTGAATTATTATGATACAGATGAAGAATCAGAGTTCGTGGACTGGTCAAAGATTAAGAATTTAGAGGAGTCTGGAAAGGGAGAATAAAAGGTGAGTACTACTACTACTTTTTGATTATTTTTCAGGACGAAAAAGGTAGCTTGAAATGCAAGTTTCAAGCTACCTTGTTTCATTTTTATAAAAAACTTCTCCAAAAATGTAAGAAAAATGGAAAAGCGAGGAAATTTCTATTGCAGAATCCTGCATTTTCGATTAAAATATAGACATTGATGTTTATACGTTAATAAATTGAAAAAGGAGAATAGGATTATGGGTTACGTTGATGAAGTACTCGAGAATTTAAAGAAGAAGAATGCATCTGAGCCGGAATTTTTACAGGCTGCAGAGGAAGTGCTGGATTCCTTGCGTCCGGTCATTGATGCCAACGAAGAATTATATAGAAAGGAAGCAATCTTAGAGCGTATTACTGAGCCGGATCGTCAGATTATGTTCCGTGTACCATGGGTAGATGATAAGGGACAGGTTCAGGTGAACAGAGGCTTCCGTGTACAGTTTAACAATGCAATTGGACCATACAAGGGAGGACTTCGTCTGCATCCTTCCGTAAATCTGGGAATTATCAAGTTCTTAGGCTTTGAGCAGATTTTCAAGAACTCTTTAACAGGTCTTCCAATCGGCGGTGGTAAAGGTGGTTCTGACTTTGATCCGAAGGGCAAGTCTGACAGAGAAATCATGGCATTCTGCCAGAGCTTTATGACAGAGCTTTCTAAGTACATCGGTGCTGATGTGGATGTACCAGCCGGTGATATCGGAACCGGAGCAAGAGAGATTGGATATATGTTTGGTCAGTATAAGAGAATCCGCGGAAGCTTCGAGGGTGTTCTTACCGGAAAGGGTCTTACATACGGTGGATCTCTTGCACGTACAGAGGCAACCGGATATGGTCTTCTGTACCTGACACAGGAGCTGATGAAGTGCCACGGCGAGTCTATGGAAGGTAAGACTGTCTGCGTATCCGGTGCAGGAAACGTAGCAATCTACGCAATCCAGAAGGCACATCAGATGGGCGCAAAGGTAGTTACCTGTTCTGACTCTACCGGCTGGATTTATGATCCGGAAGGAATCGACGTAGAGCTTCTTAAGGAAGTCAAGGAAGTTAAGCGTGCACGTCTGACAGAGTATGCAGCAGCAAGAAAGAGCGCACAGTATCATGAGGGACGCGGGGTATGGCAGATTAAGTGTGATATTGCACTTCCATGCGCAACTCAGAATGAGCTTCTCATCGACGATGCTAAGCAGCTTGTTGCTAATGGCTGCAAGGCTGTATGTGAGGGAGCAAATATGCCTACTACATTAGATGCTACTAAGTATCTGCAGGAGAACGGTGTATGGTTCGTTGGTGGTAAGGCTGCCAATGCCGGTGGTGTTGCAACATCTGCACTTGAGATGTCTCAGAACTCTGAGAGATTAAGCTGGACATTCGAAGAGGTTGATGCAAAGCTTCAGAACATCATGGTTAACATCTTCCATAATATCGATGATGCTGCAAAGCGTTACGGCAAGGAAGGCGATTATGTTGCAGGTGCAAATATTGCCGGATTTGAGAAGGTTGTAAATGCTATGTTAGCTCAGGGTGTTTGCTAATCACGAATTTCTAAGATAAGAGACTATATTGAGAAGTCCTGTAAACCCAGTGTTTATGGGACTTTTCTTTATGCGCTGAAATGACAAAAGAATTGTCAGAATATTCATAAATAGGTACGGATGATTACCTACTTACATTTGTCCTGATGGAAATAAATTTGCGGTCATGCAGCTCGCTGAAATGATGAAAAGCAATCTCATAATTTCGCCATGTGGAATCACTAATCTGGTTCTTAAGCCATTTCCGGTTTGGAGAAGTAAGCCAGGTAGGTGTATTTTCGCTTGACCTTCCCGGTATCGTCTTCCACAAGTTTCGAGATACGGACAGCGTAGGGCTTTCGTCGTTTGCCACCAAGCTTGATTACGCTGCCGTAAGAGTTTGGTAACTTCATACTTTAACCTTCTTTCTGCATTTCTTCTAATTGTTTAAGGCAATACTCTGCATATTCCTTGTAGCGTTTTACTCTTGCAATTTCATTTGGAATATCAAAAGCATAAATGGACTTCGGAAGCAGGTCAGAACGTTTGGTAGGATTAGCCACTTTGTACGCAGAGAGCTTATACTCAACAAAATCTTTCACTTCTTTTTCCAGTTCTGCCAGCTTGGTTAATGGTATCTGGGCAACGTCTTTTCCAGACTCATTTGAATAGACATGGATCACGCCATTTTCAGCAATTTCTTTTACATCAACAGATCCGGTTGCAGTATCGAAGGAATCCTGTAAATGGGCTTCCTGAAGAAGATCATATTCAATCGTATAGCCGATATCATGCAGGTAGGAGAGAACACCGTAATAAGGCTGTTTATATTCATCAATGTAGTATTTGCGTATTTCAAAGGAATTGAAATAGTCATCGATGATTGCATTCACAAACTCATTGGTGCACTCGCAGTATTGCATCAAATCTCCATTTTCATTAGGAATAAACGCTTCCATAGGTATTTTGTAACCGCTGGCTAGCACTTTGAGAAAGCTCTCTGTTACAGGTTTCTTACCATTCTCTACGTTGCAGTAATGTGTTCTGGAAATTCCAAAGTCTTTTGCTAATTGGTTCTGTGATAACCCCCTTTCTTTTCGGATTTGAATAATCCGTTCCCGGATTTCATCTTGATTTGTCAGCATTTTTCATGTACTCCTTTCATTTACACATCATATTTGCTCGTACCATATAAGAAACAGAATTGTTTATATGTACTATATAGTACATAATTAGTATAGACAACAACAGCAACAATGTCAACAAAAATATGGAGGAGAAACAAGTGAAAAAAGAAGAAGTAAAACTGCTGATGAAGCAAAATCAGGTAAAGCAGTGGGAAGTGGCGGAAGCAATGGGAATTTCCGAATTTACGCTTTGCAGATGGTTAAGGAAGGATTTGAAGGGGAAACAGCTTGAACGGCTGAATTCGGCAATTAGGAAGGTCAGAAGCGGCAAAGAGGAAACACATAGAGAGGAGGAACGCTAATGGAACGAGTTATGACAAAAGAGGCAGCAAAACTGCTTAACATGGATGTTGTGACCTTGCAGTTTTTGATGAGACAGGAGAGGTTGCCAATCGGCTATGCTATCAAGAAGGATGGAAAGAGCCGCTATCATTACATCATTTACAGAAGTATGTTGGATGCGTTTATTCAGGGCGGAGGGAAATGCTAAATGGCAGGAAAACGATATTACTGGTTGAAATTGCAGGTCAGCTTCTTTCAGGAACTGATCATCAAACAACTGCGAACTTTGCCTGAGGGAGATAGTATTGTCCTGCTTTATCTGAAACTGCTGTTAAAGGTAATTAATACAGAAGGGATTATTTACTATCAGCATATTTTGCCGACCTTAGATGAAGAAATAGCATTGGATACGGGAGAGAAGCCGGCACTTGTGAAGCTGACGATTTCAGCTTTGTGTCAATATCATGCGGCTGTGTTTTTGGACAATCAATCGTTACAGTTATTGTACTTGGAGGACATGGTTGGCGGTGAGAGCGCTTCAGCAGCCAGAGTCAGAAATCACAGGGCGACTCAAAAACTCCTAAAGGAGAAAGAGCAGACAGCGTTACAATGTAATGCAACTGTAACGGAAGGTAACACCACAGAAATTTCCAGTAGCACAGAGATAGAGAATAGTGAGGAGGAAGAGAAGAAGCCAAAGAAAGAGGGAGAACCAGAGATAGAGGAAATTCCTTCTTACTTTGATGATACTGTGCTAAATAGTATGTTTCTTTCTTATCTGGAATATCGAAAAGAAAAAGGCAAGGAAGTGAAGGGGAAAGCAATCGGTTATTGCATTGATAAGCTGGAAAGTTTATCGAATTCTCCAGTAGAACAAGTGGCAATTATTAAGCAGACAATTCAGAATGGCTGGACGGATTTCTTTCCATTGAAAGGGAAAAAGGAGAAGGTAAGCGGAAGCAATGTAAGTTCATGGTTGGAGCGTGAAAAGATGCAAAGTACGGGAGGTGTTTTCGGTGACTAAACAGGAATTTGCAACATTGGTTGTAGCCATGCAGGCAATGTATGGAGAAGATTTTATTGGGACGGAAGAAGCGTTGGATGTGTGGTACGCACTATTACATGATCTGGACTATCAGATATTATCAAAGGCACTTCAACAATATATGCTGACAAATAAATTCAAGCCGACCGTCGTGGAACTGCGGGAGATTTATGCAGAGTTGGTTAGCCCGGTGATTTCTGATTGGAGTGAAGGCTGGGAGAAAGTCAGCAGGGCAATCAGGCATTACGGAATGTATCAGGAGCAAGCTGCAATGGAAAGTTTTGATGAAGTTACCAGAGAAGTTGTAAAGCGCCTGGGGTTTCAGAATATCTGCCTGTCGGAAAATATCGTTGCTGACCGGGCAAGATTTGCAGAAATTTACCAAGCTATTCAAAGGCGTAAAAGAACAGAAGTGAACATAGGAAGTGCATTGCCAAACTTACGTGAAATGGTGCAGAATCGCCTGGCTGAACTGGCACAGAAAGGGCAAAAGGCAATAGAACGAGGGAAAACGAACTGAAAATTTATTTGAGTGATAAAGAAAAATATATTTTGGACAGGAAGGTGGAATTGTCAAAGAGAAAGAGTGCTTCGGATTATATCAGGACGTTGATACTTTTTGGATTTGTTTATGATGTAGATTATTCTTATCTAAGGCAATACAACGAAACGCTTGGAAAAATCAGTGGGAATCTGAATCAGATTGCGAAGAGAATTAACAGCACCGGGAATGTTTATGAAGAGGATATGGCGGAAGTGAAAGCGATTATGGACGAGGTGTGGAGGACGCAGAAGGCGATGCTGAAGAAGCAACCGTTGATACATAATAAATAACTTGAAAATAACAAGGATGTTGCGGAGCGTATATTCTAAACAAAGAAAAAGAAAGCACTAAGTTTGTTTTGGCACTCATGGGTGGAGAACTTGTCATTATACATAATATTGTATTATTCGAAAGAGCGAATTATAATAACATTCGGAGGGATAGATATGGATTATATGACATTAAAGGAAGCTAGTGAAAAATGGGGTGTAACACTTCGTTGGATAAATTATTATTGTTCTGCCGGACGTATTCCCGGTGCTGTAAAGATGGGAACGGTTTGGCTGATACCCAAATCAGCGCAAAAACCTAAGGATGGTAGAAGAAAGGGAAATAAACATGAGTAAAATATTACTGCTTGAAGATGATTTAAGTTTGATTAACGGGCTTTCCTTTGCTTTTAGAAAGCAGGGATTTGAATTAGCCGTTGCCAGAACACTACAAGAAGCAAATGAGTTATGGGGTGAGGGCAAGTATGATTTACTGGTTTTGGATGTATCTTTGCCCGATGGTACAGGTTTTGATTTTTGCGAAAAAGTTAGGCAGGTTTCAAAAGTGCCGATTATCTTTTTGACTGCTTCTGACGAGGAAATGAATATTATTATGGGGCTGGATATTGGTGGTGATGATTACATCACAAAACCATTTAAGTTGGGAGTTTTGGTTTCAAGAATAAATGCTTTGCTTCGGAGAGCAAAGGACTTTAATTCAACTGATACAGAACTGCAATCAAATGGAATTAAGGTGCTTTTGCTGCAGGGACAAGTATTCAAAAATGAGAAGCTGATTGATTTGACTGCCGCAGAATATAAGCTGCTTTGTTTGTTCATGAAAAATCCCAATGTGGTACTTACAAAGGAACAGATACTGGATAAGCTGTGGGATTGTGAGGGTAACTATATTGACAGCAGTACGCTTACTGTATATATGCGCAGATTGAGAATGAAGATTGAGGATAATCCGAGTGAACCGCAAATGTTATTAACGGTACGACGTATGGGCTATAAGTGGAATGTTTTGGGTTGAGGTGCTCTATGAAAATATTTGTAAATAAAGACATAAAACATTTTTTCCTTGCAATAATGGTCGTTCTTGTAAATTTCCTTGTCCTGATGGAAGTATTGATTTGGGTGCTGTATGAGAAATTTTCTTTTTGGGTACTGTTACTTTCTTTATTGACAACGTTTGCAATTTTGATGGTCTGTTTTTTGTATTTTCGCAGACAAAACAAAATGTTGGAGGATGCGGTATCACAGATTAATTCTTATCTTGCAGGAAATGTAAATGCCCGTATTGAATGTGATGATGAGGGCGAATTATATAGATTATTCCATTCAATAAATTCACTAGCTGCGGTGTTAAACGCCCATGCAGCGAATGAAGCAAGGGAAAAGGAATTTTTGAAAAATACCATATCTGATATATCGCATCAATTGAAAACGCCGTTGGCAGCACTGAATATTTATAATGGTTTGTTGCAGGATGAAGCGGAGGAACTGCCAAACATAAAAGAATTTGCCACACTATCAGAACAGGAACTTGATCGTATTGAAACATTGGTTCAAAGTCTTTTAAAGATTACAAAGCTGGATGCCGGCTCCATTGTGATTGAGAAAAGTATGGAGAGCGTAGTTGATATGATGCAGGATGTTGAACTGCATTTTGCATATAGGGCCAGACAGGAACAGAAGGAAATCCTTTTGTCTGGATCAGAGGATATTTCACTCCTTTGTGACCGTGACTGGCTGATCGAAGCCATAGATAATATTGTAAAAAATGCGCTCGACCATACAGCAAATGGGGATACAGTTCGCATTGAATGGAAAGCTTTATCCAATGCCGTTCAAATCGCTGTAAAAGATAACGGCTGCGGGATTCACCCGGAGGATTTACACCATATTTTCAAGAGGTTTTATCGTAGCCGTTTTTCAAAGGATAAGCAAGGAATTGGACTTGGTCTGCCTTTGGCAAAAGCAATCGTTGAAGCACATAGCGGCTCCATTGAGGTTGACAGTGAATTGGGCAGAGGGACGACTTTCACAATGAATTTTCTGATTCCTACAAAATTGTAGGCTGACTGTAGCCTTGCAGTAATATTCATGTGCTATTCTTTCAGACATAGGACAGGGGCAAAGTCAACCTGCCTAATATTAAAATCATAGAGAAAGAGGTGTTTGCACTATGAACTTATTAGAGGTCAATAATATTTGTAAGACCTATGGCAGCGGAGAGACCGCTGTGAAGGCATTGAAAAGTGTCAGTTTTTCCGTTCCAAAAGGTGAGTATGTAGCGATTGTCGGGGAGTCTGGTTCTGGAAAAAGTACACTCCTAAACATGATTGGTGCTCTGGACACGCCAACGTCGGGCAAGGTAATGATTGATGGAAAGGATATTTTCTCCATGAATGATCGAAAACTTACTGTGTTCCGGCGCAGAAATATTGGCTTTATCTTTCAGGCGTTCAATCTTGTTCCGGAACTTACTGTAGAGCAGAATATTATTTTTCCGGTGCTTCTTGATTATCAGAAACCCGACAAGAAGTATCTGGAAGAACTGCTTACTGTTTTGAATTTGCAGGAGCGCAGAAATCACTTGCCGAGCCAGTTATCCGGTGGTCAACAGCAGAGAGTAGCGATTGGACGAGCACTTATTACCAGACCGTCACTCATACTCGCTGATGAGCCGACAGGAAATCTGGACACACAGAACAGTAGTGAGGTCATTGCATTGCTGAAAGAGGCATCGAAAAAATACGAACAGACTATCATCATGATTACTCACAATCGCAGCATCGCACAGACTGCAGATCGTGTATTGCAGGTATCGGATGGTGTACTGACTGATTTCGGGAGGTGCCGCGAATGAAAAGCTATTTAAGCCTTATACCTATCTCTGCAAAAGTGAGAAAAAGGCAAAACCGCATGACAATTCTATGTATTGTTATTTCGGTTTTGCTCGTAACGGCCATTTTCAGCATAGCTGATATGTTTATCCGCACGGAAAGTGGCGGATTACAAGAAAAACATGGGAACTGGCATATCCAGGTTTCAGACATTTCACAGGATGTTGGAGAAGAAATCGGTCATCGTTCTGATGTGAAAGCTGTCGGTTGGGCAGAATCTTTCAATTCAGACGCAGAACAGCCGTATTATATCGGGGAGAAAAGAGCTGCCTTATATGGTATTGACAACATTTATCTGACCCAGCTTGTAAATGCTCTGGAAGAAGGGGATTCTCCACAAAATGACCATGAGGTTATGCTCAGTTCCAATGCAAAACTTGCGTTGGATGTGCAGATTGGCGATGTTGTGACGGTACAAATGCCTGCCGGTGCTTCTGATTTTACCATATCCGGTTTTGGTTCGGATGACAGTGAATATTATCGCGGACAGACGTATCTGGTTGCTGTATACATGACGCGTACTGCGTTTACGTCTCTTATGGAACAGAACAGCATTCAGGAGAATCCAACCTGTTACATTCAGTTTGAAAGTGCGTCGAAAGCAGCTAATGCAATTACGGAGCTTGAGCAGAAGTATCATCTGCCTGCGGAAAATATTTCTGAGAATACTGCGATTATGGGACTTTCTGGGCAGAGCAGCAATGAATCCGTGAAAAATGTTTATGGGATAGCGGTTATCCTGTTCGTTTTGGTACTGCTGGCCGGAGTGCTGATGATTTCAGGTAGCATGAATAGTAATGTGGTACAGCGGACAAGGTTTTTTGGTATGATGCGCTGTATTGGAGCAAGCCGTAAACAGGTTATCCGATATGTGAGGCTGGAAGCTCTGAACTGGTGCAAAACGGCTGTACCGACAGGTGTGATTTTAGGTGTAGCAATCAGTTGTGGCGTATGTGCATTACTGCATTATGGTATTGGTGGTGAATTTGCCACGATGCCTGTGTTTGCACTAAGTCCCGTCGGCATTATCTGTGGTGTGTTGGTTGGGATCGTGACGGTTCTGTTGGCGGCACAGTCTCCGGCAAAACGCGCGGCCAGGGTTTCACCGATGGCGGCGGTTGCTGGGAATGAGGCATCTGCACTCACTGTACATCATACATCAAAACTAAGTTTTGGTAAAATTGAGCGGACTTTGGGCGTTCACCATGCCACGAACTCTAAGAGAAACTGGTCCCTGATGACGGCCAGCTTTTCCCTCAGCATTATTTTGACGCTCTGTTTTTCAGTAGGGTTGAATTTTGCCCGTGAGTTGGTGCCGTCTTTGCAATCATGGTATCCGGATATTACACTCAATGGTTATGCAAACGCATTGGTGCTGGAACAGGACGTATTTGACGAAATCAGTACAATTTCAGGCGTGGAGTCCGTTTTTGGCAGTTCCTACATGGATCATGTTCCAGCTACTTCCTCAAGAGAAGGAATCGACCATGTGAATCTGGCATCTTATAGTGATTTTTTGTTGGATAGTGCGACAGACAGTGTGATGGAAGGGGATATATCGGCAATCTATGGAGATACAAACCAGGTTATGACCATCAGCAACAAGGATAATCCGCTAAAGGTTGGGGATACCATTCAGATTGACGGGAAAGCAGTAGAGATTACATGTTCTGTGTCCAGCGGAGTATGGTCCAGTGAATACAGTGTAATCTGCTCACAGGAAACCTTTGAATGGCTGACTGGCGAGAAAAATTACACAATGATTGGCGTGTCTCTGGATAAAAACGCTACGGATGAAACCATACGGCAGATTAGCAATTTGGCCGGGAGTGATGTGATTTTTACAGATATGCGTGAAAGCAATCAGGAAAATGCCGCAACTTTTCGGGCGACACAGATTGTTGTGTATAGCTTCTTGGCAATTATTGCCTTGATTACACTGTTCAATATTATTAACAGCATTTCCATGAGTGTAACTGCCCGAATAAAACAGTATGGCGCTATGCGGGCCGTCGGTATGGATGGCAATCAGCTTACACGGATGATTGCAGCGGAGGCATTTACTTACGCTTTCTCCGGACTTATTGTTGGTTGTGGTGTTGGACTTTTACTCAACCGTTTCCTTTGGGTAAATCTTCTTACTCGGTATTTTGGAGCGCAATGGAATGTGCCGGTGATTTTGCTGATTATTGTCGTTGTGTTTTGTTTCGTTGCTGCCGTTGCAGCAATTCATTCCCCAGAAAAACGTATCCGCAATATGGCAATTACGGCAACGATCAACGAATTATAATGCATAGTTGGTAGGAGGGGCATGCGGACAAAAAGTTGGACTGTGTAATGTCTGATTTGTTATGAGGTATACACAAGAACAAATATCAACAGCACTTGTTTTATTAAAGGCAACAGGTTCACCTGATGAGGTCATCCGAACATTGGGGTATCCATCCAATCCAATGCTTTACCATTGGCGCAAAAAATATCCCGAATACTATGATGTTCCAATTCAAAAGCATTGGAAGCAGGCTCCAATAGAATTGAAACATAGCGTAATTAAACGTTGTCTTATTCAAGGTGAGCCTGTAAAATTAGTGGCAGAAGAAATCGGATACACTCCATCCTTGATATATAAATGGATAAGAGAGTATCGAGAGAAGGGATACTTTTCACACATGAAGAAAACTACTGCCAACATTGATGTAAATCCAACCGATATCACTTCTGCTGAAGACATAAATCAGCTAAAAGCACAAATGCTTGATATGCAGATGGAAATAGACATTCTTAAAGAAACAATCAATGTCTTAAAAAAAGACCCCGGCATCGATCAGACAGCTCTCACAAATCGGGAGAAGGCAGTGATAATCGATGCCCTGAAAAATAAGTATTCACTGCCGAATCTTCTTAAAAAACTTAACCTTGCAAAAAGCAGCTATTATTATCAAGAAAAAACCATTTACGCAGCGGATAAATATTTCAATCTTCGCAGAAGAATCATACAACTGTTTCATGAAAATCGAGATATATTTGGTTATCGAAGAATCCATATGCTACTTCACCGTGAAGGTATAAAGGTTTCTGAAAAAGTGATTCGTCGTATTATGAAGCAGGAAAAGCTAATTATCAAACGGAAACGCAGGCAGAAATATAACTCTTATAAAGGTGAAATAACACCTGCAGTGGAGAATGTTATAGCTAGAGATTTCCACGCTACAAAACCGAATCAGAAATGGCTTACTGATATCACAGAGTTTTCTATAAAAGCAGGAAAAGTATATCTTTCTCCGATAATTGACTGCCTTGATGGTATGCCGGTGAGTTGGACAATAGGTACTTCTCCAAACGCAGAACTTGCAAACACCATGCTGAGGAATGCTATTGCTACTCTTAAACCGAACGAAAAACCTATCGTACATTCTGACAGAGGATGCCATTATCGTTGGCCAGAATGGATTCAGATAATGGAAGAAGCAAACCTTACACGATCCATGTCCAAGAAAGGGTGTTCACCAGATAATTCTGCATGTGAGGGCTTCTTTGGTCACCTCAAAACAGAAATGTTTTATGGACATAACTGGGATCAATATAGCATTGAAGAATTTATCCAAGAAATAGATAGCTATATGCGTTGGTATTGCAAAGATAGAATTAAATCAACGCTCGGAGGACTTAGTCCTCTAGATTATAGAAGGAGTATAGGCATAGCGGTCTAAAAAAATGTCCGCATGCCCTATTCATTTATTGAATTAAGAATTCGAATCAAAATCAGATTTCCTATATTCCATGCAAAATCTTCGAACGCAATATTAATTCCAAGCTTTGCAGAATTCAGATAACTACGAAAATGACCTTTCTTCACATCATTCCAACTTGGTCTTGTAGGAAGCTTTTTGCTGGTAAAAAATATGACAGCTATGTATATTGCTCCAACATATTCAGCAATTACAGTTGCAATTGCTGCTCCT
>JALFLB010000057.1 GCA_022775045.1 Agathobacter sp. | reverse complement strand
TGCATTATGCAGGACAGGTGATCGCGGCTGCAAGTGTCGAAAGACCGCAGGTGAGGAAAGTCCGGGCTTCACAGGGCAGGATGCCGGTTAACGGCCGGTGGAGGAAACTCTAAGGAAAGTGCAACAGAAATATACCGCTATCTGTAGTACATCTCTGATGTACTACTTGTCTACTTGTATAGGTAGCATATGAAAGATGTGCTACGGATAGTAAGGGTGGAATGGCAGTGTAAGAGACTACCGCCTCTCTGGTAACAGGGAGGGCACATGTAAACCCCATTCGAAGCAAGACCGAACCAAAGCATTGACGTGGCCCGCCAGCTTTAGGTAGGTCGCTTGAGGCGATTGGCGACAATCGTCCTAGATAGATGATCACCCAACGACATAACCCGGCTTATCGTCCTGCTTAATGCCTGATGTAAAAATCAAATCCCCCTCCCAATATATGGGAAGGGGATTTTTTAAACGTTAAAGCAGCTTCCTCCAACAAATTCTCGAACAAGAGAGCTTTGCATAATCCCCTCTGTCGGAAGGGGAAGAAAATAGTCGAGAAACTTTAATAAGCGCTTTGCCTCATAATATTCTTCGCAATCACGTGGAATCTGGAACAAAAGCGGTTCTGCATACACTTTTAAGACTGCAATCTCATAAAGCAGGGCTGAATTGAACATCACATCTGCACTGTCCTGAAACGGGAAAATATTCTTCTCCTCTCCCCTCCGCACAGACGGCCACATCGCAATCGTCTCCTGCGCAGATGTCCCACGTGTCCTCGCATCCCTGACAATACGTCTGAGCAGCCGGCAATCTGTGGTCGGCAGAGGATTATGCTCGTCAATATTCAGCTGGGTCAGCGCTGAAATATAAATCCTAAACTTGCTCTCCTCTGGAAGTGAATAGGAAAGCTTATCATTCAGACCATGTATTCCTTCGATTACAAGGATGTCATCCTTGCCAAGCTGAAGCTGTCTGCCTCGATACTCCCGCTTTCCCGTCTTAAAATTAAACGACGGCATGTCAACCGTTTCCCCTGCCAGCAAACGTGTCATATCCTTATTGAACTGCTCCACATCGAGCGCTTCAAGACACTCAAAATCCAGATTGCCATTCTCATCCCTCGGGCAACGCTCTCTGTCATCATAATAATCATCCAGCCCAATCGGATGAGGCTTTAATCCTTTTGCCTGAAGCTGAATCGACAAACGGTTTGAAAACGTTGTCTTTCCCGAGGAAGAAGGTCCCGCAATCATAACAAACTTCGCATCCCGCCGCTGCGCAATCTGTGCAGCTAAAGCACCAATACGTTCCTCCATGAGTGCCTCCTGCAGCAAAATGATCTGCTCCCCTTTTCCAGCTGCAATTGCATCATTTAATGCACCGATCGTTCCCACGCCAAGCATTCTGCTCCAACGTCTTGACTCGCGCAACGTATGATAAAGCTTGTTTGAAGTCTTAAGCGGCTCCACAATATCACCTTTTTGATTTGGAAAAAGGAGAACAAACCCATCCTCATATAATTCCAGATCAAATGCACTTAAACAACCAGTTGATGGCACCATATATCCATAAAAATAGTCCTCCAACCCGTCCAGCGAGTATAGATTAACCCGGGAACTTCTGCGGTAATGCAACAGTCTTTCTTTGTCCTTCATTCCCTTGCTTCGGAAAACTGCTTCCGCATCCTCTGTCTTTACGCTGCACTTTTTGATTTCAATATCAGCCTCCACCAGACGCATCATTTCCTCTTTGATTTCCCGGAGGGTCCTTTCATCTGCCACTTTGCCGCAGCCTTTAAGTTCGCAATAATAGCCCTCACCAAGAGAATAGTAAACTCTTACCTTCACTTCATCTTTCCAAAGGTTCACAACCGCCTTCTGCATCAGAAGTGTCACGCTCCGGCGATATGTCCTCTTTCCATCACGGTCTGTCATCGTAAGAAATGACAATGTTCCCGACTTCTTGACCTGCTTATTCAGCTCACGCAACTTACGGTCTACACAGGCA
Source organism: Agathobacter sp. (assembly GCA_022775045.1). Lineage (GTDB taxonomy): Bacteria > Bacillota > Clostridia > Lachnospirales > Lachnospiraceae > Roseburia. The sequence goes on along the minus strand of JALFLB010000057.1, from coordinate 167,378 downwards.
AGCACAATCGTAGAATCATAATTTTCCTGATACTCCTTTGCCAGATCGAGAAGCCTGGTTCCCTCCGGAACCAATACCTGTTCATAGATTCCCGGTGCAACCTCAATCTCTAATTCATATTCCTGCATTTTTTATCGCCCCCAATATTGTATATGCAGATTCATTATACTGCAGTTCTTCCTTCACCTGAAAAATCCGCTTCTGAATCGCCTCCGACTGCTTCTGTGCCTGAAGCTTTTTTAATAATTCTGTCAACTGGCGGTGCTGATGTACAAGAAACCGCCGAAGCACCGGATTCCCATTGCGAAGAAGCAATGGTCCATAAATATCACATGCAACTGTCGACTCCTCGCTCAATTTTGCCCAAAAATCATCCTGTTCCACCTTGATGACACGCATCATCGGATAATATTTACCATCCTCTAATACCATATCCTCATCTACGATTTTATAGTGATGCTCCCGCAGGTACTCCCTGACCTTGCGAATATCCGACTGAGGCTGCAGAATCAGTTCCGATGCGGCCTGGCAAACCTCTTCCCCTTCTTCCAAAATATGCATCACCAGCTCTCCGCCCATCCCTGCTGCTAAAATGGAATCAGCTTCTCCTACTTTAAGCGACTGCACACCATCTGAAAGCCTTGTTTGTATGTATTCCTGCAGATGGGCAGCCTCAATATTCTCTTTTGCACGTGCAAGGGGTCCCTGATTAATATCCATCGCAATTGCGCCTTTGATTTTGTGTTCCTGCATCAATGCAATCGGCACGTAACCATGATCCGTTCCGATATCTGCAAGAATCCCACCTGAGGTTACCATAGCCGCAACTGCCTTCATTCGTTCTGATAATTTGACCATATTACTCCAAGTAATCCTTCAGTTTGCGGCTTCTGCTCGGATGGCGAAGCTTACGAAGAGCCTTTGCTTCAATCTGGCGAATACGCTCACGGGTAACGTTAAATTCCTTTCCGACCTCCTCAAGCGTTCTTGCACGCCCATCCTCAAGTCCGAATCGAAGTGTCAGAACCTTCTGTTCACGCTCTGTCAGTGTTCCCAATACTTCCTCCAGCTGCTCCTTAAGGAGTGTAAACGCTGCCGCATCTGCGGGTACCGGCACATTATCATCCTTGATAAAATCACCAAGATGAGAATCCTCTTCCTCTCCGATTGGTGTCTCAAGTGACACCGGCTCCTGTGAAATCTTTAAAATTTCACGCACGCGGTCAACCGGCATATTCATTTCTGCTGCAATCTCCTCCGGAGAAGGCTCACGCCCCAGTTCCTGCAAAAGCTGTCTGCTGACACGAATCAGCTTATTGATGGTCTCGACCATATGCACCGGAATACGAATGGTCCGGGCCTGATCGGCAATCGCACGTGTAATTGCCTGACGAATCCACCACGTTGCATAGGTAGAAAACTTATACCCCTTGCGGTAATCAAACTTCTCGACAGCCTTAATAAGACCCAGATTTCCCTCCTGGATCAAATCCAAAAACAGCATTCCACGACCCACATAGCGCTTCGCAATGCTGACAACCAGACGAAGATTAGCCTCTGCAAGACGCTTTTTCGCATCTGATCCATGATCTACATCCAATTGCAGTTCCTTGATTTCTGTCTGAATCTGCGCCTTCTCATTCTCATCTTCCTCATTCTGCATACGTTCCTTCAGAAGCTGGATTTTCTCGGTTGCAACATTACCATCCTCCATTTTCTTGGCAAGTTCAATTTCTTCTTCTGCACTCAGAAGAGGCACCTTACCAATCTCCTTCAAGTACATACGAACCGGATCCTCGACACTGACGCCATCCGGAACTGACAAATCAATCTTCTCAACTTCCACTTCATCGTCATCATCCAGAATAATTTCATCGTCGTCATCATCATCACTGATACGAAGCACATCCACATTGTGATGTTCCAGAAAATCCAGTACAGCTTCCATCTGCTCGGCATCCAGATTCATATCCTTGAAAAAGTCACTGATTTCCTGATATTCCAGAATATTGCGCTTTTTCTTTCCAAGCTCGAGAAGCTCTGCAAGCTTTTCTTTAAATTTTGTCTTCATTTCCTCTGTTTCTACTGCTGCATTCTCTTCTTTTTTCTTTGCCATGTCGCTTTCGTCCTCTCAGGTTACTTTCTATTTTGTCCTTAATCAATGGAAATATGCAATTTTTCAAGTGCCTCCAGTGCCCGCTTGTCCTCCACCATCTTCATCATAGCTGTCAGATCTGTTGGATTGACATTTCTGGCCTGATAGTCAATACTATTCTGTTTAATGCGGATAATGGTCTCCTTTAAAGCCTTTTCCATATCGGCTTTTGTCTCCACCTCATGGATTCTGGCATTAAACAGTGCTGCAACTTCCTTTTGCTCTTCCTCTTCATGGAAGAGACTGATAATCTGTGCCGGATTTACCTGTCCATCCCGTTCATACTGGGAGAACAGTTCTTCTGCAACTTTGTGGTACAGATCTTCTGTGAAATCCTCCGCCGTAACCAGCCCCTTGATTGAGGCAAACAGCCGGGTATCTTCGATGAGCCATGTCAGAAGCAGCTTTTGTGACTGCTTCATGCCGTCTTCCTTTTTCTTCTTCTCATTGATTCCCGACTTAAGCGGTGTATGCTGCCTGACAGCTCCACCCTTAACAGCCAGATTATTCACAAGCCTTCGCAGATTATCAAAACCAATCTGGTACTTTTCTGCCACCGCCTCAATATAATTATTACGCTCCAGTTCCTCTGTAAAGCTCAATAGACGTCTGGCAATCTCATTATAAAATGCGGTCTTCGATTCCGGATCACTCATATCATAACTTTCCTCAAGAATCCGAATCTCAAACAGGAAACTATTCTCTGCATGGTCAATCCGGTTCTGATACTCTTCTGCACCAAGCGCCTTGATAAACTCATCCGGATCCTTATACGGCCGCATATTAATGACTTTTGTAATGATTCCCACCTCCTTTAAGATAGGAATCGCACGCAGGGCCGCTTTTACGCCTGCCCCATCACTGTCGTAAGTCAGATAAACCTCCTTTGTATACCGCTTCAGCAAATTGGCATGTCCACTTGTCAGTGCCGTACCAAGTGATGCCACAGCATTGTCAAACCCAGCCTGATGCAGGGCAATGACATCCATATATCCCTCACACAAAAGCAGCTGCGGTTTGCGTGTGCTCCGTGCAAGGTTCAAACCGTAAAGATTACGGCTCTTGTCAAAAATTTTTGTCTCCGGGGAATTCAAGTACTTCGGCTCTCCCTCTCCCATCACGCGACCACCGAATCCAATCACATGATTATGCACATCCATAATCGGAAACATGGCGCGGTTCCAAAACTTATCGTGTCCTCCGCGCACCTCATCGATTGTAACGAGCCCCGATTCCTTAAGGATTTCATCCTCATAGCCCTTACTTCGCAGATAACGGTAGAGATCATCGCTGTACTGGTCGGAATAACCCAGCCCAAACTTCTTCATCGTCTCATCTGAAAGTTCTCTGCCTGCAAAATACTGATACGCCCTCTGCCCACGCGGACTCCGAAGCAGCGTATAAAAATATTTTGCTGCCTCCTTATTGATTTCAAGCAGCCTCGCACGCCTGTCTGCCTCCCGGCGCTGCGCGCTCGTCATCTCCTGCTTCGGCAATTCAACTCCTGCCCGGTCTGCAAGCGCCTGCATGGCCTCTCCGAATGTGTAATTCTCATACTGCATCAAGAAGGTAAACACGTTGCCTCCGGCACCGCATCCAAAACAGTAATACATCTGCTTATTCGGTGACACAGAAAAAGATCCTGTCTTCTCATTGTGAAAGGGGCACAGACCAAAGTAAGTATTTCCCTTTTTCCGGAGTCGCACATAGCCGCCAATGACATCTACAATGTCATTGCGGGAACGCACTTCCTCTATCAATTCATCTGAATAAAATGGCGTATGTACTCCTCCTTTCCCAATTGCGCTTTGCGTAGGAAATGCATCAGAGATAATCAAAGATGCATTTCAATATCCGTCAACCTGCCATGCTTCGGGCATAAAGTTCTCCTTGAATTTAGTGATTGCGTACTGATCCGTCATACCGGAAATGTAATCGCAGACAATGCGTCCCTTATCCTCGCCCTCATCAAGCATTTTGAGAAGTTTATCGGGCAATTGCCCAATATGTTCCATGTAAAAATAGAACATCTGCTCAAGCATCACCTTTGCTTTGACCTCCTCACCTTTGGCAACGGGATTTTTATAGACATGCTCAAACATAAACAAACGCAGATCCCGTAGAGCCTGGGATGTCTCATCGGACATAATGATATCATCCTTCCCCATACTGTTACTGATAATATCGTGAATCAGATGATCCAGACGCTCACGTGTCGTAAAGCCAAGCGTCTTGCGAAGCTCCAGGGGGATATCCTCCTCACAGAGAATTTGTGCGCGAATCGCATCATCAATATCTGAATTCACATAAGCAATCTTATCCGACAGCCGCACAATCTTACCCTCAAGCGTATGAGGCACCGTCTTCGTCTGGTGATTCAGGATTCCATCCCTCACCTCCCAGGTAAGGTTGAGTCCTTCCCCATCCTTTTCCAGTTTCTCCACAATACGGACACTCTGTTCATTATGCTTAAATCCGCCATCATATATTTTATCTAAAATAAATTCACCGGCATGTCCAAACGGCGTATGCCCAAGATCATGTCCCAGCGCAATGGCTTCCACCAGATCCTCATTCATCCTCAGTGCCTTCGCAATCGTCCGGGCATTCTGGGATACCTCCAGCGTATGCGTCATCCGGGTCCGGTAATGATCTCCCATCGGAGTTAAAAAAACCTGTGTCTTGCTTTTCAGCCTGCGAAACGACTTACTGTGCAGAATACGGTCGCGATCCCGCTGAAAAACCGGCCGTATATCACACTGCGGTTCTTCCTTATCACGCCCACGGGTCCGGACACTCCAACAGGCATACGGACTGAGTGTCTCCTTCTCCATCTGCTCTATCTGTTCTCGAATTGTCATCCTTCATCCTCTATATTTATGTTTTAGAACTTACCCACATATTATCATTCTCGGTCAATCCCTGATTTCCTTTTTTCCTTTAAACAAAATACCATCTTTTTAATCATTCTATTTTTATATCTTATGTCAACATATTTTTGCTGCTTGATACATTTTTAGTGATTTTTCGACAGTTTTTTATTTATTTTGTTACTTTTTCTGTGCAATATGTTATAATATACTCAAAACTAAAATTCAGTTCAGGAGGAGTGTTTATGAAAAAACAAAAAAGTGTCAAAAAATCGTTGCTCACTATGAATCTGCTGCTCGTATTCCTTGTGTCACTGATTTTAGGATTTCTTTCTATGAATTCTATTTTACTAAATCAGATGGAACCACCGTTGCACCCAAAGTGGCTTACTCAGAAAAATTTGAACCTTGGGGCTGGGTTGTATCAACCGGAAATTATGTCGACGATATGAATGCTGAAATGGACAAAGTCGAATCGTCTATCAACGCCCAATTTACTTTCATGCTTATTGTCATTATTCTTGCAGTCATTGCCTTACTGATTATCTCTTCTCTGATTGCAAACTGGTTTGGAAATAAAATCCACAGGCCTCTGGTTCAAATTCAGGGACTGGCCACAAGACTTTCTGACGGAGATCTGACCACACCGATAGATGTCACCGATTGCAATGAACTCGGTGCGACCGCCGCTTCTTTGAACGAAGCACAATCCCAAATGGTAACGCTGATTTCAAGTATCACTGACATTGCAGAAAATCTTTCCGGCGCTATTGAAACGTTTACAAGCGACTTCGGTTCTATGGACGAATCTCTTCAAAACGTTACAAATGCAATCAACGAAATTGCACAAAACAGTACAACACAGGCAGGCGCAACCTCCGAAGCTTCACAGGGTATCAGCGTCATCTCAAACGGTATCGGAGATACCGCCACAGAAATTTCGTCATTGGATCAGAACTCAAGATCCATGCAGGAATATGCTGACAAATCCTTGGAGGCTCTCGCAAACCTGATTTCAATCAATACACAGACCAAAGAAAATATTGACACAATGTATCAGCAGACCTTAAGCACCAATGAATCCGTCGAGAAAATCAATCAGGCAGTATCACTCATTACTGAAATTTCCTCGCAGACCAATCTTCTTTCCTTAAACGCTTCCATCGAAGCAGCCCGGGCGGGAGAATCCGGACGGGGATTTGCAGTCGTTGCTGAAGAAATCGGTCAGCTTGCCACACAGTCTTCCAGTGCCGCCAGCGAGATCTCCAATATTATCGTTGAGCTGACCAACAACTCTAACCGGTCTGCTGAAATTATGAAGCAGGTAACTGACGTATCCGACCAGCAGGTTCAGGTTCTCACACAGACCCATGACATGTTTGATCAACTGGAGCAGGCATTAAACGCATGTATGAACTCACTGCAGATCATTACCAGCCGCATCACAACCGTGAACGAACAACGAGATCTCGTCATGGAAAACGTCAATTCGCTCGGCGAACTTGCCACCGACAACGCCGCCTCTACGGAGGAGACCTCAAGCATGGCCGTCGAGTTGGAAAGCGCAGTCAATAAATCCAACGATGTTGTTCACAAATTATCTGCAAACATGGAATCTCTACTTAACAGTGTTCGACGATTCCATCTATAATATTCTCTTCTTTCAAAGCAAAGAGTCCGGACAGACCAGACTCTTTGCTTATTTATTCATTTCCACCAAGAACATCACGCAGCTGTTGCAGACAGATTCCTGTAATCTGATTTTCATAGCTTCCAAAATAGAACTTATCATCCTTTACCAGAATACAGCCAACCCAATTTCCAGATACAGTATTTTCTTTCAAAAGCTTATCTGTCGAAGCATAAGAACGAATGGTAAAATAGGCATCGTAATCAGCAAAATCCTCCGGTCGGTACGTCACCTGCGGGAACTGCATCTTCAATCCCTCAATCAAATCCTCATTACATACTGTATATCCTGTCGGCTCATGGGAATATGCAGACTCCGACATCCAGTCTTCATCCCAAAGTAAAAAGACCTCTCCCTGTTCCCACGTCTTACGCTGCTCCAACTCTGCAACCGGCAAATACAGTCCTTCATCCGTTCCCTCCATCTGCACGTAACTCGTTCTGCCACTCGCATCGGTATAAAGGAGATTGGCCACAGCCATCTGATAAAAACGGCTATCACAGTCTTCATCCTTCTCAGCCAGATACCCCTGCGGTGTCCCCGCCTCCTGAAGCTGCATATCCCCATCTACGGGAACATATATGTTTCCTCCATACACCATTGGCCCAAGCATCGTATCTCTGGTCAAAAACTCAGCCACCTTGACATAACCGCTCTTTGTATCCTCCGGCATCATGAAAATAATCACAAGCACAACAAGAATCGCTACTATTCCGCATGCCGCTGCCACAAAATTAGGAAAGCGTTTTCCCCTGATTCGTCTCCCCGGCATATATTCAGCCTGAGCAACCGCCACTGCATCCGTTCGCCCCGGCTTTGGTCCATATATACGTACAGTAAACAGGAAAACAAAGATTCCAACTGCAACAGTAAACAAAACGATTGCCGCAAGTACCAGCAATTCCTGCCACAGGTCCAATTCACTGCAGGAAAGAAGCCGGTCCATCAGGCAACTTACTCCCCCCTTTTGCTGCAGTGGCGTCAACGCAGTGCATGCGCCACCAATTCCCATGCACAATAATGCAAAACATGCACCATCAATAATCGCATAGAGAATCCACCGCATTCTCTCCCGGATCACCACAAGTGGAAACAGCGACAACACAAAATCAAACATCAGGATTCCGGCAAACAGGTAAGCACCTTTTTCCAAAAGCGGACTTTGCAAAAGTTCCTCCACAAACTCCACCGCAGAAGCTCCACTGATATTTCCCCATCCGCTTACCCTCGAAAAGGTAATCCCGATTCGGAAGACACTCCACAAGATCAAATATCCCACACTGTATTCAAATAAAAAATAAATAACCTCCCTGCGACTCGTCATGGCAAGCTGATGTGTCATCCGGCTCCCATTCCCCACCAGTGTACGAAGCAGAAAAAAGACAATGGAAAATGCAATAAACGCAGGAAAGCCACCCATACTTCCAATAAATCCATTGATGAATAGCATTACAACAAATGCAAGTACCAAAGATGCAACCAGTCGAACCGGTTTGCTTTCCGCATTACCTGCAATCTTATAAAATCGCTTCATCTCTGTCCTCCTTACAGCAGCCCTGTGATAATCTCCATACACAGTCTGCCCTCTGCACTTCTTCTTCGTGATGTGTACTAAATACCAATGTCAATGGATACTTTTGTCGATAGGCTTCGATCATCTCCCACATTCCCTGTCTGGATTCTTTGTCCACACCGCTCGTCGACTCATCCATCACAAGCAGCTTTGGCTTTCGACAAAGAGCAATTGTCAGCATTAGTTTTTTTTGCATTTCCTCCGCATAAAGCTTTACCCTAAGTCTCGGATTCAGTTCCAATTGCTGCATATAAACTGCAAATGCCCCCCGGTCAAACCACGGTTCAAACTTTTCCAGTTCACGCACCAGGCGCTCCGGTTTCAATTCTGTATTAAAGTTGGGGGAATCATAAATAACAGACATTTCTTTCCGAATGGCACACTCATCCTCATATCTTTCCCGTCCTGCATATAGAATCTTACCCGCAGCCGGTTCAACAGCCCCGCCAATCGCCCGGATGAGAGTACTCTTTCCCGACCCACTCTTCCCGACAATCGCACAGGTTTCCCCCTCTTCTATAGCAATATTAATTTCTTTCAACAAAAATGTACCTCTTCGTACATAAAGCTTTTCTATTCTAAGCATCTCCATCTGTCTTTCATTCCTTCTAAGCACTTCTTGTCATCCATTCACTGTTACGATTATATCACACAAGCCGCTTCAATAGAACTGTCCAAACGTGAAGATTTCATTAAATACAAAAAGGGCTAAGCCTTTAGGCTTAACCCTTTCAAATGCGGAAGATGGGACTTGAACCCACACGATCGCAATGATCACAAGATCCTTAGTCTTGCTCGTCTGCCAGTTCCGACACTTCCGCATGTCTTAGCGACTTGTATATAATACCAAACCAAAATCTATTTGTCAACATTTATTTCAAATTTTTATTCTTTTCAAAAAATAAAAATATTTCCACTTTTCCCTTGACATTCATATAGAAATTCGATAGAATATCATTTGTTCGCAGGAGTGGCGGAATTGGCAGACGCGCAGGCTTCAGGTGCCTGTGGTAGCAATATCGTGTGGGTTCAAGTCCCATCTCCTGCATGATTTTAAATGTTGGGAAGTCTTGATAATCAAGGCTTCCCAATTTTATTGTTATCAATTTCGACAGTATGCGGCTTTACCCCTATAGATATCGCTTTTCAAACTCTTCAATCTTCATCGGCTTTCCGAAGAGATATCCCTGCATCATACGAATATTCATACTATGTACAATATCTCTCTGTCCGGCAGTCTCAACCCCTTCCACACAAACTTTCACACCGATTGTACGAGCGAGCTCCGCGACCATTTTTACAAATGCATCTGAGAACTCATCCTCCCCAAGATGTTCAATAAAACAGCGGTCAATCTTAATGACATCAAGCGGCATCTCACGGATATGATTAAGCGAGGAGTATCCTGTTCCGAAATCATCCAGCGCCACCTTCACACCAAGCTGTTTGATCTGACTTAAGATTTTCTTCATGCGGTCCATATCATTAATTGCAAGACTTTCCGTCACTTCCAAAGTCAGGTTCTGTGGATTAATGCGCGTCTGTTCAAGAACATCTGCAATCTTTTTGACAATATCATTCTGCAGCAGCTGAACTACCGAAAGATTGACATTGACCTTGTAATCCGGATGTCCCATATCATTCCAATACTTACACCGTTTGGCAGCATTACGCAACACATATTCTCCAATCGGATTGATAAGTCCGAGATACTCCGCAAGTGGAATAAAATCGTCAGGACTGATAAACCCCAGCGCACTGGAATTCCACCGTACTAATGCTTCTGCACCGCAGCATGGCATGCCTTTCTTCCCGGCATCCATAATTGGCTGATAATAAACCTCAAATTCTTTGCAGGAATCCATTGCAGCGGAACGCATATTTTTTTCCAGATCCAATCTGCGATATGCGGATACTTCTTCCTTATCGGTATAATATTCAACTCTGTTCTTTCCACGCCTCTTAGCGGAAAGAAGCGCCATATCTGCTTTTCGAATCAGATCATCCACTGAATTGCCATCCGAAGGGAAGCACGCAATCCCCATGCTCATGGTGCAATAGTAATCTTCACCTTTCAAAAACCATGGCTGCATGAAAATCGAGGATATCTCCTCTACAATCCGGTCTAACTGTGAATATACCTCATGCGGAACAATCACAATAAACTCATCCCCGCCCATGCGGTAGCAGGTCTGTTCCACACCGGCTACCCTTTGCAGGCTATGGGAAATTGCTTTTAAAAGAACATCCCCATACTGATGCCCCAATCCATCATTAATATGCTTAAAATCATCAAGATCCAGATATAAAAGTGCCCCCTCTGCATGTACTGCCTGTGCCTTTGTAATATATTTTCCAAGATCCTGCTCACAGCGCATCCGATTGAAAAGTCCGGTCAGAAAATCATTATTCGCCTGGTTCTCAATCTCTTTCTGATACACCTTTTTGTCGGTAATATCGTAAAGCGTACACAAACTGACTTTGCGTCCGTCTACCCAGTCAATCTGCGTCTTTCGCACATCTAACCAGCGATCCTCCTCAACTGAGTAAACCTCCTCGTAATAATGATTTCTCGCAAGCTCCTGCTCTGAAAAAATCATCTCCTCCAGCTTTCCAGCCGCAATTGTCCTCGAAAAGAGATCCTTAAACTTCTGATTCATATACAGGATGGCATGAGTTCTGTCATCTGCCACGTAAATCCCGCACCCGGTATTTTCCAGAATTGCCTCCAGCGAAGTGTAGGAACTTGCAAGAGAATTCTTCGCAATCCTCTTAACCAGAATACTCTGCACCACCCGTTTCACATCATTGACAAACTTAATATCCTCATTCTCCCAGATGCGTTCCCTGTCGTTTTCAAAAAAGCATAAATACATTAAGACCTTACCATTTGCCTCCACCGGCTGAAAAATTGCCGCAGATAAATGATACGTCTCAAAAAAAATATCAAACGTCTCCGGTCGCATCGAATCCGATGAGACTATGTAAGGTCTGCCGTCAAAAAATGGCACCTGCTCCTTATCGATATGCTGAAATTTCGCAATGCTTGAATTGCTCTCATTCTCCACGTACTCACAGATCATATCCAGCGTTCCGTCATCCACGTTCTCGCGAATCAGACTTCCGCCACTGATTCCAATACTCTCACACGTCTCCCGAATCACATCCTCCGCAAGCTTTGCAAATCCATTATCCGATTCCAACATACGCAGGACTTCCGTCATGGCATGGGAACGGTGCAGCTGTTCCTCCATCGCATTCTCAGATTCAATACTTTTATTCATTGCTGTCTGTGCAATCAGCTGATTGATTTTCACCTCAAACAACTGCCTTGACAACACGGACAAAAACTCTACCGAAGCATAAAAATGTTCCTCCGTTGTTGTCATCAGTCCCTCCAGAATCTCATCTTCCGAAGTCATGCGCTCAGCAAGAAATCCGATCACCACCCACACGACCTGAGTCTTCCCCTCTATTTTTGTAGATATCGCACACATCTTGATATAATCCTGATCCAGCTGCTGTTCCACCATACTTTCTACGGTATCATTCTCCATTCTGGAAACCAGATTCATGTAAGTTCTCTTATCCACAAGAGTATGAATGTAGGAAAGTTCCTCCTTTGTCCCATATGCTTTTGTAATTACCCCCTCTTTTCGGCCAAGGCAGACCACATAAAGATCGTTGGCACGGCAAAACTGATCCTGCAGCTGCTGCAGCATCTGTGGATCAATTAAACCATTATCAAAATTATCCTCCATCCTATTACCTCTTTACCCCAATAATCAGTAAATAAAAACCTTTATTTTTCTGCATACAGATTTCCTGCAACAGCTTGAATTCCCTGTGCAGACGAAGCTGCTTCTTTACAAATCCAAGCTCTTTTGTATACAAAATCATCACAGCTTCCTTCTGAAGAATTGTGAGCGCCTTTTGGAAAAATTTTTCATATAAAGTATCCATTTCCCCTCGCGTCATTCTTCCACTGACCGGCATATTCGTGATAATCTCGTCGAACTTATAATCATGACGGAAATCAAAGAAATCCCTGTGTATAAAATTAATTTTTTCTCCGGCAGCCGCCGCATTTTCCCTCGCAGCATCAATTGCGTCTCCGAAAATATCCGTGCCATACTTTTCCCTCGCCGGCACAGCAATATCACGCTCGACAAGCATGGTCCCCACACCACAGAATGGATCCATAATCTGTGCATTCTCCTTCAGATACGGCCGGGCAATCTCCATAATAAGGGCTGCTGTCGCCGGATGAATGGATGCAGATATTGCATGCTTGCGATAAGCAAATCGCTGATCCGGAAGTGTAGAAAAACTCAGACATGGAAAAAATCGTCCCTCCCGGTTGGCAATCAGTCGAAGTTCTATCTCATAATCGCTGGTCGAATTGATCAGTTCCCCCTGAGAGAGCTGCTCAAGTCTTGTCCCCAGCTTCTTGGTAAACGCACTTCTCTGTTCAAGCGTATAGGCAGCCTTGCATTCTACCCGAAAATAAAAAGGACCGGGCTCTTTATGATACTTCCTGCACAGGGAAAGCATCGGATACCACACCTCTTCCGCCGCTTTCCCGGCATCTGCTTCCAAAAGCTGCTGCACCGGAATCGGAAAAAGCATCCTGCGATAGGTTCGCACCTGCAACAGCGAAAGCAAATCCTTTGTCTGAACCATCACCCCAAGCGGATGTACTTTGCCTCCAGTCTGACGCTGCACCACTTCCCGACAACTATAATTCGTTGTAAGAAGCACCCGGTTATTGTCCTGTCTGATTCGAAACGTATGTGCAGCAATACCCTCATACCCGATAATAATGTTACGCAACGCGCGAATCTCTTCCTGTATATGCTTGCCATTCTCTTCCGAAATCTCCTGCCTCAGCAGGTACGCCAGCTTGTCCTTCAATTTTGGGAGTCTTTCCCGAACATCCATCTGTGCCAGCGCCTCAAGATACGAACTTCTCACAAAAAGTGTCTTCTCGTTCTCATAAGCCTCATACAACGCATCTGCAGCATTGCTATAAGCCAAATCACCCAGCAAAAGTGCTGCATTCTTGCGCGTCTTGGCATCTTCACATGCAAGGAACCCCAAAAACAACTCTTCATTCTCTTCCACAAAATTTGCAACCTGTGCACGAAAAGAATCTGGCTCCTCCGCTCCCTTAAGACTTGCCCGAAGTGTACTTAAATTGCTGCGAACATCCTTTTGTTCCAATAATTCCTCATAGATTATTTCCAAAGAATTGCTCCTTTTTGAATTAATACTTTCATTTTAATTGATTTATCAATGTTTGTCCACTCCGTTTTGTGCAATGTAGGATGCCAGATCCGACTTAAAATTTTCCCATGCATCCTCATGCTCCACAAAATATTTCGGACAATTTTTCCCTGTTACATCATAATGACGGATTACATCTTCAATACCCAGATCATAACGGCCGATAAGCCACGTCACCAGCGAAATCAGTGAATGGTACGTTTTATCATTAAACTGCCCCGTATCATCTTCAATACAGCACTCAATTGCAATCGTATCCTGATTACGTTCATTGGATGCATAAGCTATCTCATCACAGGGAATACACTGAATAATCTCCCCATCAAGCCCTATGACAAAGTGACTGCTCGCTGAAGTCTCATGGGATTTGGCAAGATTAGCAAAATAATCCCGGTTTTGCTGTGCACTCGTACCTGGATTGGCAGTATAATGAATTACAATTCCTTTTACCTGCTCAAGAGCTTTTCCCGGTCGTGAGTACTTGTTGACCGGAAGCAGCTGAACATCCAGTTCCGGTCTTACATCAATATATTTTTCAGAGGTAATCTTCCATCCCGTCCCTTCGGTCTCACGACTTTTGTTACTTTTGACTCCCATGATGATCAGTCCGATTACAACAATTAAAATAAGAACTACAACTGCAATGTGCTGATGCAGCTTCTTCCTGATCATTTTACTTTTGGCAATTCGTGCTCTTGCCGCTCTCTCTGCTTCTGTCATCATCCATTTCCTTTATATGTATATGCTATCACAATCCCTGCATATTTACCACTCCACAGTAATGCAAAAAACCGCACGGCCAAGAATAAATCCCCAGCACGTGCGGCAACTGTCAAATCCAATTACATAATCTTATAAACCCAGCCTTCCGGTCCTTCAATCTCACCCATCTGGATGCCTGTCAAGGTATCGTAAAGCTTCTTAGTAACCGGTCCCATCTCATCCATTCCGCTTGGGAAGCAGATGTCCTTACCATGGTCATCAATCTTGCCAACCGGTGAGATAACAGCGGCAGTACCACAAAGACCACACTCAGCGAAATCAGATAGTTCGGAAAATTTAACCTCTCTGTGCTCAACAGTCAGTCCCAGATACTTTTCTGCAACAACCATAAGTGATCTTCTTGTAATGGAAGGTAAAATACTGTCTGACTTCGGAGTTACAAACTTGCCATCCTTTGTAATAAAAATAAAGTTTGCACCACCGGTCTCCTCAACCTTGGTTCTGGTTGCCGGATCCAGGTACATATTCTCATCATATCCCTGCTTGTGTGCATCCACGATTGCATGCAGACTCATTGCATAGTTCAGTCCAGCCTTAATATGTCCGGTTCCATGTGGTGCCGCACGGTCATAATCAGACACACGGATTGTAAGAGGCTTTGCGCCACCCTTGAAGTAAGGTCCAACCGGAGTTACCAGAATACGGAACTGATACTCATCTGCCGGCTTTACACCAATTACTGCATTGGTTGCAATCATATACGGACGGATGTATAGAGTTGCACCAGAACCAAATGGTGGCACCCACGCAGCGTTCGCCTTTACCACCTGCTCAACTGCATCAATAAAACGGTCAACCGGAAATACCGGCATCTCAAGTCTCTCACAGGAATCTTTCATACGCTCTGCATTTAAATCCGGGCGGAAACATACAATATGCCCATCCTCTGTTGTGTATGCTTTCAGGCCCTCAAAGCAGGACTGTGAATACTGGAATACGCCCGCACACTCATTCAGTGTTACGGTAGAGTCTGTCACAATTGCTCCATCATCCCATTTACCGTCCTTATAATTGGATACATAACGGTAATCCGTAGTCATGTAGGAAAAGCCAAGATTGGCCCAGTCAAGATTTTTTTTCTCCATTTCTATTCTCCTCCGTTTCTGACGAATCCAGCAATCTATAACTTAGTGTTATGAAACACTGGGTTTGCTATCAATTGCAATCATTGTAGTACAATCTTTTTTGTTTGTCTATAGTTCCATGCAATTTTACTATCGAAAAAATTCATAAACACTATAACTTTAATTGCATGATCTCCTCTTTCAACTCCTCCCTGCGGTCCTTCAGTAAAAGCAGCCGGTTGTACTTATAATATTCCTCATTCCCGCATTCGCTGACAAACTTCAAACTGTAATAGCCGCAGGATAACTCCGATAAGAAGATGACCATCTCCTGACCCTCTCCAAACACACGTGCCAGAAAAGAAAATGCGTTGGACAGGTGCCTGCCGGTATCTGCAATTGCCTGCTGGCGCTCTGACTCTTTCCCATCAAATGCATTTTTAATAAGGAGAAAATCTTCCTTCGCCTGCCCTGTCCCCTGTAATGCAAGAAGTGAAACAAATTCCTGCATAACATTAGCTGCCCCGTAACCTGCTTTTTCATCCTCCCTTGTGAGCATACCCGCTTTTTTCTTATGGGACAACATGGCAGAATAAGACGATATCTGTCTCTCCAAAATTTCCTTCGCACTGCCCTTTCCCTCCTTCAGGTCGCTCCGAAGAAAATTCAACTGGGCAAGAAGTTCACTCTGTGCGCCCTTGCAATACGCATAATTGCAGAACTCCTGTCCCAGCCGGTCGAGAAGAAGCCCCAGAAGACTAAGCTTCTCATCGAAGGGCGCATTCTGCATCTTTATGGTATTCTCCGGAATCTCACCATCAAGGATTTCCGGAATCCGATAGATATTACTGTACTTATTATATAATTCATAGTAATTGGCAAAGTCCCGGGCAATTTCCTCATCCTGCAGATACTGCACAACAAAATCAAAATTGATTGGCAGTCCAAGATTCTCGTAGACCTTCATCACCTGTGAGAGATCCTCCCATCCCCGGGCCGTCACAAAGCGCTTTCCGTCCAGATCCGAGACAATGGAATAAAAATTCTTTTTCTTAATTTCCAGATAGGAGAGGATCGCCCCATGAATCCGTGCACGATAGGCATACTCCTTCCACACTGCAAAATCCTCCTCCACATAGATGCGTTTCACACGGTCATAAGTTACGATATCAAAATCACGGACCGACTTATTGTATTCCGGCGGATTACCTGCTGTCACAATCACAAAACCGTCCGGCACTCGATGATTTCCGAATGTCTTGTACTGCAAAAACTGCAGCATGGTCGGCGCCAGAGTCTCAGACACGCAGTTGATCTCATCAAGAAACAGAATTCCCTCTTTTATACCACTGCGCTCAATCTGCTCATAGATTGCAGCAATGATCTCACTCATGGTATATTCCGTGACGTCAATCTCCTCCCCTCCATAATTTTTTTTGGAAATAAACGGAAGACCGATAGCACTCTGTCTGGTGTGATGTGTAATTGTATAGGACACCAGATTGATTCCGCACTCCTGAGCCACCTGTTCCATGATCGCTGTTTTTCCGATTCCCGGCGGTCCGATTAAAAGCACCGGTCTCTGGCGCTCCACCGGAATCACATAGGATCCCGTCTCATCCTTTTGTAAGTACGCGTGAACAGTGTTCACAATCTCCTTTTTAGCATCTTTGATATTCATCTATGTTCTCCTTCACTTTTATCCAAATATAACTTTAATGCCCAATCCGGCACCTTGGACTCCTCCCTCTCCTCGTCACCGTAGAAAACGAACACGGTATCATAATCAGTCGGTTTCGTTGGGTACTCTCCGAAACCATCCGTAAAATACATAAGTCCTTTGAGATCTCGCAGTTCTCCCTGCCTGCGCAGCTGCTCCACATAGGAAAACACCGGTCGAAAATCCGTTCCATATCCGCCCTTCACCTTAAATTCCTTCGTGTATTTTTCAATCTCATCCAGATTAGTAATCTGCAGATCATTTTGAATCTGGTTATCACACTCCAGTATACGGATATTTACCTTATGGAAAAAATTCTCCTGGTTTTTGAGAATTGCACCAGTCTCATCTAAAAACTGTTGCACAAGCCTCTCCTTACAGGAGGCCGAAGTATCGATTGCAATCACAAGCTCCTCTACTCTCTTCGCCTCGCGGTATTCATTCTCCTCAATCAGTGGCATATTTCCATACAGATTCAGTCCGTGCATGTAAAATCCGTAGTCAAAGGAGTCCATATCGATGGAAACTTCCTCCCGCACCACCGCAAACCGCTTTAAAAATTCTTTATAGCTTTTGCGCACCCGGTTCTGCATTGAAAGCATCCATAACAGATTTCCCGCATCCTCCGCAGCATCCTTTGCATAGGTTTCCATATCACTCTCAATGCGCTTCGCATGCTCCTTCCACTCCGCCTCATTGGGCTTTGTGGAACCAAGTGGGACTGCATCCTTGTTTTCTTCTTTCACTCCATCCGTCTGCTGCTGTTCCTCAGAGGAATTCTGCGACTGAGCACCTGCCGTGGGACTTTCCTCCTCTGAAGACTGCATTCTCTCCCAAAAACTGTGATCACAGAGTGCAAATTCCTGCCGTAACGATTCCTCGAGATAGGGATCTCTTTTTCGAAGGATAAAGTAGTGATATAACTTCTCCGCCGTAAGTACAGACACTTCGTTTTCCAGCTTTTCATACCATTCATTTCGAAAATCCGAAGTCACACGCTGAATGGATGGATAATCCATAGAATCCACAACCGACTCTGCCGCAATATCACAGCACAGATCCCAAAGTTCGGTATCCTCATACTCTTTCGCGGAAAACATATGCCGGAATAAACAGTGCATCAGCATGTGCATATAAGTCCGATTCAAAATTTCCGGTCTCTCGATGTACATTTGAAACAGATATGCTGGATTAAAACGAATGGAAACCGCATCCGTCCCTACTGTTCGCGTGGACAGATCCATGGTAAATCCCAGACTTCCCAGTGCCTGCCCCATAAATCGCATAGACAGATATAATTCTGTCCGAACAGCGTTCAATATCTTTTTCCCAGTCTCCTCCAGTTCAATTCTTGTCTTCATTTTTACCAATCCTCAAGTGAAAGCGCCTGCACCGGCACTTTTCCCGTAAAATGTTCTCTCTGATATTCCATCAGTATCGCACTGATTGCACTTTGCTTTTTCTCTGCAGCCAGATACAGTGCCTCCTCCAGCGCTTCTTTGGAGATCAGACAGTTCTCACAAAGATAACACAACTCTTCCACCGCCTGCGCCTCGATCAATTCCGATGTAACACTTGCGCCATTCTGCTCTAAATACTGTTCATAGTTTTCCCTTGCACCCATTTCCAATTCAATCGGATACATCAGTCGATCCAGTGCGACCGCAATTGCCGCCCGGTAATCATCAGTGATGACCTGATTGAACAGCCTGTCATAGGCCAACAAGTCAACCCCCTTTCTCGTAACGCACTCGCGATACGGATAACCGCTTCCCTCAATCTTGTGGTGTAACACCCGAGCCTCCACATCCTCCACAAAATCATATACATAGGCCGGGAAGGTAAGATGCAGCCCTATCGGCTCCACCACAAAATGCAGCGTCCGGTCATTGTCCGCAAGCAGCTCCTTCATGACGGAAAAATTACCCTGCCGCTGGATCAGTGTAATCCGGGACAGACTCTCACACTGCTTAATGACTCCGTCGTAATAGTCCTCAACCCCATCATAAAGACTCAGACTTTCCAGATTCATACAATTATAAAAGGCATACCTCCCCAAGGTATCAATAGATGCCGGCAGTGAAATCTCCTCCAAATCCTGTCTGCCGGAAAAAGCACTCTTACCGATTGTTCGAACCGGCAGGCCTTCCATCTGCTCCGGAACTGCCAGATGACGGACTTTTCCCTCATAACCGGTAATCTCGATATATTCAATTCCTTTACGGTCTGTGCACCTTTGATAGCAAAAAGCCACAATTAACCTCCATTCTTCCAAAGCACCCGAAGTTCTCCAATAAAATAGAGTGAACCCAGTGCAATATTCTTTTCTTTCTCTGACAGTAAATAAGGCACCTCTTCTATGTTTCGAACACTTCGCGCCGGAATTCCCCTCTTCCTGATTTTTACTGCCAGTTCTTCCCCCTGCAAAGCCCTGTTGGTCTCCGGGGTCACTGTCACAAAATCGATGGCCAGCGGCAGCAGCTCCTCTATCATCTCCTCATAATCTTTGTCTGCCATAACCCCCATTACAAAATGAAAACGTTCCTGCGGATACATCTGTTCCAGACTTGTTCGAAGCGCATGAATTCCATTGCTATTATGTGCACCGTCCACCATCAAAAACGGCTGTCTGCTTAAGATTTCCATTCTCCCCGGCCAGACGGCCCTTTGAATACCCACATGAATTGCCTTCTCAAAACTCTCCTCCGTCATTTCTCCAAGCATGGGAATCTTGCTTTCCTCTCGCAAGACTCTGGCTGCAAGCATCGCTGCTGCACCGTTTTCCAGCTGATAAGCCCCCTGTAGCCCCGGCTTCATGGCAGCAACCTGTTCCATATCTTCTTTCGTTACAAGCATTCCCTTTGCATGCTGCAAGAGTACCGCAAGTGCGTCATCCTCCTGGGGTGCAAATACCGCCTGAACTCCAGACTTTAAAATACCTGCCTTTTCCTCTGCAATTTCTTCCAATGTATT
Organism: Agathobacter sp.; assembly: GCA_022775045.1. Lineage (GTDB taxonomy): Bacteria > Bacillota > Clostridia > Lachnospirales > Lachnospiraceae > Roseburia. The sequence continues at coordinate 147,264 of JALFLB010000057.1, read as the reverse complement.
TCCCAGAATTTCCATATGATCGTATCCGATCCGATTGATGACTGCCACCGCCGGTTTTCCCAGTGCATTGGTAGAATCCAGTCTGCCGCCAAGTCCCGTCTCCATGATTGCCACATCACATTTCTTCTCCCTGAAATAAAGCACCGCCATCACAAGACAATAATCAAACATGGTCGGTATGACTCCGTAATCCAGCGAAAGCAGCTGATTGCCAAGTCTGGTGACATCCGCCTTCGAAATCATCTGATTTCCAATCATAATCCGCTCTTCCAAATCAAACAGATGCGGTGAAGTAAAGCAGCCAACCCGAAGCCCCGCTTCCGTCAGGATACTGTTCAAAAAAGCACAGGTGGATCCTTTCCCATTCGTTCCTGCCACATGAATAAAAGGCAGTCCATCCTGCGGCTGTCCCAGAATATTTAACATCCGCCCCGTCACCTCTACACCCGGAAGATTTCCAAAACGGTGGCTGTTTTCTATTTTTTCTCTTACCTCTTCATACTTGTATTTACTCATTTTTCTGATTTCATTCCTTCAATCTACACACAAAAACAGGGAGAAGCTTTCGCTCCTCCCCGTATTCTACTTCTATCTTGACTTTCTTTCAAGCTCATTTTCCTATACTGCAATAATGACACCGCCGTCATTGGCATACATACTGGATACCCCGGCTGTATCTACAATAAAAATCTTCTTAAATTGCGCCAGTTTCTCGATGGTATCCTTTACAAACTGCGCACGCTCCGGGCAATTGCAATGAGAGATGGCAAGTACACGATTCTCACAATTTCTGGTTACCTTAAGCATATCATCCACCATTTTGGTCAGCGCCTTCTTCATACCCCGGGCCTGCCCCAGCTGCTGAATTGTTCCCTCCTTGGTGGATCCCATCACGGGCTTAATATTGAAGGTGCTGGCAACCAGAGATTTCAGACCACTCAGACGTCCTGCCTTACGAAGTGTCTCCAATGTCTCTAATACGAAAAATGTATTCATGGATGCAATGTAAGCTTCTACATCCTCGACTACCTTTTCAAAGCTCTCTCCAGCCTCCTCAAGTTCCTGAATCTTCATGCCTATCAAAGTCTCCCCAATTGAAGCGGATCTGGAGTTAAAAACATAAATCTTCTTATCCTCATGCTCCTCATTGTACAATTGCGCCGCAAGCACAGCACTGTTATAAGAGCCACTCAGCTTGGCAGAAAGTGTAACGATATAAATATGCTCTGCCTCACCCTCAAACTTACTCATATATAGCTCCGGTGACGGACAGGAAGATTTCGGACTATGAACACTCTGCTTCACTTTTTCCAAAAAATCCTTCTGATTAAATGTTTCGTCATCAACGATCCGACACCCATCCACCTCCAATTCCAACGGAACATTACAATAATGTCCGTCAGCCTTCAATTCTTCCGGCAGCTCTCCGCAACTGTCAATGATAATCTTATACATACGCGATCCTCTATTATTATTACTTTATGAAATGTTTTTATGCACTACCACAAGTAGTTTTGATTACTACTTTGCTATATTAGCACGAAACCATCCGTTTGAAAAGAGGAAAATAAAAGATTTCACTTTTTTTTCATGAATCCACAAATTTCAGGAGAAATATGCACACACAGCGTCAAAAAGCGCATCCATATCTTCTACTCCCATTAATTCCCGCGCTGAATGCATTGCAAGCAGTGGAATACCGATATCCACCGTCTTCACCGGCAGCAAAGCAGATGCCACAGCTCCCAAAGTTCCTCCTCCACGCACATCCGAACGATTTACAAACCTCTGGTAGACAATCCCCTTTTCATCGCAGATCTGACACAGGATTGCAATCGCCTCAGCGTCCGTTGCATAGGATTGCGAGCAAGCCTGCTTAATACAAAATCCCTGCCCGAGAACCGGATGATTCGTAATATCCATTTTCCCTTTATGGTTCGGGTGAAGGGCATGCGCCACATCCACAGACAATAGCATTGCATCATATAATTCGCAGTCAATTTCTTCCTCTGTCAAGCCAATCCCCCTCAAAATGCGACGCGCCATATCGTGAAGCAGAATCGAAGCCGCCCCCTGTTTACTGGTATTACCGATTTCCTCATGATCGAACAAGGCGATCAGGTTGATTCCATCCGCCCGCTCTACCTCTGTAATTGCAGCAAGAAGTGCAGCTACCGAAGTCTGGTTATCGAGACGTGGGGAAGAAATCATCGTATCCTTCACTCCGACATAAACCGGTTCTTCCACACAGAATGTATTCAGTTCAAAATCAAGAATGTCTTTCTTGTCTACGCCAAGTTCTTCTGCTAAAAAAGTAAGAAAATAATCGGTACTCTGCTTCTCCTTTGGAAGCATGTCAGCAATCGGCATCAAATCAATCTGATTATTAATTTCCACGCCCTTGTTAACCTCACGGTTCATATGAATAGCAAGGTTTGGAATAATCAATACCGGCTTGGGAGAACGATATAGAACCATACGCGGCTCAAAAGGATTATCACTTCTGAGTGCCACCCGGCCTGCCACTCCAAGTGGACGATCGAACCATGTATTCAAAATCGGTCCCCCATAAACCTCTACATTAACCTGTGCATAGCCTTCTGTCTGAAAATCTGCATTCGGTTTAATCCGCAGGCACGGATAATCAGTATGCGCCGCCGCCATACGAAGCATATCACCCTTATGATAGGAACTACCCACAGAAAATGCAAAAAGTGTTGTTCCATGATGATTCAGCAGATATTTTCCTCCCACCCTTAAATTCCATTTTTTTTCATAACATAGTTCTTCAAAACCGACTTTTTTCAAATAGCCGACCGCTGCTTCTACACACTGAAAAGGTGACACGGCTTTCTTTATTAGATCAATGAGAAATTCCTTTTTCATAGACTATAGTATCTCCTTTTTGTCATAATCTTATTTACATATTACCACATACATGGAAGAAATCTACCCAAACGGCACAAATTGTAGTACAATAAAGTAGTTTCTATTAACCAGACAAATACTGACACATATTTTTGGGAGGATCTATGCAGGCACTTGAACTGACAGACATCAAAGACTTTATGAACAAATTTCTGCGAAGCGAAATTTTTGACCACTTTCTTTTACAGGAAGGAGTGATTCACTCCGCAGCATCCTATGTAATAGATGGTCGTGTTAACAAAGGGTTTTATTCAGAAAATGAACTGGAAGAGCTTTCTCTCAAGGACTGCTCCTTTCTCCCTTACGCAATGCTGCGCGGCAATTTCTTTGACCTGATCAAAGGCAAAAAGACACCGTCCTTCTTCAAATTTGTGCTGCTTCTCTCCCCTGAAAATCTTAGACGGACGCTTACAAGCACCGGAAGTTCCTTCTCTGAAAATGATATTACCGGTGTATTTATTAATATCCGTTACCAAAACCAGCTCCTAACTCTGACAACAGGAATTTCCTACAATATTTTCTCTACAGATAAGACTCTGGACAACGAGTGGGATCGACTGGTCCGGCAGTTTTTAAAGCAGCACGAAATTGCCTTTGAAGAACTGTGATTTTCACAAATTTGTTGCTTTACTTTTCTAAAGCGGTATGCTATTCTAAGTATAGTTGCAAGGCAACATAAATAAATTGGAGGTACTTTCGATGAACAAAGGTACAGTTAAATGGTTCAACAACCAGAAGGGTTACGGATTCATCACCGCTGAAGACGGACATGATGTATTCGTACATTACTCAGGACTCAACATGGAGGGATTCAAATCTCTCGAAGAGGGTGCAGCCGTAGAGTTCGAGATCACCGACGGCGCTAAGGGTCCACAGGCAGTGAATGTTACTGTTGTAAAGTAATTGCCGAATAATCAAGTTTCTATGTACCTTTTTCTTTTTAATTTAGATTAAGATATTGGATACAACGATTAAAACAATTAGGGGCATCTTCCGGAAGGAGGATGCCCCAATTGTTTTTCACCCCCTACATTGGGGGAATCTTCATGTCCACTTTCAATATATGATTGATCAGCCATCCCAATAAAAATTCAATCAGACTCTTTACATATTCCTGCGGATTCTTACAAATCTCATCCTCATCTACATCGTCCAATTCTGCGATAAAGGATCTATGGGCTCTGATCTGGGCCTCAAGTCCATCGTAATTAACACTTCTCATATATTCTTCTTCATCAGAAAAATGTTCAGAAGTATACTGACGCAATTCCCTCAATATCTCAATAATACTGTCAGCATCTTCCTCTGTCGCACCATCTTTCAGAATGTGATAAACTCTTTCTGTAATCTCAAAAAGCTTCTTATGCTCACCATCAATGATCTCAATACCGGTCTTGTACTCATCCGAAAACTCACATGGATTTTCCTTGACCATCCACTCTTCAAGGGGCTCTAATTTTCCAATTAATGCGTCACTCCCGATGATATGCTGATACAACCATTCTGTAAGGAAATTCATGGTTTCATTCAGTACGTCAACCTGATCTTCATATTCATCTATATTCTTTCCCACGAGTTTCCACACTTCATTCCGAAAATGATTATGCTGTACTCTTTGCATGATCAGCTCCGCATCACGGATTTTCATCATATAACCCTCTTCTCTCGCGAAATGAGTGTTTGAATAATCTAATAGTTCATTAAATATATCCTTGATGATGTCATACTTATCTGTTATAAATTCATCCTGCAGCACGTATATTCCTTTGTTTAACAGTTCAAACATCTTCCTGTGATCCTGATCCAGTTCTTCATGCCCTATTAAACAATCATTTGTAAACTCAAACATAAATAGCCCTCCCCCTCCCAAAATTCTAGGCTCATTGTACCATTTTTCTGAGTTATATTCAATTGTGTGTGTAAATACGACTTATGGAATTCGGTCATCCCGCTTAACGAGCTGCCGTTGTTTTTCCCTCTTCAATTCCTTCTGTACTTTCCGGCAAAAAAATAATCTTAATCGTATAGAAAATAATTTTCAAATCAAACAGCAATGAACGCTGGGTAATATATAATAAATCCAGCTTCAGTTTATCTTCCGGTGTGGTATTATATTTACCATACACCTGAGCATATCCCGTCAGTCCTGCTTTCACCTTTAAGCGCAGGCTAAACTCCGGAACATCCTTCATATATTCTTCTGCGATTTCCGGTCTCTCCGGACGAGGACCAACGATTGACATGTCCCCTTTTAAAATATTCCATAACTGGGGCAGTTCATCAATTCTAAGAGCACGAATAACCTTCCCGACCGGCGTAATCCTGTCATCGTTCTGAGATGCAAGTCTGGCCCCTTCCTTTTCCGCATCCAGAACCATACTCCGAAACTTGTAAATCCAAAATTTCTTGCCATTCTGTGTTAATCTTTCCTGCTTAAAAAATACCGATCCGCCATCACATAATTTGATAGCAATTGCAACAATAGCAAATACTGGCGATAAAATCACAATGCAAAACAAGGATACAATAATATCAAATAATCTCTTCACAAAAGGATAATACCATGCCACGGGAGTGTTTCTGTTCCGAATATATGGAGTATCAAATGAATGAGAAATATCATATCCCATCGTCAATAATTCTTCAATGCCAATTGAAACATGAATATCTTTTCCTATTTTGTCACAATACAAAACAATTTGATTTCTTATTTCCGGATTCACATTACATAAATACACATCATCACACTTGGTGAGCGCTTCACATATTTTAGAAAAATCTGTATCATCCGACATACAAACTGTTATCTTATACTGATACTTTTTCATTTCCATCTTATGTATCAGCAATCGATATTCTTCATCCCCATAAATAATAGCAATACGGACTTTTTCCGAATATCTTGCATATAATTTATTACATACAAAAATCACAATGGAAATAAAAAATATCTGTACAATAAAAGTCTGTAGAAACAGCACAATTTTCATTCTAAAGATATCATGAAACCATATAAATGCTGCTCCATAAAGACAAAAATCTGCAATTCCAAATGAGAGCATTTGCGAAAAAACAAGCTCTGGCATACGATAGTGCCCAATTTTCTGAGCATTATACATTTTTTCGAAGAACCAATATGTAAGAGAAAAAATCATGCCAACCATTAGCAACGTTCTTGTTCCGTCAAAATCCTGCTGCCAGTATGGACCGACATTTCGATACCACAAATATACAGCGGTTAAAAAAGCCAACATAATCGCTATTACTTTGTATATTAATTTAACAAAAGTCTTCTTTCGTTTGTTATCCATTCATCAACCTCGTTCTTTTGGGGCATTGTGCTCCCTTTGGCTACGGCTGCTCTAGCCCCCGCTCAAGTTCCTCACGGATAGCTTCCTCACGTTCCACTGCCCCATTCCTCTGTCCTGCCCCAAAAGTGTTATGCATATAGGCAATTCGTCATCAGCCTGTCCGGCTCCATTCACACACAATTACAGTTCAAATGCTCTCTTGATACTGTCATAATGCAGGAATATTCCCTGCTTAGCCAAATCTGCAATCTCTTCCGCAGTGGCGAACATGAAACCGTCTGTCTCTTCTTCCTGCAGATGCAGATCACTCTCGTCGATATCCATCACATAGCGATAGATATCCACAAAATAATTATCCCCCTCACCAGGGTTCTCCCTGTGATAAGTGAACAGATATCCTCCCTCGGCTCCTGTCACATCCAGCCCCGTCTCTTCCTGAATTTCTCTTCGTACTGCCTCTTCAGACTCTTCCCCTGCCTGTGCAGCTCCACCGGATACTTCCCACCAGCCCGGTGCCCATGCCTTCGTCATAACACGCTTCGTAATCAGAAAACGTCCATCCGGGCGTGCAATCACACCAAGCACCGTCAGATGATACTCGTCATCTGCCAGATTAAAATGATTCCGCTCCATCGTCCGACCGGTACGAACCTTATTCTTATCGTAGATATCCCATAATTCCATTCCTTTATCCTCTTTCTTCATCTCTTGATTGATACACACTAATGCAATTGTAACACAAGAACCACAGAATTCAACCCCGCTTATCAACCATCCATTTACTAATTCTGATGTTCAAACATATACTTCCGATACCACTTCGGCATCAAATTATTCTGACAACGCTCATTATGACGATCCTTGATCTCCATCGCAGCAACATACTGCTTCCATAACATCTCAAAAGCATCTTCATATCTGTTCTCCAGCTGTAAATCTGCTCCCGCAACAAGGGCACAATTATGGTATGCCTCATGTACGGCCGCAATTTTTCTCTGGACATCATAGATGATAAAATTCTCGTTTGGATAACGATCCGTAAAATGCTCCATCATCAGAGGCACCAGATTACACTTTGGCTCAATCTCAGCAACAAGAACCTCCCCGGCATCACGGAACCGAAGAAATCCATAAAACTTCTGTCTCTCATTCTCCACCTTCCGAGATAACTCCATGACACGCATCACATAAGAATCTGACAAGTGTTCCGAAATCCGATGCCCCTTACCAAAAGCTCTTACAAGATACCCCAGAACAACACTCGCCCGCTCTTCCTCAAAATGGCATAGTGCATGAAGCAGTGTATCGTACACCGAATAACCAAGCCTTGTGCGTATGGTATGCACTGTTTTCTCTACCTTTTCGGCATCTGTCTCCACCGTAACTTCCTTTGCAAACAAGGACATACATCCCTCTCCGATTGCAATAGAGATACTGTCGGTATAGGGCTGTTCCATTTGCTTTTTGTATACAAATGCTTCATAGATTGCTGTAAAGATTCCCTCCAGTGAATCTTCACAGCGCAAAATCATTTCTTCACTCATCTGCTCTCCTTATACGATTACTCCCCACTTAGGCAATTGCAAACCTCTAACTCAAGTGATCAAACAATGACATCTGTTCATATGTCTGACTGCTTCCATCTGCCAAAAGCAGCTGTGCCGGCCTATCGTTATAGATCAGATGTCTCGTAATATAATTCTGTTCCAACTTCGTCTGATACATCATGCGTCCCTTACAGGTAATAAAATAGAGAGCGCGTTTTAACACAACGCCCATCTTCTTAATATCATTAAAATCAAGCTTAGCATGACGTCTTGCCGCAAGAATGCGCTTGGCACTCTTCGTACCGATTCCGGGCACGCGCAATAATGTATAATAATCCGCTTTGTTTATCTCCACGGGAAAAAGCTCCAGATGATTCACCGCCCAATCGCACTTCGGATCAATCTGTTCATTAAAGTTCGGCTTGGCCTCCGATAACAATTCGTCTGCGCGAAATCCATAGAATCGAAGCAAAAAGTCAGCCTGATACAGTCGATGCTCCCGCAACAACGGCGGTCCCTGCTGTAATTGCGGGAGCGCTGCATCCTGATTCACATTGATAAAAGCAGAATAAAATACCCTCTTCATTTCAAAACGGTTATACAATGCCTCCGTCACGGACATAATCTGGTAATCGCTCTCTCCAGTGGCACCAATAATCATCTGCGTACTCTGCCCTGCGGGAACAAAGTAGCGGTCCGGCTGCGCAAGTCCACGGGTTGTCTGCTGTAAGGCTAATGGTCCTGTGCCGGACTGCTGCAGATATGTCGATGGTTTTCCCGTTCCTTCTGCCTGGAATTCTTCGGAAGTTCCAATTCCCCAACTCTCCCTGGCAACCTTGTCCGCCTTCTTCTGCTGAATTGCCTGAATCCCCTTCTGATAATCCTGCAGCCGTTCATAGCTGTCCTGAATCTGCGCCATCTGCTCATAATAGGACTTCTCGTCAATATACATGCGACCCTTCATACTCGTCACACCATGATTGTAACGGCTCTCCTTGATTCCATTCTGAATCTGACGCATCGGTGACAGAATATTTTTACGAACCTTATTCGGTGCCACCTGCCGCAATCCCTCCGCTGTCGGCAGCTCCAGATTCACACTCATCCGGTCCGCCAGATACCCGACCATCTCCACAACATCTGCAGAGGCCCCCGGAATCCCCTTAATATGAATATATCCGTGAAACCGATACTTTGTGCGCAACAGGAACAGGGTCTCATACAACAAGCCCATGGTGTAATCCGGTGAATGGATAATCCCCGAACTTAAAAACAATCCCTCTATATAATTGCGACGGTAAAACTCCATCGTAAGCTGACACACCTCCTCCGGTGTGAATGTTGCACGCTTCACATCATTTGAGGAACGATTGATACAATACTTACAATCATAGATACACTCGTTGGTAAATAAAATCTTAAGGAGTGAAATACAACGGCCATCTCCGGCAAAAGTATGACAAATTCCGCAGGCAGAGGCACTGCCCATATTCTTTCCATCGCCTCCCCTCTGCACACCACTCGAAGTACAGGCCACATCGTACTTCGCCGCATCCGAAAGAATCGTCAGCTTCTCCATCATTCCATCAGACTGTACCATATTCGCCATCCGTCGCACCTCCTCCTATAAGTAAAAGAACATCCGTTCTTATATTATAATACAGGAACAGATGTTCGTCAATGTTATACTTTTCCACTATGCAACATGCTTGGATAGATGATAAAGATAATTCCTCCAATGACTGCAGAGCCCGCCATTGTGAGAATGAGCGCTGCCAGTACGCCACCGGCGAAATACCCGACAACCATGAATACTGTAAGCACCAAAATCATAAAGAACCGCAGCAGCATCTGAATGATCGATTTTGCCACATCCAGTGCACTGGCCGGAAAGATAGCCTCAAGCATCACCCCGACAGCCGACAGCATAAAGTCCACCACCACCAATGTCAAAAACCACAAAAACATTACCGGCAGCGATTCTCCGATCATAACTGCCCCGACAATCAGTCCCGGCAGAAGATCAATCGCACACCCATAAGAACCTGCCAGCATCGCAAAAAATACTTTTTTATATGGACTGTCCGGAACAAGATACAGCCAGTTCATAGCCGTCTCCTGTGCAATCGGATTCCCGAAATTGCGGAAGAACAGAATTGCAAGAATCACACATCCTCCCAGCATAAAGCTGTGGCTTTCCATCAAACGCACCGTAAAAACAGAAAGCAGTACGCTGACTACAAGATAAAACAGCATGGTGTTGGTAATAAATCCGAACTTTGCCATACGTCTCCTGCAGTAAACCTCCTTGGTAAAAAAAGTGCTTGCTCCCTCTCCACCAAAGCTTCCGGTTCTTTGAATCCGCTTGGAACGCTTCTTTGCAACAGCGGTTCGCCCTTCCTTCGCGGCCTCCTGAATCTGCGCATTCCTCCCGGCAGATGCAAGTGCATCCTCATAGAAATCCGCCTTGATATGCCAGATAAGAAATATAAGTACTACAATTCCCGCAACAAGCAAAAGCAGATATCCCAGAAATGGAAGAAGCTGTCCGTTCACCGCACACATAATCATTCCCTTGTACCATCCAAGCAATGGAACACAGCGCATCCAATGCCCGGCAAAGGTCATCTGCACCAAACTGTACGGATTGCGGTCAACAGCAAAAAAGACAACTGCCAGCACAACCACAAGTACGCCAAGAAATGTCCAGATAAAAGGAACGACATACTGCTTCAGGCGCTCATGGGTGGTAAAAACCGTATAGGAAAGTACCACCATCAATCTCTGGAATATCAGCAGCATAATATACCCTGCAAACATCGCAACCACCGCCGTCGCCCCAAGCCCTGCATTAATGACAAGGTTTGGTATCTGAAAAACAAGATAGAGTGATGCCGCAATCGCTGCTGCCATTTGAAAACTCAGTCGAAACATCAGAACCGACTGGGGTTTCATCGGAGCCGTAAAAAGAAGATTCACATCTGCCATCTGGAAGATATCTGTTCCGTTTTTGGATCCCGAATACAATCCCCACAGAAGAATTGCCAAAAAGATCAGTGCAACAGCTGCCTCCACATAATCCTTGACCATCGCCACATCCCCGGGTGACATTTCTTCTTCGTCCTCTATATTCTCTCCGGAATCTTCTTCACTTACTATTTCACTGGAAATCTCCGTGGATTCCTCACTTTCAACTGCACTTCCGATCAGTCCTCCAACCAGACCGCAAATCACTCCAAAACCGACAATTGCAAGAAGCACTACCAGCACCGTACTTCGGAACATTTTCTTAATGGTATTCACAAGCGTATGCCATGCATAATAACCCCATAATTTCATTGCTTACTCCTCTCTCTCCGGTGCATCATCCCTCTGTTCGTTATCCGAACCTCCCTCGGTAATCTCAAAGAAGATATCTTCCAGCTTCTTATCTTCCTCACCGATCTGGTCACGCTGTACCACGGCTGCAACCCTGCCGCGCTGCATAATATAAGTTGTATCCCAGAGTTCCTCAATACTGTCAATCATATGAGTACTGAGCAGTACCGAACAGCCCTTATCCCGAAGTTCCTGCAGCAGAATCTTCAATTCCTTAATCGCATGGGGATCAAGACCGATCATCGGCTCATCGAACAGAACCAGCTGCGGGCGCGGCAGCAGTCCACAGCAAATGGAAAGCTTCTGCTGCATTCCCTTCGACAACTCATCCCCAAACTTCTTGCGCCTGTCATCCAGATCAAAGCGTGTCAGAAGTTCATCCTTATAGGCTTTATAGTCCTTCAGCTTATACGCTCTTGCAATAAATTCCATGTGCTCATCCACTGTAAGATTCGGATATAATGACGGTATCTCCGGCACGTATCCCATAATCTTCTTCGCTTCCACCGACTTGTTGTCCAGTCCGTTCACCCGGATCTGCCCCTGATATTTCAAAAATCCCATAATGCACTTGATAATCGTACTCTTACCTGCACCATTCGGTCCTAACAGGATTCCGATCTGTCCATTTGGAATCACAAAATTGATATCGTCATTCGCCAGTACTTTATGGTACTTTTTTGTCACATGTATAACTTCCAGCATAATACATTCACTCCTTCATAGACCCTTTTTCTGTTTTATCATAGTACATTACGGCAAAATCATCCATCTATTTTTCCTTAATTTACCTTAATATAACCTTATTATTTCACAACAAAAAAATCCGCTGTACAAATAACTTCTCATTCATACAGCGGATTTTTATTTTTTCTTTTACTCTCTATGCATAGAGAACGTCTCCATATGGTAATTCTTCAAATTCTCGTGTATCTCACGGTCATCTGCCTTATCTAACAGATCATCACGGAACTTCTTGGTTGTAATCATATCATTGAAAGAGCTTGGTCCGCCGACACAGCCTCCCTCACATGCCATACCTTCGATGAAATCATCCGGAAGCTTTCCGGCCTTCATAAGCATTAAGAACTTACGACACTCTGCTGCACCATTTGCCTTACATACCTTCGGCTCAATTCCGGCATTGCTCTCCTTCATACTCTGAACGACTGCTGCCGTAACGCCACCGGAGTTACCGAAACGCTTTCCATATACTGAAGACTCCTGATATGAGGTATCATCCGGCTGAAGCTCTACATTCTTTGCACTCATGATTGCACGAATCTCAGAATAGGTCAGCACATAATCTGCATTTCCTTCAATCTTCTGGTCCACAACCTCAGACTTCTTGGCAATACATGGTCCGATAAATACTGTGATAGCATCCGGATCCTTCGCCTTGATCATACGGGAAACTGCACACATCGGAGATACAGTAGTAGAAACCTTATCTGCAAGCTCAGGGAAATGCATACGTACCATATTCACAAATCCAGGACAGCAGGAAGTAACCTTCTTCTCACCATTCTTATAAGCCTCTGTCCATTCTTCTGCCTCGTAGGCTGCAGTCATATCACCACCTAAGCCCACCTCGATAAATCCGTTGAATCCCAGTTCCTGCATTGCCTTCTTCCAGCTGTTCATTGTAATGTTCGGTCCGAACTGTCCCTCAGTAGCCGGAGCTGCCATCGCATAAACCTTCTTATCTGACTTCAGAGCATTGATAACATCCACGAGGAAGGTCTTAGAACCAATGGCACCAAATGGACAACTGTGGATGCACTTACCACAGCGGATACATTTAGAATCATCGATGACAGAAATTCCATACTCATTGTATGTAATCGCATTTACCGGGCAGGCAAATTTACACGGTCTCTTCAGATGTGCAATTGCATTGTAAGGACAGGCTGCCGCACACTTACCGCATTCCTTACATTTCTGCGGATCAATGTGGGAACGGTGACGTCCCGCCTCGATGGCTCCGAACTTACAGGCATTGATACATGCCTTACCCATACAATTCTGGCAGTTCTCCGTTACAGTGTAGCTGGAAATCGGACAGTCTTCACAGGCTGCACTGATGACCTGAATCACATTACCGTTATCTTCCGGTCCCGGAGCCTTGCCTTCCGCAAGACGTACACGTTGGCGGATGATCTCCCTCTCCTTATAAATACAGCAGCGGAACTGTGGGGTTGGTCCCGGAATCAGATGAACCGCAATATGGTCTCTCTCAGAATCCAGAGTCCCTTCAAAAGCTAATTTGGCCACTTCACGCAGCACTGCATGCTTAATTTTAATAACATTTTCGTCAGCGTACATAGAATCTCCTTACTAAATCATCATGGTTTGCTTCTTCATTTCTCATAAAACAATCCTATTGTACATAAATTTTTATAAAAAAGCTATAGTTGTATTTATCAAAATACAACAAAAATGTGTTATCTATGGATCAGCCTGTCTCAAACCCAAAAATGGAACCTTCTCTTCGCGCTGCCCTGAATGCTACACCGGAAGAGCTTGCCGCTTCCACAGATCTGTCTACGGGAACAAATGCCGCGGACGGCCTCTGGGAAGTCATTGTCCTCTATAGCGGAACTGCCGATGCACTGAAACTTACTTTCCCGGAGTATGTAATTACTATTCTTCTTGGAAATTATGCAATCCTCCGCCTCCCCGAAGCCGCCATTCCATCGCTTGCCTCTTCTCCCATTATCATCTACATCGAGCGTTCAAGGCGATTGTTTTTCGAAGTCCTGAACGGGAAACGCAGTTCCTGCATTACAAGCCTGCAGGAAAACACTGCCACATCTCTCAGCGGCCGCGGTGTCCTTGTGTCGGTCATTGACTCCGGCATCGACTATAAACATCCCGATTTCCGTAATGCAGATGGCAGTACAAGAATTGCCGAGCTCTGGGATCAGACCATTGCAGCCGATCCGACTTTGGGCAATTTCCCTCCGGAGGGCTATTCGCTCGGAACGCTCTTTTCCCGGGACCGAATCAATGCTGCGCTCTCTGCTGCAACTCCGGAAGAACAGTATGAACTATGTTCAAGTATTGACACTTCCGGTCATGGCACTCACGTCACCGGCATCGCCGCCGGAAATGGACGCGCCTCTGATGGCGTCTACCGTGGTATCGCTTATGAAGCAACACTCCTCATTGTCAAGCTTGGTTCTCCCGACCCAAAAGGTTTTCCCAGTACCACCCAGCTGATGCAGGCGGTAGACTACAGTGTGCGCTATGCCATTGCCCACAACCTCCCACTGGTTATCAACTTAAGCTTCGGAAACACTTATGGGTCCCACAGTGGAACCTCTCTCCTCGAAACCTACCTCAATACGGTTTCGGATCTCGGCAAGATTAACATTGTGGTCGGAAGCGGAAATGAAGGAAACAACAGTGGCCATACCGGAGGACGTATTCGCCCATCTGAATCCCGAAAGCAGGAATTTTCAATTGGAGATTACGAATCCTCTCTCTCCATCCAGATCTGGAAGAATTACTGGGATGATATCCGCTTTTCCCTTCTCCCACCTGCCAGTGCCGCCCCAATCTCCATTCCTGCCATGCCTGGCAGCTGGCGTTTTCAAACCGGCAATACACAGATATTAATTTACTATGGGGAGCCTTCTCCTTACAGTCTGTTTCAGGAAATTTACATCGACCTGCTGCCGGAGCAAAACTACATTCAATCTGGTGTATGGACTCTCTCATTGACTGCCCAATCTGTTACAAACGGAATCTACGATCTGTGGATGCCTGCCGGAGCACTACGGGGTTTTTCGACACAATTTTTAACCCCGACACCGGAAATTACACTTACGATTCCCTCCACAGCTGCCAAAGTTATCACCGTCGGAGCCTACGATGCAAGTACCAATACCCCGGCTCCCTTCTCCGGCAGGGGATTCACCTGGAACACAAATCAAATCAAACCGGACATCGTTGCTCCGGGTGTCGATATCATAAGTTGTGCTGTAGGCGGTGGATATGAAGCACGCAGCGGAACTTCCATGGCAACACCCTTTGTAAGCGGCAGTGCGGCGCTTCTCATGCAATGGGGCATTCTGGAAAACAATGACACCTTTCTCTATGGTGAAAAAATGAAAGCATACCTGATTCGCGGTGCAAGACGACTCCCCTTCGCAGAAACATACCCCAATGAACAGACAGGGTGGGGAGCTCTGTGTGTCAGTGCTTCCCTCCCGCCTTAACAGTAATCATAAAAATACAAAAAACTCCTGTGATAACCAACCACAGGAGTTACATAAAAACTGTATTTTACTATTCTTTCACCGCCTCAGTCGCCGTATCTTCCACCATAAAGGAATCGTAGAATTCCTCCTTCGGAACCGGCTTTCCAAAGTAAAATCCCTGAATCATCTCCGCCTTTGTTTTCTTTAAGATATCCACCTGTTCTTTGGTCTCAATTCCTTCAACAATACAGTGAATTCCTAAATCGTTGATGAGAGATGTCATATAATCAAGAACAATCCGGCTTTTCTGATTCTTAGTAATTTCCATTACCATCGAACGGTCAATTTTTGCTGAGTCGAAATCATACTGAATCAACACGGAGAGGTTGGAATAATGACTTCCGAAATCATCCATGGAAAGTTTAAATCCCATTGCTTTCAAGCTATCGGCAACCTTTTCAATCACAACATGATCCATATCCCCCACAGTCTCCGTAACTTCAATATGAATCAATCCCTCCGGTACCTCATACTTCTGCGCCAATGCGCGTACACGCTCCACTAGTTCCGGATACATGATTGTCATCTTTGAGAAATTTACGGATATTGGTATGGTCCGATGACCTACAGCAATCTGCTCCTTCTGGTAACGAAAAATTTCTTCCAAAACAAACAAATCAATCATATGCACAAGATTATAGCGCTCCAAAACCGGGATAAACACCCCTGGTCCTACGATACCAAGCTCATCATCCAGCTGTCGGATCAAAGCCTCCGCTCCCTCTGTCCTGCCGGTATGAATATTGACCTTGGGCTGCAGATAAACCAAATAATGCCCTCGCTTGATCAGATCCTGCACCTCATCAATCACACTCTGTTCTATCCGCGTATCTAGCGTAGAGCCCTGCATCAACTTCAGCTTATCGTTGTTCATCACAACTTCAGCCTCTGTAATCTGATTGCGTACATGCGGATGGGCACTCCAGCTGTATCCCATCGCTACCGGAACTTCAAACTCCGCCAGCTTCTCCCTCAGACAGTTTACCATAAGCTCCATATCCATCTTATCCACATTCGGACAGAGCACCAGCATCTCATCCTCATCATAACGATAGCCCGCAAAAGATTCCAGCACTGAACTCAGAATTTTTGCAACTCTTGCCAGCTTCTTATTACCGTTCAGGTAGCCAAACTGTTTATTAATTTCTGCAAGATGAATCACATCGGTGGTTACAATTCCAAAAGAGGTAAACTCATTGTCCTCATGATCCATAAGCCATCTGATAAGAGTCTCCCGATTCCATAGTCCGGTAACCTTATCATGAGCCCTGTCATACTCCTGCTCTTTTCGCAGTTCCTCATGCAAATAGCGAACGGACAGATAATCTCCCACCATAGAAAGAATTCCCGATTCTTCAAAATGCCTTCTTGGATTAAGCGCACATAAAATGCCTACCTTGCGGTTTCCCTCAATAAGTTCTGTTGCTACCACTGACCATATTCGATCACCTGCCAGCTTGAGATACAATTGCTGATGGTCTTCCTTAATACTCTTAACGTTAGCAATCCGCACTTCGCCTCTCTTGTCAACGAAATTGAAAAAATTATTCGCATTACCACTTTTAATTTCCTGAAGAACGACTTCCGTTATCGTCTGTGCACTCTCCTTGTGGCATTCTTCCACCGAGCGCAGTTCCCCGTCCTGCCCACAGACAATTACCATACAATCTGCATCAAAAAATTCCAAAAGAGAGAATAATACACGTCTCGTTCCCTCTTGGTCTCTTTCTCCTGCAAGCTGATCAAGACACAGCTTCAACTCCTCCAACAAGACCTTCTCATTCGCAGTCCCGCTCTCCTTGACCGGTACATCTTCCTTCTTCTGCTGATTCGTCTCAATCGCGCCAAAGAATACAAACTGATTCTTTCCTCTGCGCTTTGCTTCATAAACTGCCTGATCCGCCTCATAATAAAGATCCTGAAAATGCAGCTTTCGATTCTCTAATACACTGACTCCCATTGAAGCAGAATATTCCATATCAAAAATAATGGTTTTTAAATTTTTCCAAAGTTCTTGACAGAACTGTTCCATCTGCTTCCGATTGGAAAAATCCCACACAAATGCAGCAAACTCATCTCCACCAAGTCTTCCGGCAATTCCATGATTCCCAACGGCAGCATTTAAGACCGCTCCCGTCTGTTCCAAAACCAAATCTCCAACTGCATGTCCCTGCGTATCGTTAATCATCTTAAAATCGTCAACATCAAGCATGATGAAAATTGCATCCGACTTACACGAAACAATTGCCTTTTCGCACAAGTCCTCAAATGCCTTATGATTATAAACATTCGTCAGGACATCAATCTCCGCCTTACGCCGTATCTTCTCACTCAGTTCTTTCTCTTTCTGTACGGAAATAAGCCGTCCGACAATACGAACAACCTTATTATCCTCATCCCCAACACTAACCAGATAAAATCGATGCCACTCCGGCTTCTTCCCTTTCTCAATGAAACGTGCATCAATAATTGTATGCGTTGGTTTCTTCAGACAGGAACGTATGGCCTTCTGATAACCCTTTTTATCTGCCGGCTCAATAAACACTTCCCCAAACTGTTTCTTTTCTACATACTCCGAAAGTGTATAAAGAGTCACATACTGTCCGTTGACAACAGTATAAATTGCAACTTCATCCGTTGCAACATCATACTCTAAAATCTTCTCATGATTCTGCTCTGCAATAACTTTCAGCAGTTCACTGTTCGCCTTTTCGCCGCTTTGATTCTGTTTGCCCATTTTTATCCCCACTAATTCAGAACCTGATCAGCCACCTCTATCAGTTCCTCAAAACGATCTATCTTTGGCACCGTCTCGCGAATGATACCAAAACCGTATGCCGCATGTATAAATTTTACTCCAGCCTGCCTGCTGGAATCATAATCGCCCTGAATATCACCAACATACACTGCATCTTCGAGTTTATTTCTCTGATATACAAGTGCGATATTGTCACCCTTCGGTTTATCATTATTGCCATAACACTCAATGTCTTCAATCAGATCGTGAAAACCGTAATAATCTAAGAATGCCTCGATATATCCCGATTGACAGTTGCTTACAATGTATAGATGGTACTTCTTCTTAAGCTCCTCCATCGTTTCCCGAATCTTTGGAAAAAGCGTGCCTCCATGTTCCCGCAAAAATGCGTTCTCTTCTTCTCCACATTGTTCAAGCAACGCAGTCCGGTCTGTCTCTGACAAATCCGGAAAGAGGATTCGTGCAATCTCATCCATGGTTTTTCCCATAACCGACTGCATATCCTCTGTTGTCAGCGGTGCTCTCTGATAACCGCTTTTTTGGATGGTCTCATTCCAAGATGCCACCACCTCCGGTGCGGAATCCCAAAGGGTTCCGTCCATATCAAAAATAATGCCTTTTTTCATGCCTCGTCAATTGCCTTTCCAATATCATGGCGCATATATTTATTCTCAAAATCAACCCACCCGGTTGCCTCATAGGCCTTTGCTCTTGCTTCCTTTAAATCCTTCCCGGTTGCAGTGATTCCAAGAACACGACCGCCATTGGTCACAATCCGTCCGTCCTTGTCAAAGGCTGTTCCCGCATGGAAACAATAATAATCATCCTTACCTTCAAACTTATCAAATCCAGTAATTGGGAAGCCTTTTTCATAAGCCACCGGATACCCGTCCGATGCGAGAACAACACAGACTGCCGCATTATCCTCGAACTGCAGATCAATGCTGTCCAGCCTTCCATCTACACATGCCTCCATGACATCAATAATATCGTTTTTCATACGAGGGAGCACTACCTGAGCCTCCGGATCTCCAAATCTTGCATTGTACTCAAGTACCTTCGGTCCATCCTCGGTCAACATCAGTCCGAAGAAAATAACTCCGGTAAATGGGCGTCCCTCTGCAGACATAGCATCTACAGTTGGCTGATAAATATACTTCTTACAAAACTCATCTACTTCTTTTGTATAAAACGGACTCGGTGAGAAGTTGCCCATTCCACCGGTATTAAGTCCCTGATCTCCGTCCTTAGCACGCTTGTGATCCTGTGCAGAAGACATAATCTTAATGGTCTTTCCATCGACAAAAGAAAGAACGGATACCTCACGTCCTGTCATAAATTCTTCAATGACCATCGTGTTACCGGCATTTCCAAATTTTTTGTCCTCCATAATGGTGCGGACACCTTCTTTTGCCTCCTCAAGTGTGTTACAGATCAGTACTCCTTTACCAAGTGCAAGTCCGTCTGCTTTGAGAACGATCGGCATCTTGGCCGTCTCAAGATAAGCAAGTGCCTCATTCGGATCAGTAAAATTCTCATAGCCTGCAGTAGGAATATGATACTTCTTCATAAGATCCTTGGAAAAAGCTTTTGATCCTTCCAGAATTGCTGCATTCTTGCGAGGTCCAAACACTTTCAGCCCCTCAGCCTCAAATACATCAACAATTCCACCAACCAGCGGATCATCCATTCCGACAATTGTAAAGTCAATTTCCTTCTCCTTTGCAAATGCCACCAACTTGTCAAATTCCATTGCACCGATGGCTACACACTCTGCCAATGCAGCAATTCCAGCATTTCCCGGTGCACAATAAATTTTATCTACGCGCGGACTCTTTGCAACACTTGTCACAATCGCATGCTCACGTCCGCCGCTTCCAACTACAAGAACTTTCATATCATTTCTCCTTATTTTAGAACATTCACCTATGCAGAATTCCCCTTCTGGAAATGGGTTCATGCTACATATCAAGTTTTCATAGAAAACATGACACAATCATCTCTTCCCGCAATTACGAAATAATTACCTTACCTTCTACCACATTTACGCGGTTGTTTGCAATTAAATCGATTGCCTTCGGCATAATCTTCCACTCTGCCTGCTCCATGACACGCCGCTGCAACGTCTCCGGGGTATCGGACGGATCCACTTCCACCGCTTTTTGAAGAATAATTGGACCGGTATCGGTTCCCTCATCTACAAAATGCACCGTAGCACCAGTCACCCGGACCCCGCGTGCAAGAACCCCCTCATGAACCTTCAGACCATAGTATCCGGTCCCGCAGAAGGATGGAATCAGGGATGGGTGAATATTGATAATGCGGTTTCTATACTTTGCAATCATCTGCTCCGGAATCACAACAAGAAAACCTGCCAACACCACAAGATCCACCTCATAGGAATCCAGCTGTCTTAAAAAATCCTGGTTGAACGCTTCTCTGCTCTCATAATCCTTTGGACAGATACAAACCGCCTCAATTCCATGCTTCTTCGCACGCTCCAGAGCAAATGCATTCTTATTATTGCTGATTACCACCGAAATCTGTGTATTCGTAATGATTCCGCTGTCTATTCCATCGATGATAGCCTGCAGGTTCGTTCCTCCTCCGGATACACACACTGCAATCTTTAACATAATGTAACACCTTTCTCCCCATCTGTAATCTTTCCAACCACATATGGAGTATCCCCAGCTGCCTTAATTGCCTCCATCGTCTTATCGACATCTGCCGGATCAACAGCAAGCACCATACCAAGTCCCATGTTGTAGGTATTGTACATCATATGCTCCTCAACATTTCCCTCACGAGCCATCAGACCGAAGATTGGTGGAATCGGATAACTGTTCTTCTCGATCACAGCATGCTTTCCTTCCGGAAGCATACGCGGAACATTCTCATAGAAGCCTCCCCCTGTAATATGGCTGCAGGCCTTCACACGTACACCGGCATCCTTGATGGACTTAAGCGCCTTCACATAGATGCGGGTCGGAGCAAGAAGTGCCTCTCCAAGTGTGGTTCCTAACTCGTCAATGTATGTATTCAAGGTTTCCTCGTTCATGCGGAAAATCTTGCGCACCAACGAAAATCCGTTGGAATGTACACCGGAGCTTGCCATACCGATCAGCACATCGTGTGCTTTCAAATCTGCACCGGTAATGATATCCTTCTCGTCAACAACACCCACTGCAAATCCAGCCAGATCATACTCATCCTCCGGCATCAGACCCGGATGCTCTGCGGTCTCGCCACCAATCAGTGCACAACCGGACTGCTTACACCCTTCTGCAACGCCACTTACGATTGTAGCAATCTTCTCCGGATAATTCTTTCCGCACGCAATATAATCTAAGAAAAATAATGGTTCACCACCGGCGCATGCGATATCGTTGACACACATTGCAACACAATCAATTCCGATTGTATCATGCTTGTCCAGCAAGAACGCAAGTTTGATCTTGGTTCCGACACCATCCGTACCGGACACCAATGTCGGCTTCTCCATATTTTTAAATGACTCCATGGAAAATGCCCCGGAAAAACCGCCCAGTCCGGTCAATACCTCTGGACGCATTGTTCCCTGCACATGCTTTTTCATAAGCTCCACTGACTTGTATCCAGCTTCAATATCAACACCGGAATTCTTGTAATCCATTTATTTTTCCTCCTAAAAACGTATTTGTCTGTATTTTACCATATCCACCCATATCTCTGCAAATATTATGATGGATAAATCAATAGTTCTTGTAACCTACTTCCTGCAAGCGAGCATTTTTTGCTTTAACCTGTTCTTCTAATCCCTTAGAATAATCCTTTACCTTTACCAGAAGCTTATCATCTGCCACTGCCAGAATCTTTGCTGCAAGAATTGCAGCATTCTTAGCACCGTCGATAGCAACCGTAGCAACCGGAATTCCAGGCGGCATCTGCATAATTGAGAACACTGCATCCATTCCATCCAGATTCTTGCCTGAGAGTGGTACTCCAATAACCGGAATCGCAGACAGTGCCGCACACATTCCCGGAAGTGCTGCAGCCATCCCGGCTCCTGCAATAATCACCTTCACATCTCTTTCCTCAGCGGTTCTTGTCCACTGGATCAATTCATCCGGTTCACGATGTGCAGAGATGATTACCATCTCATAATCAATCCCAAGTTCCTCAAGCATTGCAGCTGCACTACTCATCACCTTGAGATCTGAATCGCTTCCCATTACAATTCCAACCTTTGCCATTTTAATTTCCTCCTTCTATTCCTTCATCGCATCAAGGGGTTCGTTTAATGACTCCGTTCCCGGAACCACAAAACGTCCCTCTGCAATAATATCCTCTGTTGATCCATCTGCCCGGATCGCAGTAATTTTTCCAAGCTCGTCATAGGGAATCGTGATATCCGTGTGACAGTTAAAATATGCCTTCGACACATCCTCTCTGCGAAGAGCAGAAATCTCATTATCCCTTGCCACAATAGCCTTCCCATCCGGATTGTAGGTCATATTGTCCTCATCGTAAGTATAGCAGGTATCCCCCACTGCAAAATGTGGTCCCGTCTTCTCTGCAATTAAAATCGGCAGTTTATCCGCGATGCCATACTCGCGAGCCATCCGGTATGCGGTTGTGTTCGTCCCGATGGCAAACTCTCCCATCGGAAGTGTCTGATGATGAAAAAGAACATTATCCTCAATATACTTCCGATTTTCTTCCCTGGATTCAAAATTAGTACAGATATAGTCCTTAATTCTTCCGTCTTCAAAATCCAGTTCCAGATTTTCATAGTTTAATTCATTCAGATAAACCTGACTCACATGAAGCTTTCCATGGGTTCCCTTAAGCACCGGGGACGTAAATACCTCTCCCACCGGAATGTTCACATCTGCCACACAGTTTTCAAAGGCGGTCTCATGAGCCGGATTCGAAAGCGGATAAATCTTTACATACAGATCCGTCCGGTTGCTGCCTCTTCCCGTAATATGCACAGTATCTGCCGTATCAAGTACATCGATGATCTTCTGCTGCATATCCCGGTACAGCATATAGTCCAACGTATTAATCCGCACTGTCTGTTCAAAAATTTCTGCAAACTTTTCCCCTATGGAAGGCACCGGATATGCAATGATTGTAAAACTGCGCTCCTTACCATGTATATACTGATTGATTAACTGGCTCTTCTGGCTTCGGAAATACACGGAAAGGCTCTGCTGCTTATCCGTATAACGGATGCGCTGCTCCTTCTGTTTCGGTGCAAAGGGCTCCATTCCAAAAATATCGATAACCGCCGGACCTCCATAGGATGGTGCCTGTTTTTTATTCTTTTCCCAAACACTGCGGTCCACCTCAAGGCTGCGTTCCACAAATGCCTTATCCATCCAGAGTCCAGCATCCTCTTTGTGATCATACTCATATTGCTTATTGAGAGAAATGGAATATGGCTGCATCACCGGCTTCAAACCAATTTTCTCAAAATTGCGAACGGCTGCACGCACCATCCGCTCAAACCCGATTGGATAACGGATTTCCACCACTGACTTTAATGAAATATCCTTACCTGATGTTTCAAATCCGATGCGATAGCCTTCCGTAAAAGTATCTGCCATCGCCTGTATCTGTTCCTCGGAAAAAGTCTGTAAAAAGCGGGAAGATTCGAGCTCGTCTTTTCCCACATACAGCCCATACCGATACAGATACGCCGAATCCTTCAAATCTGCCTTCAGCACAATCTGTGTCTGATAATCATACGCCGGATCAATCAGCCTGCTGATGGCCTGCTCGTTGAACACTTCCGTATAATCGTGCATAAAAGAATACAGAATACTCTTAAGCTCCCGCTCATTCAACTCAGCAGCATCTTCAAAGCAATTAAAAATTTCTACAAACAATTCCGCGTAAATACATAAATAGCGGATATCTCCTTCCATACAGTATGGCAGGATTCCATGCAGTCTTGCATCCAGCGCACATAAAATCTGTCCGTATTCTCTTCCCAGACGTTCGGTGGCACAGACCGGATTCGCATAGCTGTCCGCATAATCCGGTTCCTGTACATCCAGAAACATCCTCCGGTTCAGACGCTCTCCCCACTCTTTTGTCATGGTCGCAAGCTTTCCTGAGACAGCGGACTCTGTCACACGGTACATTACCTGAAGAAGCTCTGCCATCTCCACAAAATAACCACGATAACGTTCCTTTACACTGGCAGCCCCATCTTCACTTATGGCTGCAATGCGCTCCATCACAAGCTCTAACCGCTCCCAGTATTCCTCATTCGTATGCGCACATATCTCTCTATAGCTCATATCAATCTCCTATCCCAGATAAAATCCCCACGCATAAGTTCCAATCCAGCATACAGCAACCAGCAACGACAAAAAGCTGCTAAGTCTTGGAAACAATTTAAAAGAATCCTCCTCCTTCAGACTTCCTACAGCAACAAAAAACACCACAAGGGATGCCAGCATCGCAATGACTCCCACACCACCAAAGTACACAGAAAGTGATCCTTCTGTACGAAAAGCCAAATGAACAAATACCCCATATAACGCCAACAGTACAAGTGCCAGTACCGTTGCCGCAATTCCTCTTTTCGAATGTGTCTTTTCCGTAAATTTGTATGAACTGTGTCTTCTTCGATTCCTCATATGGCTTTCGCCCTTATCCCTTCCGTTTTGTTTTCCTTTTCGCCAATTTGTGAAAGATCAGATATACAATATATCCCAGCAATCCACCTAATGTGTTGAGGAGCAGATCATCCACATCAAAGGATCCAAGCTTAGACACCAGCTGCAATGTCTCCACAAGCAGGCTTACCAAGAAACAGGAAAACACTATCTGAAATCCATTTTTCTTTTTTTTACTGATCTGGGGTAAAAAAAAGCCCAGCGGCATGAAAGCAATTACATTGCCGAATATATTGATTATAAAAGCCCGAAAGCCAAGGATATGCCTGTACTGTATAAAACGCATGATCTCATGCAGCGGCGTCAGGTTATACTGATAGTCTTCCCTTAGCTGTGTTCTTCCGAATCCTTCTGAAAAAAACAGAAAGTAAAACAGAAGCAACAGATACGATACAAACAAAAAAACGGCAAATCCCCGAGGCTTTTTAATTGCAGCCATACTGCTCGTAGTACTGATCGATCATTTTCTTAAGAGAATCATCAATTACCACTCTGCCCTGGCAAGTGCGATTATATAAATGCTCTACAACTTCCTCCATTGTTACGATAGCACGTGCCTCAAATCCGTACTTCTCCTTAATCTCATCAAGGGCGCTCATCTTACCGCCGAGACCAACCTCCATGCGATTAAGGCTTACCATGAGACCGATGATAGTAACCTCAGCTGCACCACGGACCTTCGGCACAGTCTCCTCCATGGATTTGCCGGATGTTGTAACATCCTCGATCATCACAACACGATCTCCATCCTTTAAGCTGCTGCCCAAGAAACCGCCCTTATCTGCACCGTGATCCTTTGCCTCCTTGCGGTCTGAACAATAGCGGATCTCTTTTCCGTAAAGTTTACTGTATGCAATCGCGGTAACAACTGCGATTGGAATTCCTTTGTATGCCGGTCCGAAGAGCACGTCAAAATCATCTCCATAATTGTCATGAATAGCCTTGGCATAGTACTCGCCCAGCTTCATCAGCTGAGTTCCTGTCACATAGGCTCCCGCATTCATAAAGAAAGGCGATTTCCGACCACTTTTCAGGGTAAAATCGCCAAATTTTAAAACATCACTCTCTACCATAAATTCGATAAATTCCTGCTTGTATGCTTCCATTTTCAATATCCTCCCTATATCAAAAGCCACTACACTCATTTTATGTGTTTTTCAGCGTTTTTAGTCTATCATAAAACGAAAGCATTTTCAATGTGTTTCCGCTTTCTGTCTTAATCAATATAAAAAACAGTCTGTTCCCATTTCTGAAAACAGACTGCCCTATATTTTATTTTCTTTCCAGATCAAAAAACTTTTTATCAACGCTCGTGCACAGCCCCGACCAGCTCACGAATATCGCTGACCTGATACTTTATCAGATAATCCTCTATACCTGCAACAATCTTCTCTGTGACCGTCGGATCGTTGAAATTCGCAGTTCCGACAGATACCGCGGTAGCACCGGCAAGAATCATCTCAATGGCATCCTCCGCATTCATGATACCGCCCATTCCGATAATCGGAAGAGACACTGCCTGTGCCGTCTGGTAAACCATACGCACTGCCACCGGATGAATGGCCGGACCTGACATTCCGCCTGTCTTGTTGGCAAGAACGAAGCATCTGCGGTTGATATCGATTTTCATGCCCGTGATGGTATTGATCAGGGAAAGGGCATCCGCACCGCCCGCCTCTGCTGCCCGTGCCATCTCCGTAATATCCGTCACATTCGGACTCAGCTTCATGATCACCGGCTGCTTCGCATGGTTCTTCATCTCTCTGGTGATTGCTTCCACCGCTTTGGGATCCTGTCCGAAGGCAATTCCACCCTCCCTGACATTCGGGCAGGAGATATTGATTTCCAGGAGATCCACCGGCTCATCAGAAAGTCGTTCCACCACCTCCACATACTCTTCCGTGGAATGGCCGCACACATTCACGATAATCTTCGTGTCATACTGCTTCAAGAATGGGATATCCCTCTTGCAAAAAAGCTCGATTCCCGGATTCTGCAAACCGACTGCATTGAGCATTCCGCCGTACACCTCTGCCACACGGGGTGTCGGATTGCCTGGCCACGGCACATTCGCCACACCCTTTGTCACCACCGCACCAAGCTTGTTCAAGTCCACAAATTCACTGTACTCAGCCCCTGAACCGAAGGTCCCGGATGCTGTCATCACCGGATTTTTCAAAGTCACTCCGCACAGATTCACACTGGTATTCATTACAGCTCCACCTCCTTCGCATCGAAGACCGGACCTTCCTTACAGATTCGCTTATTATTCACATTGGAGTGTTCATCCTTGCTGGTGGAATTGCACACACAGGCAAGACAGGCTCCAATTCCGCATGCCATCCGTTCCTCCATGGAAATGTAACAATCCATTCCCTGCTCAGCCGCATATGCTTTCAGCGCACGGAGCATCGGTGTCGGACCGCAGGCATAAATCACATCTGCCGTAAGCGCATTTGCACGAATGGCATCAAGCACATTTCCTTTCGTTCCAACGCTTCCATCCTCCGTAGCAACAAAGGTCTCTGCCTGCTCTTTAAATTCATCCAATAAAAACGTATTTGCATCCCGGTATCCCATCACAATCTGGAAAGGTACCACACCCGCCTTCTTTATATCCTTTGCCAGCTGCAGCATCGGCGGCACACCGATTCCTCCACCGATCAAGAACGCCTTTTTCCCCGGCTCTATGGTAAATCCGTTGCCGAGAGGCCCTAAAATTTTCACGGTATCTCCCTTTTTCAGCCGGGAAAATTCTTCCGTTCCGGTTCCCTCACCTGTCACACGGTACACCAGCCGCAGCGTCCCCGCCTCAGCGTCAATTCCACACAGACTGATTGGGCGCGGCAGCAGCTTGCTGGCATCATCGCTGTACACCGACACAAACTGTCCGGCTTTTGCATGGGCAGCAATCTCCTTCGTCTGAATCGTCAGATCATAGATTCCGGCTCCCAGACATTCCTGCGACAACACCGTCGCTCTCTCCTGAAATTTCTCGCTCATTCTTTATCTCCTTACTTGTTTCTCACACACTACTTTTGGGAAAGTGCCCCTGCGATATCCGCAATCATATCCTCCACTGCAAGTCGGGATGCATCCGCAAAGTTCTCCGGTGTGATTCCTTTCTCCTTGTACTTATCCTGCTTGTAGGCTGCAATAATTCCACGGGAAGAATTGACAATTGCGCCAAGTCCATCCTCGTTAAAGAAGTGTACAAGATCCTTGCCCTGTCCTCCCTGAGCTCCGTAACCAGGAACTAAGATGAAGGACTTTGGCATAATCTTTCTAAGAATTTTTCCCTGTTCCGGGTAGGTTGCTCCCACAACTGCTCCTACATAGCTGTAAGAATCACCCATGCAGTCGCTGCCCCACTCAGCTACCTTTTCGCCAACCAGCTCATAGAGCGGCCGTCCATCAATCAGGCGATCCTGAAACTCACCACTGGACGGATTGGAAGTCTTAACCAGTATAAAGATTCCCTTCTTCTCCTCCTTGCAGACATCCACAAAGGGCTTGATGCCATCCGTTCCAAGGTAAGGATTCACCGTTGCAAAGTCCTCGTTAAACCCACTGTAGCTCTTACTGCCAATCTGCACCTTTCCAAGATGTCCGGTGGCATAAGCTGCTGAGGTTGAACCGATATCACCGCGCTTTACGTCTCCGATAACCACAAGATTCTTCTCATGACAGTAATCTACCGTCTTCTGAAATGCCTTTACACCCTCGAGCCCGAACTGCTCATACATGGCAATCTGCGGCTTTACCGCCGGAATCAGATCATAAGTTGCATCCACAATTGCTTTGTTGTACTGCCAGATTGCTTCTGCTGCGCCTTCCGGTGTCTCACCAAACTGTTCAAAAGCCGCTTTCTGAATATGCTCCGGCACATAGGAAAGCATCGGGTCAAGCCCCACAACGATTGGTGCATTGGTCTTCTTAATTTTCTCTACTAACTTGTTAATCATATTGTTTATCCCCCTCTTATTTCACTTTCTTTTTTATTTCATTAAAGACCACTTCCCCGTCACAGATTGTGCACTTGACACGTCCTGTAACCTCTCTTCCGTGGAATGGTGTATTGCGCCCCTTGGACGCAAATGTATTTTTATCAATCTGATAGGTCTCATTCGGATCAAAGATGACAAGATCTGCCGCCTTTCCCGGCTGGATATCCCCCTTATCGATTCCAATAATCTGTGCCGGATTATAGCTCATCTTTTCAGCCATCTGCATTGGAGTCAGATAGCCGCCCAGCACAAGCTCCGTATAGGTCAGACAAGCCGCCGTCTCCAGTCCTACAATTCCAAAAGGAGCATTCTTCATGGAAGTATTCTTGTCATCAAAAGTATGTGGCGCGTGATCTGTGGAAATCACATCCATGATTCCATCACGCAATCCCTCCTTAAGAGCCTCCACATCCTCCCGCCTCCGAAGAGGAGGATTCATCTTATAATTGGTATCCGCATCCGTGTCATTCGGAATGAGAATCCCCGCTTTAATTTCCGGCACAAACTCCTTGATATCATCCGATGTCAATGTAAAATGATGAGGGCATACCTCTGCCGAGACCGAGATTCCCTCTTCCTTTGCATGTTTCATCATGGAAACGGAATCCCGGGTAGAACAATGACACAAATGCAGATGTACGCCTGTCTCTTTTGCCAACGTCAAATCTCTTGCAATAATTACATCTTCCACGGCATTGGTGATTCCAGGCATTCCCAGTTCCTGCGCCTTGTCATCTGCGTTCATAACGCCACCCCGAACCATATTAATATCCTCGCAATGTGCCAGAACCGGTATGCCAAGTCTTGCCGCTTCCATCATTGCCTCCCGGTAGATTTCCGCATTCATGACTGACTTGCCATCCTCACTGATTGCAGGAATTCCGGCTTTTACCATTCCTTCAATATCTGCAAGTTCCTTTCCCTGCTGTCCCTTTGTAATCGCTCCAACCTGCAGCACATGAATGCACTTTCCGGCTGCCGCTTTGGTATGGACATAATTGACAACATCCGGATTATCCACTACCGGTCTGGTATTCGGCATCGTGAGCACAGTTGTATATCCACCGTGTGCGGCCGCCTCCATCCCTGTAAAAATATCTTCCTTCTGTTCAAATCCAGGATCCCGGAAATGTACATGCATATCGATAAATCCCGGCATCACATAACATCCTTCTGCCGAAATCGTCCGATCCACCGCTTTCGGTGCCAAATCTTTGCCAATCTCTACAACTTTCCCTTCCTCAATCAGAATGTCTGCAACATCATCCATCTCAGTTGCAGGATTGATTACATGACCGCCCTTAATTAATAATGTCATATTTTTTCCCTTCTATTACTATTTCTTCGTAGTTACTTTCACAGCTGACGAAAGCTTGCCAACTACTGTGGTGTCACCATTTTTCTTATAAGCGCGAACCTTATAATAATAAGTCTTTCCCTTTGTAAGCCCTGTATTCTTATAGCTCTTTTCCTTCACGGTTGCTACCTTTTTATAGGATCCGGTTCTGCTGGTTGCACGGTAAATCTCATATCCCTGCGCGCCACTGGTGCCACTCCAGGAAAGCTTTACAGAGTTTCTCATGACAGAGGATGCCCGAAGCTTTTCTGTCTTGGAGATACTCGTCCCTGTTTTGTCTGTATAACCCTTGATACAGAGATTGCCGATTCCCTGATACTCTCCCACATCCACCAGATCCTGCCACTGTCCCTGATAATATACAAAGCTCTGATTATACTCAATGCCGGCCGTACTTTTGAGACCCCCGTTTTTGGTTCCACATTCCATAGCGATCCCGGCATTTTTCTTGTTCAAATCTACCACTATAGAATAATAACTTCCCTTTGGCAAAGAAACGGACTTGTTCAGTGGAATTGTATAGGTTCCTGCGTAGCTTGTCTTACCGGACACCTGAGCCGCAAGCACACCGCTTTTCGGTTTTCCTGAATCCGTCAGATTTGTATATACCTTAATTGTATATGGCACATTCGTATCCTGATTCAAAGTAATGGAAACAGCCTTAAGCAGTTCATTCGATGCTCCCTTGACCATAAAAACATTAGCACTGTCAGAAAACGGATACGCTTTGTATACCAACGGGCAACCATCATACTGATAAATATATTCATAGTTATCCGCCGCCTCAAAGTCCATAATCCAGGCTGCATCCTCAAGGGATTTATCATAGTATGACAACCAGAAATAGCTTGTAATATCATTTTTGGCACTGTCCGACCAGCTGTTGCGCACTAACCATGCCCCGTTTCCTGCCGGCTTATTCGCGAAATTCGCCGCAGGAAAATTATCGTCCCAACCGACAATGTTCGCGGCATGGTTCGGCTGTTCTGCTTTCGGACAATTATAAGTCGTTACCAGCTCGCCCTCATACTCTCCGCTTCCGTCATAAATTGCCGTGTCTGCAAAGTAGAAGCCGATTCCGGCAGAACCATGCTGCATAACCTCTTTTTTAACCAAATTCGGATTCTTATGAATATTGATAATATATACATTTTGCAAATGAGCAACGTCTTTCTGAAATGCATAATCCTCGCTCATCGAAGAAATCATTCCGACATTTGCATAAGGCATGTCCGCCTCATTAATCACGCCTTCCCACTGAAGCAGTGTGCGGGCGCAATACTCCAAATTCCCGCCTGCCTGCAGATACTTGTTGCCGGTCACAGATAGTCCGTCTCCGCAAGTATTCCCAAATGCATCTTCCGCATTGTTGTAAGAAAAATACGAAAGCTGCAGCTCACTTAAATCGATACTTCGATCAGCCGTCCTGTCATCCGTAATCAGATCAAATTCCGCCAGCCCGATTGCACTGAACGCCCAACATGTAGAATATCCCCCCTGATTACGAGTAGAAGGATACTTTGCCACAAGCTGTGATAACGTATTCATATAAGCAGACGGAACCGTTCCTGCCCCTTTCAGTCCCGCTTCCGTATTACTGACCGCCGGAACGGCTACACTATTCGGGGACATCACATAGCCATCGCGAACGCTTCCCTTTAAGGTTGGAATATCCCATTCCGGTTTTTCACACGATGTATCCGCACTTTTGGTTGCTGCCTGCACCGGAGCAGCTGCCTGCGACCCTGTAAATAAGAATGCCGATGCAACTGTTAAAGCCACAGTTTTTCTCCATATTTTTCTCATTCTGCACCTCAGCTTTATTCATAATATTATGATTTATTATAAGATTTTTGTCTTACTGCTGTCAACAAAACATAACAAAAAAGGAGCCGAAGCTCCTTTTTCCACAAAAACTACTTTGCAGCAATCACATCTGCCATATCATAGTGTCCCGGGCCCTTACCCTGCAAATACTTGGCAGCCTCAACTGCCCCCTTAGCAAACACTGCCTTTGAATATGCTGTGTGCTTGAACTCAATCACCTCGTCCTGTCCCGCAAATATCACCTCATGTTCTCCTACAATATTACCGCCACGAACTGCTGAAATTCCAATTTCAAATTTATCCCGCTTCCTGCGTTCCTGACTTCTGTCATATGTATAGGTATAAGCCTCATCCAACGCCTCATTCATAGAATCAGCCAACGCAAGCGCCGTACCGCTCGGTGCGTCAAGCTTCTGGTTATGATGTTTCTCAACGATCTCCATATCAAAACCTGCCGGTGCAAATACAAGTGCCGCCTTCTTCAAAAGTTCCATCAAAGTATTGATTCCCAGTGACATGTTTGCAGATTTTAAAATAGCTACCTTCTCGTAGGCCTGCTCTACTTTTGCAAGCTGTTCCTCCGATAGACCGGTGGTGCACAGTACAACCGGAATCTGCTTCTCAACACTGTAATCAATCAGCGCATCCACAGCCTTTGCATTCGAAAAATCAATAATAACATCCGCCTCTGCATCACACTCCTGCAGGCTTTTAAAAACCGGATAGGAATTCTTAATACCATCATAGGTATCAATTCCTGCAACAATCTCAATATCCGGATCCTGCGCGCAAATCCCTGTGATGCACTGTCCCATCTTACCGTTACAGCCGTTCATTATTGCTCTCGTCATTTCTCTTATGTCCTTTCCAATTACAAAATTCCGTAATTCTTCATTACTTCAGCCATCTTTTGAGCATTTGTCTCGCTCATTTCACAGAGCGGAGAACGAAGCGGTCCTACTTCCATCCCCATCAGATTCATTGCCTTCTTCACCGGAATCGGGTTGACTTCGGAGAACAGGACATCTACAAGTGGAAGAGCCTCAAGCTGGAGCTTTCTTGCGGTCTCAATATCTCCCCTGAAAAAGCTGTCACACATCTGGTGCACCTTCGCCGGTGCAACATTGCTCCATACAGAAATCACCCCAACTGCACCAATTGCCAGAAGCGGTACAACAAGTCCATCCTCACCGGAATACATATCAATTTTTCCGTCGGTAAGATTCATTGTCTTGGAAGCTTGTGCCATATTGCCGGTTGCCTCCTTTAAGCCCACAATATTCTCCTTGGACTTCACAAGCTCCGCCACTGTCTCCGGAAGAAGGTTGCATCCGGTTCTGCCCGGAACGTTATACATAATAATCGGGCACTTCGTGCTGTCTGCAATCTGAGAATAATGTCCAATCAGACCGGCCTGTGTTGCCTTATTGTAGTACGGAGTTACGATTAAAAGCCCATCCACACCGGCTTCCTCTGCCTCCTTGGACAACTGAATTGCTGTTTTGGTACAGTTTGAACCGGTCCCTGCAACAACCGGCACACGATGCTTCGTAAACTCAACAGCTGCCTTAATCACATTGTGATGTTCCTCCATTGTCAGCGTGGAACTCTCACCGGTCGTTCCTGCAATGATAATCGCATCGGTTCCAGCATCAATCTGCTGATTGATCAGCTCTTCCAGCTTATCGTAATTCACCTCAAAATTGTCTTTCATAGGCGTTACAATTGCAACACCTGCACCCTTAAAAATTGCCACGTTATTTGTCTCCTTTCCTATCCTCATTGGTAGTAAAAAAACCAGCTCTCATCGAGCTGGTCAGTCCTATCTACGTACATAATAGATTCCTGATAGCTCTCCATCCACGCAAACACGCTTCTGACAGTCATACGGCTGTTAACCGAATGCCCAAGGACAAAACTACAGACATCCCATCCTTTCGGCGCTCCTCCCTTTCCCCTGTGTTCTTCTGTGCCTGCCACATCCCACAGGATACTCATAATTCGCGCGACCTCTATCATATGTGTGGTTAATCTTTGATTAATCACTTACACAAATATGTTTTACTCTGTAATCATAGCACCCTCTCTACAATTCGTCAATTCCTATTTTTCAGGTGCAATGTTATAAATCTCGTCTGCATACTCACGAATGCTGTCATCCAACACCCGTCCAGTACAAACCAATGTCATCTCCTCCGGCTTTGCCTCAAATAACTCCTTCAATTCCTCCGGACGAATTACCTTTTCATCCATAATTCCCAACACCTCATCGAGAATCAACATATCACAGGCACCAGTCGCTACAACCTTTTTGCCATAATTAAAACCGTTGCGCAGGTTCATGCTCTCCTCCTGCTTGGCACTCTCCGACAATTCCTCAAAACTCTCATCTGATTTTGCAAAACGAAATACTTTAATCTCAGGCTCTAACCGATTGAGAAAAGCCAGCTCGTTCTCATTCTTCCCCTTTAAAAACTGAATGAGAATGACGCTTTTCCCCTCGCTGGCAACACGAATTCCGTTGCCGATTGCCGCTGTTGACTTTCCGTGCCCCTCCCCATAATAAATCTGAATTACTCCCTTGCTCATAGCTGCCTCCATAGAATTCTGTAAGAAGAATTCCTTCAAACATAGGTAATGATGCCATCTGATGACAGCATCACAAATCAATGAATACTATGTAAGATACCACAAACACATCAAATAATCAAGTCTGCCCCTCTATTTACTCCAGAAATTCAATTTTGCTGACCGAAACTTCATACGCGACCCGCTGTTCCACTTCTGTTTCACTGATCTTTTTTACATATTCGCGGCTCTGGATTCTACCCCAGATCTGCACATGCGTTCCAACCTCAAATCCTGCGGCAAACCGTGCATTTCTCCCCCAGCAAATACATGGAATGTAATCGGATTTTCCGTAAGATCGGTTTACTGCCACAAGAAGATCTGCGATCTCACGTCCCAACGGTGTCTTCCGGTAAACAGATTCCTTACATATAAAGCCATCCAAAAAGATCTGGTTTGTTGCGCCCTCCCCATCCAGTTCCTCCACCAGTTCAAATTCCCGGGCAAACACCGACAGTACCAGGCGGTTTTTGTGTTCCTCATGCCGATTGAAGGAACGGAATTGTCCTGTAATATAAACATACTGCCCGCTGCAATTCTCCTGTACATTGATCAGACGTTCTGATACCATAACCGGGATGTGATCAACAAAGTTAGACAAACGGTTGACAGACACTTCCACCATGTAAAAGCCTTCTCCGTACACCTCGTGACTATACACAAAGTCTGACACAATTTCTCCCATAATAGTTACCTGATTGTTTTCAAACATTTTATCTGCCATGAATTTTTTCTCCCTTCCTTTTGTGGAAATATTTGTTAGGGTTCTTTTTTACCATGACCGGGTTGGTAGAAATCATCAAAGCATGTCGATAAGTGAATCGAAAAATGTGCAAATCAACAAATGGCATAAAAAATCTTGCGAAAATACATTTTTATGATAAAATGGTACAGGCGTTGAATTTACTTTAATTTAGAAAAGAAGGTTAAATATATGACAACAACAAGAGATGATATTCGTAATATTGCAATTATCGCCCATGTCGATCACGGTAAGACGACACTTGTGGACGAACTGTTAAAGCAAAGCGGTGTATTCCGTGCAAATCAGGAGGTTCAGGAGCGTGTTATGGATTCCAACGATATTGAACGTGAGCGTGGAATCACAATCCTGTCTAAGAACACTGCCGTATTTTATAAAGATATCAAAATCAATATTATCGACACCCCCGGACACGCCGACTTCGGCGGAGAGGTTGAGCGTGTCCTTAAAATGGTCAATGGCGTTGTACTGGTTGTCGATGCATTTGAAGGAACTATGCCACAGACGAAATTCGTTCTGATGAAAGCTTTGGCTCTCAACCTGCCGGTTATTGTCTGCATCAACAAAATTGACCGTCCGGAAGCCCGCCCTAACGAAGTTATTGATGAAGTATTGGAGCTTTTCATGGATCTCGATGCGTCTGACGAGCAGTTAGACTGTCCTTTTGTCTTCGCTTCCGCCAGAGATGGTTATGCCATGCTGGATCTCAATGATGAGAAAAAAGATATGACCCCTCTTTTTGAAACCATTATCAATTATATTCCGGCTCCAACCGGCGACCCTGATGCCAACACTCAGGTACTGATCAGTACTATTGACTATAATGAATATGTCGGTCGTATCGGTATCGGAAAAGTAGACAATGGCTCGCTGAAGGTCAATCAGGAGGCAGTCGTTGTCAACCATCATGATCCGGACAAATCAGAAAAAGTGCGTATCAGTAAACTCTATGAATTTGATGGCTTAAACAAGGTTGATGTCAATGAGGCCAAGATTGGTTCCATTGTTGCAATATCCGGTATTGCCGATATTCACATTGGGGATACCATCTGTTCCCCGGAGAATCCGGTAGCTATTCCGTTCCAGAAGATTTCCGAGCCGACGATCTCCATGAATTTTATTGTAAATGACAGTCCGCTTGCCGGACAGGAGGGAAAATATGTCACCTCCCGTCACATTCGTGACCGACTGTTCCGCGAACTGAACACCGATGTTTCTCTCCGTGTTGAAGAAACGGACAGTCCGGACAGTCTTAAGGTTTCCGGACGAGGTGAACTGCATCTGTCCGTCCTGATCGAAAACATGCGCCGTGAAGGCTATGAATTTGCGGTCAGCAAAGCAGAAGTTTTATACAAGACGGATGAAAACGGGAAAAAACTTGAACCAATGGAAATTGCCTATGTCGATGTACCGGATGAATTTACCGGAGCTGTTATCTCCAAGCTTCAGCAGCGCAAAGGCGAACTTTTGAATATGGGTTCCATCGCCGGCGGCTATACCAGACTGGAGTTCAAGATTCCATCCCGCGGTCTGATTGGTTATCGTGGCGAGTTCATGACAGACACGAAGGGAAACGGTATCATCAACACTATGTTTGACGGCTATGAACCATTCCGAGGCGAGATTGCGTACCGTTCAACCGGATCTCTCATCGCTTTTGAAACCGGTGAATCCGTCACCTACGGTCTATTCTCTGCCCAGGAGCGTGGAACTCTGTTTATCGGACCTGGCGAAAAGGTCTATTCCGGTATGGTCATCGGTCAGAGTGCCAAGGCTGAGGATATTGAACTGAATGTATGCAAGAAAAAGCATTTAACCAACACCCGCTCCTCTTCCGCTGATGAGGCACTGACACTTGTACCTCCTCGCAAGCTGAGTCTTGAGCAGGCTCTGGACTTCATCGATACAGATGAACTTCTTGAAGTCACCCCGGAAAGTCTGCGCATCCGCAAGAGAATTCTTGACCCGACTCTTCGCAAGAGAGCTTCGATTGCAAAGAAAAATGCAATGAAATAAGCAAAGAAAAGAGCTGTTCTACAGCTCTTTTTCTTACAGCTTTCCGTACACTTCCATCGGTACATATGCTTTCACAGCAATTCCCTCAGGAACATACTCTTCTGACACAAGCTCCCCACTCTGACGTACAAGTTGGAGAATTCCTGCCTCCGCATACGGAATCACACGCTCAATATAAACTTTATTTTCTCTCAACAATTCCTTCAGAAGTTTCTTGACCTCCTCAAGACCTTCATCACGGCCTGCTGAAATTTCAAGCACCTTGTCTGCACGAAAATCCTGCAACGGTTCATCCATATCGTACTGATCCATCTTGTTAAAGAGTGTTACGATTTTCTTATTTTTGACCCCAAGCCGGTCAAGAGTCTCATACACAATATGCATTTGCTTATCCCGCTGGGGATTTGAGGCATCTACCACATGAAAAATATAATCCGCATATTTTGCTTCCTCAAGGGTACTTTTAAATGCTTCAATCAAATGATGAGGTAGTTTTCGGATAAAACCTACGGTATCCGTCAAAAGCACCTGCTGCCTGCCATCAAGCTCTAACAGGCGCGTCGTTGGATCAAGCGTGGCAAAAAGCTTATCCTCCTCAAGTACTGCCGCATCTGTCAGATGATTTAAAAGAGTGGACTTGCCTGCATTCGTATACCCTACAATCGCCACTACCGGCACATCATTTTTTTCACGCTTTGCGCGTGTAATCTCCCGATGCTTGACAACGTCCTTCAATTCGTGGTTTAACTGGGCAATCCGATCATTAATCAACCGTCGGTCGATTTCCAGCTTTTTCTCGCCGGGGCCTCTCGTTCCAATTCCTCCTCCAAGCCTTGACATCGACTTTCCGAGTCCAGCAAGGCGGCTCAGTCGATACTTCAGCTGTGCTAATTCCACCTGAATCTTTCCTTCACTAGTGGTTGCGCGCGCCGCAAAAATATCAAGAATAATCAGTGTCCGATCCATGATTTTTGTTGCAAGAATTGTTTCAAGATTTTTAAGTTGTGCAGGTGATAATTCATCATCGCATACAATTCCAGTGGCACCCGTAGATGTGAGAATCCGGTCGATTTCTTCCACTTTTCCAGTTCCCACATAGGTCAGCGGATGAATGGATTCTCGCTTCTGAATCAAAGTGCCAACTACCGATGCACCTGCTGTATGAACCAGTTCTGCAAGTTCTGCCAACGAGTCTTCCGCATCATCACCATCCTGTTCACTAACGCCAACCAGAATTACTTTTTCCTCTATCTCCTCCACATCATATGGCTCTGTCATGATCTCGTCTCCAAAAAAATGCTC
This sequence comes from Agathobacter sp., assembly GCA_022775045.1. Classification (GTDB taxonomy): domain Bacteria; phylum Bacillota; class Clostridia; order Lachnospirales; family Lachnospiraceae; genus Roseburia. Next base: position 108,503 of record JALFLB010000057.1, on the reverse strand, counting down.
TCTCTCTGTGCATCCTCATCTGAAGGATATTGTGCAAGATAATCCTTCATCATTTTTTTTGCAGCAGCAAAATCTCCACTATACTCATAAGCGGCGATCGCTCCTTTCATCAGGTTCTGCCGGTTTGGCACTTCCTCCATCTTCAAGGCCGCATTAAAATATTTCAATGCTTCTTTATAATCTTCCTCTTCCATCTCTGCATGACCAAGATCATACAAATCATAGGCTGTAGCCACTCCGCTGTCCAAATACTCTTCAATACACGCTTCCGCCTGCTTCTTCTCCCCTTGCTGTTCATAGGTAAGTGCAAGATAATAAGATGCAAGCGGCTGACTGGCTTCTTTTGCTTTGGTCAGATATGTGATTGCACTATCGGTATCTCCCAAAAGATAGCAGATTCTCCCCTTGTACAGTTGATCCTGCGGTTTATCCCCTTTCCGCTCCATCGCCATATTTAGATACTTCTGCCCATCTGTCTCCATGTCATGGCGGCTCATGGATTCATAAATCCCCATGTAGAGTTCATAATCCTCTGGATTCCGCTTAACCGCCTGATCATAATCCACAAGTGCCTTCTCGGGTTCTCCCATATCAAAGTAAAGATTTCCCCGAAGATAGTATGCCCGGGCATCTTTATTATATTTAATAATCGCATTATAAGTTTCAAAAGCGCCTTCAGTATCGCCACTCAGCATCTGCGCCTTCGCTTTGTAAAAACAGATATCAAGTTCTTTCTCTCCCACTTTTCCCTGAGACTGGTCCAATGCGTTCTGAAAAGCCTTCAGCGCCTCCTCGTAATTACCACTCTCCATGCAGGTGATTCCATACTGGCGATATGCATCCTGCTCTTTATTTTCTTTCTGTCCACACGCTCCTAATGTCATAGTCAGAGTTGTCATCAGCACAACTGCGACCGTTCGATATCTTTTTATTCTCATCTCTTATACCGTTTTATTTAAATTTTTGGCCAGTTCATAAATGGATTCCAGAATTTGCCGGCAATCTTTCATATCTGCAACCGTCGAATCCGCCATCTGTAATCCGTCAATAGAAGAGGCTGTCACTTCCTCACTCACTGCTGACAAATTCGTCACGCTGTCAGAAATGATTCCGGTTGCATCCAGAATCTGCTGGATACTGTTCTCTGCCTCCGTAATATTGCGGGTCAGTTCTGTCACTTCATCTCCAACCTTGTCAAACTTCTCTCCGGTACTCTCAATCAGTCCTGTCTGTTTTTCCACTGAAGCAACCGAATTCTCAATGCTTTCATTCGCACGCTTCGTATCATCATTTAATTCATTAATGATGGCAGTAATATTCGATGATGCTTCATTTGTCTGCTCGGAAAGCTGACGGATTTCTTCTGCAACAACAGCAAAACCTTTTCCAGCTTCTCCCGCACGCGCAGCCTCAATAGACGCATTCAATGCAAGAAGATTCGTCTGGTTGGAAATATTAATGATTGAACCAACAAAGCTCTGCACACGCTCCACCTTTTCCGTCAGACTTCGGATCACCTCTGCCGTAACAGCACTCGCCTCCTCGACATTCCTTGCCTGCTCCTGCAATTCATGTACTACCTGTGCCCCTTCCTTAACTGTATTGTCCGTCCGGCTGGATGCCTGAATCATTTCCTGAATTCCATTCTCAGCATGATCCGTGTAAGTCTGAATATCCGTACACATTACTTCCTGCCTCTGGATTGCCTCCACGGTACTCTCCATACTTGCCGCAATATCTTTAATCGAAGAATGGCTGACATTGATACTGTTTTCCAGATTATCAAGCTTCTCCATTGCACTACCAAAATGCTTTGTGACATTATCTGCCACGAGTGTCATTTTCTTATTGGCTTCCAACTGCTCCTGCCCTGCTTCTTTCAACTCATCAGAATTTTCCTGATTAAAGCGAATCAGAAGCTTTGTCACAATGACAGACACAATTGCTACCAGCACAAGTACAAAAACCGAAACAACACCTCTTGAAAGAAGCGCCTGATCTGCCGGATCATAAGTGATCACAACACGAAGAACATTGGCCACAATTACCAGTACATTCTCTATCACCATCAACCGATAATCCATAAAAACCATACTTGCCAGCAAAAGTGGAAGCGCATATGCATAGGTTCCGTCTGTCCTGTTCAACAACGAAAAGATAAAGTACCCGACTGCCATACTCATGCCCATCAGAAAAGCACCTTTTCTGGTCCCGCCCATTCTAAAATGTGCGACTGCAGACAGCACAATTACCACAATCGAAACAATGGCCTGTATCGCTGCGCTCGCTATGCTCGCATCCTTAACCCGGATCAGCCACGCTCCCATCGTCAATGCTATATACCCGAAAATAATAGCTACTGCAGTAAATACAACTTTGCTTGCCTTCCTGTACTGTTTTTCTGTCATAGTATTCCTCCTTCTTACTTTCCGTAACGTTCCCCCACGAAATATTACGAATACATTCACAAGACTGATTATAACCCTCCTAGTACTATTTGTCAAAAAAAGACGCTCCCTGTAATAAACAGGAAACGTCTCTTAACCATCCGGATTACATCAAAGACATCATCATCATTGCACCAGCAATGGAATTGATCAAAGAAAGAACCAATCCAATTGAAGAACAAATAATCCCCGCAATAGCCATGCCTTTGCCGCCCTTCTTCATTCCAACTGCACCCATGATAATTCCAACAATGGTTACCGGATATCCAAATAACGGAATGATCCATGCGATAAAGCTGCAAATTCCCAATACTAAAGAAGCGATAGACTGTCCCTTCTTCTCCTGCGGTGCAACCGGTGCACCATAGCCGAACTGCTGTCCGTAATTATCTGTCGGCTGAGCCTGATATCCATTCTGATTATTCTGATTTGCATCAAAATTGTTATAATCTGCCATAACTAATCCTCCATTACAGTTTCCAGATTTCCTTGTTGTACTGCTCAATTGTTCTGTCAGATGAGAAGAAGCCGGCCTTACTGATATTCACAAGCATCTTCTTTGCCCACTCCTTGCGATCTGCATAATCGGTATAAGCTTTCTCTCTCGTCTCAACATATGCATCGAAATCAGGGAAGGTCATGAACCAGTCCTTATTCAAAAGCTCATTGTACAGACGCTCTAAGTTCTCGCTGCATCCAACTGATTTTACCTCATCACTTACAATAAAGTCAACCGCTCTCTTTAAGTTCTCATTCTCTTCGTAGTATGTCTTAGACTTGTAATCGCCTCTCTCATAACGGTCAATTACTGTCTGGGAATCTTCACCAAAGGTGTAGATATTGTCATCTCCAACCAGCTCTGCAATCTCTACGTTTGCACCATCCATTGTTCCAAGCGTAACTGCACCGTTTAACATGAACTTCATGTTACCTGTTCCAGATGCCTCCTTGGATGCCAGAGAAATCTGCTCAGAAATATCACACGCCGGAATCATCTTCTCAGCCAGCGTTACGTTGTAGTTCTCAACCATAAATACCTTCAGGTATGGACTTACCTCCGGATCGTTGTTGATAATTTCCTGCAGGCAGAGGATAAGATGAATAATATCCTTTGCAATAATATAAGCAGGTGCTGCCTTTGCTCCAAAGAATACGGTAATCGGAGTCGCAGGCTTCTTGCCAGCCTTAATCTCGAAATATTTGTGGATGACATACAGAGCATTCATCTGCTGTCTCTTGTACTCATGAAGTCTCTTTACCTGAATATCAAAAATAGAGTTCTCATCAATATCCATTCCCTGAGTGTTCTTTAAGTAATTCTTGAGATCAGCCTTCTTTCCTGCCTTAACTGCAAGGAGACGATCTAAGATTGCATCGTCATTAACATACTTGCCAAGCTTCTCAAGCTCATTTGCATCCTTCTTCCATCCTTCACCAATCAACTCTGTAATCATTGCAGAAAGCTCCGGATTGCAGGACATTAACCAGCGACGGAATGTAATACCGTTTGTCTTGTTGTTGAACTTCTCCGGATAAAGCTTGTAGAAGTTGTTCAGCTCACTGTTCTTTAAGATTTCTGTGTGCAGATATGCAACACCATTGACACTGTATCCATAATGAATATCCATATGTGCCATGTGTACAAGGCCATCCTTGATAATGTATGTGCTCTCATCACTTACCTTACCGCGAACACGGTTATCCAACTCGCGAATGATTGGCATCAGCTGTGGAACAGCCTTGTCCAGGAAGTGAATTGGCCACTTCTCCAGAGCCTCAGCAAGGATTGTATGGTTGGTGTACGCACAGACCTTAGATACAATAGCAATTGCCTCGTCCATCAGGATTCCTCTTTCCTGAAGAAGACGGATCAGCTCCGGAATTACCATGGATGGGTGGGTATCATTAATCTGGACAGTAGCATAATCAGCCAGATCATGTAAGTTGGACCCCTTTTCAACAGCCTCGTCAAGAATCAATCTTGCTGCGTTACTTACCATGAAATACTGCTGGTAAACACGAAGAAGACGTCCCTTGTCATCGGAATCATCCGGATATAAGAAAAGAGTTAAATTCTTCTCAATCTCATCCTTATTAAAATCAATTGTGTCACCGACAATGCTCTCATCTACAGACTCAATATCAAACAGACGAAGCTTTGTGGTACGGTTGTTGTAACCTACAACATCAATATCATAAAGTCTGGACTGAACCGTAAACCCACCAAACTGTACCGGATATGTGATATCCGTCTTTGTCAGCCAGCTGTGCTCAGTAATCCATGGATTTGGTGTTTCCTTCTGCAGATTGTGATCAAATACCTGCTTAAACAGTCCGTAGTGGTAATTCAGACCAACACCGTCACCATTGAGACCAAGTGTTGCAATAGAATCTACGAAACATGCTGCCAAACGTCCAAGTCCACCGTTACCAAGCGAAGGCTCAAGCTCCACCTCTTCAATCTCTGCAAGAGACTTTCCGGATGCCTCAAGCTCGGACTTGACACTGTCATAAATGCCAAGATTGATCAGGTTGTTGGATAAAAGTTTTCCAATTAAGAACTCAGCAGAAATGTAATACAGCTTCTTCTTACCGTCATTACTTATTTTATCCTCTGCCATCTGCTTTGTCATGTCAAGAAGTGCAAAATAGATTTCCTCGTTGCTACACTTTTCAATCGTCTTATTGTACTTCATAGATACTGCTTTTGCTAATGTCATGTGCTTTCCCTCCCGAAATTAGTTCGTTGTTTTCTGATAGTCCTAAGTATATGCCATTTTCTCAGAAACTTCTTGTCATATTCCCTCACAAACTAATACTATTCTATCATATTTCATCTTCTATATTTTTACATCTGTGATTTTTCAACAATTTCTCAATATCGAAATTAGTACTTTTATACAAAGTAGTTGGATTTACAAGCAACCAAATATTTGCTAAGATACAGATATGAATATATTAGAATATGAAAATTATCATGAAAATGTCACACATGGGGATATGGTATTCCCCTATAACACCTATATTTGCTCTATTCCACTGGACTTTCCTCGTGTTCCCCTTCACTGGCACGATGAAATAGAACTTATTTATATTAAAAAAGGCGTTGGAAGCATTACCGTGGATTTCCAACAGTACAAAGTAAAAGGTCCGACACTCGTACTGATTCTTCCCGGACAACTGCACTCCATTGAGCAGCTGGAGGAATACTCTATGGAATACGAAAATATCATTTTTCACCCAAGCATGCTGGTGTCAAAACAGATTGACGTTACAGCGACCGAATTCCTGCAGCCACTCACCGCACGCAAAATTACGGTTCCTACTGTGTTCACTCCGGTTTATCCTTATTATAAAGATGTCATTGCCCCGATTGATGCCTGCGATGAAATCTGCAAGACAAAGCCACAGGGCTATGAGCTTTTTATCAAAAGTCAGCTCTACCAGTTCTTTTTCATTCTCAGCAACCGGTGCCGGAATTTGAGCAATACGAAAGAAAACCGAAAAACACTGGACAAAATGAAAATTGTTCTCAAATATATTGAGAACAATTACATGCATCGGATTACCATCGCAGATGTGTCCGCATCCATCGAATTTTCCGAATCGCATTTCATGCGATACTTCAAGGAAACCATGGGCACCTCATTCGTAGACTATCTGCGGGACTATCGGCTTACAATGGCATCCCGGCTTCTGACCACCTCCGATTCCGCTATCCTTGATATTGCCGCAGAAGTAGGATTTGATAACCTTTCCTACTTTAATCGCGTATTCAAGCAACGATACCATATGACACCGAGCCAGTTCCGCCGCGAAAGTCAGAATACGTAGATCCCAATCAGCCACATAAGTACTGCAGCTATCAATGCTGCCAGCACATCACTGATAAAATGCACACCGGACACTACCCGGATCACACTGATTGCAGCTGTCAAAAACAGAAGCCCGATTCCAGCAACTAAACATTCCGGCTGCATCAAAAAAGTCAGAGCAATCACCGCTGCTGAAAAAACATGGCGACTCGGAAAGGATTTTCCTTTCGTGTTCTTTGGAATAACCGATGGTATTCCAAACTTCTCGTAAGGTCTCGGCCGGTTTACCATATAGCGAAGAACACTTACCAGAATAAATCCATCCAGCGGTACAAGAATTGACCGCAGAAGTTCCTCATCTTTTTCCAGAAACATCCAAATAAGAAGTAACGGATACGATACAAATATCAATCCTGTGATTATACAATTACTGATATGTAGCGACTTAGCCAGTTTCGGATTTTCACGAAATGGCTGAGTCATTTTCAGATAAGTTTCTTTTTTCATAAGTAATACCGATTCCTACCGCGCGCTCGTATTGCTTGAGGTATTTCCAGTCGTAGTATTATTGGTTCCTCCTGTTGCAGGATTGTTTACGCCGCCTGTTGTGTTGTTTGTGTTGTTGTTCGTGTTGTTCTTGTTATTGTTCGTATTGTCTGTACCGTTTACAGCATCCTCCACACCATCTACAACGGCATCACCGGCATTCTCTACCCCATCTACCACATCATCACCAATATTCTCAACATCATTGCCAACATTGTTCAAATCATTGCCAACATTGTTGTTATCTGTGGCGTTGGTTCCATTTGGAGTGGTTGTTGTATTGTTTTCCACAGCATTGGTATCCGGCACAGTTGTGTTATTATTGTCCCTCGTCCCACACGCTGCGAACAGACAGACACTTGCTGCCAGCATACAACTCATCATCAGAACTTTCCATTTTTTCATCACACATATCTCCTTTAAAACTGTTACTCTTTTACAAAAGTAGTATGTGCCAAAACTCTGCTTCTATACATCATAAAGCAAATGTTCCAATAAAAAAATAAAAAACCGGCAATTGTTTTCCCCTGCCTGTAAAAGTGCCATCAAATTTACAAACACGTAATCAACGAACGTATCCTGATTTAATTCCATATTCCAGATTGCGGGATTCACCCGGCTGTCTGCATCCAGAACCTCTCGAAGCAAACAAAGTGCTTCCCGTTTCTTGGTTCGTCCGTTCATCTGAGCCAGCCAGCTCTTGTCATAACGGGAAAGTCTTCCGTACAGGAATCCGTAGTACTGTTCCAAAAACAGAGTAAATTCCATTCCCCTCCGGTAAAGCTTTTCCTGATCACTTAAGATTCTGCCCCAAAACTGTTCCGCAACCGCCTCAATCAGCGTTTCCTTATCCGGATAGTAATTGTACATGGATCCTACTGCGATCCCACACGCCGAGGCAAGTTTGCGCACACTGACATGATCCACACCTTCGCGAATTGCGATTTCCATCGCTGCATCCAAAATTTGTTCCTTTGAAGTTACTTTCTGCCGCATTGTTTCCTTCTGTCCCACTCATTATATGAACTCTGTTCATGATAGCACGGAAATGACAAAACATCAATGCTTTTTCATCTTCGGCTGACAAATCAGAGAAGCAATATACGAAAATACAAGTGCCGCTGACAGACCACCTGCACAATTCTTAAATCCCCCCAGGAAAATGCCGATAAATCCTTTCTCATCCACCATTTCCTTAACACCTTTCCAGAGATTATTTCCAAATCCAAGAAGTGGTACATTTGCTCCTGCCTTTGCCCATTCGGAAAATGGGCCATACACCCCAACTGCTCCAAGCACTGCTCCAAGACAAACCAAAAGCACCATGATGCGTCCGGGCATCATTTTCGTCTTTTCCATCAAAATCTGGGAAAGGGCACAAATGACACCTCCCACAATAAATGCAATTACATAATCCATTCGCTTTTCCTCCCTCTTATCGGATTAATATGAACATTCGCGAAACTCTTTCAATTGCCTAATAAACTTAGTGACAGGATTCGATGACGACTCCGTGCGCAATCCCTGGAATTGTCTGACCCTCATTAAAGCTGACAGTGGAAAGCAATGCCCCCGTCGGAACAAATAGAATCCGCTTCATCTCCCCCGACGCAAGCTTTGGAAGGAAATGGGCACTCAACGTTGTAGCTGCACATCCGCAGCCGGAGCCACCGGAACCGGTTCCCTGGGTTTCGCTGTCAAAAATCAGCATTCCACAGTCCTCATGAACACTGCTGATGTCATACCCCTTTTTCTTTAACAGATCAAAGAGAATTTGCTGTCCAACCGATCCCAGATCACCGGTTATTATCCTATCATAATCGGATGGCTGACGTTCAAAATCCTCCAGATTCTGTGCAATCAATTCACTGGCTGCAGGAGCCATGACAGCTCCCATATTCATGGAATCCTTCACTCCATAATCTACAATCTTGCCGGTTGTGATCCCTGCGATTCTCGCAAGCGGCTTCTGTCCACCACTATGCTTTGCCCCCGCAAGAATAAATGCACCTGCACCAGTCACCGTCCATGTTGCTGAAACCGGTCTCTGATTGGCATACTCAAGCGGAAAACGAAATTGTTTCTCCGCACTGGCAAAATGGCTGGAAGTAACTGCCGCCACATGGTCTGCATATCCGGCTGCCACCACCATGGAACTCAAAGCCAGCGCTTCTCCACAGGTTGAGCAGGCTCCATACAAACCGAAAAGCGGTATTTCAAACGTCTTTAATCCAAAGGACGATGCGATCAGCTGCCCTAAGAGATCTCCTGCAAAAAGATACCGCATATCCTCCGGATTTTTTCCTGATTTGCCCAATGCCAGGGTCAGAGCTTCCTGCTGCAGGCTGCTCTCCGCAGCCTCCCAGGTGTCCTGCCCGAATTTGTCATCTCCTCCGATACAATCAAACTCTTTCGCCAGAGGACCCTCGCCCTCCTTGGTTCCAACAACGGAAGCGCTTCCTATAATAAAAGGAGCCTCTGAAAAACAGAGACTCCCTTTTCCAATCTGCTGGTTCATACAATCTCTCCCTTTCCTGTTATTGGAGATAGTATGTATCAATTGCAGATAAACTATTCACAATTACAACTACACATAATGATTATGCTCCCTCGAACTGCACAACCGAATCCACATCATAATCTTCTAAGACCTTACGACCATTCAAATCCGTAAGCTCAATTAAAAACAGCGCTTTGACTACCTCGCCGCCAAGTTCCTCTACGAGCTCTGCCGCAGCCTTCATGGTTCCTCCAGTCGCAATCAGATCATCCAGAAGAACAACCTTGTCTCCCTTGTTGATTGCATCCTTATGAATCTCGATAGTTGCTGTGCCGTACTCAAGATCATAAGTCTTCTCCACCGTTTCACACGGCAGCTTGCCCTTCTTACGAATCGGAACAAAGGGCTTATGTAACAGATAGGATAACGGCATCCCGAAAAGAAACCCTCTCGACTCTGCTCCCGCAATCACATCAAACTCTACACCCTCTAACTTTTTTGCAAGTTCATCAATCGCAAGCTTCAATCCATCCGCATCCTGCAAAACACTTGTCACATCGCGGAAAATAATACCCTTCTCTGGAAAATCCGGAATATTTCTGATGTACTCTTTTAATTCTTTCATGGTATTCCTCTCAATCACAATTTTTATGATTTTTCTTCATATGTTCCAATTATAAGACATTTCCTGTGTAAGCGCAAGTTATGCTCGATCAATATATATTATTGACCAATCAGTTAATTATGTTTATAATATTATTGACCATATAGTTAATAATACTAGGTGAGACCAATGAAAAAAAGTGAAAAAACCGAAATTACCATTGCAAAGATTATCGAATCCGCTATGGATGAATTTGGAACCAACGGATATGCAGGTGGAACTGTCAACAATATCTGCAAGACCGGTATCAACAAAGGATTAATTTATCACAATTTTACCGGTAAAGACGAACTTTACCTGACATGCCTGAAAAAAAGCTGTGAGAAATTTATCGAATACATTTATGCACATGATGGAGCAAATAATTTAACCGGATATATGTCTGTCCGTATGGACTTTTTTCATACTTTTCCGAATGAAGCTCATATCCTCTTTGATGCATTACTCAATCCGCCACAGCATTTATCAGGTGAGATAACGGAAACCCTTGCGGAGTTTAATGGATTAAATGACCATATATGCAAAAAGACATTAGATACCATTGTTTTGCGCAATGGAATAAAAATGGATGATGCTCTTTCCTATTTCCATTTGATGCAGACAATGCTGAATGGATATTTCAGCAGTCCGTCCTTTCAAAATGTCCTTTTAAATGAAAAGGTAAACATGCACGAGACAATCATTCCAAAACTATTGGATTTAATTCTATACGGAATTGCAAAAGGAGAAAATGAAAATGATTAAGTACTTATTGTGTTGGATTGCGACTCTTGCCATTGCATTTGTCGCAGGAAAATTAATGGCAAAAATAAAAATGCCCTCGATCCTGGGATGGCTGATTGCCGGAATGCTGCTTGGCCCTCATGCCATTGGATTAATGCCACAGGAGTTAATGCATACCGGATGGTATAAAACTGTCATCATGTGGATGCAATGTGCTTTCGGTGTAATGCTAGGAACAGAGCTTATCTGGAAAAAGCTGAAAAATTATGGAAAAGCACTGGTAGCTACGACATTAACACAATCCCTCGGAACCTTTGCAATCGTTACTCTTGCATTTGGACTGATTTTTACTTTTTGGGACATTCCAGTCTACCTTGCGTTTGTATTTGGAGGAATCGCCCTTGCCACAGCACCTGCACCAGCATTGTCGATTGTGAATGAGTTTCGCGCAAAGGGACCGGTAACCGACACACTCCTTCCTATGACCGTATTGGATGATGTGGTTGGAATAGTTGTCTTCTTTACCGTCAACTCATTAGTGGCAAGACAGGTTTCCGGTGGTGTCGTTCCTCTTTACATGATTCCTGTGATGATTTTTCTTCCGATTGTAATCGGTGCAGCTGTGGGATTTCCTACTGGTCTGCTGCTGAAAAAATTTGACCACAGAAAGGCACCAACTCTTGTTGTATTGCTTTCCGGAATAACCATAACGATGTTGCTTGGCTGGACAATTAATACTTTCCTGCTGTCCGGAATCACCTTGAATTATATGCTTATGGGAGTTTCCTTTGCAGCGGTATTTTCCAATATTGTAACAGCTGAACGCCTGAAAGAAATTTCGGATTATTTTTCACCAATCCTTGGTATTTCTCTGCTGGCTGCAATTGTTGATCTTGGTGCGCCTTTAAACTACCATTTAATTCTGGGCGCAGGAATATACACTTTTGTCTATATACTGGCACGAGCCTTTGGGAAATACTTTGGAGCAATGTTTGGAGCAAAAATCACGCATATGCCGGATACGGTACAAAAATATCTTGGGCTGACTCTGCTCCCTCATTCCGGGGTATCCCTTGTATTTACAGGTATTATCTGTTCCACTCTTTCATCTGCTCCACAGCTTGCACAGATTGTACAGGGTACAATTGCTGCTGCCGCAGTCATCAATGAGGTTATTGCTGTGATTGCCGCAAAAAAGGGATTTGAACTGGCCGGTGAAATTCAAAAATAGAAATGGGGTATCAAAAATCAGATTTCGTCCCACACCGGTGCCTCTGCACTCCGCAGATACCTGTTCTACAAGAACATATTCACCCTCCTTTTTCCGATATACCTTATTTACTTCCTGTCTTGGCTCATAGGAATCCAGAGAGGATTCCACGAAATTTTTTCTGTTAACAACTCAATATTTACCATTATCATTTCTTCCTTTATTAATGATCTTTCGTTGCTTTGAAATGTTTTTCATTTTGGCTGCTTTGTCACTTTCCGCATGCAGATTTTGAAAAAGCTCATATCTCTCCCATGACAAGGTGCCCTCCTCTATGGCCGCTTTGACTGCACATCCCGGCTCCGTATCATGTCTGCAGTCACTGAATTTGCAGCGTGCCGCAAGGTCTGCAATGTCTGAGAATGTCTCATCGATTCCTTCATCCACACCACACATTCCCAGTTCCCGCATCCCCGGAGTATCAATTAAGACAGCCCCGTTCGAAAGTTCAATCATCTGCCGGTATGTTGTGGTATGACGTCCTTTCGAATCCTTCTCTCGAATCTCTGAGGTTTTCATGACTTCCTCTCCTACATTTGGAACATCGGTCCATGCAAATTTGCCTTCGGCAAATGGACCGACGCTACATGTCGAGTTTTTATAAAAACTTGACACACAATTAACCAAAGTGGATTTCCCGACACCGGAAGACCCAAGTATAGCGATTGTTTTTCCCGGTTTCAAATATTCCTCCAGTTCCTCAAGGCCAATTCCATACAAGGCACTGATGGTGTGAACCCGCACCTGATCCGACAATGTCTCAATCTCCCTTACATATCTGCCGGGATTGCTGCACAGATCAACCTTGGTGAGAATCACAACCGGAATGCCATTTCCCTGAAGCGTAACCGATACATAGCGTGCGATCCGATTGAAATTATAATTATCGTTCAGGGAAGCCACAATAAACACATAATCAAAATTTGCAACCATGACCTGCTCCTGCATGGTTTTCACATAACCGAATGCGTGGCCGGACTGATCCGGTCGTTTCAGCACGCTGCTCCTCTCACAAACAGAAGTAATGACGGAATCCCCGTATGGATTATAAGAAAAAGTAACGTAATCTCCCACCACAGGAAGTTCCCTGTTCTCCTGATAAAAAGCACCTTTCAATTTTCCCGGCAGTTCCTTCTCCCAGAACTTAATCATATAGGTATTCTTCTGAATCTCACAGATTCTGCCCAGACGTTCCTCATGAAGCCACTGACACGAGAGCTTAAGAGGCTTATGATAAGGAAATTCTTTTGTCAGCGCGTCCAAGGCCTCCTTATCATCACATTTTTCAAATATCTTATCCTCATAGAACTTCCCATGTATCTTTGAAAATTTTTCTTCATCCAGGGGATAGGCCATAAAGGCGTCAAAATTACTGCTATCCGCCGTGGTAATTCCAAAATGATCACAGGTCTTGAATCCATGCTTCGGATAATAAGCCGGTTCCCCAAAAATGATGATTCCTGCGTAGCCTTCCTCTCTTGCCAGAGGAATCGTCTCCTCCAGAAGCATTCTTCCCACCCCGGAATCGTGAAGGGTTGGCTCCACACATAAGGGTCCGAAGGTTAGTACCTCGTGCTCCTGATTTCCATCTACCACCTTAGCCCTGGAATACATGATGGCACCTACAATCTCTCCATCCAATTCTGCCACGCGGCTTAGGTCCGGCATGTAGCATTCCGCGTCTCTCAGCATATGCACCAGCAAATGTTCATTACATCCCGGTCCATGCATATTCCAAAAAGCCCGAAGTGTCATGTATTCTGTTTTCTTATAATCTTCTTTTCTTTCTTTTCTGATCATTATTTTACTCAATTTGTTCTCTCCCATTATTCTTATATTTATATTCTAAACTGCTGATTTCAGTTGGATTATTTGATGAATATGAAAGATACCTTGATTTGAAGTAGAATAAGTCAAAAGAAAAAGCCGTAGCAAAATAAGCCACGGCTAAATACACATATAGAATCAATGAAAAACTAATACTTACTAACCGAGGTAATCATATCATATTCAATTCGCACATTTTCTCTTACAATAGCCATATTTTTACCTCTCTTTCCTTCGAATTTACTAAAATCAATAGTAACATGCTTGCTTTTGTATGTCAAGTTCTGTTTTTACCGTATTTCTACCATGCAACTTTTCTCACAGAAGCATATACCGTATTTGATGCTTTTGGTATACCCCTTGTCAAGAAATGGGGCTGCATAATCCGGCTGCTTCGCCGATTTGAGGGAAAGCTTGATCACCGGATACTGTCCCAGCTCAGAGGCATACTTTTCCCCGGCAGCCATGATCTTCTTTCCTTCGAAATACCGGCTGTTATCAATCTTCTCTCCCTCGTAGTTCCTCTCTAGTTTTCAACTCCGATTGCAATGGGCTTCAGACAATCAACGTTTTTTCATCATAGCTTCCTCCACATAAAATAAAACCTTTATTACTTCACTCGCTCCCATCCGTCCCCCCGGCTCTGAACATCCCGCACAACAATCTGCCCCTCCGAGACCACAAACCGGATATCGTAATCGGCAAAGGCCATGCCGTACACATAGTCCGGCTTCTTGTTGTAGGCAGCCCGCGGGTCCTGTGCCAGCACATCCACAACCGTCTGCCGCAGTTCAGGCGGCAGCTTCACAAGAAACTCCTCCGGGAAAATCACCGGCATGCGCACATCCTGATATTCCTCCGCGAAGCCTCCCTTTGCCTCCGGGTGGGCATCCGCATAGGGAAGATAGGGCTTGATATCGTAGATGGGAGTTCCGTCTAAGAGATCCACCCCAGAGACGATAAGAACGGGACCAAGCATCTCGTCGATACGCACCTGCTCCAGTTTTACACAGGATAAACCAATAGAATTAGGCCGAAACGGCGAGCGCGTCGCAAAGACGCCTCGCCGCTCCTTTCCTCCGAGACGTGGTGGTGCCACCGTCGCATGGAATTCTTTTTGTTTTGCTCTGGAAAAATCCCACAGAAGCCACAGATGGGAAAATTCGTCGATTCCCTTCACCGCATCCGGATTCCTGAACTGCGGCTCAAAAACAATCTCCCCAAGGGCATCCGGGACCAACCCACTCTGCCTTGGAATTCCGAATTTCTCCGGAAATTGTGTGTGAATGTGTGCGATATATTCCATAATATTTACCCTGTCTTAATTCTTGCTCTTTTTGTATCTGTTCAGTACCCTCACAGATACGAACCGCAAGCCCATGAGAATCAGCTTCGCTGTGAGGCTTGCTCTGACCTGCTATACGTTTTCATACGATTTATGCGGTTCCGCATAAATCTGTCCTGAATAATTACCTCTTTTTCTTCATACCAACCACAAGTACCACTGCCACAACTGCAATTGCTGCAACGGCCAGAAGAACAATTACTCCAATCGGCATCGATGCGCCCTCCTTCACAAGAACCATCGCTGAGATTGGTGCAACCACTGCCTTGCCATCCTTGATGGTGGAAAGAACCTCTATACCTGCCTTCTCACCGTCAATATAAACATTCCACTTTCCATCCGGCAGATCAATGGTCTGCTCCTCTCCATTGGCATTGAAGATCACATAGATTTCTTTTGCGGTCTCACCGTTTACACCACCGGAAATATCGAATGCCACAACATTTTCTGCCAGTCCCTCTACTGGTTTTACATTTGCTTCGACATCAGCGGCGTCAGACAGACGAAGCGCTCCATGTGCCTTTCGGAATGCAATCAGTCCCTTGTAGTAATTGTATACGTTCTGATACTCCTCATTCTCAAGGTCTGACCATTTCAGTGAATTCACTTCATCGCCGGACATGTAACTGTTGGAGTCGAAGCTTCCGTCCTCCTTTGTCTTCGTGCGGAGCATCTCCTCACCTGACATGATAAACGGCACTCCCTCTGCTGTCATGTAGACCGCAGCCGCAAGATTGTTCATGCGAATCAGATCCTCCCTGCTGGCATCAGGACGGGATGTTGCCAGACGATCAAATAATGTCATGTTGTCGTGACAGGACGCATAATTAATTGTCTGGGACGGACTGCTGCACCAGCTGGCATTACCCATAAAGTTCTCAGAAATAAGCTTCTCCATATTGCGGGCACCAGAGACATAACCTACCTCTCCAGTGTTAAAAACATTTCCTTTTAATCCATCTCGAATCGTATCATTAAAATAAGCGAAATCCGGTGTCAATTCCGAATTCTTCTGCGTTGCAAGCTTATAGCCATCCTTCGTCACATTTGTCTCAAGTGTCCATCCCTCACCATAAAAGATCACGTCCGGATGAGATTTATGTACCTCTTCCACAATCTCGTTAATAGTATCTGTATCAATCAGACCAACCAAGTCAAAGCGGAAACCATCAATGTGATACTCATCAGCCCAATAGCATACCGAATCTACAATATATTTTTTCACCATGGACCGCTCAGAGGCAGTGTCATTACCGCAGCCGCTTCCATTGGAGTAGCTTCCATCCTCATTGATTCGTGAAAAATATCCCGGAACCAAACGATTGATACAGAAATCACCGGCGGACTGTACATGGTTGTACACCACATCCATAACCACACTGATATCATTTTCATGAAGAGACTTGACCATCTGCTTCATCTCAGACACACGAACCTCTCCGTTATAAGCATCCGTTGAATAGGAACCTTCCGGCACATTGTAATTGACCGGATCATATCCCCAGTTATACAGATTCTCATAGGTATAGGTCTCATCAACAGAACCAAAATCGTAAATCGGCATCAGATGAAGATGAGTAATTCCAAGATCCTTCAAATGATCCAGTCCAGTTGCAACGCCACCCTTTGTCTTTGTTCCACTCTCAGTAAGACTTAAATATTTACCGACATTTTCAATTCCGGAGCCCTTATCAGCAGAGAGATCTCTCATTTGCAGCTCATAGATGATGGCATCGTTGATGCTCTCCCCCGCATGAGGATTGGAATCCTTCTCCCAGCCTTCGGGATTGGTGGAATCCAGATCGATGACCATGGCACGCTTTCCATTGACACCGGTTGTGCGCGCATATGGATCACAAGCCTCCTGTCTGGCTCCATCCAAAAGTGCGGTATAGGTGTAATAGGTTCCGTTTAAATCGCCCTCTTTTGTGGCAACCCAGGTTCCGTTAGCATCCGCCGTCATCGGAATCTCCTCAATCAGATCGTCTGCATTCGGAGTACCGCTCTCATATAGATTCAAGGTGACCTCCTCAGCAGTCGGTGCCCATACACGGAAGGTTGTACTTTCCTTTGACCATACGGCACCAAGATCATCTCCTGTGTAGGTGTACGCCTCCTCAAACTCCTCTGTGGAGTATATAATTGGCATCTGCACCTGCAGCTCTGTTCCGTCAAAAGTGATAAAATAACTCTTTGTGTTATCCAACTCACCGGCAAGTGTAATGGTGTAAAGGAAATCCTTTCCTTCCTCCACACTGCTGATTTCAACAGTCCCCTCTTTGCTGCGGAGTTCGAATGCCGAAGCGGCATTTCCCTCAATAGCACCGGTCATTGTTGCCGTAATGGTGGTGTCTCCATTGTAAACGGCACTTTTAAGCTTCGTTCCAGTCACAGCATCATCGCCATACTCCTTGGTATAACCCTCAACGCCGGACTCCACATAGACATCGACCGTTCCTGATACCATCTCAGAAATATCGATAAACTGATCTGCATCCACATCCTTAGTCCAGTCAGAGGTCTTGACAATAAATCCAACAGACGTGGTTCCGGCCTGCACATCCATGGTTGCAACCATATCCCCGTCTTCCTCTGCAAACGGGTAGTCCGCACCTTCCTGACCCTCAGCCCAGAACCAGACCATCCAGCCATCATAGGCTCCATCATCTCTGTGATAATGCAGTCTCAATTTCAGTTCTCCATCTGCGCGTACCTGCGGCACATCCGCAAATACCCCAAAAACCGTCAGAAACAGCAGCATAACTGCCATTCCAAGTGCTCTTACTCTTTTCTTCATGAAAAAACCTCCCTTTTTGTTTCTGCCTTTACGAAAAAAAGCGAAATATTATGGTCATATCTTACCATATATCTACCAAAAAGGGAAGTTCCAATCTTTCTACATCTGGCAAAATCTTTGGTTTTCTTTCAATTCCGGCGTAATTACACCACCTGCGGCCTCGTACTTATCATACAATGCAATCAGGCGCTGTTCCTTCTTCCGGTTCTCTGCATCCAGCTTATGAAATGCACTCTGATACTGTGGATTCGAGGCAAGACTCTGCCGCACCTCCTTAGAAAACGGGCAATATCTCACAAGAATATCCCGTGCCACTTTATTCAGACGGAAGCTGCCCTGTGACTCATATTTCATCCACGCCTGGTAATCTTTCACAAAAACTTCACGATAACTGTTGCGAGCACGGGCCAGAGCCGTCTTTAATTTTTCTTTGGCATCCGCAGACAAATCTGAATTTTTGCGATAAAACTGAATATAGTCACAATACTCGGAAGTCAGTGACTTCTCCCTTATATCATTCCAGTAAACACCCTGGACCCTCCTACAGATTTCCCAGCGGAAGCGACCGACCGTCTCCACCATCTGCTCATCAATATCGCCTGCCGTAAACATAGGAAACAGAAAACGTGCCGGGGTGTCACTCTTTGCACCGGATGTTTCCTGCCACATCAATGCACGGGTACCGGCATCGGGCATCAGAATCACATCCGGCAGAACCTCCTTTTTGATCCATTCCTGATTGATTCCTCGCTCCGGATCTGAAAAAAGTACCTCTCGGTACATTGCTGAATAATCCAGACGACGAACCTTATTGAGTGCATTTTCAATGCGTTCTGCTGTCACAGCCATCTTCTCTACAACATTGATCAGGTCTTCTTCCATCATTATAGGACAGAAAGTGGTCACGCGCCCATAAGTGACACGATGCCCCGACTGAAACATATTCTTGATCTCAAATTCTACCTTCATCTTGGCATTCCGTTTCAGCGCATCCATCTGTTCCTCTGTAATACTTCCCTGCCGCCTCATGTCCAGCAAATAAGCATTAAAATCCTGGTCAAACTCATTTCTTGACGGTTCCTTTTCCCCTTGATAGATTCTTACCAGCCAATCATAAATGGTATAGATATGATCCGAGTGAAACAACCCCAGCGAATCTGTCAGATTATAAAGTGCAGTAGCATTGTCCTCACCAATCATTTGGACATCCATAAAGCCAAAATTAAAAAACATGGTGAGAATCGGTGACGGCTTCACCAGATCCTCTACGGATCGGATAAAGGCCTTAAAGTATACATCATAAAATACCCGTGAGATTTCCTTGCGCAGCTTTCTCGCCTCATTGTCTGTAGACATAACATCCGGCAAAGTGCGATATGCCTTAAGCACCTGTTTAAAACTGCGGACTGCATCCCCGTCATAACCTGCATACTCCAGAATATAAGCAACACTATCTTCCTTCGCAATATTGACACGCCCCTTCGATACTTCGCTGAAATTATAGTTCTCACACAGTTCCTGCGCCTCCCGGACTATCGCAGCGTCATAGATGCCCAGTTGCTTCATTACTCCGGCAATCTTGATCATCTGTTGCTTGACCCCTGTAATATCGCGTTTTTTCTTGGACAGCTGCACTGCCATGTCGAAAAACAGGTGGAAAATGTCATCCTTGGAATCAGCATAGAGAATATCACGATTGTAAAGCAGATAATGCACCATCTCTCCGATTCCCTGTGTCACACGCCGCATCTGCGCAGCTGCCTCCATAATGGCACCAACACACAGGCTATCATCCTTGATCATCAGCTGCATATATTCCTTGAGGTAATTCTTAACCAGGCTGTTACTGTTACTAATCTCCCAGTTTTCTGCCTTATGCTGCATATTCAGCGCCTCAAACAGTTCCATTCGGGAGAAATCCTGCTCGTCCAATAAAAGCTCATTGCAGAGATTCTTGTAATCATTGTATAGTGTCTCTGCCACCGTATGTAAAAGTCCTGCTCTCTTTTCCAGATTCGCATACAGGCACAGCGCCTGATGGCGCTGTTCAACTGCTGTTCTTAGAAAAATCGGTCGGAAATTCTCATGTTCTGACAAAATATTGTGGAGATCCTGCGCATTCTTACACGGAATCACAATCAGTGTTGTGTCCTCCCTTGCAACATAATCGCAGGCAAACCACTCATTCTCAAGAATCCCAACAATCGCATTCCGATTCATCACAATCTCCGCAAATGCAAACTGGCGGATGACGGACCCCTCCTGAATCAGATACCACTCCATCACCTTATCCTGTCTCTTTGCGATAAGGTCACCTTTCTTCACTTTCAATACATTCATTGCCTGCCCCTGATCCTTTCAATAAGCACTATAAAAATTATAGCAAATTCACAAGGAAAAAGCACCATCTATTTTTGCTGTCCCAACTGTGCGATATTACTGACAAGCTCTTGCATTTCCTCCTTTGATGCAACGCCTCTTGCTACTTCTATCACCTGCTTTTTTTCGGCATCATTCATAGATGCAAAGCTGGTCATTGCCTCTTCATTCATCGCCAGTCCGAAACCAAGTCCCAGCGGAAGTCCATCCTCTTTGATCATCCGATTTCACCTCTCTTAGCTTTTTCTCGGATATAGTATTCCCTTCCACCAGTTCTTCTATTCGTTCAGATCCAGCCAAAACACCGGCAAATCCAGTAAATAAATCCCAATACCCAGCTGGAAAAGATTCCATACAGGATGACCGGACCTGCAATCTTAAAAATCTGACATCCGATTCCAAAAACCTGTCCTTCTTTCTGGAATTCAACTGCCGAAGCACACACTCCATTGGCAAATCCTGTAATTGGGACCAATGCCCCTGCACCTCCCCAGTTGGCCAGCAGACCGTATACATTACAACTCGTCAGAATCACGCTGAGAAGTACCAGAATCAGACTACACCACAAACCTGCATCATCCTTGTTCAGCCCGAAAACCTGTATTGCAATATTGGTAATAAACTGTCCCAACAGACAAATTGCTCCGCCCAGCAAAAATGCCTTCCCCATATTTGCCCACAGATTATGAACAGGTGTTACCTGTTTCACATAATCATTATATTCCTGATTGCGCTTTTCCTGCTGTTCCTGTGTTAATTGACTCATCGCACACTCCTTATCCACTTATTTTTCGGATAGTATAACCATGTGCAGATGAAATATACCTTTTCTATTCCCTCTTCGCCGCCGGCGGCATGTCTGTGATTAATTCACGAATCCTGCTCAATGTAAGAAGCGTTGTTTCCAAATCTTCCCTGCGAATATTCGTCTCTATTTTTTCATAGGCCTCTACCATATGCCGCTTCTGGCGTCTCATCAACTCAATTGCACTGTTTGTCAGCATGATAAACGTGCGCTCCTGCTTCATATCCGTCTTCCAGCTTACATATCCTTTTTCCTGCAGTCGCTTGACCGTTGTCGAGATTTGCGGCATCGGAAGATTCATAAAATCTGCAAGTTCACTCAGGTAAACGCCATCGCTCAATTCAGATGTCTCGGTACATTTTTTGATATTGTACAGAAAAAAGTAATCCGTTCGATCCAAAAAAGCAAAGACTTTCTCAACGTTCACACCCTGTAAGAAAAATTCCTCTTCTGTATTATACGTTTTTTTCTGCATATGCATTGCCTCCTGTTTAAAAGATAAATAATTATTTTAGCATTTCCCGAATAATTTTGCAAGAAAAAGGGAGCTGTTTTGCTCCCTTTTATTCTGACTTTCCAATCTCTATGCCCGATCGTCATGACTGATCGTCACACCCGACTCCTTATTGTCTTTAATCACCAGATTCACATCATCCAGACCTGTCACATTGACATTGCGGTTTACCTTCGCATCATAGGTATCTGCCTTGACAATCTCTGCCAGATCAATTCCGGTCGCCTCTTTCATGCTCTCAAACAGTTTCGCCATCACAGCCGGCACATTGCCTGCAACCTGTTCAACACCATTGCTGCCGGTCTCACCGCCTCCGATGATCGTAATCTTATCAATCTGTCCCAGCGGTTCTGCAATCTTACCAGCCACATCCGGAAGTACCTTGATCATCATCTCTGCAACGGCTGCCTTATTATACTTTGCATAAGCCTCGGCTTTCTTCTCCATCGCCTCCGCTTCAGCAATACCTTTTGCCTGAATAGCGCTTGCCTCAGCCTCTCCGACGGCACGAATACCGGCAGCCTCCTGCTCCTTGGAGTAACGCTCTGCCTCTGCCTGGGCCTTGCGCGCTTCAGCAGCTCTCTGAGCTTCGAATTGCTTTGCCTCTGCATCCTTCTGACGCTGGTACAGATCCGCATCTGCTCTCTGCTGTGCAGCATATTTATCTGCCTCAGCCTGTTTCTTAACCTCTGCGTCCAAAGCCTGCTCCTTAACTGCAACTTCCTTCTGCTTCAGTTCTATCTCCCGCTCTTGCTTTGCAATATCAGCATTTGCAGTTGTGATCTCGATGGTCTTACGCTGTTCTTCTTTCTGAATCTCGTAAGCAGCATCTGCCATCGCCTTCTTGGTATCCGCCTCCATCTGCAGCTCTGACTTCTTGATCGCCAGCTCGTTCTGCTTCTTTGCAATCTCCGTCTGCGCTGCAACTGCTGCATCGTTGGATTCCTTATCTGCCGATGCCTGTGCAACCTTGATATCTCTCTCACTCTCCGCTCTTGCGATTGCGGCAGCTTTCTTGATCTTAACGATATTGTCAATACCTAGGTTTTCAATTACTTCGTTTCCATCTACAAAGTTCTGCACATTGAAGCTGATGATATCCAATCCCATTGCGGCCAGATCCGGCTCTGCATTTTCCTTTACCAGATTGGCAAATTTCTGACGATCAGAAACCATTTCCTCCAGCTTCATTTTCCCGACAATCTCTCGAACATTTCCTTCCAGCACTTCCCTTGCAACACTCGCTATGTACTCTGTATTCTTATTCAGAAAATTTTCCGCTGCAAGACGGAGCCTCTCCGGCTCGTTGCTGATCTTGACATTAACCGTTGCATCCACATTGATGTTGATGTAATCTGCTGTCGGCACAGCATTGCTGGTCTTAACGTCAATAGGAATCAATCTGAGATTCAGCTTATCCAGACGCTCAAAGAACGGAATACGGATGGTTGCCTTTCCGATCACAATCTTCGATTTCTTCTTAATTCCAGAAATGATAAACGCCATATCCGGCGGCGCTTTCACATACCCAATGCACAAAAGAATAACCAATAGTATCACGACTGCAGCCGCAACTGCTAATTTAATGAGTTGATCCATAAAAATCCCCTTTCTCTTTTGTAAATATTATGCTCACTATGTGCCCTTTTAACACTATACTATATGTATCATAGAAGAGTCAATGTCAATCCATCAAGCTCCCGGATGCCAGGATGTTGTAACGCTCCACAGATCAGGTTCCGACTCGCCCCATACAAATAATTCCTTCATCTGCTCATCGTAATTCGTCAGCGGCTCATAGCATTTCAGCATTGTAAGCAGATATTCCTCCTTCTCATCCTTTGGAGTCAGGCTGTCTGCCCGCTCCAGAATCAAAGCGGACATTGCCTCCGGCTCCATATCGGAACTGATTTCAAGTCCATACAGCTTTTTTACCAGCCCCGCCGCATAATAAAATTCATAATTTCCCAACATAACGGATTTTTGTAAATTGCACTTGATGATCACGCTCTGACGTGCGATGGATGTAACCATGTCTCTCTCCCCTTTTCTATCATATTCTTTTGTAAGATTTATTTTAACACAAATCTTCCTGATATTACCAGTACTTCGGAAGACCATAGCCGCAGAAAAAGTAATACAGCGCTCCACACATCTTGCCCAGCGCCATTGCCGCCATAACAAAAAACAGTCCGCGGTTAATATACATTCTTCGAAAAAGGATTGGAAACGTATTTAAAATTTCCGCCAATGCAACGGAGATACATCCCACAAAGATTCCGGCAGAAAGACCATACAGTGCCAGCAGCAGATGCCCCACCCAGACAATCGGGAAACGAGCCTGCCAGTTAACGACAGACACAACAGCCCCCGTCAGGACCCCCAAAATGATTGTATTTTCAATTGTAAATATATGATCCCCCAGATTTGTCTTTTTGATCATACGCGGAATCACACCAATTACAAGAAGAAACGCAAAGGTACCCGCTGAAATTGCCACCCCACAGGAAAAGGTGACAAATGCCATACAGATATGCTTAATCAACATCGTGCTCATGTCCCTTCCGCCCTGCATTCTCAATAAAGGTTGTATCTACATCCTTCTCATATTTGCGCATCTCTACCTGAATTGGTGTCGGATCCGAGGTAATCTTTTTCTTACCGACATGGTTGAAGAATACAAAAATTCCTACTGCAAGTCCCAGGCAATAAAAGAGCTCTATCTCCGTCACATTCGGTTTATCCACCCCCATTATCTGCCTGTAGAAGCGGTCAAACACCTCTCCGACAGAAACGTCATTATTAAATGCCATGATTGTAAAACCCGAGCCCAAAAAGATCACTATACAGAGCACGATGATCTTAAGACACTCCAGCCATTTGGGTGCAATGGGTGCCGCCACGTATTCCACAACGAAATCCTGTTCACCGTAACTGACTACCTCCACATCCGGATAATCCGCCAGAATCATATCAATCACATTTAAGATGGAAAACACCTCGATGCACTTTTTCTTAGAAGTCTCCTCCTTCTTAAAAGTATAGAGAGTCTTATTCTTAATTCCGGCACAGATTGCACGGTCTGAGCATTGCACAGACATGACATCCTGAATTTTTATTTTGGGGTCATGGCAGACACTGTTACGGTCCGCCTTTACATATACTGTCTCACGCTTCTCCTTCATCACATACCTCTTCCCGCTTTACAAGCGTTGCTTCCTTGGGGATCTTATTTTTCTGGTAGGTGGATATACAATACCAGCATGATAAGAGCATGATTCCGATAAGCACAAGCAAAAGCGCCAGACGATATTTCCTTATCCATCGGTTTCCTTTGCATTCTTTACTCATGATGTCCTCCTTTTTGTCCCATTTCTAACCTATTATGTACGTTTTTTATGTAATTATGTAGGAAATCTGATTGACAGGACGCAAAAAGGGGCATAAATTGATTATATTGAAATTTATAAGGAGACAGGCTCTATGGCTCACACAAAGGAAATTTTGACCCTTGCAGTAGAGATTGCTGATACCATGCTGCGAAGCGGTGCAGAAATCTATCGGGTTGAAGATTCAGTCATTCGTATATTAGAAGCTTACGGATTAGAGGATGCTGATGTATACGTTCTCTCCAACGGCATCTTTGCAAGTGCCAATGAAAACAAAGAGGACGCCTGCAGCATGGTCCGTCATGTACCGATGGCTTCCATCCACTTAAGCCGGGTCGCTGCTCTCAATCAGCTCACCCGCGACATCTGTGATCACAAATGCACAATTGAAGAAGCAAACACACGCCTTCAGGAATGTCGGCACCTTCCGTCCTATTCCCACATAATTGTTCTTCTTTCCTGCGGACTGGCATGTGCTTCCTTTTGCGTTCTTTTCGGTGGCAGCGTTATGGAAGCTCTCTTTTCCTTCTGCATCGGAGTTGCAGAACAGTTCTTTTTATTTACCTGTCAGAGACATAAAGTATCACGCTTTCTGACCACAGTCTATGCCAGCGTTCTCATCTCCCTGCTGAGCATTTTTGTCGTAATAACCGGTTTGCCCGTACACCATGATAAACTTGTCATTGCAACCATCATGCCAATCGTACCTGGAATCGTCTTTACGACAGCGATCCGTGATTTTTACAATGAAGACTACTTATCCGGCAGCATTCATCTGATTGATGCGCTCCTTACCGCTTTGTGTATCGCGGTCGGCGTATCTCTCCCGATCGTGCTGTTTCGTTATCTGGGAGGACTGGTACAATGAACTACATCATTCAATTTTTTTTGGCGATGGCCGCATCGTTCGCTTTCGGTATTCTATTCTCGTCACCACGACGGGAACTGCCATTCTGTGGTATCTCGGGTGCCATCGGCTGGATCGTCTACTATCTGATTACCATCCATTCCGGCAATACGGTGGCAGCCTGTCTTGCGGCAACCTTCATTCTGACTGTGTTTTCACGCACGATGGCTGTTCTTCGTCAGAACCCTGCCACAATCTACCTGCTCTCCGGCATCTTCCCGCTAGTACCAGGAGCCGGAATTTACTACACGGTATACTATCTGATCACTGGCGAAAAAGCACTCTTTGCCGCCAAGGGACTTGAGACCTTCGAAATCGCCTTTGCAATCGTATTCGGCATCATCTTTGGATTTGCCATACCACAGGTTCTGTTTCACAAACTCGGTTCAATGAGAAAAAAGTAAAACAACCGCTACACAGTTCTTCCCTGTGTAGCGGCTGCGATTCTTTTACAGCGGCACCTGTTCCCGCCGGCGTTCTTCTTCCTGTTCTTCAACCTGTCTTGCTTTTTCCTCAAGGATTGCCTCATTCAACTGCAACATCTTGGCATCGAGATCTGATACAATCTCTGCACATGCCCGCAAGTCCCGGCTGATATATTCGGGTGCATTACCTTCAAACTTATAATAAATTTTATGTTCAAGGCTCGCCCAGAAATCCATTGCTATGGTACGAATCTGAATTTCCACCTTCGTATCCACAACACGATCCGACAAAAAGATCGGAACCGTAACATGCATATGAAAACTCTTGTAACCACTTGCCTTTGGATGCTTGATATAATCCTTAATTGAGACAACCGTTAAATCGTTCTGCTTTCCAATCATCTCTGCCAGACGGTAAATATCCGAAGTAAAGGAACATACGATGCGGATTCCTGCAATATCATTGATATAATTGACCATATTCTCAATGGAACTTTCATATCCGTCACGCCTAAGTTTCTTGACAATGCTCTCCGGCGTCTTAATTCTCTTCTTGATGTACTCAATCGGATTATACTTATGTATATGAACAAACTCGTCATTCAGGATATCCAGCTTGGTGCCAACTTCCTTCAGAGCCGAGTTGTATAAGAACATGACCGTTTCCCAACTATCAATATCTTCGTTTAACATCTGTGATGTACTCATGCAACCCCTCCAATCCCTGTTATGTTTCTCAAAAAACACTCACAGATATCATATCATACTTTCTATACAAAATGGGAAAATTCACCGATAATTTAGAAAAAGTTAATCTTCCTCTATCACCTGCATCTCCAGATAATCAAATTCAATTTCCTCCACAAAGTTATCCTTATAAAAACGGGTTTTTGCATGACGCCCAAATTCTGTAATATTAGATTCAAACCAAATAGGCTTTGCAAGGTCAAATTTAAGACAGGCCTCCTCAAGCGCATGAAAAATTTTATGTGTTCTGGTATCCTCCGTATCTTCTTCGATTGTTTCTGTCTGGATCAGATGCGTATCTGCCCATATTTTAAACCAGATTTTCATGCTTTTTCCTCCTCTGGCGATTGCATTCATACATCAGAAGTGTTGCCGAAATTGCTGCATTTAAAGATTCCACCTGTCCCTCCATCGGAATCCGGATGTAACAATCTGCCTGTTGTGCAATTTTATCACTAAGACCATTTCCCTCGTTGCCAATCAAAAAGCCGCAAGGCACCGTGTAATCGAATGCATCATAAGCTGCCGTCCCCTGTAAATGTGCTGCATACAGAGACACCCCTTCTTTTTTCAGATTAAAAAGTGTCTCCTTTAGATCCTCAACAACTAAATAAGGAACACGGTATATACTGCCCATTGTGGATCGGATTGTCTTCGGATTAAACAGATCAACCGTTGTCCGGTTCATAATAATACCGGAAATTCCTGCACCCTCACCGGTACGAACAATAGTTCCCAGATTGCCCGGATCCTGAATACTCTCTAAAATCAACAAATGGGTACGCTCTTCACACAACAGCTGGGGAAGTGTATACTCCGGCATCCTCAGAATGGCAAGAATCCCCTGGGGTGTCTGCGTGTCGGAAACACTGCGGAATACCGAATCTGCCACCACTTCATAATCATACCCGGCAAGAAGCTTTTGATTGTCTTCTGATTCGAGAAAACTTTCTGCAACATATACATGCAGAACCCATTCCCTGGGTGCCTCTACAAACATTTTCGGTCCTTCCACCACGAATGCCTTCTGGTTTTTTCTTTCCTTCGCCTTCTTCATCAGGGCTGTCAAATTCTTCATCTGTTGATTTGCTGAACTTGTAATCATAAAAACTCCGTATCTATCTCAAACTGCTACAATTTTCCTGCAAAAAAGGCGGTCCACTTATACGGACCGCCTTCCTAAAACTCAGTACTAACTCACTTATACCAGAGATTTGGAAATCTGATACATATACTCATCAACGCCCTTCTTCATTGCAAGAGCTTCATCGATATCAAAGTCAACGAATTCTCCATCCTTATGAGCAATGACGCGATTGCTCTTACCCTCACAAAGCAAATCGACAGCTAACGCTCCCATCGTTGTTGCATACACACGATCCTTACATGTCGGACTGCCTCCACGCTGCATATGACCAAGAATGGTCGCGCGAGTCTCAATACCAGTTGCCTCTTCAATTCTCTTCGCCATACTCTGAGAATGTCCAATTCCCTCTGCATTGATGATAATATAATGCTGCTTTCCATTTTTACGAGCCTCTACCACCTGATCAATCAGACGCTGCTCATCATAATCATACTTTTCCGGAAGCAGAACTTCCTCTGCACCATTTGCAAGACCACACCACAATGCAATATGTCCTGCACCGCGTCCCATAACCTCAATAATAGAACATCTCTCATGAGAAGTAGAGGTATCACGCACCTTATCAATGGCCTCCATAGCCGTATTGACAGCCGTATCAAAACCAATTGTGTAATCTGTACATGCAATATCCAGATCAATCGTTCCTGGAAGACCGATCGTATTAATTCCAAGTGCAGCCAGCTTCTGGGCTCCCTGGAAAGAACCATCTCCACCGATTACAACGATTGCGTCAATTCCATGTTTCTTGCAGATTTCTGCACCCTTCTGCTGTCCTTCTGGAGTTACAAATTCCATACAGCGTGCAGTCTGCAAAATTGTACCACCACGTGAGATGGTATCAGATACACTGGTTGCATCCATATCAATAATTTCCTCATTCAGCAATCCGGCATAACCTCTCTTGATACCTTTGACCTTCTTACCTTTGGAAATTGCCTGCCGAACCACTGCACGAATTGCTGCGTTCATTCCCGGTGCATCTCCACCACTGGTAAGTACCCCAATTGTGTTTATCTCTTTTGCCATTGTTACGTCCTCCGTATATGAAATTATAATCTATCCCTTTAATCTGTTCTATTTTATACTTATTGCGCGCGGTTTTCAATGCTTTTTTCAATAAGTTTTACATTTTTTTCACCTAGAAAGCTTTCAAGACGTCCTAAAAGTTCCCTGTCTGCGTACACACGCCGATTCGGTCCAAGACGTTTGACTGCTCTGGGATTGGCCACATAGATTACCACATCATCTGCACCATCAGAATCACAAAGCAGTTTCAGCAGCTCCTGTTCTTTTACAGAATATTCCTCTTTATCCGCAAACTGTAGCCATACCTCTTTGCAGGTACTTTCAAATGGAACAATCCTCTCACAGATGATCTTCCCGTTCTGCTCATCCTCAATGGTTGCCCGTCCCACCACAAAAATTTTGGCATCCTCCTGTAGATACTGTCCAAAGCGTTCATAATCCTTTGGAAAAATAATAATTTCCACTGCTCCCGTCAGATCCTCCACAGTGATAAACGCCATTGCCTTATTGTTGCGCGTAAATTTCACTGTCTTTCCTGTCAAGATTCCACCAACCACCACATGGGCATTGTCTGCAACAGTAACAGCGCCAGTCTCCTCCTCACGGACAAAATCCATAGCACGCGCTGTAATGTTCTTCTTCATTTTATCCACGTACTCTTCAAGAGGATGTCCGCTTAAATAGATGCCGAGGACCTCCTTTTCAAATCCCAGAAGAACCTCTTTGGGGAATTCTTCCACCTCTGGATACTGAACCTCAAAATCCTTCTTATCCTCCTCTGACACAAGATCAAACAGAGTCATCTGTCCGGACATACTTGTCTTCTTCTGACGCAGGACATCATCTACAATCGCTGCATACACCAGCGTCATCTGATGCCGGTTCCCATCAAGACTGTCGCAGGCTCCCGCCTTAATCAGATTCTCAATTGCACGTTTGTTGATAATATCCTTTTGGGCGTTCCGCTCGATAAAATCCTGTAACGTCCGATATGGACCACCAAACTTCCGCTCCTCAATGATCTGATCAATTACCTGCCGACCCAGAGACTTGATTGCGTAAAGTCCGTAACGGACATTACTTCCCTCCGCAGTAAATTCCCCCTGTCCCACATTAATATCTGGAGGCAACACTTTGATTCCAAGTTCTCTACAGTGTAGCAGATACTCCGCCGCCTTGGCAGAATTATCAATAACAGATGTCATGAGAGCCGCCATAAACTCAACCGGATAATAATATTTCAGCCAGGCTGTCTGAACACTGATCACCGCGTAAGCAGCTGCATGAGACTTGTTGAAGGCGTACTTTGCAAAGTCAACCATGGAATCGTAAATACTGTTGGCTGCCTTCTCATCAATTCCGTTAGCAACGCAACCCTTTATATCGCGTTCCTCATCTCCGTACACAAAACTTTTCCGCTCGGCATCAATCACATACTGCTTTTTCTTACTCATTGCACGGCGGATGTTATCCGCCTGTCCCATGGTATAACCTGCAAGCTGCTGCACAATCTGCATAACCTGCTCCTGATAGACAATACACCCATAGGTCGGTTCAAGAATCGGCTCGAGTTCTGGTGTCACATACGAGATGGTCTGCGGGTTATTCTTTCCTTTAATATAATTCGGAATAAAATCCATCGGTCCTGGCCGATAAAGTGAGATGCCTGCTATAATATCCTCAAAATTCTGGGGCTTAAGTTCCTTCATGAAATTCTGCATTCCCGCGGACTCAAGCTGAAACACACCCTCTGTTTTCCCGGTTCCAATAAAATCGAGTACCTTTTTATCATTAAAATCAATATGGTCAATATCAATATCCTTACCGGTGGAGGCTTTAATATTCCGCACTGCATCCTTAAGCACAGTAAGTGTACGAAGTCCAAGGAAATCCATCTTCAGAAGTCCCAGTTCTTCCAACTGTACCATGTTATACTCGGCCGTCGGTGATCCGTCACTGGCGCGTCCAAGCGGCACATAATCGCTGGCCACCCCCGGATAAATCACCACTCCCGCCGCATGGACGGACGTATGGTTCGGCAAGCCCTCCAAACGCTTTGCCATATCAATGAGTTCGTGCATCCTGGCATCTCCCTCATAAAGACTACGAAACTCCGGGTTTACCTGCAATGCACGATCAATCGTCATGTTCAGTTCCATCGGAACCATCTTGGCCACACGGTCCATCTCTGCATACGGGAAATCCAGAGCCTTGCCCACCGCCTTGATGACCCCACGGGCAGCCATCGTTCCGAAGGTGACAATCTGCGTTACGGAATCCTTGCCATATTTCTCCGTGACATACTCTATTGCGCGATATCGCTCTGCATACTCAAAATCCACGTCAATATCAGGCATTGATACTCGCTCCGGATTCAGAAATCGTTCAAAGAGAAGATGATATTTTACCGGATCTATATTTGTAATTCCTGTACAGTAGCAAACTTTACTGCCCGCCGCCGATCCACGCCCCGGTCCTACCCAGCAATCGTGAGTCCGACACCAGTTAATATAATCCCAAACAATCAAAATATACTCGACAAAGCCCATCTTCCGGATGATTCCAAGCTCATAGTGCATTTCTTCATAGATTCTGTCGCACTGCCCTTTCGTATACTCCGGATTATGTTTATATTTTTCCTCAAACCCCTGATCACAGAGACTGTTCAAAAAAGTCCACGCCGAGTCAAATCCCTCAGGCACTTCATACTTTGGAATCTTATAATTTCCAAATTCAATCGTCACATGACAGCGGTCTGCAATCTTCTGCGTATTCTCCACAGCCTCCTGCGCATACGGAAAAAGTGCACGCATCTGTTCCTCGCTTTTTACAAAGAACTGTCCTCCCTCATAGCGCATGCGATCCTCATCCGTAATCTTCTTACCTGTCTGGATACACAAAAGCACATCATGAGCCTCAACATCATCCTCATAGGTATAATGAACATCGTTCGTACAAACAAGACCAATTCCAAGCTCCCGGCTCATGCGCACAAGCTGCTGGTTGACCAGGTGCTGATCTGCAATTCCATGATCCTGTAGTTCAAGAAAAAAATGATCTTTTCCGAAGCAAGCAGCATATTTCTGGGCAACTCCTCTGGCTTCCTCATAAAGCCCCCGCACGATATAACGGGGAATCTCTCCCGCCAGACACGCCGAAAGACAAATCAGCCCTTCATGATATTTCTCCAACGTCTCAAAATCTACGCGCGGACGATAATAGTAGCCTTCCGTAAAACCTATGGATACAATCTTTATCAGATTCGCATATCCCTTATTATTCTCCGCAAGCAAAATAAGATGGAAATAGCGATCCTCCCCATGACTTATCTCCCGATCAAATCTTGAATTGGGAGCCACATATACCTCACAGCCAATAACCGGATTGATGCCAGCCGCCTTTGCCGTCTTGTAAAACTCAATCACCCCATACATATTCCCATGGTCCGTGATCGCGGCACTGTTCATCCCCAGTTCTTTAACACGTGCAACATATTCTTTTATCTTATTGGAACCATCCAGAAGGGAATATTCTGTATGGGTATGAAGATGAACAAATGCCATTATGGCTCCTTCCTATTCTTTAAATTCCAAGTCCCATGATCCAGCAGATCAGTGACAGAATCAAAAGATGTACTGGATAGAACACATAAAAGAAGTACTTGATCTGCTTCCCTCGTGTTCCATTATAAAAGTGCATTGGAATCAACATTAGAATTGCCGCCCATTCGATTATGCCGCCCAGCAAACCAAGTTCGAGCACCATCAGTGCAAAACCGAGCATACGTCTATGGTAAAGCATATACATAATAAAAATTGCAATCACTCCACATGCGCCGTAATCCGTATGTAAAATTTCTGCCACCACACTTCCTGTAATCAGGACTATCGCCAACATAATCACCCGGAGTACAATCATTCCAGCTTTTTTCCCTTTTGAAAAATTTTCCGTCTCTGTTCGCCTGATTACCATGTCTGAGCACCATATGGTCACAAGTCCTATCAGCAAAGTAAGAAACACATTATTATAGCTCATATCAAAAAAGCCCTGATTGAATGCCATATCAAATGGGACTTCCGAGATCAGAGCAAATAAGAACAGGCGAAACGCATACTTTGCCCTATTTCTCGTGTGGTAAAATCCTTCCACTAAAAGAAAGCAATAAATAGGAAATGCCATGCGTCCGATTGTACGCAACACCGTATACAAGATGTACCAGCCCTGATAATTCTGCTGTGTAATGGGTCCCCACGCAGGCATTTGCATCAGAAGCCTCTCAAGGATTGTCGCAGCTGCATGATCAATAAACATCGTAATAACTGCAATCATTTTGAGCCAGCAGCCGGACAGACCTCTCTGTCCAGCTGCTGAAGAATGATTACATTTACCTATATCCGCCATATTAAACTCCCGCCATATTCACATGAATCTTATCCAGATGCCAAATTTCATCTACATACTCCTGAATGGTCCGATCCGACGAAAACTTTCCTACATGTGCCACATTCAGGATTGCACTTTTCGCCCATGCACTCTTGTTCTGGTAATATGCCGAAATCTTATTTTGTGCATTTGCATAAGCACGGAAGTCCGCAAGGATAAAATAACGATCGGCCACCTGTCCCTGCTGCGGATTCAGCAGTGAATTATAAAGTTCACGGAACAATTCACGATCATTGTGGGAATATGTTCCATCTATAAGCTGATTCAATACATGACGAATATCCGGGTCATTATTGTAGATATCAACCGGATTATAATCTTTGTACTTTTCATGTGCAATCACCTCATCGGCACTCATTCCGAAGATAAATATATTATCTGCACCCACTTCTTCGTACATCTCCACATTGGCTCCATCCATGGTTCCAATGGTAATTGCACCATTTAACATAAATTTCATATTACCGGTTCCGGATGCCTCCTTACTTGCGGTAGAAATCTGTTCACTGACATCTGCCGCTGCAAAGATCTGCTCTGCGATGGATACGCGGTAATCTTCAATAAATACCACTTTAATCTTACCATTGATTGAAGAATCATTGTTGATTACATCGGCAACAGAATTAATCAGCTTGATAGTCGTCTTTGCCGTCCGATAACCTGCCGCAGCTTTGGCACCAAAGATAAAAGTTCTCGGATAGAAATCCATATTCGGGTTTGCCTTCAGCTGATTATACAGATACATTACATGAAGAATATTCATCAACTGTCTCTTATATTCATGCAGACGTTTTACCTGTACATCAAAAATGGAGTTCGGATCAACCTCAATACCATTGTGCTCCTTAATGTATTTTGCGAGGCGCACTTTATTCTTATACTTAATTTCCATGAATTCCTGCTGTGCCCTTGGATCATTCGCAACCGAAGTCAATTTTTCCACCTTTGAAAGATCCGTGATCCAATCCTTACCAACACGCTTACTTACCCAATCTGCCAAAAGCGGGTTGCCATGTGCAAGAAATCTTCTCTGCGTAATTCCGTTGGTCTTATTGTTGAATTTTTCCGGGAACATCTCATAGAAATCCTTCAGTTCCTGCTTCTTCAAAATATCTGTGTGAAGTCTTGCCACACCATTGACCGAATAGCCCGCACAGATAGCAAGATTTGCCATCTTTACCTGACCATCATAGAGGATCGCCATCTTACGGATTTTTTCCTCATTTCCCGGATAACGATTCTGAATCTCTAATACGAAACGGCGGTTGATCTCCTCAACAATCTGATAAACACGTGGAAGAAGTTTCTGGAAGATTTCAATCGGCCACTTCTCAAGAGCCTCCGCCATAATGGTATGATTTGTATAGGCCACACAACGAGTAGTGATTGACCATGCATCATCCCAGGAAAGTCCTTCCTCATCCACAAGGATACGCATAAGCTCTGCAACCGCAACGGTCGGATGGGTATCGTTCATCTGGAATGTCACCTTTTCAGGCAGCATATGCAGATCATCGTGATGTTTTTTGAATCTCTCCAGTGCTCTCTGAATACTTGCCGATACAAAGAAGTACTGCTGCTTTAAACGAAGTTCTTTACCCTTGACATGATTATCATTCGGATAGAGCACTTCCACAAGATTACGCGCAAGATTCTCCTGTTCCACTGCCTGATCATAGTCTCCCCTGTCAAAGGAATCCAGACGAAACTCCTCCTTCGGCTGTGCATCCCAGATAATCAAAGAATCTACCACATGATTTCCATAACCTACAATCGGCATATCATAAGCAACAGCCAGTACCGACTGATACCCCACCTGTTCAAAGACCACATTTCCATCTTTCTGTTCCTTTGGTTCAACATGACCGCCAAACTTAATCTCATAGCAGTATTCCGGTCTGCGAAGCTCAAAAGGATATCCGTCCTTCAGCCAGTTGTCCGGAACTTCCACCTGAAATCCGTCAATAATCTGCTGCTTGAACATTCCATAACGGTAACGGATTCCACATCCATAAGCCGCATAGCCCAGTGTGGCAAGGGAATCCATAAAACAGGCAGCCAGACGTCCAAGTCCACCGTTACCAAGTGCAGGATCCGGCTCCTGATCCTCAATCACACTCAGATCCAATCCGATTTCTTCCAAAGCATCCTTAACCTCTCCGTAAGCACCAAGATTAATCAGGTTATTGCCTAAGGCTCTTCCCATCAAAAACTCCATAGACATATAATAAACCGTCTTTGGATCATCCTTCTCAATCACCTGCTGGGTGGCCATCCACTCATCCATCACAACATCTTTGACCGCCAGTGATACGGCCTGAAAAATTTCCTGCTGGCTCGCCTCCTGTAACGTCTTACGATACATAGACTTCACATTTTCTGTTACCGATTTGATAAACTCCTTTTTACTAAATACCTTGTCTCTCATAAATGCTCCTCCTCAATCTGCTTTTGGTATTATGATTACAAAAAGGGAGCCCGGCGCGTCGCCTGCTCCCTCTCCTCATTCTATTGTTTCTGTACTGCAAGTGTTACCTTCTCGCCATTGATACTCCATGATTCCTCGTATCCGGCAAGTGTTCCCGCAGTAATTGCATCTGCAAGTACTTCAGACTGAATGTTCTCTCCATACTTGTCAAAGATTCCTGTCAACTTTTCATCAGCAATATAGGATACCGCAATGTGGTCCATAACTTCAAATCCTGCCTTCTTACGCATTGTCTGAATCTTGCTGATCAATTCACGAACAAATCCCTCTTCGATCAGTTCCGGTGTCAGCTTGGTATCCATAACTACCGTTACATAGTTATCCCCCTCGGTTACAAAGCCCTCAGCCTGTGTCATTGTGATCAGTAAATCCTCTTCTAATAATACAACTTCCTCACTGACACTGTCAAGCTTAAGTGCACCCGAAGACTTCAGTTCCTCCATCGCCTGATTTCCATCTAACTCTGATAACGCTGCCTGAATCTGCTTTAAATATTTGCCATACTTCGGACCAACTGTGCGAAGCTGCGGCTTAAACTGATAGTCGGTAAAAGCAGATACATCATCAGTAAATGTCACCGTTTTCACATTCAACTCATCTGCGATGATTTCCACATAAAAATCACTGAGTTTTTCCGGAGCC
The DNA here is from genome assembly GCA_022775045.1 of Agathobacter sp. GTDB lineage: Bacteria > Bacillota > Clostridia > Lachnospirales > Lachnospiraceae > Roseburia. Next base: position 71,657 of record JALFLB010000057.1, on the reverse strand, counting down.
TTTACATACATCTGACCAATCGGCTGACGGTTCTTGATATTAGCACTGTTACGGCACGCACGTCCCATAACAACAATCTTCAGTACCTCATCCATGGCTTCCTCTAAAGTCTTGTCGATCATCTTCTCATTGACAGTAGGGAAATCACACAGATGAATACTTTCCGGCGCAGATGTATCAATCGAGCATACCAGATTGCGGTAAATATCCTCCGTCATAAATGGAATCATTGGTGCTGCCGCCTTACTGATGGTTACCAATGCTGTATACAATGTCATATAAGCGTTGATTTTATCCTGTTCCATCCCCTTTGCCCAGAAACGCTCACGAGATCTGCGGACATACCAGTTACTCATATCATCAACGAACTCTTCCAATGCTCTGGCAGCCTCCGGAATCCGATAATTGCCTAGATGATCATCCACAGCGGCAACCGCAGAATTCAGCTTGGACAAAAGCCACTTATCCATAACCGTAAGCTTGTCGTACTCCAGGTTATATTTTGTCGCATCAAAGTTATCGATGTTTGCGTACAAAACGAAAAATGCATAGGTATTCCACAACGTTCCCATGAACTTGCGCTGTCCCTCCTGTACGGCCTTACCGTGGAAACGGTTCGGCAGCCACGGGGCACTGTTGGTATAGAAATACCAGCGGATTGCATCTGCTCCATACTGTTCCAGTGCGTCAAACGGATCAACTGCATTACCTTTGGACTTACTCATCTTCTGTCCATTTTCATCCTGCACATGACCAAGAACAATAACATTCTCATACGGTGCCTTGTTAAAAAGCAAGGTAGATTCTGCCATCAGTGAATAAAACCATCCTCTGGTCTGATCCACGGCCTCCGAGATAAATTTTGCCGGGAACTGCTGCTCAAACAAATCCTTATTTTCAAACGGATAATGATGCTGTGCAAACGGCATTGCACCAGAATCAAACCAGCAGTCAATAACCTCCGGCACACGTTTCATTGTTCCGCCACATTCCTTACACTTAAAGGTCACTGCATCAATATACGGACGGTGCAGTTCAACCTTAGCAGCCTCCGGATCTCCTGAACGCTCCGCCAGTTCTGCACGACTTCCAATGGATTCCTGACATCCACAATCTTCACACTCCCAGATATTAAGCGGCGTCCCCCAATAACGGTTACGAGAAATTCCCCAATCCTGAATATTTTCCAGCCAGTTTCCAAAACGGCCCTCACCAATGGACTGTGGAATCCAGTTAACCGTCTTATTATTGGCAACCAGATCATCCTTCACCGCAGTCATCTTAATGAACCAGGATTCTCTTGCGTAATAGATAAGTGGAGTATCACATCTCCAGCAATGCGGGTACTCGTGCTCGAACTTTGGTGCATCAAAAAGCTGCCCTCTTGCATCGAGATCTTTGAGGACCTCAGGATCTGCCTTCTTAACGAAAAGTCCTGCAAACGGGGTCTCCTCTGTAAGTTCCCCTTTTCCATCAACAAACTGTACAAATGGAAGATCGTAATTACGTCCAACATTTGCATCATCCTCACCAAATGCAGGTGCAATATGAACGATACCCGTACCATCTGTCATCGTAACATAACTGTCACAGGTAACAAAAAATCCCTTCTTGTGCTGCTTGTCTGCAACCGTCTTTGCGCAGTCATAAAGCGGCTCATACTCGCGGCGTTCCAAATCCTTACCCTTGTATGTTTCAAGTACCTCGTATGCCTTCTCCCCCTCCTCAGCAAGAGAACCAAGCACCTTGTCAGCCAGAGCCTCAGCCAGATAATAAGTGTATCCGTCTGCTGCCTTGACCTTGATATAGGTGTCATCCGGGTTCACACAGAGAGCCACGTTACTTGGCAATGTCCAAGGGGTTGTGGTCCATGCCAGGAAATAAGCCTCCTCGCCAACCACCTTAAAACGGACGATAGCGGAGCGCTCCTTAACGGTCTTATATCCCTGAGCAACCTCCTGGGAGGAAAGTGGTGTCCCGCATCGAGGACAATATGGCACAATCTTAAAGCCTTTGTATAACAACTTCTTATCCCAGATTTCTTTTAACGCCCACCATTCAGACTCTATAAAATTGTCATCATAGGTAACGTACGGATCATCCATATCCGCCCAGAAACCAACGGTTGCGGAGAAGTCCTCCCACATGCCCTTGTATTTCCATACAGATTCTTTACACTTCTTGATAAACGGCTCCATGCCGTACTCTTCGATCTGCTCCTTGCCGTTGAGTCCGAGAAGCTTCTCCACCTCAAGTTCCACCGGAAGACCATGAGTATCCCATCCTGCCTTACGAGGCACATACTTTCCCTTCATAGTCTGGTATCTCGGAATCATATCCTTGATAACACGGGTCAGAACGTGGCCGATGTGTGGCTTACCATTTGCTGTTGGCGGTCCGTCATAAAAGGTATAAGTTTCACCTTCTTTACGGTTCTCCATGGATTTTTTAAAAATATCGTTTTCGCGCCAGAACTTTTCCGTCTCCTTTTCGCGCTCAACGAAATTCATGTTCGTATCAACTTTGTTGTACATGTTATCCTCCTGCTTATTGACCATATAAGTTGCACTGAAACTAAGAAAGCCCGCGTCCAGTAATTAGGACGCGGGCACACGTTATACCACCTGATTACCATGTACTTGAGCATACACTCGCATACTTCGTTCCCTGTAACGCAGAAAATACGTCGGCACCTAATCAGACTCCTTCCTTTCGGACCGCAACTCAGAAGTGATCTTCACTGCCGCACTACTCGCACCGGTTTCCACCCTGCCCGGCTCTCTTTGCCTTTCCTGCGAAAGTTACTGTCTTCGTCAACGTCATTTGCATTTAGTATAGTAAAAAACTTTTGCACTGTCAAGAATTGGTCACAAATTTCTGCCAACAATGGTTGGTGTGTCAATAGCGGTATGGACCGTACAATCATCTATAATACAGGCAATCTAATTGACTTTTTCAACTATGAATGCTACCATTTTTATAGATTCGAACAGAAAGGGAAGTAGAAACTATGGCAACTATCAAAGAAATTGCTGCGCTTGCCGGCGTCTCTCGGGGAACCGTCGACCGGGTGCTCAACAACCGCGGTTCTGTAAATGAAAAAACAGCCCAACGGGTACGTGACATTGCACAACAATTGAATTACCGGCCAAACAAAGCGGGACTGATGCTCGCAGCCCAGAAAAAGAATATCAAGATAGGCATCATCCTTTTCAATGATTCAATTCCCTTTTTTCAAGAAGTGTACGAAGGAGTTTATGCCAAAGAAAAGGAGCTTGCCGGATACAACTGTAATCTTCTGATCCGTCAGGTTCCCTCCGAAGAAAGTGCCCAGTTTGATGCTATGGAAGAACTTCTGAAAGCAGGCATCAATGGACTGGTTATTGCCCCATACAATTCACTCTATATTGCAGCAGAAATTGACCGTCTCACTGATCTTGGGATTCCAGTGATTACTGTCAATACCGATATTCTTTCCAAGCGAATTGCCTATGTAGGCAGCAACTATCTGCAATCCGGGCAGACGGCTGCCGGACTTGTCGGCCGCATGACTTTCGGAGATCGTTATGTTGGAATTGTAAATGGATTTTCGCACATTCTCTGTCATGCCGAACGTGTATCCGGTTTTACGAAAACACTTACCGGAAATTACCCGGATATCCGAATTATGGAGACCGTGGAGAACCATGACAATGATGACGAAAGCTACCAGCAGGTAAGCAGACTGCTAAATGATCATCCTGAAATGAATGTACTTTACTTTGCTGCTGGCGGCATATACGGTGGATGTCAGGCGGTGCTTGACAGTGGGCGCGCTGCTTCCATGAAAATCTTTGTCCATGACAGTGTTCCTACAACCGTGGAGCTGATCAAACAGAATGTCATTACCGCAACCCTCTGTCAGCAGCCATTCCAGCAGGGATATCTTCCTCTTGATCTGCTGTCCCGCTACCTGATTGAAGGGATTGCACCGGAGAAGGAGCTCAACTATCTGAATACGGAGATAAAAATAAAGGAGAATCTCTAATGAGATTCCCCTTTTATGTTTCAAATTGTAATTCACAACACTCGCGCACACGGCACGCTTCGATGTACTGCTCTTCGAGCGGAATCCATTTCTGGAGAAACATCTTGGCCTTCTCTTCACCACTCCGTGCAATGATCCGACGTACCTGCTCCTCTGGCTCTACCGTCAGGAAAACCCGAAGGTCATAGACCTCCCGCAGACGCGGATGACAGCTGTACGCGCCTTCCATAATCGTCACGTTTTTCCAGCCTCGCTTCTGCCCTTCCTTCAAGGACATGGTCTGGCAGTCAAATCTCTGATAGACAAAACCATTCCCTGCAAGAATCGGCTTTATGATTTCAGCCTCCACACGCTCATAATCCACATTTCCTCCCGGCTCCTGATAGCGCTCCTGCGTCCGTTGATGCGGCTGGAGAAAGAAATCATCCATATGAATTACATTGCAGTCAAAAAGCGGCTGCAAGGCTTCCGAAAGAGTTGTCTTTCCGGAAGCACAGCGTCCATCGATGGCAACCAATGCACGCCCCTGCGTATCCAGTAAGGATTGGATTTGCGAAGCCAGCTCTCCAATCATCTTCTCACTGGTGCTTTGCATATTCCACACTCTTTTCTCTGCGCGTAAACGGCACCAGACTGGTCTTATCTAAAATCACCATTATGGTAGGAATCAGAATCAGCTGCAGAATAATTCCCGGAATGGAATTCAACACGCTTCCTGCAAGGAACGCCTGAAAGGTAAAGGCATTTCCACTGATTCCCATGAGGATTACCATCGCAATGCCCCAGACCAGTCTTCCCATAATCATGGCAAGAATCAGGCAACGGTACAATGCCCTGACACATTTCCAGCGGGAAATCCTGTAAAGCCAGCCAATCACTCCACCGTATGCAGCAAGCTCAAAGGCCATGGCAATGGCAGTTGGATACATTGGAGGCATCCCAAAGGTGACGGAGCGAAGAAGCGGTAAAATCAGCCCCACAACCAGGCCCCATACAGGTCCACAGATCAGTCCACACAATAGAACTGGAATGTGCATCGGAAGCAGCATATTTCCAATCTGCTGAATCTGTCCTGTCAAAAGCGGAAGCACCAGCCCCAGCGCTAAAAACATTGCTGAGAACGTCAGCTTTTTTACATTTTCCTTCATGTCACGTTACTCCTTGTACTCTTCTCTTGTATCAAATTCCGCTGATACTTCCTTAATCAAATCCGACACCGGCAGGTGCTGCGGACAGATATTCTCACATTTTCTGCAGGTGATACAATCCTTCGCCTTGCCATGCCCCGATCCGGTGTGAACCGTATAGTAATAGTCACTGTTCCAATCCTGAAACTGTCTTCTGGCATTCAGACATGCAAACAGATCCGGAATACATATATGCATCGGACATCCAGCCTCACAGTAACGACAGGCGGTACAGCCGATCATGTCCTGATTTTTCATAATAGCAGTCACTTTCGCAACGGCATTCATCTCCGCCTCCGAAAGCGGTGTAAACTGCTCCATAAAGCCGATGTTGTCCTCCATCTGCTCAAAATTGCTCATACCGCTTAGTACCATCGCAACACCCTCAAAGGACGCCGCAAACCGAATGGCATAGCTGGCATAACTGCCGCCGTGCAGATCATCAAAAACCTGCTTTGCCTCCTCAGGAAGGTTGACTAATGCCCCACCCTTGACGGGTTCCATGATAATCACCGGCTTGTCGAATCTCCGACAGACATCATAGACATTCCGGCTCTGAATCCCGGCATCCTCGTAATCCAGATAATTGAACTGAATCTGTACCACCTCAATCTCCGGATGGTCCGTCAGAATCTGCTCCAATACTTCCGGCTTATCATGGAAGGAAATTCCCATATGCCGGATTCTTCCCTCCTGTTTTAAACGTCCGGCAATCTCAAAAGCTTTGCACTTCTGATACTTCGGATACTCCTTAGCATTCAATGCATGCATCAGATAATAATCAAAATATTCAACCCCACATGCCGCACACTGCTCCTCAAAGTACGGAAGAATATCTTCCTCCTTCTCAAAAAACCCACTGGACAGTTTATTGGTCAAAAGAAAACTCTCCCTCGGATGACGCTTGACCAGACACTCTCTTGCCGCAATCTCGCTTTTTCCATCCAAATAACCATGTGCAGTATCAAAATAATTAAATCCGTGTACCAGACTATAATCTATCATCTGACACACCTGATCATAATCAACGCCCTCCCCTTGCATTGGTAGACGCATCAATCCAAAACCAAAATTCCTATTATTAAAGTTCATCTCCATCGAGATACTCCTCTAAATATTCATCAAATGAATCTCCATCTGTTGTACCCTCTGACAATGCTGCAATACCAATCCAGAAAAATGTTCCCAAAATGATAGAAATTGCAGCAGTAATAATCCCAGCAATTGCCATTCCCTTTTTCTGATTTTTGACTATCTGAATAATACCAAAAATAATGGCAAGTATTGCCAGAATGTAGTTGATGCAGCATGCAAAAAGGAAAATGGATGCAATACCAATAATCATAGATGCAATACCAAATCCAATTCCATCCCCCTTCTGATTTGCTGCCTGACCATAGTAAGGCTGCTGATAGCTATTCTGCTGGGTATAAGTCTGTTGCTGATACGGATTCTGATAGCTGTTCTGCTGGGTATAAGTCTGCTGCTGGTACGGATTCTGCTGGGTATACTGCTGCTGACTGTAATTCGGCTGCGTATAGTTTGTTTGTGTGTAGTTTGGCTGTGTATAACTCGTTTGCGAATAATCCGGCTTTGAATAATTTCCCTGTGAGTACGGATTCTGATAAGCCCTCTGTGGCTGGCTGTAATCCCTCTGTGGAACTGCGCCCTGCTGCTCACTGTAATCCATCTGTGGAACCGGATTCTCAGGCTGACTGTTTTCCTGATTTGTCATATCATTGTTTGACATAAATTCGTCACTCATTTTTCTACTCCTTATCCCTTTTTGTATATACAAAGGAAGTATAGCATTATCCTACGATTTGTGTCAAATACAACGCACCTCTCATCATACAGGAAATTCTACAATAAAAATGGTACAGACCATGAACCCTATCTCTTTTTTATTCTGTACTACTCCAGAAATCCACCGGCTCATAGTCCTGCAGTTTTGCAAGAAATCCCTTCTCCTGCAGCTGCGACTGAATGAGATCCAGAATTTCCTCGCTGTCTGCGCGAATTGTATGATAATGATATCCCGAAGTAACATTCTTAAGCAAACTCGACTTGCCCGATCTAATGTCCTCAAGGTATTTGTAAATGTCCATCCGGGACTTGATATTCATCTCTGCCCGAAGCACTCCGTACACCTTGTGATAGACAAACACATCCTCAACGACTCCGCCAAGATCGACAATGGTTGTCAGTTCTTTTTCAACCTCATCATCCTCATGCTGCACTTTAAATACACGCTGAAACTGTGTATCCCCTGGAAGAAGATATCCCCGGTTTGAGGATAAAATATCCGTACCATTGGCACGAAGCAGTGCGATATCCTGAACAATTACCTGCCGGCTCACATCAAATTCCTTCGCCAAAGCAACGCCAGGGATTGGCTTACTGCTGCCTTTCAGCATCTGTATGATTTTGTCGCGTCTTTGTTCTCCATTCATCGCCCGCTTTGTCCTCCTCTCCAAATATTTTTATTTTATAAAATTCCATTCCTGACTTAAACAAAATATGATGTGCTTCTGTGGAATATCGTAATTTCCAACGGGCAATTGAACTATATTTCCACCTCTGACACCGGATGCAGATTTTTCAGGGAGATATCCAGAATCGGAGCCGAATGCGTCAGTGCTCCACTGGAGATATAATCGACTCCAAGATCCACAAGTCTTGCAATATTCTCTCTGGTCACATTGCCGGACACTTCAATCTCAGCGCGGCCATCAATATACGCAATAGCTTCCTTCAGTGCGTCAGTATCCATATTATCCAGCATGATAATATCAGCACCGGCCTCAACAGCTTCCTTTACCATATCGAAGGTCTCCACCTCGACCTCAATCTTTCGTACAAATGGAGCATAGGCTTTTGCTGCCTCAACCGCCTGCTTTACACCGCCTGCTGCTCCGATATGATTGTCTTTCAGCAGCACTCCATCAGAGAGATTATACCGATGGTTATTTCCACCGCCCACACGGACTGCATACTTTTCAAAGATACGGTTGTTCGGTGTCGTCTTTCTCGTATCCAAAAGCTTGGTCTTGCTACCGGAAAGCAGTGCTGCAACCGAATGCGTATAAGTTGCAATTCCACTCATGCGCTGCAGATAGTTCAGCGCTGTACGCTCTCCACACAGAAGGGTACGGATATCTCCCCGCACCTTTGCCATAAGCTGCCCATTCTTAACCTCATCGCCATCCTGCACATAAAATGTCACTTCTGTCTTGTCATCCAACAGTGTAAAAGTCCGCTCAAACACCTGCAGACCACAGATGATTCCATCCTCCTTGCAGATTAAATCAACCTCTCCCAGCTTTGGGTCCGGCATCACACTATTGGTAGAAACATCTTCACTTGTGATATCCTCTCTGAGTGCGCTTAATATAAGTGGATCTACATTCAACGTTAATGTTACCTGATCGTACATTGCATTATCTCCTTCTTTTCCTCAAATTTTAGACCTTCTTACTTCTTACGAAATGCCACCACGGCTTTCCGCCGTCCCGTCATTTCCGGCTCCTGATCCATACTTTGTTCTGCATCAATGATGGCATCCCGGACATATTTATGGTAACAGCTGGCCAGTTCTTCCTGATTTCTATATTCATCCATAACGAGCTGATCAAATACCTGACCAGGCTGCGCCTTTTCATAATTATCTTCTATCTGTTTTGCAGCCCGCTTTGCAAAGACAAGGCTCTCCAGAAGAGAGTTGCTGGCCAGGCGGTTCTTTCCGTGAACCCCGTTGCAGGCCGTCTCACCCACTGCATAGAGGCGGTCCATGGAGGTATGACTCTCGTGGTCTACCCACACACCTCCCATGAAATAGTGCTGAGCCGGAACCACCGGAATGCACTCTTTTGTCACATCATATCCCATCTGCCGGCAGTGCTCCACAATGTTCGGAAAATGTGTCCGAAGCTCGTCCTCCGGTATCGGACGAAGATCCTCCCACACATGCTCCGTCTGATCCTTTTCCATCTGTTTATAAATTTCTTCCGTCAGACGGTCCCTCGGCAAAAGCTCATTGACAAAACGGTTCATATTCTTATCATAAAGTTTTGCGCCTTCTCCACGGACAGACTCGGAAATCAGAAAGCTGCGATCCTCCTCGTCCTTGGAATAAAAAGTGGTCGGATGAATCTGCACATAGTTGACATCTTTTAATCGGATTCCATGCTTGATCGACAACGCCAAAGCATCTCCTGTTAAATGGCGGAAGTTGGTAGAATGCCGGTATAGCCCTCCAACGCCTCCACACGCCCACACGGTATAATCTGCCTGTATCGTCTCAATTGTTCCATCCTCTTTTCGAACCACAGCACCGTAACAGCAATTGTTTTCCGTCACGATATCCAGCATCTTTGTGTTCTCATAAATGATCACATTGGTCAATTTCCGAACTGCCGCCAAAAGCTTGCTGGTAATCTCTTCCCCTGTAATATCCTCGTGGAACAGGATGCGCTTGTCCGAATGAGCAGCCTCCCTGGTAAATGCCAGTTCACCGTTTTCATCCCGGGCAAAATCCGCTCCATACCCAATCAGATCATGAATCACATCCTGGGAAGAACGAATCATAATTTCCACCGACTCCCGATCATTCTCATAATGCCCGGCCTTCATGGTATCCTCGAAATAGTTCTCATAATCAGCCTCATTCTTCAGCATACAGATTCCGCCCTGTGCCAGATAGGAATCACTGCTGGTCACATCCGATTTGGTAATTACCGTAATTTTTTTATCACGTGAAAGCTGCAAGGCACAGTACAGACCCGAACAGCCGCTTCCGACAATCAATACATCCGTCTTCATCATTATCTTTCTTTCTCTTTTTCAACGTAAAATACTCCATGTCTTATGACACTTGACATGGAGTATAGCACATATCTTGTCATCTGACAAGACAGTAAATATGTAATTAGTTAAACCCAACAACCTTCTGTGACAAGCGATAAGCGGCAACCGAAATCTTTCTGCCGCCCTTTCCCGGAAGGTTCATGGTTTGTCCCATAATCCCCCTTCGTAATCTGTGGAAGAGGCTGATGTCTTTATCCTTGATATATTTCCAGAGTTCACGTTTCTTCTCCAAATTCTCCTCTGTTCCGGAGCGAAGCAGCATAACTGTCGACACCACCGTAATAATTTCGAGATAATTAATCATATATTTGCGACACTTCAGATTTGTAACTTTATGAAGATCAACATCATCAACCATGATTTTATTAACCCGAATCTGCTGATCAATCCTGCTGATCATTACCTTTTCATTGACGGACTGATCCTCTCTTCCAATATAGTAACGATAAAAATCTACATCCATATAATATATTGTTCTCACATATGGCAACGGCTTGTATACATATATATTATCTACATAGAACGTATGCTTCGGCAATTCCAATCCACATTCCCGCAAAAGCTTTGTCCGATAGATAACAGAATGCATCAGGATATAATGCCCTTTGTGAAAATGCCTTACATCACTCCATGTAAAAATCTGATTCTTAGGAAACCCAGTCTGACGCATAACGCGCTTATGCTTTGCACCTTCCTTCTCATAAACATAATTAGCAAGAAGCATATCCAGCGATACACTGCCGCCCGCAAGTTCCCTTAGCTTATCCAGAATTTTTTTGTAGGCGTCCGCATCCACCCAGTCATCGCTATCCACCACTTTAAAGTACAAACCGGTTGCATTACGTATTCCCGCGTTGACAGCCTCACCGTGCCCACCATTTTTCTGATGGATTGCCCGCACAATGGTGGGATATTTCTCTGCATAAGCATCTGCAATCTCCGCCGTGCGGTCCTTCGAGCCATCATCAATAATCAAGATTTCAACATCTTCCCCGCCCGGTAATATGGATTCAATGCAGTGCTCCATATAATCCTGTGAATTATAACATGGTATTGCAAATGTCAGTAACTTCATCCTATCTCCTCCGCCAAATCCAGTGCCTTACGGCACATTGCATCAATATTGTAATATTTATATTCTGCCAGTCTGCCAAGCAGATAAAAATGCGGATACTCCTCTGTGAGCTTCCGGTATTTCTCATACAGCCTCTCATTCTTCTCTTCCAGAATTGCATAATAAGGAATCTCTCCCTCTGCCCCTGTATATGCAAACGGATACTCCCGCACAATGGTTGTTCCCTCTGTATCCTTTTGTCCTGTCAGATACTTAAATTCCGTAATTCTTGTAAAATCCTCGCTCACTGTATAATTGACTACACTATGATTCTGAAACGAATCCTGGTTCAAATGTTCAAACCGGAAATCCAAAGAACGGTACGGCAAATGTCCGAACCGGCAATCAAACAATTCATCAATCGCACCTGTATATATCAAATCACCCTGAAATTCTTCTCCCTCAAAATAGATTTTTCCATCCACAAAGGTAAGAACATCGCTGCAATCAGTATTGGTCCACACTTCAATATTTCCATGATTAAGCATTGCCTCAAACATCGGCGTAAAACCATGCAACGGCACACCCTGATATCGATCCTTGAAATAACGGTTATCATGGGAAATGACTACCGGTACACGCCCGGTGACCTCCGGGCTGATCTCCTCCGGCTTCTGTCCCCACTGCTTCATCGTATAATAGAGAAAAATATTCTCATATACATAATCCGCAATCTCACGCACTTCCTCATCGGGATTCTCCCGAAGCCTCATAATCGGGACACGACTTCCCTCCCCATATGCTTCCAACAACTTCTTCTCAAGATGATCTGCTTTTTCCTTCTCATACACCATATGCAATGTGTTCAGATTAAACGGAACCGGAATAAGCTGTTCTCCAACCTTGGCCACAACTTCATGCCCAAAATCATACCATTCCGTAAAACGCGATAAGAACTCACGCACCCCCTCATCCTGAGTATGAAAAATATGAGGACCATACTCATGAATCAGAATTCCGTAATCATCCAGCTTATCATAACAATTTCCACCAATATGATTTCTTCGCTCAATAACTAATACTTTTTTATCACTTTTCTCTGCCAGTCTGCGCGCAACTGTTGCCCCTGCAATTCCAGCACCTACAATAATACTATCGTACATAAATCCCCTATTCCCTTCTGTGAAATGGATAATTTCCTTAATCTTCCTACTTATTATACACGATTTAAAACGGGAGTCGAACAAATTTTTTATTTCCAGCAATTTGTTCATATTTTATTAACAAAAATCTCATAAACTCCACATATCAATTTCACAATTCCATTCTATACTACAAGCATAGTAAGAAAAAACTTTTTCTTTTTCATACCCCTCGCACCAGACAGGCGCGAGGAACTCCTTAAAATAGATTTTTCTTTCTCATACTAATCTTTTTCATATAAAACCGGTGCTTTATAGCACCGGTTTTCCTCATTTATGCACTTTACTCCAACTCCTCCACAATTGCATCCCAATATGTGGAAAATGCACTTGGCACTGCATAGTGTTCTCTCGCGTCCTGCGCATCCACAAACAGACAATCGCCTTCCATTCCTTTTGGTTCTTCTATCTGTATTGTATATCCAATCATCTGCCACTCCACATGGGAAAAAATATGTCTGGCAGCTGCAAGCGGTCGAATACGAAGTGGTGCATACCCAAGTTCTTTTACATAGGCAAGGGCCTCCTCCTGTGACAACTTTCCAAGACAATTCGGCAATTCATAAAGCCCTGCCAAAAGCCCCTTTTGTCCCCGCTTGTGAAGTGCAACTTTATCCCCATCTCGAAGAACAAAAACCGTCCGCTCTTCCTTTCGCCGCCCCTTCGATTTCGTTCGGACCGGAATTTCCTCTGTCTTCCCCTTCAAGTGTGCCTCACAAAATTCCCGCCACGGACATTCACTGCAATGTGGCTCTCCGTTCGGCACGCAAACCATTGCCCCAAGCTCCATGAGTGCCTGATTGAAGATACGTGGGACAAGGCCTTGGGAAATCTGTTTTTCCATCAATTTCTTCAGCTCATTTTCCATATTCTTGCGGACTGACTGCTTCATAATATCTGAATTATCCGCACAAACACGGGAAATTACCCGCAAGACATTCCCATCAACTGCGGGAATCGGCTGATTATAAGCAATAGATGCTATCGCACCTGCTGTATAGCTCCCGATCCCCTTCAACTTCAACAGTTCCCCATACTCACTGGGAATCACACCATCATAATCTTCCATAATCTGTTTCGCGGCAACATTCAGGTTGCGAACTCTATTATAATACCCCAGCCCTTCCCAGAGTTTTAAGTAACGTTCTTCGGAACATTCTGCAAGAGAGCGCACATCCGGAAGTTCTTCTACAAACCGTGTGAAATACGGTTTTACCGCTTCCACCCGAGTCTGCTGCAACATAATTTCGGAGATCCACACATAATAAGCGCAAGGATTCTCCCTCCACGGAAGAATCCTTGCATGACCGCCAAACCACTCCTGAAGTGGCTCCACAATCCTGGATAAATCAAAATCCTTTAGCATCGGACTACGCTCGCAGGAAAAAGGCACTGTATCCAGGCAACTCCATTCCTCCATTCAGAGAAATCTTCTCCCCTGTAATCAGGTCCGTTGCCTCGCCGCATCCTGCATCAAATCCTGCAAAAAACGGTTGTTCTGACGCATTAATCGTCACGTAAACACGCTCTCCGTCACATTCCCGCAAGAATACACATTGTTCGTTTGTGAGCACAATTGATGAAAAGCCACCATATTGCAACGCCTTTGATGTCTTCTTTGCCTCAGAAAGCTTTGCAATCCAATCACTCAGTTCATTCCACTGCGGTGCCTCATAAGAAAGACGAAGACTTGGATCTCCATCCTCCTTTTTGCCTTCTGCTCCCCATTCGCTTCCATAATATACGCACGGAATACCCGGCATTCCAAACGCAAGGGCATAGATTAACGGAAGATGTGCCTTATTCGTAAGAATCGATGCCACTCTTGTCACATCGTGATTATCTACAAAAGACAAAAGATGCTTTCCCTTGTACAATGTCCAGTTTTCTGGTCCGAACTGACGCAGAAGTGAGTGATTAATTTCAAACATATTCATGGAATTAAAGCTGGAATATAAGCCCTTATAACACTCATAATTAGTAACAGAATGCAGCATTTCATCATTCATCAGCTGGTTGTAATCCCCATGTAACGTCTCTCCAACAAGGAAAAAATCCAATTTTAACTCATCACAGAATTTTCTAAGCCTGCGCACGAAATCATGGTCCAGACAATATGCCACATCCAGACGAAGCCCATCAATGTCAAATTCTTCAACCCAGCCGCGAATTGCAGAAAAGATATGCTGAATAACATCCTCATTTCTCAGATTCAGCTTCACCAGATCATAATTTCCCTCCCAGCCTTCATACCACAAACCATCATTGTAATTAGAATTGCCGCCAAAATCAATTCGAGAAAACCAGCTGACATAAGGTGAATTCTCACGATTCTTAACAACATCCTCGAAAGCCCAGAAGCCTCTTCCCACATGGTTGAACACCCCATCCAGCACCACACGAATTCCCTCTTTATGGAGATTCTCACATACCTTTGCAAAATCCTCATTTGTTCCCAGGCGAGTGTCAATCTTCGTGTAATCTCTGGTATTGTAACCATGGGTATCGGACTCAAACAATGGTGAAAAATAGATTGCATTTGCTCCCAGTTTTTTAATATGAGGAATCCAGTCGTTGACTTTTTCAATCCGATGCTCTAACACACCGTCGTTCTCAAACGGTGCCCCACAAAATCCTAACGGATAAATCTGATAAAAAACGCTTTCATATGCCCACATATTCTACTCTCCTTTATTTTTGAAAAGGGCATCGGTTCCAAGAACTGATGCCCTCTCTAATTTACGATTCTTTAATTTCTGACTAGAAGTCGGTAAGATTAGCAGCTCTCTTCTCCAGAAAAGCCCCCATGCCTTCCTTCTTATCATTGGTATCATTAACAACACCAAAAAGATTTGCTTCCATCTCAACCGCATTCTTGATATCCATATCATATCCATTGTTGATTGCTGCCTTTGCAACAGATACCGCGTAGCTTCCCTTGGAAATAATCTTTGCAGCCATTGCCTTAGCAGTAGCCATCAGTTCTTCCTTTGGAACAACCTTATTGACAAGACCAATACGGTATGCTTCATTGGCATCAATATTGTCACATGTGAAGATCATTTCCTTTGCGCGTCCCATACCAACCAGACGAGCAAGCTTCTGGGTTCCACCGAAACCAGGGATGATTCCAAGACCACACTCAGGCTGTCCAAAAACTGCGTTATCGCTTGCAATACGGATATCACAACTCATAGCAATCTCACATCCGCCACCAAGTGCAAACCCATTGATTGCAGCGATTGTAACCTGACGCATATTCTGCAGCTTGAAGAACGGCTCAGACGCCTTGATACCGAATGCACGTGCTTCCGGAGCAGTAAAGTTCACCATCTCTGCAATATCAGCACCGGCAACAAATGACTTGAACTCATTTCCCTTCTTATCCGGACCACCGGTAAGAATCACAACCTTGATGTCATCATTCTTTTCAATCTCGTTGAGACAAACATTTAACTCGTCAAGAGTCTCACTGTTTAATGCATTCAATGCTGCTGGTCTCGAGATCGCAAGAACAGCAATTCCATCTGCTACATCAAGTGTTAAATTCTTAAATTCACTCATCGTATAAATCCTCCTAAAAATGTACGTTATCAGATAGTCCAATGGTATCACTTTGACAAAAAATTGTCAATCACTACTGTTGGCAATAAAGCTCGAAATCATCCATCGTACCCCAGCCTTTTGCTGCACAACGGACATATACTCCGACATGAATCTCATCCCCCTCGGCTATGGGGATATCTGTAATTACCGGCTTTTTCCAGTTTACCCATCCATCAAGTGTAATAGGCTCTGACTCGTAGCGTTTGTCTCCAACCTGAACATAAAGCATGATCACAGCATCAGCTCCCACATCTCCGCCCTGCATATTGGCTGTAGCGGTATAACTACCACTCTTCAGATTCGTGATTGTCTGTTCAACCGTAAACTCCTGCTCTGCCTCACTGTAGAAATGAAATGCATTTTCCCCGGAAATACAGTCTGCCGCTTTCGTCTGGATATCCGTACAGGCATTGCCGTTCGGATACTCCACCTTCCACATAGAAACATCCTTGTCCTCAAAGCTCGGATTTTTGATATAATTGACATTGGTAATTTTTATGCTCGCAGTAACCGTTGTACCATCTGCAGTGACTCCGTCTACTGTGTATTCTCCCGCTCTCGCTGTATCCACAGCATTCAACTGGTCTGCATCCCACGTCACGGCAACCCCATCCGTCTTGGACGGATCGTTGTAAATTGCCTCCACCGTGTCCGGCATTGCGAGGGGTTCATTGATTGCCGACTCAATCTTAATCTCTCGGTATGCCAGCACCTTGGGTTCACAGGTTGCACCATAGTTCACATACTTGAACACATCAAGCGATGGCAACTTATGCCCTTCAAAATCAAAAAATGCCTGATTGTCCCAGGAACTTCCACCGTAATATTTGCCGGCATCCTTCGGGTCGTAGCTTCCTGCATAACTGCTTGCCCATCCACTTCCATATTTCTCCCATATCTTGCTGTTACTCTCATGCTCATTTCCAACCGGAATCCATGCTCCTTCCCAGTAAAATACACCAAGCGCACCGGCATCCGAAGCATGGGCAATAACATCACGTACTGCGGTTGCCTGTCCCTGCACACCGACTGGATAATCCTCCAGACAATCCTCAGCGGTAACGCTGTTGGCAGAAGTGTCTCCATCCTCCCCTGTATACGGATAAGATGTCTCAAGAACACAGGTATCCTTCCCAAACCGCTCTTTTATTTCCGATAAAACCGCTGTCATGTTATCCATGGTTCCATGCCAGAATGGATAATAAGACACACCGAACACATCATAATCAACTTCGTAATCTTCCAGCTTTTGCGCACGATTTACGGTATCATCAAAATTATCAATTTCTGTATAATGTACCGCAATCTTAATATCTCTGTGCTTCTTCTCTGCCACCTCACGGACCGCCTTGCTTCCGGCTTTCAGCATCTCCATAATATCCGCCTCACTATACACACTTGACAGTCCCGGATTTATCTCATTTCCAATTTGTACCATTCCAACATCTGCTCCACCCTTAATAATTTCTGTAAGCGCCTCTTTTGTATAGTCATAGAGCAGTTCCGCTTTCTTCGAAGGCTCTGTTCCTTTCCATGCTTTCGGACAGTACTGCTTATTCGGATCTGCCCAAAAATCAGAATAATGAAAATCCACCAGAAGTTTCATTCCATACTTTTCTGCACGTTTTCCAATTGTTGCTGCCTTTGTAACATCACAGTTTCCTCCACCATAACCATTTCCGTCCTCATCATATGGATCATTCCACACACGCACACGAATATAATTAATTCCGGAATCTGCAAGAATTTTGAACAAATCTTCCTCCTCTCCCACTTCGTTGTAGTACACAACTCCACTCTCTTCCTCCGCAATAACGGAAGAAATATCCATTCCCTTAATAAAATTCTCTGGCAGATTCTCCACTGGTTTCACAAAAATTTCTGCTTCCTTTGGTTCTGTCGGCAGGTCCGCCTTGTAGCTTCCGCATCCCATCAGCAAAGACACCCCCAACACCGATGCCATGATTACACTTATGAATTTTTTTCTCATAAAACCTCCTTATTTACAATTGTTACTCTACAATCTTATTTTAACTGCGCAACCGTTTGTTCACAAGCGTTTTTATTTAAAAAAATATACAAAAACAGCAGCCGGATTTTGTCAAATCTGACTGCTGCAAATCATCTACTGATTCTGTTTTTTCATGTAATCAATGAATTCATCCAACACAACCGGCTTGCTATACAGATAGCCCTGATAACAGGTACAGCCAAGCTTCTCCAGCATTTTCTGCTGCTCCTTTGTCTCCACATACTCAGCAATGACATCAATATTTAATTCATTCCCCAGTTCCACAATGGAGGCGACAATCTTCTGATTCGTCTTGCTCGCAAGTAATGGTCGCGTCAATGAACCATCCAGCTTCACAATATCAAAATAATCTGACTGCAAATAGAGAAGTGAGGTATGCCCCATCCCAAAATCATCAATCAACAATTTATGTCCCGCACTTTTTAATTTGTTCAGTTTGCTGATGACCATATCCGTCTGTAAAAGAATATCCTGTTCGGTAATCTCAATCCATAGCTTCTGTGGCTCCACCTGGTATTTTTCCAATGTATCCTTTACATACTCTTCAATATCCCAAAGCAGCGAGTGTGCGGTAAAATTCACAGAAACTTTAAATGAACCTTCATAGTTTTCCTTAACCTTCGCAATTCCGCGAACCACATCATCCATAATAAACTGTTCCAGTTCCGGAAGAATCTTTCCTTCCTCCGCAAGATAGATAATCAAAGGCGGATAAATCATTCCATACAGCGGATGTTCCCACCTCAGCAACGCCTCCGCACCGATACAGGTTCCATCTGCCCGAACCTGCGGCTGGTAAAGCATGTAAAGTTCTCCCTTACGAATCGCATGCTTTAAGTCAAGTAGCAACAAACGTGAGGTAGATCCTATATGATCCCCCCTCGTAAGAAACATTGGCTGCTCGATTTTTTCTTCCTTTCCCTGAAGTTCGCTGATTAAGATCTTAACCTGTTCCTTGGCTCTACGGATTTCCGCACGCTGATTCAGACGAAGAAACGGATAATACATCGCAACACCAATCACAATACATACCAACTGTAAAATCGTTCCACGTACAGACCCGGTTGCCAGATATCCACCGACTCCAATCGGCACCGTCCATACAACCTCGTGCGTCATCACCGGCACCCATCCAATTGCTACCGCTGCATAAGAAATACAGTAACAAACCACCGGTGTTAACACAAATGGCAGAAACAAAATCGGATTCAGAATAATCGGAAGTCCGAACGTCAGCATCTCATTCAGATTAAATATCACTGTAAAAGAAGCCAGTCCTGCCAGCTTTCCCGATCGTTCCTTTCGAAAAAACAAAAGCAATGCAATCAGTACACAGATTGTTGTACCACAACCGCCCATGGATACAAATACATCATAAAAGGATTTCGAAAAAATCGAATCTCCCGTAAATGCCATACTATTCTGCGCAATCGGCTCGAGAATATGACTTCCGTGTAAACCAAAAAACCATAAAAAATTTACAAATATTGTATAGAACAGCCCTGACAGGAACTCATTACTCGTTGATACACTGTGATAAATTCCAAGCAATATCTGATTGAGCAACTCGTAACATCCATGTACCTGAAACAGGAAATAAAAAAGCTGATTAATAGCAGCGGATGCTCCAGTAATCACAAGCAACGGCAGAAATGTCTGAATTGCCGGGACACAGATTCCACCCATTCCAGCTGTAAAATTTTCCAATGTCAGCCAGCGGACTTTTCGCATCCCGGTGTAAGCCATACAAGATAGATAAGCCACAATCAATGCCGAAAAACTTCCCACCGTACCAAGGCTCTCTGCCTGAAAATATCTGTTTCCCACATTGAGCTGAACCCCGTACGCGGCAAGTGCAACAACCACATACATGACCATATAATCAACAGTCTCATTCAACTCCATCGCATAACTCAGGCTTAAGCCAATTACCAGTGCAATCGAGAAAAATCCAAAAGTCCCCGTATAAATTGTATCAAAGAATTCATACAGCCACTCGAATTGTTCTGTAGACAAGAGATCCTGATATACCGGAATCGGCAGATTGCGCAACGCACAAGACAGACCTCCCACAAGAATCAGTGGAATCATCATCCCAAGCGCCCGTTTCATCACTCTGGAAAAAAAGCTGCACTCGAACTTCAAAATACCCCGCTTTAAATAGTCTCTCATTCTTGTTCCCCCTGTTATATGGATATCTTTCGTTTGAATACCCTTCACTTTATATTTTACCACGCAACCCTTTGTTCTCAAATATTTATAAGATTAAAAAATAAACAAAAACAGCAGTCAAATTTTGTCATATCTGACTACTGTTTCCATTTCTCACATCTGAGACACCCTGATATTAATGTTTTGGAACAAGCTTTTCCTTGCCCCCCATATACGGCTGCAATGCCTTTGGAATATTCACACTGCCATCCTCATTCAAATTATTTTCTAAGAATGCAATCAACATACGTGGCGGAGCGACCACCGTATTGTTAAGGGTATGTGCGAAATACTTTTTACCATCCTTGCCCTTTACACGGATTTTCAAGCGTCTTGCCTGCGCATCACCAAGGTTTGAGCAGCTTCCGACCTCAAAATACTTCTTCTGTCGCGGAGACCATGCCTCCACATCACAGGACTTCACCTTAAGATCTGCAAGATCTCCAGAACAACACTCCAGAGTACGAACCGGAATATCAAGACTGCGGAATAAATCAACCGTATTCTGCCAGAGCTTATCATACCAAATCTTAGACTCCTCCGGCTTACAGACTACGATCATCTCCTGCTTCTCAAACTGATGGATACGATAAACACCACGCTCTTCAATTCCGTGTGCCCCTTTCTCCTTACGGAAACACGGAGAGTAGCTTGTCAACGTATAAGGCAGCTTTTCCTCATCATTGATTGTATCAATAAACTTACCAATCATAGAATGCTCCGAGGTTCCGATCAGATACAGATCCTCACCCTCGATCTTGTACATCATGGCATCCATCTCGTCAAAACTCATAACACCTGTCACTACGTTAGAGCGAATCATAAATGGTGGAACGCAATAGGTAAATCCACGGTCAATCATGAAATCTCTTGCATAAGAAATAACTGCTGAATGCACTCTTGCAATATCTCCCATAAGATAATAGAAACCATTGCCAGCAACCTTTCCCGCCGCATCAAGATCAATGCCATCAAAGCGTTCCATGATATCCGTGTGATACGGAATTTCAAAATCCGGAACTACCGGCTCGCCAAACTTCTCAATCTCCACATTGCAGCTGTCATCTTTTCCAATCGGAACCGAAGGATCAATGATATTAGGTATCGTCATCATAATCTTTGTCACCTTCTCAGACAGTTCCTTCTCCTGCTCCTCAAGTTCTGCAAGACGGGCAGCATTCTTCGCAACCTCAGCCTTTACTGCCTCGGCCTCGTCCTTCTTTCCCTGTCCCATCAGGACCCCGATCTGCTTGGAAAGCTTGTTGCGGCTTGCACGTAGTTCATCCGCCTCAGCCTGAGCTGCGCGAGCCTTCGCATCCAACTCTATTACCTCATCTACAAGCGGAAGCTTGTGGTCCTGAAACTTCTTTTTGATATTCTCTTTTACTACCTCAGGATTCTCCCTTAAAAATTTTAAATCAATCATGATTGCCTCCAGTAAATGTTTATGAAAAACTCTGTAACGGATACTTATCTGTCAGAGTCTTAATAATAGCCTTTGCATCTTCCACTGCCGGCTCACCCTTCTTGATGAGCATTGCAATCGCCTCCGCTACCTGATCGAAATCATCTTCTTTAAGTCCTCTTGAAGTAGCAGCCGGTGTACCAAGGCGGATTCCGCTTGTTACAAAAGGCTTCTGTGGATCGTTCGGAATTGTATTCTTATTAGCAGTAATATGTGCACTGTCAAGAAGCTTCTCCACAACTTTTCCGGTTAA
Source organism: Agathobacter sp. (assembly GCA_022775045.1). Lineage (GTDB taxonomy): Bacteria > Bacillota > Clostridia > Lachnospirales > Lachnospiraceae > Roseburia. The sequence continues at coordinate 49,754 of JALFLB010000057.1, read as the reverse complement.
CTCGTACGGTGTCAGGTCCACAAGCATCAGATGGTTGTCCGTACCACCGGAGACAATCTTGATATCACGATTCTGAAGTCCCTTGCAAAGCGCCTGTGCATTCTTTACAATCTGTGTCTGGTATTCTTTAAACTCAGGCTTTAAAGCCTCCTCAAAGCAGACTGCCTTCGCTGCGATCACATGCATCAGAGGACCTCCCTGAATTCCCGGGAAGATTGCCTTGTTGAAGTTGTACTTCTCATTCACTTCGTTGCTGCAAAGAATCATACCACCTCTCGGTCCCCGGAGTGTCTTGTGTGTGGTTGTTGTCACAACATCCGCATATGGAATCGGACTTGGATGAAGTCCGGCTGCAACAAGTCCGGCAATATGTGCCATATCTACCATAAGAAATGCGCCAACTTCATCTGCAATCTCACGGAATTTCTTAAAATCAATCGTTCTTGCATAGGCAGATGCACCTGCGATAATCATCTTTGGCTTACACTCAAGCGCAATCTCTCTTACCTTATCATAATCAATAAATCCCTCGTCATTCACTCCGTAAGGAACAATATTAAAATAGGTTCCTGAAAAGTTAACCGGTGAACCATGAGTTAAATGTCCGCCGTGATCTAAGTTCATACCCATCACAGTATCACCCGGCTTCAATACTGCAAACTGTACTGCCATATTGGCCTGTGCACCGGAATGTGGCTGTACATTGACGTACTCACAGCCAAACAGTTTCTTTGCACGCTCTCTCGCCAGATCTTCCACAACATCAACGCACTCGCATCCACCATAATAACGCTTTCCCGGATACCCCTCTGCGTACTTGTTTGTAAGGATACTTCCCATTGCGGACATTACCGCCGGACTTACCCAGTTCTCGGAAGCGATCAGCTCAATGTGGCTGTTCTGTCTGTCAAACTCTGCCGTAATGGCTGCTGCAATCTCAGGATCTACTGCCTGAATATCTTTCAGTGTGTACATAATCTTCTCCTTTTTCTTCGTTTTGGGCATAGAACGCGCCCGTTACGAACGATTATACTCGTTTTTTGCTCACTTTGCAATGCGTTCCATCAAAGATGACTGCCCACAATCCAAATCACAATCTGCAAAATCAGTATAGCCGGCATTCCCACCACGAAATACCAGTGTTTGGTCTTGTGACGAAATACATACATCCCCGCCCATGTACCAATGCTTCCGCCCAGCAGGCTCGCCAGAAAAAGCGTTTTCTCAGGAATCCGCCACGCATGCTTTTTCGCCTTGCTCTTGTCGATTCCCATAAGGGCAAATCCAATCAGATTTATTACTATCAGATATCCAATTATCAGCTCTTTTATCATATTAATAATCTCCTTTTGAACCTCTTCACTTATTGCGGGCTGTCAATCAGCATCTTAATACGGTTGTATGCATTCAGTCTGGATGCACTGGAATCCACATCAACACTCACGATCTGTCCCTGGGGCAGCTTCCGTGCCAGCCATCCCCAATGGTATCCCGGTAACTGACATATCCTTCCGCTTCTTTTTTCAGCACCGAAAATTCCGGCAGTGTATAGAAATGGTATTTCTGCAATGCTCGAATCATCTCCTTCTGCAATCCCTCAAAAAATCGCATTCCAACGCGATATAACATAGCAGTAAAGGTGTCCGCCTGCGCCAGATGCGTATCCATATAGTAGAGCGCATACCAGGACAGCCCGTTAGTGTGGCTCTCGCAGCCCTCCTCCAAAAGTGTCTGCACCAGATTCCAGTTTCCCATATGGCAGTATTTAATGTAGAGTTCTCCGACAATTCCGATGCGCTGCTTTTTCTTACCTGTCCGTGAAATCTGTGCAAAATCGGCAGCCATCCGATAAAAATTATTCTTCATCCGGTGAATCGAAAGACGTGTCCCTTGTTTCAGATCTTCCGACAACCGCAGAATCCAGCGCTGTCTGCATTCCTCCGTCTCCCCTCTTAGCGCTTCATAAGGTCTGACCTGATTGTACAACAGCATCAGCATATCCCCATAGAAAAGACCAAATAAAGCCCGCCAGACCATCCCCTGCGGTCGGCATCAGCAGCTTCGTCCTGCTCAGATCGTATTTTCCACTTTGAAGAGCCGCGATCATCTGGCCAATATTTAAAATGGCGGGATAGCACATATTTTTCTTGATCCTTTGTCTCATCAATTTTATACATATTACAATGCCCCGCTTATATTACAATAGGGCGCTGCGATGCAGCGCCCTATCAAGATTCTCATTTATTTATTTTTCTTAACCAGCCTGTTCTTACCAAGATGCAGCTTCATCATATACCACAGATTTGCAGCAATGAAGATGGAAGAATATGTACCACTGACCAGACCAACCATAAGCGGCAATGCAAACTCACGGATGGAAGATACACCCAGAATGAACAACAGCAGTACCATTACAATTGTAGTAACGGATGTGTTGATGGATCTGGTAAGTGTCTGTGTCAGAGACTTGTTCGCAACCTCTGCCAATGTCTCCGGTGTCTGTTTTCTCATTCCCTGCATATTCTCACGGATACGGTCAAAGATAACGATGGTATCGTTGATGGAATATCCGACAATGGTAAGCATACATGCAATAAATGTATTACCCACAGAGATGCGGATCAACGCATATGCCGTCAGCATAACCAGCACATCGTGAATCAATGCAATAATTGCACTTCCTGCAAAACGGATATCCTTAAAGCGGAACCAGATGTAGAACAACATGAAAATGCAGGCAACCACAACTGCAAGGATTGCATTCTTACGCATCTCACCACTGATAGTAGATCCGATACTCTGGCTCTCAATCGTGGACTCGTCAACGCCAAATTTCTCAACCAGCATATTGCCAACAGCCTCTCGCTCTTCCAGTGTCAAGGTTTTGGTCTTGATGGTAACAATATCACTTCCGGATACGGTGCTTGCCTGAATCGCCTTATCATTGATTACATTAGCAACCTCCGGCACAATGGTATCCTCAACTTCTTCTACCGTATAATCCTTGCCAAAGTCCGCAGAGATGGATGTACCACCAACAAACTCCAGGCTGAAATTCAATGCACGGTTTCCGCTTGCACTGTAAGCGATCATTCCGACAAATCCTGCCATAATCAAAACAATCGAAAGAATGAAGCATACCCAGCGATGCTTGATGAAATCAATTGTCTTGCGCTCCTTCGCACGACCATACCACTTCTCGCTCTGGAAACCAACTGCATATAATGCAAGATTTAAGAATCTTGAAATAACAAGCGCAGTAAATACCGATACCAGAATTGAGATCATCAAAGTGTATGCAAATCCCTTAACTGTTCCGGAACCAAGCCACATCAGCACAAGGGCTGCAATAAATGTCGTTACGTTACCATCAACAATAGCGGAAAGTGCCTTCTTATATCCTTCCTTGATAGAGGTAAGAACAGATTTTCCGCTGGCAATCTCCTCACGGATACGGGAAATAATGATAACGTTCGCATCCACCGCCATACCAATACCAAGAATAACACCTGCGATACCAGGCAATGTCAATGTAATCTCAAACAGATAAATAAGCGCTACAACTAATGTAGTATAAATTCCAAGTCCAACAGATGCAACCACACCGGAAAGACCATAGAAAATAATCATGTACAGCATTACCAAAATCAGACCGATGATGGCAGCTTTTACACTGGATGTAAGAGCTTTACCACCGAGCTGGGCACCAACAACACTTGACTCCATCTCCTCGAGCTCTAAGTTAATAGCTCCGACACGGATGAATGTTGCAAGCTGCTCTGCCTCTTCGTAATCAGCCTGTCCCTCAATAATGCAATTTCCATCGGTAATAGCACTCTTTACAGTAGGCACACTGATAAAATGATCATCATAATAGATACCAATTGACTCCCCTGAAGCTGCAGCCTTCGTAGTAGCGTCTCCAAAAATCTCTGCCGCATCATTCTTAAATGCAAGCTGTACGACCGGCTCCTTTGCACCAGTCGCCTTATCTCCATTGTAAGCAGCACTGGCAGACTTCACATCATTACCATCCAGAATAACGGATCCGTCTGCGATCAAAGTTTCAATATCCTTATTCAGAGCATAGGTACCGTCGCTTTGCATGCTATAGTTATCACTGCCATCCGCACCTTTTTGTACAATAAAATACAACGAGCCCGGACTTCCCAGATCCTCAAGTACTGCATTTGCATCATACACACCCGGAATCTCGACGGTAATACGGTCATCTCCTACCGGATATACCGCATACTCGGTACTGTAACTCTCGGCACGTTCTTCGAGTTTTGCCACTGTGTCTTCAATGTCCTTCTTAGATGGATTCTTGTCCACAATATGATAGGTAATGGACACACCACCCGAAAGATCAAGACCGAGCTTAATTCCCTCTGACTCAGCCTTGTTGTCAGTCTCCGCCTGACTTGTGCTTGTCGCTGACATTATCGTGCTTGTATAATATCCCAGCCCGACTAAACACGCCAGAATAACCGCGATAATAACGACACCCTTGCTTTTCTTCATCTTTGTTTCCTTCCTATTCTTTAATTTTCCGCTTCTGCGGCTTTTATCATGATCGCACACTCAATACGTTTCTTCTGAAGCTCGCACCCCAGATCATAAGCATCTGTGATACTGCCGTGAAAATTGTATGAGTTTGCGGCACATCCACCACTACAATAGAATCTTGCAAAACAGTTGCGGCATTTTTCTTTGGCATACACATTACAACACTTGAATTCATCCTGAATCTTCGTTGCAGTCACACCATCCCAGACATTTCCCATCAGGAAATCCTCATTTCCCACAAACTGATGGCACGGATAAAGGTCTCCCCATGGAGTCACCGCAAGATATTCCGTTCCGGACCCACATCCGGACAAGCGTTTATATACACATGGACCGCCCTCCAGATCAATCATAAAGTGGAAAAAGTTGAACGCGTTCCCCTCTTTTTTACGTCGAACCATCTCTGCCGCAAGCTTATCATACTCCTCAAAAAGCACCGGCAGATCTTCCTCTGTCAACGCATATTCATCTGTCGGCTGTGCAACAACCGGCTCCACGGAAATCTGTTTGAATCCCAAATCTGCCAAATGCAGTACATCTTTGGAAAAATCTGTATTGAAATGAGTAAATGTACCACGGACATAATAGCGGTCCTGATTCCTGCTCTCTGCAAATTTTTGAAACTTCGGTACAATCAGATCATAGCTTCCCGCACCCTTGCGGAATGGTCGCATCCGATCATGAACTTCCTTGCGGCCATCAATACTTAAGACCACATTGTCCATCTCCTTGTTTGCGAACTCCATAATCTCATCATTCAGCAACACACCGTTGGTTGTAAGTGTAAATCGAAAATGCTTATCGTGAAGCTTCTCCTGCTCCCGCCCATAAGCAACCAGCTGCTTTACCACATCAAAATTTAAAAGTGGCTCTCCCCCAAAGAAATCCACCTCCAGATTGCGACGGCTACCTGAGTTGGCAATCAGGAAATCCAATGCCTGCTTCCCCGTCTCATAGGACATCAGTGCCCTTCTGCCATGATATTCGCCTTCCTCTGCGAAGCAATACTTACAGGCAAGATTACAGTCGTGAGCAATATGTAAACAAAGTGCCTTCACTACCGTCGGACGCTTCTTAAAGTCTGTAATGTGACTCTCGTACACATCCTCTGTAAACAATTCCCCCTTATCTCGGAGCTGCTCTACCTCATCGATTGCTTCTTCAATCTCTGCTGCCGGATACTTGTCCGATAGCGCCTTTACCATCTCTTCTCTTGTATGTTCTTCGAACATTGCGATCACGTCATAGGTTACATCATCCACCACATGAATCGCACCCGAATTCACATCTAAGACAATATCATAGCCATTGTTCTTAAATTGATGAACCACTACAATATTTCCTCTCTTTCCATAGCATAACAAAGACCGCGCGCCATGCACGCGGTCCGAACACATCATTTCATTTGGGTCAGTAATCAGAGATTACTGTAACCGGGAACCCTCGCCATGAAAAAACCTCTTCGTGAACCTTCGCCATGCATAATCGCTTCGCGATGGCTCAGGCTGCATAAGCAAGCAAAGCTTGCTTACATTTCGAGGTTGGCTCGGGCTGGGTCAGTAATCAGAGATTACTGACATTGCTCACACTTCTGGTTTCCAACAGTGCAGGATGTCTTACATGCGGACTGGCAGGAAGTCTGGCATTCCCCGCATCCACCCTTCTTAATTGTGTTCTGTAACTTTCTTGTATTTAATGTCTTTACATGCTTCATAAGAATCTCTCCTTTGTCTGTATTCGGGAATTTCCCGTCTATCTTTGCTATTATAGCACAGCATAGGGAATATGCAAACCTTTTTTTATATATTTGGTGCAGATTTCCTATGTTTGTAACCTATTCTGTTTGCGTTTTGATTTTCTGATACGAATCGTCCCTGCAATTCCACTTAAGAGACACATGAAAAGAGCAGCCACATCCACAGTCTTCCATTCCGCCTCTCCCTGCTCCAAAAAACTGCACAGACACAACAATCCAAAAAAGCAGCTCCCCAGCAAAGCCCCCCATAACGGAAGCCTGGATCGTTTCCATACCCGCAGAAGTCTTCCCCCAAACAGACATGGCAAAATATAAATCATCATAAGTCCTGCCCGAATCACAGATACCGAATAATGCATCTGATAGCAAACCCATGCCCAAAGTCCAAGCAAACCAGTGGCACACAGACAGGAAAAAGCCAATATCAAAATAAATTTCCAGATGCCTCCCCGCTTTTTGCGCCTGCCCTTATCTTCCGTTGTCTGCTGCTCTATCATTTCCTCTTCCACACATGATTTCCCCCCGCAAACCATCAATTCCTTACATCATATGTGAAAAAAACATTATAATTCACAGTTATTTACCGTTCTAGGGAAAGGAATTACATCACGGATATTCGCCATGCCGGTCAGATACATTACACAGCGCTCAAATCCAAGTCCGAATCCGGCATGTCTTGCAGACCCATACTTGCGCAGATCCAGATAAAATTTATAATCCTCCTCATTCAGTCCCAGCTCCTGAATTCTGGCAAGAAGCTTATCGTAATCATCCTCTCTCTGGCTTCCACCAATAATTTCTCCGATTCCCGGCACAAGACAGTCAACTGCTGCAACCGTCTTGCCGTCTTCATTGAGTTTCATATAGAACGCTTTGATTTCCTTCGGATAATCAGTAACAAATACCGGGCGTTTGAAGACCTGTTCCGTCAGATAGCGCTCATGCTCCGTCTGCAGATCGCAGCCCCAGGAAACTTTATAGTCAAATTTATCGTTATTCTTTGACAAAATATCAATGGCTTCCGTATATGTCACCCTTGCAAAATCGTTACTTACAACATTTTCCAAACGCTCCAGCAGACCTTTATCCACAAAGCTGTTAAAGAATGCCATCTCCTCCGGAGCATTCTCAATCACATAATTGATAATGTATTTGAGCATGCTCTCCGCCAGCATCATATCGTCCTGCAGATCCGCAAAAGCAATCTCCGGCTCGATCATCCAGAACTCAGCTGCATGTCTTGTGGTGTTGGAATTCTCCGCACGGAAGGTCGGTCCAAAGGTGTAAATATTTTTAAATGCCATAGCATAGGTTTCACCGTTCAACTGTCCGGATACCGTCAGATTGGTTGGCTTATTGAAAAAGTCCTTGCTGTAATCAATACTTCCATCCGGATTCTTCGGAGGATTGCTAAGGTCCAGCGTTGTTACCTGGAACATCTCCCCGGCACCCTCGCAGTCACTTCCCGTAATGAGCGGGGTGTGAACATAAACAAAATCGCGCTCCTGGAAGAATTTGTGAATGGCATATGCACACAGCGACCGCACCCGGAACACTGCCTCGAAGGTATTTGTCCTTGGACGCAGATGTGAAATCGTGCGCAGATATTCAAAAGTGTGCCGCTTTTTCTGAAGCGGGTAATCCGGAGTAGAAGGCCCCTCGATACTTACCTCTGCTGCCTGAATCTCAAAAGGCTGCTTTGCCTCTGGAGTCGGAACCAACTGCCCTTTTACGATAATTGCAGCGCCGACATTAATCTTACAAACCTCCTCGTAATTGGAAAGTCCATCTGCATATACCACCTGAATCGGCTCAAAAAAGGTTCCGTCATTGACAACAATAAATCCAAAATTCTTGGAATTACGATTGCTTCTGACCCAGCCTCCAATGCTGACTTCCCTGTTTTCATAATTTTGTGTGTTGCGGAAAATGTCCCTGATATTGACTAATTCCATCCTGCACCTCCATATTTCTAATCCCTTAGTTTTATTTATCCCTTAGTTAGTCCTGTGTCTGTTGTGTCTCTGACTCTACGGTCACATCCGCATGCTCAACAACAAAGGAAATTGCCTGATTCACACGGTAAAGCTGGCGAAGCGCTTTCTTACCGTCCTCCTTGTTGCCATATCCATAATAATCATACACCTCATCCTCTGTGGTCATCTGACTGCTGCCCGAGCTGACAATGTAATTTACAAAATCCGCAAAATCATCCTCATCAACTTCAATTTTCTCCAGATCTGCAATTCTCCCAAATAGGAATTCCACCTTGATCTGCTTCTCAAGAGATTCCTTCCACACCTTCTGACGCTCCGCAAGAGTTGTATTATTGGCCTTTAAATATTCTTCAAGAGTCTGGGTCTCTCCACAGTAATCACGCTCAAAGCTTTGCTGATACTCTGCCAGTCTTGCATCCATATATTCCTCCGGAATCTCTACCTCACTATGATCCAGAATATAGTTTTCTGCCGCGTCAACGCTCGCCTGTGTTTTATAACTTGCCGCCTGATTTTCAAGGACATCACGCACATACGCGATCAAATCCTCCTTGCTGGTCAAAGATTGATCCACAAAAGCTTCTGCAATCATATCATCCGTCAACGTATCCATTGTAACCGGCGCATAAATTCCTTTTACCTTAAACTTAAAGGTTGTCATCTCACCTGCAAGAGATTCATTTGATGGATATTCATCCGGAAACCGCACATCCGAACTAACCTCAGCGCCCACCTTTGCTCCGATGAGTCCATCGGTAAACCCATCAATATAGCCGGTCTGATTCACTACATCCATATTATTGCTGACATCAATCATCACATCGGTTGCTGCACCACCCTCAAAGGCCTCATCCTTGTGATATCCGGTGTAATCCACTTTGACATAATCTCCCTCTTTGACGGTATCGCGATCCGTCACCTCAACTCCTGTAATTCCGTAATAAGGAAGAAGTCCCATAATGCTTTCCTCAATCCGTTCATCAGTCACCTCATAATTTCCGGTAATTGTGAGGGTAATCCCGTTATAATCAGAAAGTTTCTTTACCTGCTTCTCCAGATCAATTTCCATCTGTGCACTGCTTGGTCCCTCATAGGTTTCTGTTGCAGCTTCTGTCTGCTGCTGTGTACCATTATCCTTTCCACACCCCCCAAACACAAAAATTGTTGCCATGCACAATGCCAGCGCGATTATTCTTTTCTTCATTTTTTCAATCCTTTCTCGATTTCATTTTGAAACCGACCTAACTTATTTAACATATCATAGATTGCAGGAAATTACAAACGATATCGATATTCACGTTGATTTTTCAGACAAACTTTGCTACAATGAGTCTCAGTACAAATAGGAGGAATCCAACGTGAATAAAGGTCTTTTAATTTTTTTAATTATCGTGGCAGTTCTGATTGCCATTATGGTAGTCATGTACTTTCTTGGTAAGAAAGCACAGAAGAAGAAAGAAGAGCAGGATGAACAGATTGCGGCAGCTGCACAGACCGTTTCAATGCTGATCATCGATAAGAAACGAATGCGAATGAAAGATGCCGGACTCCCGGCTCAGGTTTTGGCCCAAACGCCTAAGATCATGCAGCGTTCCAAGTTGCCGATCGTCAAGGCCAAGATTGGTCCAAGGGTGATGACTATGATTGCCGATGAGCAGATTTTCGATGATATTCCGGTCAAGAAGGAAGTCAAGGCAACTGTCAGTGGTCTCTACATTACCGGTGTCCGCGGACTCCGTGGTCCATTGGAGAAGCCACAGACTAAAAAGAAGAAAGGTTTCCGCGCAAAGCTGCAGGAGAAGTACAACGAAGCCAGCGCACAGCTGGAAGCTGAGAAATCAGCAAAGGCGGAAAGTAAGAAAAAGAAAAAATAATATTTATAAAAAAGCTGCCGCATTTTAGCGACAGCTTTTTCAATCATGCATTTGTATAGTATAAGTATACATCCTCTAAATTGACCTGCCGCTCTGCCTCCGCCCCTTGGGGACGAGTTTCACTGATGATTTTAAGTGCCAGGCCCTCTTCACTTTTTCTAATATTGCTTATTATATATCGACTTTGCACATCCGACAACTCTTCCTCTGCAATATTCATTTTCCACACATATCCACTCACCTTTGACAGCAGTTGATCCGATGTCCCGATTTCTACCACACTTCCTGACTTCATAATAATAATTTCTTTTGCAATTGCTTCGATATCCGACACAATATGTGTCGCAAGGAGAACAATCCGATTCGTGGCAATCCTGCTGATATAATTTCGGATATTGATTCTCTCCTGCGGGTCGACTCCGGCTGTTGGTTCATCTAAAATCAAAAGCTCCGGGTCATTGAGAAGAGCCTGTGCCAGCATCAGACGCTGTTTCATTCCACCGGAGAAGCCGCCTATCCTTTTATTGCGCACATGCTCAAGGTTAAATATCTCAAGAAGTTCCGACCCCCTGCTTCTTGCATCCTTTTTCGCAATCCCCTTCAAATGGGCAATATACATTAAAAAGGCACCTGCTGTGAAATCCTCGTAATATCCCTGCTGCTGAGGCATATATCCCAATATCTTTCTGTATTCCCGGTTATCCCTGATGATATCCCCGCCGTTCCACAAAATCTGTCCTTCCTCCCTTTCCAGATTGTTGGTAATCAGATTAATCAGGGTACTCTTGCCCGCTCCATTCGGGCCAAGGATTCCATAAACCCCCGGTGTAAAGTTCAAATTTATTTTGTTTAGTGCCTTTACATCTCCAAAACTCTTAGAGAGATTTTCTATTTTTAATTCCATTTTTCCAACCTCTTTAACCCGAGCATACAATCTTTTCCAATGCTTTGCACACAAGAAAGCAGAACAATATGGTCAGCACATATCTTACAATATACCGGATAAGAAAATACTGCCATATGGTAATGTGAAACGGTATGCCCGACAATTTCAGTATGCTTTGTACCGGTGCTCCAAGTCCTCTGATCTCATAAACCACCGCAACCGTAATGACCTCGAACAAAAGCACCAGCAGATAAACAACAGATGTTACAGCAATCGAAACCCGGTATTTTGCCTTATAGAGCATATGTTCGCAGGAACAGCTTCTAATGACCGCCAGCATCCCGCGCCTTTTTTCTCCCATATACATTCCGATACAGATCCACAATATAACGAACAAAAGCCCCACATTCAGCATCGTATCGCCTTCCCTCATGAGGTGATCGTAGCTATGCTGGTTCACATACCATACCTCAATTTTCCTGTCCTCTGCAATGCTTTCAAGGCTCTTGGTCTGACTTTCAATCTGGCTGAAAAAGTTCCGCTGTTCATCATAGGAACCATACCATATGGAAAGGGAAACTGCCTCCTCAGAACTCAGCGGTCCCTCAGAAATTTTCTGTTCATAGATTTTGTCAACCTGTTCGAGCTTATCTCTCCACTTTTTGATTTCCTGTTGGGATGCCTGTCCGGGCACTCCAAGGTAAGTATTGATAAACTCATAATATAATTCCTGCTGTGTAGAGCGCTGCACCTGCGTAAAATCTGCCCGATAGATTATCAGTAAAAGCAGCAAAAGTATTGCAACCAATCCCTTCTGCGTAATAAGAACTTTGTATGTTTCCGCACCTGTCAGAGAAAGCTTTTCCAGGAAATCACCCTGCATTTTCTCAATTTTGACTTTTACCCGGTCAATTGCTCTATGCATACCATTTCCCTTAGAACCGCAGGGATACCTGGTGCAGGATATGTATATTCCAATTGCAGAACCAGCAAAATCTGCTATCAGTAATGCTATTAAAATTACAACATTCCTGTCAACTGCATATTCCATAATATTCAAATTCTTATATTGGGTAAAATAGCTGTTCTCCACTGCCTGATACCAGACATTACAGAATTTGAACAACTTCAGGACATGATTGTCTGCGATATAGGTATAGAGAAAATACTCAATTCCAATGAAACCACTACAAAATCCAACTGCCAATACTATATGATCACACAGCAGACAGATTGCCCATGCCAACACCATGATTACATACAAAACAATCATCCGGTACAGCACATATAGCACAAATGCCTGCCATGTAACCATCCTCCACGGAAAATTTTCAAACCCCACAAAGGTCTGCACCGGACAGAACAATAACCGCATCGGACTCTCTTTAAAAAGCAGGCTTCCCTCCACAAAGATGCTAAGAGAATACACCGATGACAGGATTAACGCCCACTGCAACAGTGCCCCATTCTTTTCCAATGCCGTGCGCATTCTTCCATGTGCCGTGGCAAATGTGATACTGCGTATACCATTTTTTGCAGTTTCACCAAGCGCAATCGCAATTAACAGCGCACACAGCAACATACATATATTTCCAAAACGAAAAGAAAAGAATTCTTCTATTGTCCTGCCAGCCAATTCTTCCAATTCGACCTGCATAAGCGGTTCAAAAGCCTCTTTTGTCAATTGAGCATTTCGTTTTGAAAAACTGTCTTCCCTTGAAAAAATACTGATCTCTTCCATGGAATCCGCCTGGTCTGCAATCCCCTGGATTCTCTCACGAAAAGTTTCACGATACTGCCGCTGCTCCTTTGCAAGGTGTTCCGTATAGGTTTCATGATTTTGTTCCTGCCACAAACGTTCTTTACGGTCACATTCCACCGCAAAGATAATGATGGAAAGCAGCCAAAATACAAGCAGCAAAGCCAGAAGCTTTCTGTTAAACAGTATCTTTTTCCACTCCATATGTATCTCCCGTCATCGTTTCCACTCCATATCTCCACTCGTGTTTGTGATATCTAAGGTTGTCCAGCATGAAGATTGTTCCGCATCTGACGTTTCTCCAAACAACCTCTGGGAATCTCCTCCCCAGCACATAGACATATTTTCATCACAGACACTTACAATCTCTTCTCCATCGTAATGATACAAGGTAAGCTCCCTGCCGTCATAATCAAAAATTGCTATATATTCTTCCGTCAGTGTAATGTATGGCATCTTCATGGACGTATCGTTCAAAACCTCCGTGGTCTGATTCTTCATAGAATAACAGCAAAGCCCCTCTTCATTTCCATAATATATCTGGTCTCCCCGCACACTATATGGGACAACCAGCATCTCCTTTACCATACTGCTCTTCCCTGCAGCCGGATCGTACTGATATAACCCTCCCTCATAATTTTCATAATCTTCACCTTCATAAGTCAAGACCTGATAATACAGATAGTTCCCGTTCTTTTTGAGTCTGTATACCTCTGCAGTCATACCCTCTTCACTCTCAAAAATCACCTCTCTGTCCTCGCCGTCAAGATCCATGCTCACCAGCTGCTGACTTTCCTGATTTCGATCCACATAGTACACTCTTCCATCATCTATAAAAAATGTCTGGAGTGATTTCCAGTGACCGGTAGAAGAATAGTCTGTCTTATACAGTCTCGCACACTTCTCCCATTCCCCGGAGCCATCCGGCTTAATCCGGTAGAGTGCAGCATAATTCTCCGGATCACATCCCACTGCGTAGAGACTGTCCTCGTAATACATAAGGTAATTATGATCGATTCCATCCCCCTGCATTCCATCTGCTTCCAATTGGTAGCCGGGATCCTGGAATGATGCATTACAGTTCCAGTCCCGATCTTCATGTGTGCAGTCCGGCTTATTGCACAATGGCACCGTCTTCCCCGACTTTCTGTCCATAAACATAAGTCTTCCTCCCGATACCCCCTCCCAAAAATAATAGCCATCTTCCGATACTGCTACATAATTGTTCTCAAAATCAGTGTAGACAGTTCCTGCAGTAGTTTCCGCCTTATTTGTATCTTTAGCTTTCTCTGTATTTAACTCTGTGTTCTGACTGCACGCTGACAGCAGGATAATTCCTGCTGTCAGTGTGCAAAAAAAGCTGACGTTCTTTTTACACTTCATTTTATCTCCTAACATTATGCATCCATTTCGCTTGTCTAGGCTGCCCCTTTCTTCTGAATTGCTTTCATAGGCCATTCCCTCCTTTCTTGCCCTTCCATTAACAATAACGAAACCTATTCTCTGGTTTGTTACAAAATTTTACATTTTTTTTATTCTTCTTTATTCAATCCACTCCTGAATGATACGACAGAATTCTTCTCCTGAAATATACTCATCCGAAGAAACCGTATACACACTCTCACCATATTCGAAATACGCACTTGCAAATCCACTCTCATATCGGTGTATCTCTAACTGGCTTCCAGCGATTGTAAACTGTTCCTCCCAGTCATACTCGGAATCAAAGTAGATTTCCATTCCATCCACTACATACTCCTGCCTGAGGACAAGCAATTCCCCTGCACTGTTTTGATAGACAAATTCTTCCACAATTCCATTCCCATCATTGGAAACCAGCTCATACCCCTCCGGAACATAAGACGGTGTCTTCTTTTCAAACTCTGCCGTTTCATCGGATTGGTAAGAGTACCGGAACATATCCCCCTCCAACTTTCGAATCGACTCAAAGAACCGCCCCCGGACTGCATCAACACTCATGGTAATCGTCAAAAGGGACGCAGCAATAATCAAAGCAATCACCGCCACCCGCTTCCCGGCTTTTTGCAAAAGCTGTAAGCCACCCATATATTTCTCTCTGCGGCACAACTTTCTCATCCTTTTCCGGAATCTGTCTGAGAATTCATAGGATTCATCCACCTGCGACTCCAATTCCCGAATGATGGCTTCATCCACCACCGGCATATACTGATACAGCCACTCATCAGTCACCTGAATTGTCTTCATGGTTATCTCCCTCCAATTTTCTTAATTCTTTTTCAATCAGACACTTTCCCCGTGCAATCCTCTGCCGGACTGTCCCCTCCTGTATGCCACATATTTCGGCAATCTGGACGTTATCCAGATTCGAGGAATACTTAAGCAGAAAAACATCCCGGTATTTCACCGGAAGATTCTTAAGGATCTCAAGGATCTCATTTTCCACATCCGTCTCCATATAGTTAAGCGGCGCATTTTCCTCTCCCAGCTCATCCACATATATCTCCTTCTGCATCCGTTTCCTCCGCTTCCTGTATAAATCAATGGCGGCATTTTTTGTGACCGTAATCAGAAAACGCTTCGTTTCCGTACTGTCAGTCTCGCCAATGCAGTCCATATGCTTCGCCGTCTTCAGAAACGCATTGTGCACCGCATCCTCCGCCACATAGGAATCCTTCAGTATATCCATAGCCACTTTCATCATCAAATGCCGGTACTTCTCATAAAGGACTACGAATTTCCTTTTATCCTCCGGCGTGTCTATCATCATCAGGAAAATCATTTATGTACCTCTTCGAAGTTGTCTTCGCTTTATCCCTTCATTCACAATAACGAAATGAATCTCTGTTTTGTTACATTTTTTTGACTTATTTCATTTTATCATGTATAGTAAGGTTAAAAAAGGGAGGGATATGAAACTATGCCAGCATTGCAGCCACAACCGGAGCTTTTTACCTTAGAACAATATGAAGGGCTCCCGGAAAATACAAGGGTTGAGGTATTTGACGGTGTCATCTACGATATGGGCAGTCCATCACAATGTCACCAGACCATCCTCACGGAATTGCTTGTGTCATTGCGCAATTACATTAGAAGCAAAGCCGGCGGGTGCTCTGTTTTTCCGGCTCCCTTTGATGTGAAATTGAACGATACTCCTCTCACAATCGTCCAGCCTGACCTGATGATTGTGTGTGATAAAGACAAATTAGACGGAAATCGGTGCAATGGAGCGCCTGACTTCATCATCGAAATTGTATCTTTCGGCAATCCTTCCGATGATTATATACGCAAGCTCTATTACTACAAAAATTATGGGGTCCGGGAATACTGGATTGTTGATCCACAGCGGAAAAGTGTAACAGTAAATTATTTTGAGGGGAATCTTATTAATGTGCCTTATACTTTTGATTCCGTCATAAAAGTAAATATCTATGAGGATCTTTATATCAATTTTTCTGACATTTCCAGATTACTGGATATCTAACTTCAAAAAATGCATGTGCAAACTCTGCACATGCATTTTCTGATACTTTCTACACCAGCTTAAATTCACTCTCCCTGCGGGGATTTGCAACCATACGGATATGGCAGTTAGCAATATGCTCATTGTTGACCTCCAGCGCATACTCCACCTCAACCACCATCTGATTCTCCTCCTCACGAACCTCTACTTTGTGGGCATCAATTCCAATCAGAAGACTTCCGTACGGCGTATAATAATAAGTAACATTTTTCTTGTTGCGCTCGAAGATCATATGGACATTCACTACGCCCTTCTTGGTCAGTTCCATATAATCATTTGTTACTTTGATAATATTTTTCGTGGTCTTTTGCTGCCCCTCCTCAACCTCTTCGTAGAGAAAAAAGTGCTTACCGTTTCGAAAATAATATTCCCCCGGCGCAATCACCTCAACCGTGTCGCTCTGGTTATCCTGCGCAATCTGTAATCCCCTGATAGAGAGTAATACTTCTTTTGTCATTGTTTATCTCCTCTTGAATAGTAACCAAAGCTATCATAACTGTTTTACTGGAAATATTCAAGGAATTTGAAACGAATCTGCAGTTTTCCCGAATCAAACACATCCGCGTACTCCTCCGGCGTCAGTACTTCCCGCAGTTCCTCTTCGGACTCCTCATTCACCACTTCGTACACACTTCCCTGAAAGCACATGTTCGGATAGAGGACGCACCACCAGTTATGCCCTTCCCCTTCTCCCAGTGTCACCTGCAAAGCTTCGTATTCGCCTGCCGGAAATGTGTAATCACCATAGGTTTTCACCGGAAAATCCACCTGTGCAAGCCTTGCGTTGGCACCGTAGGAAAATCCGTTTTCTTCCAGTGTATTCTCCGCCGTTGCAACAATGGCATCCATATTTTCCTCAACAATACGCTCCGTGTCCGCAAGGTTTTGGGCATCCTTCAGCTTGGGCTCCAGCATCTGTCCCACGGCATCCCTGACCTTAATTTTCACATCCTGATCCACCTTGCTGTCGCTGTTGGCAAGGATATGAAAACGCAGGATCTTTTCCGCAATCTGCGGCTGCAGAGGATCTTCCTGTGCCGCGTGCACTTTCCCTGCACCCACAAGAAGAATTGCAAATGCCGCCATACCCAATATCCATCCCCATTTTCTCTTATTCCTTTTATCTCTACTCATAATAATACGCTCCTACTGTCTTGATAGTAAGAGCATTCCCGCTTTTTGCTTCCTTAAACACGAACTTACCGAAAATCTACTGTAAAAATCCCCTCCGGCACAATCGCATCATTCTCCACCCCAAGACACGGAATATTGATGGCTTCCTTCCGGTTTTCCCTTTCATCCAATAGTTTTCCGAGATTGATCAGCTTAATCTGCTGATCCGACTCATGGTTTTGCAGATACATCTCAAGGTAGGTTCCCAGATCCTCCGGCAGATTTTCCTCCACTGCCAAAAGACTTTCCACATCCCCCGTCACACAGACATAAGTATTGCGCGGAAAAAGCTCCGTCTTTTTCAGAGAAACGAGCATCTCGTCAAAAGCCTTACGCTCCTCCACAAAATTTTTTCCCAATACCAGCACCTTCAGATGATTACAGTCCGCTTTCTTGCTCATCTGCCGCTCATAGTCCGACAGTGCCTCGGAAAAGGATGATTTTGCCGTCATCGGCACATTGACTTTCGCCTCCGCCATATCAGTATTATCCTTCTGACTGAGTGCCGGAAAACCGTAGGTAAACTCCACCAGCCCTCCATGATCATCCACAGCTGCAAGCATTGGGAAATTCCGCTCCTCCAACTGCACTGCACTGCAGCCCCCCAGCATGGAAACCAATAGCAGCAAGCCCAGCATCCTTGAAATATTTCGTTTCATTCCTTTTTCCCCACCTTTCCTAAACACTTACCGAAAACCAACAGCACTGCAGGAAGTACAACCAAAAGAGGCGCTGCAAGATAACACATATAATTGAGAAACAGTCTTGTTGCATCGGTGTAGGAAAAAATTTCTGCAGCAATAAAAACCAGCAGAAGCACTGTCAAAAAAATGATTCGCCGTTTCCCTTTCTTTTCTTCCCCAGCTGCTTTGCAAAACAACTGCTGCCCGAAGAACAAAAAGACATTCAGCAACGCAAACAGGGTAAAAAACCAAATGCCCAACATAAAAGCATCCAGCCTCTTTAAAAAGCTTCCACGCAAATGAATGCTACTCATAAGTGTCACTGCCGGATAACGCATAGATGCAAGGGAATTACTGCCAAAGCTACCCACCAGAATGACATACAAAACTGAGAGAACTCCCAACGCAAACCATAAAGCAGACAAAACTGCATGCACCATTTTTTTTCTTTTTTCTTTCTTTACATAAACAGGAAACAACAATACCAAAAACAATGGCGTCAGACAATCGAATACAAGGATTGCACCTTTTGTGACTACAGATGCACCTGACTTACAAACCGGCATCAGATCATTTAGTTCCACATCCCTGATTGCAAGTAAAAACATCAAAATAAGCGGCACAAACAGAACCCAAAACAAAATTTCATACACCCGTGCCCGACTCTCCACTCCACCGCATACTGCATACCCTGCCACCAGTAATACCAGTACAAGAAGTAAATGAAAAGATTCCCCCGTAACAAGTCCAATCTTCATCACATCTGCAAACACATAAGCCCCATAGCCTGCCACCACGATACAATGCAGCACCAAAAATGCCATCACCAGCCTGTAAGACCATACGGAAAGCGTACGCTGCAT
Organism: Agathobacter sp.; assembly: GCA_022775045.1. Classification (GTDB taxonomy): domain Bacteria; phylum Bacillota; class Clostridia; order Lachnospirales; family Lachnospiraceae; genus Roseburia. The sequence goes on along the minus strand of JALFLB010000057.1, from coordinate 30,692 downwards.
AAATGTCACAAGATCAGTATCCATTTCCTGCAGGATTTTTGCAAGATACCACAAGTAAAGACTTCCAATCCCCCCTCCGAGCGCAATACTCCAAAGACCATCCATTCCCGCAAAAGCACTAAGCCGTGATGGCAGAATCAATGTGCTTACCCCGATAAAATCAAAAACATACAGCCGGAATACCTGACGTATTGATATTTGATCATTGTCCGAAAACATGGAACTTCCTCCTCTATTGAACATCATTTCTTCTTCAATCGTACCCTCTCCCTGCGGTTTGCATAGATCGGACGCATCTTCATCCATCGAATCGGTGCTCTCCAGATGGAATCCCGTTCATCCTCATAGTCAGATAAATCTGCTCCTACAAATGGCATCAGATACGGGATTCCAAAACTCTGTAACCGTGACAGATGAATCAGCACCGTAAAAAGTCCTAACAAAAAGCCAAAATACCCCAGCCACGCACTAAGCAAAATAATATAGAATTTCAATAATCGAAACGCAAAAGCAAATTCCTCATTGGGAATGGAAAAGGAACAGAGCGCCGTAAAAGCTACCACAATCACAACGATCGGGCTGACCAGATTGGCATCGACCGCCGCCTGCCCAATAATAAGTCCTCCTACAATTCCAATCGTATTCCCCATCGCTCCTGGAAGCCGTACTCCCGCCTCCCTCAGTAGTTCAAACGATATTTCCATCAGAATGACTTCAAGGGCTGCCGGAAACGGTACCCCGATGCGGGCTTCCCAAAAGGAAAGCAGAAGCGGTGTCGGAAGGATCTGCGTATGAAAATTCGTTACGGCAAGATACAGTCCCGGCAGTGCCATAGCAAAAAAAGCAGCCATGTAACGAAGGATCCGCGCAAAAGTTGCCACCCCAAACCGATTATAATAATCATCACTGGTCTTTAAAAACGAATTAAAATCAGTTGGAAGAATCAGAGCCGTGGGAGAATTATCGCTAAGTAGTACCACCCGTCCCTCAAGAATTGCAACTGCCGCACGATCCGGTCTCTGGGTTGTCTGAAACTGGGGAAACGGCGAATACCATTTTTTTTCCGCTAACTGTTCAATGATTCCACTGTCTAAAATTCCATCTATCTCATAGTCTGAAAGTCTGCGTTTAATCTCTTCTATTACAGAAGGATATGCGAGATCCTCCATATATACCAGATCCACTGCCGTATGGGACCTCACCCCCTTATTCAGCTCCTGCACCTTTACCCGGGGAGAGCGGATACGCTTACGGATCAAAGCCGTGTTGGTTTTGATGGAATCCGTAAACCCTTCCTTGGATCCACGAATGACCTTTTCCGAATCCGGCTCCCCCACGTCCATTCCCGGATAGCCCTTGTCCGCAATTTTCAGAGCATGGACATAACCATCTACAAAAAGGATTGCATCTCCAGTCAGCATTCCTAAAGCTGCATCTTCTATATAGTCATAAGACGTGACATCTGCAATTCCAAGGGCATTCTGATCCAGCACCTCATGAATCCGATTTTCCGGCATCTGTCCGAGAACCGCCATCAAACGTCCAAGTGCGGTCGTCTCCAGAAGTGTGTTGCTGACGACGACTTCAACATAAGCAAGAAAACAGCTTATCCCCTTTCCGAATCCCAGCCGCATTCTTTTCATTTTAATATCCGCACAATCCGAGAAAATCTCCTCATATACTGCAATATTCTTCTCAAGATTTTCCGATATTTTCGTCTTCGTTTTCGGCATACTTCCTCCCTCTTATTATCATGCAACTGTCTGAGAACACAAAAAAGACAGGCTCTTTACACCTGTCCTTACTATTTCCATATTTTGTATTTTTATACATGCAGTCTGAAATTACTCCTGTCGCTGAATCACATCTTTTACCGCAACTGCCTGATTCTTTACATGCTCCTCCATTGCAAGCGTTGCTGCATGCTTATCACGGTTCTTAAGCCCTTCAACAATCGCTTGGTGTTCTGCAATGAGTACCGGATAATTTTTCGGATCCTTAATATATTCCACTCGATAGCGGTAAATTTGCTCCCTCAAATTATTAAGAAGCGCTACCAGCTTCGGGTTATCTGTTGCCTCATAGATTGCATCGTGAAAACTCACATCTGCTTCCGCAATCTTCTTGACATCGCCTGTGCGTGTACTGGTCTCAAACTGTTCCTTAACATCAATCAGATGCTTCAGCTGTTCCTCTGTAATTTTCTCGCAGGCAATGCGCACGGCAAGCTCATCAAGCGCCTCGCGAATCTCAAGGGCATCCTCCATATCTTTTAATGTCATTTTTGCGACTTCTGCACCCTTACGTGGCATCGTAACAGCAAGTCCCTCTTGCTCTAACATACGTATTGCTTCCCTTATGGGTGTTCGGCTGACCCCCAGCTTATCTGCAAGCTGTAGTTCCATCAAACGCTCCCCCGGTTTGAGATCACCTTTTAAAATTGCTTCACGTAACGTATTAAATACAACATCTCTCAGCGGCAGATACGCATCCATATGAAGCGTTAAATCATCTGTCATAACATACTCCATTCTTATTTTCGTCTGTTGTTATATATATTGGTAAGATACACCTGTCTGGCAAGTGAAGAACTCTTCATATCCACCAGAGCATGTCTGGCTGTCTCTTCATCACGAAAAAGGCCAAACACCGTCGGCCCACTCCCGCTCATCATGGCAGCTGCCGCACCGGATTTTATCATCTGCTCCTTAATCTGCGCAATCACCGGATATTGCGGAATCGTAACTGTCTCAAGAATATTCCCCGTATCTGCGCAAATACCATCTAAGTCCTGTTTGCGAATATCCCGAATTAATGCATCAATATTTGGATGCATGGTATTCGCATCCAATTGCAAATTTTGATAAACAAACTTTGTCGATACGGACACTGATGGCTTTGCAATCAGAACAGGGCATTTAACCATTGGCGGAAGGACAGATAACTTTTCCCCAATCCCTTCAGCCAAAGCAGTCCCTCGCATAATACAATATGGCACATCTGCGCCGATTTTAACGCCACGCTCCATCAGTTCTCTGCGGGATAATCCAAGATCAAACACCTGATTCAGTCCATACAGCATTGCTGCTGCATCCGTACTTCCACCAGCCATGCCTGCTGCCACCGGAATTCTCTTGACCAAATTCACTGTCACCCCATCCGTGATACCGAACTCATCCATTAGAAGTTTGCCCGCACGATACACCAGATTATTCTCATTTACCGGCAAAAATGACAAATTTGTATGAATTTGAATTCCCGGAGTCTGACTCTTTTGAATCGTTAGCCGATCATACAGATGAATCGTCTGCATGACCATACGAACCTCATGATATCCATCCTCTCTTCTTCTCACCACATCAAGTCCAAGATTGATTTTTGCCAATGCTTTCAGTGTAATCTCATCCATTTGTATTTCCTCTGTATTTTGTATACAATAATTGTATCATAAAAAATACAAACCGTCAAACTTCATCTCCAGATAACTATTCTTTACACTTTCGTCCAAAAATATAAGTTACAAAATAAATAACAGATGCAAGAATCACAATCATTGGTCCTGTGGCAACATTCGTATAAAACGACAGGATGAGTCCCAGAATTCCCGAAAAAACGGAAAAAATCAATGAGAACAAATGATACTCCCGCATATTGACTGAAATATTACGGCTCGACGCCGCCGGAAGAATCAGCAATGCATTAATAATCAAAATACCTACCCACTTGATGGAAAGCATCACAATCAATGCAACAAGGACTGCAAAAATGTTGTCCATCAGATGTACCGGAATATGTTTGCTCCCCGCCAATGCACGGTGAATGCAGATGGCATTCAGCCAGTTAAAGCAAACCAGCCAGAAAATAATTGTCACAGCAAAGATTGCAAGAAGATAGACAATTTCACGATTCGTAATACTGAGCACATCACCTACAAGAATGCTGGAATATTTGCTGAAATTACCGCCCTTTGATAAAATTGCCAAACCAACTGCAACTGAACAGGAAGAAAATACCGAAATAATCGTGTCGGTTGATGAGCTATTCTTACTGCCGATTTTGTTTAGGAGCAGCGCAAACACAATTGCAAAAATAACCATGGAAAGATTTGTATCCGCCACCCCACACACGACCCCTACCGCAATACCGGTGAGTGCAGAATGCCCCAACGCATCGGAAAAGTATGCCATTTTTTTATTGACGATCATGGTCCCCAACAACCCAAAAAGCGGAGTGATAATCAAAATTGCCAGCAAAGCACTTCGCATAAAACCATAATCCAGCCAGGAGGTCCAGTTAATCATTGTCTTGCTCCTCCTTTATCCATGCCTCTTCGTTTCCGATGGAGAACATTTTCTCAAATTCCGCACTTTCATAAACTTCCTTTACCGTACCCTGTTTTTGTATGGTTCGATCCAGAAGAACCACGTGATCCGCATATTTTGCAACATAATCCAAATCATGAGAAATCAAAATGATGGCCAAATCATAGTGTTTTTTCAGATAATCCATTGTCCTAAAAAACAATTCCATACCGTTTTGATCAATTCCGGAAACCGGCTCGTCCAATAGCAGAAGATTTGGCTCATCCATTATTGCAAGTGACAACAGTACTCTTTGCAACTGTCCACCGGAGAGATTGCACACCTGCTTATCAATAAGATCCTCCGCCTCAAAAACACGCAGACTTTTGCGTATCTTCTCATAAAGTTTCCGGCTCTTCGGCAAGAAGACCGGATACCGGGACTCATAACTGGCCAGAAGATCATAGACACTCACTGGCGTATTTTTCTCAATATTGACAGATTGTGGCACATAACCAATCTTTAATCGCTGCATACGACCATCTTTTGTATCGCGAAATTCTATCTCCCCAGTATGCGGAATGTCATCCAGCATCGCCCGGATCAGCGTAGATTTTCCTGCCCCATTCTTTCCAATAATCGCATTAAGCGAACCGCAATGAATATGCAGATTAATATCTTCAAGCACAACCTGATCATTAAAGCGAACCCCCAGATGATTTACTTTGATACAATGAAGCCCGCAAGGTGAGATAATCTTACGCATTTTTGCTCCTTTCCTATTCCTGCACACCAAAACACTGCTCCAGCAGCCTTAAATTCTCAGACATTCCATCAATATAACTGTCCTTATCATAATCGCCTCGATTAAGCGGATTTAAATAGATCACCTGCACATCGGCTTCTTTCTGCACCGTCTCTCCAATACTCTTTCCATAGAGTTCCTCCGCAAATATAACATTTACATGATCACGTTCAATGGCTGCCAACACATCGGATACCTCCCCTGCGCTGACCTGACGCTCCTCATCAAGATCCAGCACACAACTGACCTTAAGTCCATAATCATCAGCAACATAGTCATATGCTTCATGAAACAAAATCACATGCTGACCACTTGCAGCTTCGGCAATTGCCTTCTGGCGCTTCTTCAAAGAATCCAGCTTTTTCACATAATTGAAAGCATTTTTTTGGTACTGCCCTTTATGCACCGGATCCACCTCAGAAAGAGCCTCTACGATGGTCTTCACCTGGCTTTCATAAGCTGCAATGCTCATCCACGCATGCGCATTTTTCTCACCTTCATCAGCAAGAAGCTTCGTATTCTCACACGCTTCTATCACTGTCAGCTGTGGATAAGCAGCAGCGACCTCCTCCATGAAGGACTCAATTCCACCACCGTTGATTACGAATACATCCGCAGTACTTAGCAGCTTCATATCCTTCGGTGTAAGCTGAAAATCATGCAGGCATCCGGTCTGCGGCTCGCTGAGATTCTTAAGAATCACATGGTCAGTATCTCCCACCACATTCAACGTTGCAATATACATTGGATAAAAAGATGTCACAATCGTGATGTCCGAAACCTCATCCTGTTCTTTGACCTCCCACACATAAAGATTCGTCAGCCCCATTCCCAAAAACAGAATTGCACAAAGCATCACTGCAACAAAAACATATTTATTCTTCATTGCCCTTTTCACTTTCTTTTGGTTTTCTTCCTACTGATTGCCTTTTTCTTTTTCTTTGCAACCGGCCGGTCCGTCGATTTCCAGCGCGGCTTTCTTGCTGGTTTATCATCTGAGATTTCTGTATTCTTAGATTTGTCTGTCTTAGTTTCTCCCCTGGTAACAACTTCCGGCATATCCACGAAAGCTTCAATCATCTCCCAGATTTCTTCTCTTCCCTGCTTTGTCTCTGCCGAAAAAGGAATCACCACCGTATCCGGCTCGACTCCAAGTACTTCCCGAATCATCTGAACATGACATAAAAGCTGACTTCGTTTCAGCTTATCAGCCTTCGTTGCAATGATAACTGGTGCAAATCCCTGATGAACCATCCACTCATACATCAGCTGATCATTCTCGGAAGGATTGTGGCGAATGTCAATCAAAAGAAACACCGCTTTGAGACGTTTGGATGTATGCAGATAATTTTCTATCATCTGTCCCCACTTTGCCTTAATCTCTATATTTGCATTAGCATAGCCATAGCCTGGCAAATCCACCAGATACATGGCATCATTAATGTTATAGAAATTGATTGTCTGCGTCTTCCCCGGCTGAGAAGATGTACGCGCCAATGCTTTCCGGTTCATCAGCGCATTGATCAACGAAGACTTTCCCACGTTGGATTTTCCGGCAAAAGCCACCTCGTCCAGCGCATTGTCCGGAATCGTGCTGGTAATGCCACACACAGTTTCCAAATTCACATTCTTAATGACCATTCTTCCCTCCACTTTTATATAATTAGTCAAAAGCAGCCTTAATGACCTGATCCATATGCTCCACAGGAAGGATTTCCATTCCTCCAATAATCTCCTCGGAAATCTCACTCAAATCTTTCTCATTCTCTTTGGGTACACAGACGGTGCACATTCCTGCATTCTTTGCCGCCAACAACTTTTCCTTAAGTCCTCCAATAGGCAATATCCGTCCCCGTAACGTAATTTCCCCAGTCATCGCAATATCTGCACGAACCGGCGTCTTCGTGATTGCAGAAAGCATCGCTGTTGCCATCGTAATTCCCGCAGACGGACCATCCTTCGGTACCGCTCCCTCCGGGATATGTATATGAATATCATTTTCTTTAAAGAATTCCGGTTGTACATTATAATCGGAACTAATCGAACGAATATAACTGATTCCTGCCTGTGCAGATTCCTTCATCACATCTCCAAGCTTTCCGGTTAATACCAGTTCTCCCTTCCCCGGCATGATGTTTACTTCGATCTCCAGGGTCACACCGCCCACACTGGTCCATGCAAGTCCACGTACAATACCAACTTCATTCTTTTTGTTTTTCTTATCTTTGCGGTACTTTGGCTTACCTAAAAATTCTTCCAGATTTGTTCCCGTAACACGTATTATCTCTTCTTTTCCCTCATAAAGCTTCCTTGCACTCTTGCGGCAGATTTCACCTAGTCGTCTCTCTAGAGAACGCACACCCGCTTCTCTTGTATAAGAAGAAACAATTTCTTTTATTGCCTTATCTGTAATCTTAAGCTGCCCATTCTTAATTCCATTTCGTGACAACTGCTTTGCAATCAAATGCTCCTTTGCAATATGGAATTTTTCATTTTCCGTATAACTGCTTACCTCAATGATCTCCATACGATCCAAAAGTGGTCCCGGAATCTCCTGCGTTGAATTAGCACTCGCAATGAACAAAACCTCCGACAGATCAACCGGCAGCTCCACGTAATGATCACAAAACCTGTGGTTCTGCTCGGCATCAAGCACCTCCAGCATCGCCGATGCAGTATCTCCCTTGTAATCACTGCTCATCTTGTCAATCTCATCCAACAGCATCAGTGGATTCTTCACTCCTGCGCTACGGAGTCCGGCAACAATCCGCCCCGGCATCGCACCCACATAGGTTCTCCTGTGCCCGCGGATCTCCGCCTCGTCCCGCACGCCTCCCAGAGAAATACGAACGTATTTCTTATCCAACGCACGAGCAATGGAACGGGCAATACTTGTCTTTCCTGTTCCCGGCGGTCCAACCAGACAAATAATCGGGCTCTCGCCCTTCCCTGTCAGATTACGAACTGCCAAGAACTCCAACACACGCTCCTTTACTTTATCCAGACCATAATGGTCCTCATCCAGAACCATCTTTGCGTGAGCAAGATCCCTGTTGTCTTCCGAAGTCTTATCCCATGGCAGTTCCAGAAGCGTCTCAATATAGCTGCGGCTGACCGTGCTTTCCGAAGAGCTTGCACTGATACCCTTAAAACGCTGAATCTCTCTATGAATACGCTCCTTAATTTTGTCGGAGGCTTTCAGTTCTTTCAATCTTTTCTCGTACTCTTCTGCATCCGATTCTGTATTGGTTTCTCCTAATTCTTCGCGAATGAGTGCCATCTGTTCACGCAGAACATACTCCTTTTGATGTTTCTCAACCCGCTGCTGAACCTTCTTCTGAAAGTCACTTTTAAGTGCAAGAACCTCTATCTCCTGCAAAAGCATGGCAAGTAACACTTCATAGCGCGATGTCAACGCCACTTCATCAAGAATCTTCTGCTTCTTCTTATAATGCACTGGTAGATTATTTCCGACATAATCAAGAAGTGTTGCCAGCTCTGTTGCCTCATTGACCTGATGAAGCACATCCTTTCCAATCTTGCCGTGAATCTTTGCATACTTGCCAAAGGTCTCCTGTACACTCAGAATCATCGCAGACTGCACCTGCTCCGAAAGTGTCTCTTCCTCAGAAGTTTCATAAAAAATAATCCGCATTTTCAAACACGGCGAATCATCGATTAATTCCTCAATCTGTGCACGGTTTGTTCCCTCGACCAGAACACGAACAATATCATTCTGTAATTTGACTACCTGCTTAATAGACGCAGTAATCCCCATTTGAAATAGATCCTCAATTCCAGGATCGTCCTTTTCCGCATTCTTTTGTGTTATAAGAAAAATCTGCTGATCCTCCCTCATTGCAGTCTCAACTGCCTTGATGGAACGATCTCTGCTAATATCAAAATGCGCGATCATCCCCGGCAGAAGTGTAATTCCGCGCAGGGCGACCGCAGACATCGTTACTATCTTATTTTCCACTTGTATCTGCTCCTTAAGACGCAAGTTCCTCTGTAATGCCAAGAACCTCTTCTCCATCCAGAGCAAGATTCTTCTCGACAAGTTCCTTATCAATCACACACCGGCTAATGGATTCATCAGAAGGCACACGGTACATCAGATCGAGCATAACCGCCTCCATAATTGCACGAAGGCCACGTGCTCCGGTCTTACGTTCCAATGCCTTATCCGCAATTGCCTCAATTGCACTCTCCTCAAACTCAAGTCCTACCCCGTCCAATTCCAGCAACTTGGTATACTGCTTAACAAGAGAATTCTTTGGCTCCTTCAAAATACGAATCAGCGCATCGCGATCCAGTGAATCCAGTGATACCGTGATTGGCACACGACCAATAAATTCCGGAATTAATCCAAACTTCACAAAATCCTGTGGCAGTGCACGCTTAAATGCATCACCTACATTGATATCCGACTTTGATCTTACCTCAGCATTAAATCCGATTGCAGAGGCATCCATACGGGACTCCACAATTTTCTCCAGGCCATCAAATGCTCCACCGCAAATAAACAGAATATTGGTGGTATCAATCGGAATCAATTCCTGCTGCGGGTGTTTGCGTCCTCCCTGCGGCGGAACCGATGCAATCGTTCCCTCAAGTATTTTTAGCAGAGCCTGCTGAACCCCTTCTCCGGATACATCTCTTGTAATTGATACATTTTCTGACTTTTTTGTAATCTTATCGATCTCATCAATATATACAATGCCGTGCTGTGCACGCTCCACATCATAATCTGCTGCCTGAATCAATTTCAAAAGAATATTCTCGACATCCTCTCCTACATATCCTGCCTCTGTCAGCGTTGTTGCATCTGCGATTGCAAATGGCACGTTAATCACACGGGCAAGTGTCTGTGCCAAAAGCGTCTTTCCGGAACCGGTTGGTCCCAGCATCAAAATATTACTCTTTTGTAACTCTACCCCCAGATCTCCGCCTGCAAGCACACGCTTATAATGATTGTATACTGCAACAGAAAGTACTTTCTTTGCCTGATCCTGTCCAATCACATAATCGTCCAAAAAGGCCTTCAGTTCCTCCGGTTTTAAAAGATTGATTTCCTCCTTTGGCGAAGATCCTTCTTTTTCATCCAGATTTTCTTCCTCAATAATCTCTGCACAGATATCAACACATTCATCACAAATGAAAGCGCCGTTTGGTCCGGAAATCAGTCTTCCAACCTGATCCTGTGTCTTGCCGCAAAAAGAGCAGCGAATTTTTCCATCATTCTTTCCTGTCATAGTCTACTCCATATTTCTGTTTGAACATTGTTTACTTTCTATTCAACAATGCCTCCGGCGGTCTGCCGGAGGCACATATCTGGTCCAGCCAGATTCTTATCGATTCGTAATCACTCCATCAATCAAGCCATAATCCGCTGCTTCCTGCGCAGACATATAGTGATCCCTCTCCGTATCAGCCGCAATCACTTCATATGGCTTTCCGGTATTCGCTGCAAGAATTTCGTTCAAGCGTCTTTTTGTCTTTAAAATATTCTCTGCTGCAATCTCAATCTCAGTTGCCTGCCCCTTAGCTCCACCAGATGGCTGATGAATCATAATCTCCGAATTTGGAAGCGCAAAGCGTTTGCCCTTAGCTCCCCCCGCTAACAGGAAGGCTCCCATGCTGGCCGCCAATCCAATGCAGATGGTGGAAACATCACACTTGATATACTGCATGGTATCATAAATTGCCATACCTGCCGTAACCATTCCTCCCGGAGAATTGATATACAGCTGAATATCCTTATTCGGATCCTCTGACTCCAAAAACAAAAGCTGCGCAACCGTCAAACTTGCCGTTGTCTCATTAACCTCTTCCCCCAAGAAAATAATTCTGTCCTTTAATAAGCGGGAATAAATGTCATAATTTCTCTCGCCTCTGCTCGTCTGCTCAATGACATAAGGTACTAAACTCATACAAAAACGCCTCCATCTATATAATTGTATGACCAATCATCGATTGACCACAAAAGTGTAAAAGACCGGTCTGGTTTCCCCAGACCAGTCCACCTCGTTTACTCCGATAACGCAAAGACTATTCCTCTGCTGCCTCTGCTTCCTTTTCTTTCTTACTCTTAGCCTTAGCTCTCTCCTTAACATTGTCCATGATAAGATCTACAGCCTTGGTGATTGCAAGCTCCTTCTTCATGGAATCTCTCTGTGCCTCTCCCATGTACTCCTTAAGCTTATCGGCTTCCATTCCATAGCCAGCTGCCATCTTCTCGATTTCAGCATCTACATCCTCATCCGATACCTCAATATTCTCCTCCTTGGCAATCTGCTCGAGAACAAGACTACTTTGAATACGGGATATTGCCTCCGGACGAACCTGCTCCTTCAGTCCATCGACTGTAAGTCCAGAAAACTGTAAATACTGTTCCATAGACAATCCACTCTGTGCAATTCTCTGTGCAAACTCTTCCAACATTGTCTCACACTGGGTATCGATCATCGCCTCTGGCAGATCCATCTTGGACTTGTCAATAATCTTCTGGATTGCCTCGTCTTCCTTTGTTCTCTTTGCCTCGTTCTGCTTCTGCTCCTCTAAATTCTTCTTGAGACTCTCCTTATATTCAGCTAATGTATCAAATTCAGATACATCCTGTGCAAACTCATCATCCAGCTCCGGAAGCTCCTTCGCCTTAATTTCATTAATCTTAACCTTGAAAAGTGCCGGCTTTCCAGCAAGTTCTGCTGCCTGATACTGCTCAGGGAATGTCACATTAACTTCAACCTCATCACCGGCATTCTTACCAATCAGCTGCTCCTCAAAATTATCAATAAATGTATGAGAACCAATCTCTAACGGATGATTCTCTCCTTTGCCACCTTCAAATGCAACACCGTCAACAAATCCCTCAAAATCAATGACTGCAGTATCACCCTCTGCAACCGGTCTGTCTGTCACCGTGATTGTTCTGGCATTGTTATTACGCTCTTTCTCTAAAGCAGCTTCCACTTCCTCATCGGATACAGAAGTGTCAATCTTTGTAACAGTTACTCCCATATACTTACCGAGTGTCACTTCCGGCTTAACAGCAACCTCTGCAGTAAAGATAAACGGTTTACCCTGCTCGATCTGCACAATATCAACTGTCGGACGGGATACGATATCAATACCGCTCTCATCTACTGCTGACGGATAATTCTGCTGCATCAGGGTGTTGGCTGCATCTTCATAGAATACGCCTGCGCCATACATCTTCTCGATCATGGCTCTTGGAACCTTTCCTTTACGGAAACCAGGAACACTGATCTGATTCTTCTGTTTCTTGTAAGCAACCTCGATTGCCTTCTCCAGCTCTTCAGCCGAAACCTCGATGGTAAGCTTTGCCATATTCTTCTCTAAATTTTCAACCTGTACACTCATTCTAACTGTTTCCTCCTTAAATATATATCAATTCCATGTACAATCTTATTTCTTCGTCTGCCCTTAAAATAGGCATACTGCGACCACTACAGCCATTTAAGCATTATAGCATAAGGAATATTCATTTGCCAAGACTTTTTTCATATTTTTTGAAGTGTACAAAAAAACACCTGCCAATAATTGTCAACCTTCCAATCTCATATTTTCACTTTTTCTGGCTACACTATTCTCAAGCACATGAGACAGCAAGTTGACAAGAGGTTTGCCGACATGCATAAGCTTATGTGTCAGTCGGCAATCACTATGATTATCGGCATCTACAAATCAAGGAGGTGATATATATGGCATCAACAAACAACACATCCGGTTCTAACCGTATGGCAGTACCGGAGGCAAAGGACGCAATGAAGCGTTTCAAAGAAGAGGTAGCAAGCGAGCTTGGAGTCCCATTAAAGGACGGTTATAACGGTGACTTAACTTCTAAGCAGGCTGGTTCTATCGGTGGTGAGATGGTCAAGAAAATGATCATGAAGCAGGAAGAGCAGATGAAATAAGCTCAGCTCGATATAAAAGCAAAGCCGTCGCACTTGCAATTTTGCAAGTGTGGCGGCTTTGCTGATTGTCCGTAACCCTAATCTGTCTTATGCATAAACAAGTCCTGTCTTGATCTTGTCCACTGCTGCATCATCCGCAAAATAGCGTACAATTTCCAGTGCAAATGGAATCGCAGTCCCCATCCCCCGGCTTGTGATAATATTACCATCCCGCATTATCGGTTCAAAACATACCTTTGCGCCTGTCAGTTTGTCCTCAAACCCAGGATGACAGACTGCCTTTTTCCCCTCCAGAAGCCCCTCCTGTCCAAGGACACTCGGTGCAGCACAGATTGCAGCAACCAGCTTGCCAGCCCCCGCATACTCTTTAATCACACGCTTCACCGTATCATTTTCGCCCAGATGAAGTGTTCCCGGCATACCGCCCGGCAGAACAATTCCATCGTACGCTGAAAAGTCTGCCTGTTCACTTGTCGTATCCGTTTCAAATGTCACCTTGTGGGAACTGGTCACTTTCTTCTGTCCCGTAATTGAAATAGTTTCAATCTCAATTCCCGCTCTCCTCGCAATATCTACCACGGTCAGACCCTCTATTTCCTCACAACCATCTGCCATAAAAATAGCGATTTTACTCATATTCCGTTCTCCTTCCCTTACCATTACTGTTTAGTATATCATAATTTCATCTGAAAAACACCATACTTCTTGTTCTTTTTCCCCACCTATACTATACTACTTTATAAATGGACATAATACCCTTAAAGGAGAATCACTTCATGGAAATAGAACGCAAATATTTAGTAAAGGCCATTCCAGAACATCTGGAGAGTTACGAAAGCAGAAAAATTGCACAGGGTTATCTGTGCACCAATCCAGTCGTCCGCATCCGACGCTCCAACGATGATTACTATCTAACCTACAAAGGAGGAGGAATGATGGTTCGGGAGGAATACAACCTGCCGCTTACCAAAGAATCCTACGAGCATCTTTTACCAAAGATTGACGGATTGCTCATCGCTAAAACCCGCTATCTGATTCCCCTTAACCAGACACTAACTGCCGAGCTGGATATCTTCGAAAATGACCTTGCACCACTCACTCTGGTAGAAGTTGAGTTTGAAAGTATTGAAGAAGCGAACTCATTCTCCCCGCCAGATTGGTTCGGCGAGGATGTAACAAACTCCGGAAAATACCACAACAGTTACTTAAGCCAGATGCACCTTTAACGCAATCTGTTTGCAAATTCATACTGCTGCCTGGTGCGAATCACATATTTTAAATCATCATAGCGCTTGTCCAGATCTCCTTCCGGAATGACAACATCCATGACAACGGCCATCGTATCAATCATAGAATTCGTAACAATGTCCCGCATCGATACCAGAATATTATACTTATCCTCAAAACTGTCCGCTTCTAAAAAAGCCATAAGCTTGGGATGAACTTCAGGCTCATTCGAAGCGACGTTTTCCTTCTCTCTCCATACAGCATCTGCCTGATCCAGACTCTGCTGTTGAATCGGAGACACAGGCGTCTCTTCTTTCACCAGTTCAAAGCGATATTTCTGCCGCACATCCGGATACTTCTCATGATCCACCTCACTTGTAAACATAGCAAGCGGTCTTGCATACACCGAAAAATCACCATACAATGCCTGATAGATAACCAGCTCTTCTCCGGTCTCTGAATGCTGTGCAACAGCAACTACCTGATACAGTTTATTTTTAAAATGCCGGTATTTCTGTCCCGGCATGGGTCTTCGTTCCATTGCTTCTCCTCCAATCCTGAAACAATTTTTTATACCTCCAACACATCCAAAAGCAATCTCACAGCCCGCTCCCTCGCAGTCATTCCTTCCACTGTTTGCTTCGGAAGTGCCTCTATTTCATTAAGCAGCTTTTGACTCTTGCGATCAGCATTCTCCCCAAGAACAGTCCTTCTCTCATCCGCCCTAACAATAGCGTTCTCAACCATATGTACCACCGGCTCAAAAAATTCTTCTGCATACACTTCAGAAATCTTTTTCAATCGATCCGCCGGCGGCAGTTCGGAAAGCTCCTGATCTGTCCGGTTCAGATAAAAAAAACTGAGTTCTGCCATATTAGGCGGCTCTTTTTCCAGATTTTCTCTCAGCAATGCAAGCAAATTTTCAATCTCACTCTGCAGAATAATCCGGTCAGACGATGTTTCAAGTGCTTTTACACCCAGTTTTAAAATTGTATCATAAGTAGAGTGAAATTCCTGATCCTCCCTGCTGATCAAAAACTCATGGTCAAAACTGTTCTGCAGACGTTTTAATTCCCTCAAAAACTGTGCAAAAGCCTTTTTATCCGGCGCCATCTGCTCCGTCAGTATTTTTTCCATACACAAGACATCTTTCTCCACCGTCTGCAAGATTTGCCTTGCACTCTCATACCGTTGCTGTACAACCGCATATTGACGCTTTACCCTCTCATACTGCTTCTGCCAGCCGCGGAATGCACTCATATCGCATTCCATGGCTGCTAAAGCTGTCCTTATCCCGTCCAGTTCATCATTTTTCCCAAACATATTCATCACCCTGTATACTTCGCAATCAATTCCTCAAGCCTTGCATGATTCTCTGCCGCCCATACGGTATACGTCGAATGGTCCGCTACAATTATGTTTCCCAGTTCCACCAGAAATCGCGGAATATCTTCCACGGCCATTGCTTTACCTGCCTCGGAAATTACCTCCCCGCCCTGCTTATCACATCCGTCAATGAAGATCGCAAAGGCCGGCTTCGGGCCCTCCGGTGACTGCTTTACTGCGCCCCGAAAACCAATTGTTCCAATCTGATGCGCGGCACACGAGGACGGACATCCACTAATATGAATCTGCGGCAAAATTCCATCCGCAAACTTTTCTTTTCCTACAGCATCCACACACAACCGCAACAGTTCCTGAGAGTTTCCTACACCAACCTGACAGATGGAATTGCCCACACAGGCCACTGATGTCTCAAACAGAGTATTGGCTCCATCCTTCGTCAGATCCAGAATCTGCTGTGCCTCAGCGGAATTACAATTGATGATGTACATTCCTTCCTCCGGCGTCAGTCGGATTTCCACCTGCTCCATATCTCGAATTGCCTCTTCAAGCATAAACAGCTTATTCGGAGCAATCATTCCTCCTATCGGCTGATAAAACACTGCATACAGTCCCTCCTGTTTCTGCGATATTGCACGTGGATGCTTCAGAAAATCTTTTGTTGCCGCTTTCTTAATCTCATGTTCCTCTACGGAAATATCAAGTTTCTCGCTTTCCATGACTTCCGCCAGTTTCTCCCGATATGCACGAACAAACCCTTCCGTTCCCAATGTTTCCTGCATAAAACGCGTTCTTGCCCGCCCACGATTCTCATAATTTCCGTATGTGACAAATGTATTCACCATCGCTTTAGCATAATAACAGACTTTCTCCGGTGCAATGTGCTCCGCCACCCTTACCCCAAGTGCAGGGCGATTGCCCAGACCACCAGCTGCATACACATCAAAGGTATGGTCTTCATTTGCCACAAATCCCAGATCACGAAATGTTGCATGTACATCATTTTTCGGCGAATTGGAAAAACATACCTTCAGTTTCCGCGGAAATTTTACCGCTTTGATAAACTGCATCAGATATTCTCCCATCTCCTGCGCATATGGCTGCACATCAAAGTATTCTCCTTCTTCCACCCCGGAAAGTGTTGATGCCATAACATTACGCGGAAAATCGCCCCCACCGCCGCGGGAAATCATTCCTGCCTTCCATGCCTCCTCAATCAACACACACAGGTCCTCTGCTTCGAGATTGTGGAATTGAACGGACTGACATGTCGTCAGCTTCACCATATCAATGTCATACTTTCTAATCGCACTACAAATAAATGCCAGACGTTCCTTCGTAATCCTTCCCCCCGCCATGCGCAAACGCAACATATGTTTTTTCCCGCCACGCTGTGCATAACTGCCAAAGCCGCCGGAAAAACTTTTATACTCCGGAACTGTCATCTCCCCATTATGAAATTTCATTGTTTTCTCACGAAACTCCTCCAGATCCGGAAGAAATTCCTGTAAATAATCAATGCTCATGTCTGCCTCCTTCATATTACATCCCCGGATTCATTCCATCCAGAAAGAAAGTATACACGAAAAAATCATTTTCGTCATCTTATATTTTCTACATCAGACTTATCATCCATACAAGTCTGTGGTAAAATGAATCATAAAGTTTACGGAGGAAAACAAATGCTGACAGTAGATGAGGTATTGAATCTGAATTACTATAAAAAAACAAGTTATACCGGATGGATCAATGGTATGCGTTTTTTAATCCGGCGCGAAGAACCGGAAGAGGGTGACGCTATCTTCCACGCCTGGGTCTGGCCTGGTCCTTATATTTTTGACTTAACAGATGACGCTTTGAAAATAGATCAGACTGCACCTTTTTCCGATGATGGCAAAAAAGAAATTGTGGACTGGATCAACACACAGTACAAAGATCACCCTGAACTCTGGTCCCAGGAAAAGAAAATATTGCTATAAAAAACGCCGTACATTTTGTACGGCGGTAAATCATGGGCTTAAGTGGACTCGAACCACCGACCTCACGCTTATCAGGCGTGCGCTCTAACCGGCTGAGCTATAAGCCCTTATGTATCTAACACTTTTTGTATGTTACATTATTTTTTTTCATTCGTCAAGCATTTTCTAAAAAAACTTGTTGACATCTTAAGAATGAGTCGTTATAGTAAAAAAGTACCTTTCAATTAAATCACATACGCGGGCATGGCGGAATTGGCAGACGCGCTAGATTTAGGTTCTAGTGTCCATGACGTGCAGGTTCAAGTCCTGTTGCCCGCAGTAAGAGACTAGCTTTCATGTTAGTCTCTTTCTTTCGCAAAAAAATAACAAAAAGAAAAGGAGTTTTCATCATGAGCAAAGATATGACTATGGGTAATCCATTGAAAATCATTTTGCTTTTTTCTCTTCCTGTTCTGCTTGGAAATATCTTTCAGCAATTTTACAACATGGTGGACACCGTCATCGTAGGACAATATCTTGGAGAAGATGCCCTGGCTGCTGTTGGTTCCACCGGCTGTCTGATGTTTCTCGTACTCGGCTTCGCCAATGGAATTGCTCAGGGTTTCGGTGTAATGGTCTCCCATGCGTTCGGCGCCAAAGACATGAAACTTTTGCGTCATTATGTCGCGCTTTCCCTGGTTCTGACGCTTCTGGTTTCCATCATCCTGACTATCCCCACAGTTGCCGCCTCACGCAAGCTTCTTCTCTGGCTCAATACCCCGGAGAATATTCTTGTTCTTTCAGACAGCTACATTCGAATCATTTTTGCCGGTATTTTTTGCACAATGGCCTATAATGTTGCATCCGGAATTCTTCGCGGAATCGGAGACAGCCGTACACCGCTCTATTTTCTGATTCTTTCGAGCGGACTTAATATTGCACTGGATATTTTCCTGATTGTTGTGGTCAAACTCGGTACTGCCGGAGCCGCATATGCCACAGTTATCGCACAAGGGGTTTCCGCCCTTCTCTGTTTTGTTGTTATGTTTCAAAAACATGATATTTTGCGTATAAAACGGGCAGACTATTACTGGGATGCCGCTTCTGTCAGGCGATTGCTTTCTATTGGCATTCCGATGGCACTCAACTATTCCATCACCGCGATTGGAACAATGGTTATTCAAAGTGCCGTCAACGTCTTTGGTTCCAGTGTTGTAGCGGCATATACCGCAGCTTCCAAGGTTAGTAACATTGCAACACAGACTATGCCTACCCTCGGCACAGCAATGGCAACCTACTGTGGTCAGAATCTGGGGGCCGCCAAATACGACCGGATCTTCCGCGGCATGAAGAATGCCTTTTTCCTTTGCTTTGCAGCAGCAGGACTAGCTGCAGCAATTTGTTGTCTGACGGGTCCTTATATGATTTGCTGGTTTATCAGCAAGCCTTCTGCGGAAACTATTGGCTACGCGATGCAATACCTATATGCTGCAAGCGCATTCATGCTTCCGCTCGCCTGGATCTTTATATACCGCAACGGACTTCAGGGGCTCGGTCGCGGTATTGTCCCAATGATCAGTGGAATCGTGGAGCTTGTCAGCCGTTACCTGGTTATCTTATTCGCAACCAAGCCTCTTGGCTATCTGGGTGTCTGTCTGGGCGATCCTACCGCATGGCTTACCACAGGTCTTCTTCTGCTTCTTACATACCTTGTTTGGAAACGACAGGCAATACACCATATCTCCGCTTAAAAAAGCCGCATAGCACACTGCTATGCGGCTTTTTCAAAGCTTCCTTTCCTCATGTTCGGTTCATATCAATGATTCTGTCTTATTTATTCACCTTCTCAAGTCATCCTCAGGCAAAAAAACACGAACACCAATAAAATCAGTGTTCGCATTAATTAAAGAAATGAGACACGGGGGATTCGAACCCCCGACAACTTGATTAAAAGTCAAGTGCTCTACCAACTGAGCTAGTATCCCATATTTATTTAGTTTCCCATTCAGGAAATTCTCCCAGTCTGGTAAGCTATAAGGCATCCTCCATACATGAGACCTCCTTGGGTATATCATAAGGCATCCTCCCACTTCGTGGGGCCCTCCTTATGATAAAACACTGGGCTAGTTGGATTCGAACCAACGAATGCAGGAATCAAAATCCTGTGCCTTACCGCTTGGCGATAGCCCATTAAGTTGCTACCGCAACAGGGTGGATACAGGGATTCGAACCCTGGGCCTCCAGAGCCACAATCTGGCGCGCTAACCAACTGCGCTATACCCACCATAATCCATGTGCTTCATCTCTCTTACGAATCACCTGTGAAAACACTTTGCGCCTTCCAGTCGGAAGAAATGTGCTCGAAGGGATTCGAACCCCCGACCCACGGCTTAGAAGGCCGTTGCTCTATCCAGCTGAGCTACGAACACACAATACTGCTTAACGCAATATCAAAGCGGGTGATGGGAATCGAACCCACGTATCCAGCTTGGAAGGCTGGTGTTCTACCATTGAACTACACCCGCGCAAAGTCGGGGTGACAGGATTCGAACCTGCGACCTCCTGGTCCCAAACCAGGCGCTCTAGCCAAGCTGAGCCACACCCCGAAGGCTATTCAATTGATGTCGTCACCCGTGACGCAAGTAGTATTATATTACAGCCTATTCACAATGTCAACAGTTTTTTGAAATTTTTATAAATACTTTTTCAACATTTCCTTCATAGCCCTAAGAGCCTTTCCCCGATGGCTGATTGCATTCTTCTGTTCACTTGTAAGAGTTGCTGAAGAACAGCCAAATTCATCAAGATAAAAAATCGGATCATACCCGAATCCATTCTCCCCTTCCGGTTTCCAGCCAATATAACCTTCCATCGTCTGTCTGGTGACAAGTTCCTGTCCATCCGGCAATACCGCGGCAATCGCACAGACAAAGCGTGCCGTACGTTTCTCCTTCGGCACTCCCTCTAACCGATCAATGAGGTTACGGTTTTTAATTGAATAGGAAGTATCCTCTCCCATGTAACGCGCAGAATAAACCCCCGGCTCTTTATTCAGATAATCAATTTCCAAACCTGAGTCATCTGCCAGCACAATGGCATCTGCACAGCCAGCAACTGCACGTGCCTTAATCAGAGAGTTCTCTTCAAAGGTTGCACCATCTTCAACAATATCAATTTTGATTCCAGCTTCCTTCATGGAAATAATCTCCACCTCACAGTCCGCCATAATCTCACGGATTTCCCTCATCTTATCCTGATTTCCCGTTGCAAAAATAATTGTTTTCATCTCTTAATATCCCTCCTGAAAAGCTTCCATAATTGCATTATATATACCTTTTGCTGCTTTTTGCTGATACTTTGTATCCCTCAATTTTTCCAGTTCATCATAATTAGTCATGAATCCAACCTCAACCAGAGCAACCGGCACCTCGCTTGTACGGATAATATAAATACTATCCCCTTTGAGCAGACCTCTGTCGCGGCTGCCAAGGCTATCTACAACATTGTCCAGACAAATCTGTGCAAACTTTTTGCTTGACAGCTCTGTCTTATCTGATTCACTGTACATTACCTGTGTTCCGCTTGTACGTGTAAAATTTCCAGTTGCATCAGAATTATTATGAATGCTGATAAAAAGATCCGCATCCGATTTATTTGCAAGCTGTACACGCTGATCAAATGTCGGATTTGTATCTGAAGTACGAGTATAATAAACCCTGATATTTTCCGGACAATCCTCCAGCATTTTCCTCAATTCCAACAGAATTGCAAGATCAATATCCTTTTCCGCCACTCCTAACTTGACAGCTCCAGGTGCACGGCTTCCGTGTCCGGCATCCACCACGATTACTTTATCGTACATATCATGAGGATTGATAAAATTCAAATATAAACTTCCTGCCTCATATTTTTGTTCCAGTTCATATACCCGGTCAAGGGCAAGCGCAATCACACCATCCCCGCCATCCTTATAGTACGAAAGCGATGCGATATGATCACTGCTGCCCTTAATGGCATACTCATCAAAATAGTCATCCACCCCACCCGCAAAATGAATATATACCGTTTGCGTAATATAATCATTCTCGATTTTAAGGTCATCCTCACTCAAATCCTTCGGCAACGCAATTTTAAGCTGTGCCTCCAGATCCTCCACATCCTCCACAACCTCAGCCGGATTGGCAGATGTCGTAATCAGATTCCCATCCCCGATTTCTTTCAGCTGTTCCGCTGCAAGCACTTCGCGCTCGTGAATATCCGGAAAAAAATACAGACTTGCACATACCACTGCAGACAAGAATCCTGTCAGGACCGTAATCCATTTTAATACTCTTTCGTCCATCCTTTATCCCTCGTAAATGCTTTAATACAAAGATTACAATCCTTTTTTTCCTTCACATTCGTAAACTTCTTTCCATTCAGACTGATATATCCTTCTCCATCATTCAAATCCACATTCTGCATAATTTTTTCACCTGAATCATACTCAACTGCCATCGGGTGCTTTGCTCCCGGCGTGCGAATATATACCAGTACCGCATATCGCTCCCCCTGATTCAGTTCAACTGGTGTGTCAAAATCCACTGTATAATACCCAGGCTTTTTCAAAACACCCTCCGCGACTTTTTCCCGATCATCAAAAGATTTTTCATTTTGAAAATTTCTAACAATATAAACCACATACTCCGTATTTGCACCAGTCGCGTAAAAGGATGCCGCTGCAACCTCCTCTTCTCCCTTCGCTTCAAACACATTTGCGCCATAAATCTGCTCATTCTCGTATCCCATCTTACCTACCCAGCCGCAGAGATCACTCTGATAAATATGGTCGTAGTTGTCCGTATCCTCCACACGGGTATAGACCACATTATGAGTTCCAATGTTTGTATCATAGTAAGAGACATAGAAAATGCCATCTTCACCAAAATCTTCTCCCCAGCTGTTCTGACAAATAAATGCGCCATCCCCTTCAAGTGGTACATTGAAATTTGATCTTGGGTAATTGTCGTCCCATCCAATAATCACAATATCATGGTTTGGTTTTTCCGTACCAATATAACAGTATGCCGCCGTTTCCTGATTAAAATAAACAGAACTTCCCTGCGAACTCCTTATCGTACTGTAGAGTGACGATTGCACACCTCCATACTTGAAAACCGCTTCCTTAATTCCCTCATAATCCTTACCATCAATAATCTGCATCTCCTGAACATGTTTGACCGCTTTCAGAGAATCATCCGTTACACCATCACCATACGGATCATCCGACTCGTTGACCGGTCCCTGCCATGCCGCAAGATAAGCCATTCCCATCGTATACTCTCCACCATCATTCTGATTGGCATAAAAGGAATTACTCATACTCATATGATCCACAGAGAACAAATGCTCCTCCTCCGGCCGAAGAGATGATTCGAGGGCGCTTGTGGCAGCAAAAGCCCAACACGTTCCATATGTTCCCTGATTATAAATCTGGGACACCCGCTGCTTTTCGCGCATATCATAACGCGTTGGAACCAAAGCGGTTGTATCCGCATCAGAAGCTGTAACCGTATTATTTGCTATATCAAAACTGTAATGATACCCGAGCAGCTTCGACAAATCATTCAGACTAACATATAAATCATTTCCTTTTTTTGTAAGAGGTGAAGAAATCTCAACTTCCTCACCATTACATAATGCCGTTTTTTCGTCGAGCTTCATGGACACAGATGCACTGTGCTTTTCCACCAAAAGTTCCTTCCCGTTGTATATAAACGCGCTGCAGTTAAGTGCTTCTCTAAGCATCGAAACCGGTACCATAATATTGCGATCATGATCCATATAGAAATCTGTCTTTTTACTTGTATATTCCTGATTATCAATTACCACATTGATTGGTTTTCCATTTACATCCTTCGCCACGATCGGATTCCACACATCCTGATCCAAATTACTGCCACGGAATTGTCCAACTTCAGACTTTTCAACACCAAAAATCTGAAATTTCAGGAGAAAAATCAACGCCAGCATCACAGTAAAAGCGATATATCTTTTTGAATATTTCATGTACTACCTCATTCTTTACTTTCGTTTTGGCGGCTTGGGACCCATAAACTGATAGAAATAGGTCTTAATCATGCCATTATAAATTTTTCGGTTCTTGTCCGCAGTTCTTCCAATATAACGCTGCGCATCCTCGTAGCTCGTGATCATGTAGAGAGACCACGCATCCAATCCTGCAAATGCCTGTCCAATCTGCGTATAAAGTGCCGGAAGATCCGCCTTCTCCTCAAGCCTCTCTCCATATGGAGGATTGGTAATGATGAAACCATATTTTTTCGGATGATGAAGATCAGCTACCGCTCGCTGCTGAAAATGAATCAAATGATCTACACCTGCACGCTTTGCATTCTCCCGTGCCGCCTTGACCACCTCGCCATCAATGTCATATCCCTGAATATCCACTTCGACACTCATATTCACCATCTCATGAGCCTCCTCAATGGTCTCATACCAAAGCTTACGGTCAATCAGGTTTGTCCACTGCTCTGCTGTAAATTCACGGTTCATTCCCGGTGCAATATTTGCTGCCATCATAGCTGCCTCAATCGGAAACGTTCCACTTCCGCAAAACGGATCCACCAAAATCCGGTCTTTTTTCCAAGGCGTCAGCATAATAAGCGCCGCCGCCAGCGTTTCCGTCAGCGGGGCCTTACTCGTCATCAGGCGGTATCCCCTCTTATGAAGAGAATCCCCTGAAGTATCCAGCGTCACCATCACTTCATCCTTCAACAGGAATATACGTACCGGATACGATGCACCATCCTCCGGAAACCAGTCCAGACGATAGGACTGTTTCATACGCTCTACCATTGCTTTCTTCGCAATTGACTGAATATCCGAAGAACTAAAAAGCTTACTTTTGATAGAAGACGCTTTTGTCACCCAGAATTTTCCGTTCACAGGAATATAATCCTCCCAAGGAAGTGCCTTTATTCCCTCAAACAGTTCCTCAAATGTTGTTGCACGAAAACGTCCCACCAAAAGCAATACACGCTCCGCACTTCTTAGAAATATATTGGCACGACAGATTGCTTCTGCATCACCGGCAAAGCTGACACGCCCATCTTCCACCCGGGTAATTTCATATCCCAGATCATAAATTTCTCTTTTTGTAACTGCCTCAAGTCCAAAATGACAAGGTGCAACCAATTCATATGTTTTCATACATTCTCTTTCTCTTTATAATCAATCTTATTTTCCTTCTCTATTGTTACACATTCCTGCCATTTTTGAAATAGTTTTCCTTAACTTTTTTCATTGCTTCATATCCGCCCACAACCGTTGCCACCTGATAGCCTTCCTGCCCAAGTCTCCTGGCCATCTGCATGCTTCCCCCTCCATGCTCACAATAGAGCAAAAGATACCTGTTTTGGGGTATCCGTATCAACTCACGTTCCATCTCATCATACGGTTCATTGACAGCCCCTGGCCAATGCCCTTTTCTATATTCTTCCCGATCCCTGATATCAATCAGGATGGCTCGATGTTCACTGAGAAATTTCTCCACGTCAGCAGCATACACAATTTCAAATGTTCTCACAAAGTATCCCCCTTATACAACAGAAAACAGATTACAGAGATATCTCTCCATAATCTGTTTTCTATTATTTTATGCAAGTTTATGCATTCGTTTCCGAATAACGTGCAAACAAGAATTATCGATAAGAATTGCTGGTTGAATCAGATTCGTCCATGCTGTCCGAAGTCTGATTTGTTGCCTTGTTGCTGGTCTTGTTGCTGGTCTTATTGGAAGACTTGCTGGTCGACTGTTCGGAAAAACTGTTGGAAGTGCTTGTTTTTCCTGTGGTGTTTGTTGTACTGTTTTTGTTTGTACTGTTGTAAGACATAGTGTACCTCCTGATTCCCGTTTTCCTGGAAAAACCACGGAAAACAGCTTTAATTTATTTGTTACAGGAATAGTGTTACAAACTTTTAAAAAATTATTCATAGTTTTGATTGCATTCCATCTTTTAATCAATTATAATGTTTTTGAAAAGATGTATATCTTTTCAATGTTATACCTCTTATTAATTATTTATACTCCCCTCAAAAGAGCCGGTCTTGCGACCGGCTCTTTTACTTTATACACACCTTTTCATAGCTGCACCAAAAGCCAGCTTGGAAATGTCATGTTTATAAAACAATTTTGCAACAATATTTTCCAATAATGCTCCCAGCAGAATCAACACATAACACAATATCACAACCCAGATCGGATGAATGGAAAAATTCATGATTCCTCTGCTTATACAGAAAGATAAATATCCATATCCACCTGATGCTGCTATCATCAACACATAAAGCATTAAAAGAGAAGCGATAAAATGCTTATACATCACTGAAGAAAATGCCATGATAAAAAAGCCAATTACACCCGTCATACAAAGGCTTGCGAATCCTTTCTCAAAGCTGGTGTTGGTAACTGCACAGGCAATCCCACGCAACACAATAATCAAGGTCATTGCGATCAGATTTCCCATGAGTGTAATCTCCGTCAGCATCGATGTCTGTAAACGCCTTTTATAGGGCGAGGTCTGTACAAGTGCAACAATATCCAGAGAAATAAGCATCTGTCCCGGAAACATGGCTGCACAGAACAAAAACACTCCTCCCAGATTAAAACCCATCGTTACCGAAACATCCTCTACAGACATTTTATAATTTAACAGTTCAAATACAATTCCCAATATTACAAAAGAAATCATAAACACCAAATTCATCTTCGGACTCATTCCATGTGGAATCAATTTTAATTCTTTACTCAGTTCCTTTTTCATAATAACTTCCTTTCACACGACTCATTGCATGCTGCACCGTAATAATACTTACAACAACTGCTACTATATATAAAATTGTCAGTTCCATTCCTATCATATAAGTACTGCGTATGAAGTTATCTTCCAGACATCCCTCCAACAGACCCAGCAGACTCATCGGAAAAATTGCCAGCATACTTACAAGCAGCTGTTGTTGGATAATTGTAAGGTAACGTGAAATATTTAAACCGATTAATATAACCAGATAAAGTTCTGCTCCCATAATAAAACTTTCCATCTGTCCGCTCCCTGCAAAACAGAATATAGAAAATAAAAGAAGATAAACTGCTCTCCGAAGCAGATCTATAATCAGACCTCTTTTTAACATTCCGATTCCTCGCAGTGAGGTCTTCAGATATTCCATCTCCCGCGTCTGTTTCTCGCAAATTCCTCCAAATAACCAATAATCGGATAATATTTCAAATACAAGCACATATGAGGCAATCATATACAACTGCGCTCCCCTCAGCTTTACCACACAAACTCCAAAGACTGTCACACCTGCAAGAAGCAGCGGTACAATTACCAGACCCCAGATCCGATAACTGAGAGAGGTAAAGACCAGATAACTTTTTATACTTTTTTTCATGTCTACCTCCTATCCAGCCAATCTGGAATGGTTCTTCATAACTGCCACACTGATCTGGGACAAGCTTGGTACCTCCACACTAATATCACATCCAGAAAGCTGATCAATTCGATCTGCCAGACAGATTCCTTCATAACCATACTTATTGGAACTCATAGTAAAAAGAACCTCGCCAGCTCTCTGCACATCCGAAAGTTCCCCTTTCACAAAGATGTATTTTTCCTTCAAATCCTCTACAAATCCTGACTCAACGATTTTTCCGCCCGCCATAATGATGGCATAGTCTGTAACGTTTTCCATATCTGCAATATTATGGGTAGAGAAAAATACACTTCG
The DNA here is from genome assembly GCA_022775045.1 of Agathobacter sp. GTDB lineage: Bacteria > Bacillota > Clostridia > Lachnospirales > Lachnospiraceae > Roseburia. The sequence goes on along the minus strand of JALFLB010000057.1, from coordinate 3,331 downwards.
CTGTCCTTCATCCTCACAGAGATAATTGCGAATCAGTTCGCAAAGACGGTCTCTCATCAACGGATCCAATGGAGATGCCGGCTCATCCATCATCAAAAGCTCGGTATCTCTTGCAAGAACCCCTGCGATCATCAGCTTCATCCGATTTCCATCAGACAGTGAACTTACCTTTTTTCCTTTATCCTTTGCATCTTTTGTCACTGCCAGATCTAGACACCACTGATTGAAACGGTCTACATGGAAATTGTCAAATAAAAGTTCACTAACTTTAGCCACCTGCGCAATCTTCCACTGTGGTAAATAATAATTGCCCGGTCCGGTATACCCGATTTTCTCCTTTACAATCGGATTCTCCTCTCTGTCCTTATCATTGTACTGACCGAAATACCTGATCTGTCCCTGATAATTCAGCCGGATTCCTGCAAGAATATTAAGAAGAGTTGTCTTACCGGCTCCATTCTCACCAATCAGAGCCGTTGCGAAGCCCTTTGGGATTCCCATATTCGGTATACTTAATTCAAATCCACGATATTTTTTATAAAGATTGTGTGCCTCTATTACATAACTTAATTCCATTTTTGCTCCTTCCTCTCTATTCCTCTTTCATATTCAAAAGGGTACGCATGGTTTCCATTAATTCCTCATCCGTAAGCCTCGCTACCTGTGCCGCTGCAATTGCTTCCAACAGTGATTCCTCTACCTTACGCAGATGCTGTTCCCTAAGCATCTCACTGTCCTGTGCGTTAACATAAAAGCCTTTGCCCTGTACCGCCGTCACAAGACCTTCCGACTCTAGCTCCTCATACGCCTTCATAGTCGTTATCACACTTATTTTCAAATCTTTTGCCAGACCACGAATCGATGGAAGATACTCCCCTTGAGTATACTTTCCAGCCAAAATATCAGACTTAAACTGATTCGCTATCTGCTGATAAATCGGTTCCCCGGAATTCTGTAAAATCTTCATATTACCACCACTCGATCCTATTCTTTTTTCTGCATACCTGATTCATTCTTATCCCTCTTCCTTGTACCTCAGTCCCAGATGCGCATCCATACTGTTTATGTGTTATATATACACTATTCACAGGATTTTGTCAATAGAAAATATACGTAATGTATTCTTTGGTAATATAAAAAAAGAGTCTTACCAGACTCTCTCTTAAAATATATTACCAGCTTTCAATTTTATGATTCTACTTTCCGTTTTCTCCTTACACGGTTTAAATGCTGCTCAAAATATCCTTTATTAATAAATTCTGCCAGTGCATACTGTTCCAAAACCGGGACCGTACAGGAAAAACCTCCTGAAGTCTCATAATAGCGCTCCAAAAGACGTTCTGGCAAAATCATATACCCCATACGAATCGAAGGTGACAAACTTTTTGAGAATGTATTAATATAAATTACAGAATTACTCTCATCTAGCATAAAAAGCGTCTGGATTGGTTTTCCCGGCATAAAAAACTCACTGTCAAAATCATCCTCAACTATGAAACGGCTCCCTTCTGACCATTTTAAATACTCATAGCGCTTAGCAATCGGAGCCGTCACCCCAGAAGGATAACTATGAAACGGCGTCACATGCAAAACATCTGCCTGTGTTTTTTTCAGTAAATCACTTTCAATACCATCCGCCCCCATGGTAAGTAATTCACAACGTGCTCCTGTTCCCTCATAAACCTTTCGAATCTGATGATATGACGGATCTTCAATTCCATATACCTTATCCTTACCCAATATTCGGACAACAGTTCCATATAAATGCTCCGCCCCAGACCCGATAATGATCTGCTCTGGCTGGGCAAAAACACCTCGATACCGCAGTAGATATGCTGCAATACTGTTACGCAGTATCGCACACCCCTCATTCGGCGAGCGCTGTAGCAGTTCTTCTCCATATTCTGTAATTACGCTTCGTATCGTCTTAAAATATAACGAATACGGAAATGATTTCAAAGCTGTATTGCTCAAACGCCCATCCTCAATATGCTCGGTAATCTCCGGAAGCATTTGTAGCTTTTGTTTCTTTTCTTTTCCAGGAACAATTGCATGAATTTCACAAACATAATAACCACTTCTTTCTCTCGGTTCAATATACCCCTCATCCTTAAGCATCTGATATGCATTTTCTACTGTAATTAAACTAACACCCAAATGATCTGCAAGGCTACGTTTCGAAGGTAATTTCTGATTTTTTTTTAGATTTCCCATCTCAATATCCTTGCGAATCATTTTATATATATAGTAATATTTTGACTCACCATTTCTCTGCTCTAAATTGTAAGTAAGCATATGATTTCCTCTCTCATAATAGAAATTATATATTAAAAAGAGTTCTCATAACTGAGAACTCTTTCGGTACGTGCGCGAGAGGATTCGAACCCCCGACACCTTGGTCCGTAGCCAAGTGCTCTATCCAGCTGAGCTACGCACACATATTAATTTGATACAACCTGATTCCATGAAACAGATTGTAATGCCGGCGACCGGAATCGAACCGGTACTGTGTCACCACAACAGGATTTTAAGTCCTGCGCGTCTGCCAGTTCCGCCACGCCGGCATTAATGGGACCTATAGGGCTCGAACCTATGACCCTCTGCTTGTAAGGCAGATGCTCTCCCAGCTGAGCTAAGATCCCATGTAAAACAAAACACATAATAACTCGCCATGCGATGTGCTTTGCGTACGCAATCAATCAAAGAATGACCACAACAAACGACCCAGACGGGACTCGAACCCGTGACCTCCGCCGTGACAGGGCGGCGCTCTAACCAACTGAGCCACTAGGCCAAATCAATACATAGTATACTATACATTCTATGCAAATGCAAACAAAAAATATTGTTACAATGGACCATCGGGGACTCGAACCCAGGACCGACCGGTTATGAGCCGGTTGCTCTAACCAACTGAGCTAATGGTCCAAAAAAAGCCGATGATCGGACTCGAACCGATAACCTGCTGATTACAAATCAGCTGCTCTGCCAATTGAGCCACATCGGCACGTAAGTCAATGACTCCAACGGGAATCGAACCCGTGTTACCGCCGTGAAAGGGCGATGTCTTAACCGCTTGACCATGGAGCCTAAATTATATAAAAAACTCCCCGAGTAGGGCTCGAACCTACAACAACTCGGTTAACAGCCGAGTGCTCTACCATTGAGCTATCGAGGATTATTGCAAAGGATTATACCTTCAAAATTTCATACAGAACTTACCGTAAGTTCTTCCAGAACTCGCTTTTACCAACATACTCGCTCTGCTCGTATGTCGCCTGGTCGTACATCGGAGATGTACGACATTGATCAAGCCCTCGACCGATTAGTA